>NZ_JBQWAR010000018.1:0-620033 GCF_052491725.1 Haloleucobacter ellipsoideus
AGACGCGCTGCGTGAGACGCTCGCGAAGGGCTTCACCGATGTCGATATTCTTTCCGGACACGCGTAGGGCCATATGATCTGATCCCCCTTGAGCTCTGGCTGCGGGACAGCACAAACTCTGTTTTTACAAGCCGGCCGGCATCTTAAGAGGTAGGGTTGCTTGAGCGAACTGTCAACGCGGCCCGAAAGAGCCGCTCTTGTGCAGTGCAAAATCTGGCGGGGGAAAGTGAGGCGCAGCCAGTGTCCGGCGCATCCTTCCACAGGGTTGCGACATGTTGCGCATCTGCTGTCGGGAGAGGGGATCAGGACTGCGGCGGCAAAGCGCGGCGCAGGCGCACCAGCGCGGTATCCAGCTCGGAAAGGAAGCGCGAGCGGTCATTCCTGCCGAAGGGGGGCGGACCGCCGACATTATCGCCGGTCGCGCGCAGGTCCTGCATCAGCGCCCGCATGGCGACCGCCGAGCCGATGGAGTTTTCGGTGAAGGGCTTGCCATTGGGTGCAATCACCACCGCGCCCGCCTTCACGCAGCGCTCGGCCAGCAGAATATCGGCGGTGATGCAGACTGTGCGCGCATCGGCGCGCTCGGCGATCCAGTCATCCGCCATATCCGGGCCGGCCTCGACAATCACGCGGGTCACGAGATCATCCATCGGAATGCGGATGAAACTGTTGCTCACAATTGTCACCGGCACCGCGTGTCGGAAGGCGACCTTGTAGATCTCTTCCTTCACGGGGCAGGCGTCGGCATCCACCAGAATGCGGATCACCGATACTGGTCCGGCTTCTTGCGCTTGCCGGGCTTGCGGTCTGCCGAAGGCGCGCCGGCTGGGCCCGTGCTGCGCATCCTGTTCTGGCGCGGCGGACGCTGGGCGCGCGGAGCGGCATTGTCCAGCTTGCCACGCTTGGGCCGGGGCGGCATGGAAGGCTGACCCTCGACAGGGGCGATCTCCACCCCTTCATCATCCTCATCCTTCCGGCGGAACTTCGCCAGAAAACGGGCGGCCACGCTCTGCTGCACCTCGAACAGGGTTTCCGTATCCATGATGCGGATGGCCCCGATCTCGCTGCGGCCGACATTGCCCCGGCGGCACAGCAGCGGCAGCACCCAGCGCGGATCGGCATTCTGTCGGCGGCCGATATTCAGCCGGAACCAGGCGCTGTCCTCGAAACCCTGACGCGCGCTGCGCGGGGCGGGGGCGCGAGTATCCGCAATCAGCTCTTCCGGCTCGGGCAGGGCCGAGCGATGGACATGCACCAGAGCGGCGGCAATATCCTCGGCGCTGCGCTCGGCCAGCAGGCGCTGGGCGATGGCGCGATCTTCATCGCTGATCTCCACCGGCGTCATCAGCTGGGCGAGCAGGCGCTCCGTGTCAGCCTCGCGGATTTCCTCGGCGGAAGGCGGGGATACCCAATCGGCATTGATGCGCGCGCCCCGCAGCATGGCTTCCACGCGTCGACGGCGGGTATAGGGCACCAGCAGAATGGCCGTGCCCTTCTTGCCCGCACGCCCCGTGCGCCCGGAACGATGCTGGAGCACCTCCGCATCCCGCGGAATCTCGACATGGATGACCAGGGTGAGGCCGGGCAGATCGATCCCGCGCGCGGCCACATCGGTGGCAACGCAGACACGGGCGCGCTTGTCCCGCAGGGCCTGAAGCGCATGGTTGCGCTCATTCTGGCTATGCTCGCCGGAAAGCGCCACCGCCGCGAAGCCGCGCTCGGTGAGGCTGGCATGCAGGTGGCGCACATTGTCGCGCGTGGCGCAGAACAGGATGGCGGTTTCCGCCTCGTGAAAGCGCAGCAGGTTGACCACGGCATGCTGGATATCGGACGGGGCGATCGCCATCGCCTGATAGCTGATATCGCCATGGCCACGGTTTTCCTCAACCGTGGAAATGCGCAGCGCATCGCGCTGATAGCGACGGGCCAGCGCAATGATCGGCTTGGGCATGGTGGCCGAGAACAGCAGGGTGCGCCGTTCCTCGGGCGTGGCATCCAGCAGGACGGTCAGATCCTCGCGGAAGCCCATGTCGAGCATTTCATCCGCTTCATCCAGGATGACAACGGCCAGTTCCTGAAGGTCCAGCGTGCCGCGTTCCAGATGGTCCCGCAGGCGGCCGGGCGTGCCGACGATGATATGGGCGCCGCGGGCAAGGGCGCGCCGCTCCAGCGCGGGGTTCATGCCCCCCACACAGGTGGCGACCCGTGCGCCGGTTGCGCCATACAGCCATTCCAGCTCACGGCTCACCTGAAGCGCCAGCTCGCGCGTGGGGGCGATGGCGAGCGCCAGTGGCGCCCGGGCCGGCCGGGCCATGCTGTTTTCATCCAGCAGATTGTCAGCGATGGCGAGGCCGAAGGCCACGGTCTTGCCGGAACCAGTCTGCGCGGACACGATGAGATCGCGCCCCTCTGCATCTGCTTCAAGGACAGCCGCCTGCACCGGAGTGGGTGCAGCATAGCCGCGCGTCGCGAGGGCTTCGGACAGAAGCGCGGGAAGTTTTTTGAAGGTCATTCTCTACAGGCTTGTGCGTTCCGCGACTCAAAGGCCGGCGGCAGCAAGGCTCAATCGCCTACTTTCGCCGCACGATAAGCGCCAGCCCGTGCCAGCGCAATAGAGCATTTGGGTGCAGGGCAAACAGCCGTGCTTCCCGCATGCCGGCGCATCGCTCCAGCGCCCGGCCCTGTCGGGGCGGGGCAAGGATGAAGGCGGGCATGGGCTGCCCTGCATCGCGGGTGGGCCAGATGTGGGCCGGAACAGGGTGCCAGCCGGGCGCGGATGCCGCTTGAATCTGATTAACGTATTGATATTGCGGGAGGTGGTGTCCCCGGCGTGACTCGAACACGCGACACCAGGTTTCATCCCACTTCGGCTTTCGCCGCCGCCATTCGGCGTTCGTGGTCTGGACTATCCCTTCGCCATGGCCTGAAGGCTTTAGGCGCCGCCCGTCTAGTCTCTACACCTTCCATCCGCCTTGCGGCTTCTGGCTTGGCTCGGGATTGGCATGGCCAGATGGCCGAAGCTTTCCCCGACTTTGAGCGGATTCACATCCGGCGTTTCCGCCAGTGTGCCCAATTTAGGAAACCTGTGCTCTATCCTGCTGAGCTACGGGGACCTCGGGCCTGTATAACGATCCTGCGGGCGGGGCGCCAGCCCGAAACCGGGTTTGTCTGCGCACGGCCCACAGGAGGAAGTGTCACATCCGCCCCATCTCTTCCCCATCACAGGAGAGGCCGAACTGCGACATGGCCTCTTCCAGATAATCGGCCAGCAGGGGCATGCCCAGCAGATAGCGGGCGGTGTGGCGGTTATGGGCGTGGCTTGCGGCGGCGCGCAGTTCATCCCAGCTTTCGATGCCGTCATCGGAGCGCCCGAGCCACACCATGGCCACGAGGTCGATCTGCTCATCCTCATTCATGGCGTTGATGAAGCTGACGATCTCGCTCACCACCGGGTCGTCGCCATGGTCCTCCAGCACATTGAGCATGCCGTCATCGCTGGCATTGGAGCCGGGATCGGAGAGGGAGGGGGCGTCCTTCACGTCGAATTCGCGGAACTTGGCGACCAGAAAGCACAATTGCTCGCTATTGATGGAAATTTCCGGGGCGGGCGGTGTCGGTCTGGCCGTGCGGGAACTGGTCATGACGCATCCTCGGGGTGTGTTCCGGGCGCAAGACTGCGCCTTTCGGGTGACTATAACATGTTGCCGGCCTTCTGGCCGCAATGACAGGCCGCAAAGATGGCGGCGGATGGTTCCGCCCGTGGCGTGTGCCGCCGGTCAGAGACGGATGAGACAGGCAGAATCTCCCAGCACCCTTTGCGCGCATTCGGTGACATGGCGGTGATGGGTGAAGACGATGACCTGGGTGTGCGCACCCATTTCGCCCAGCAGGCGCAGGCCGGCCTGCGTGCGTTCCTCATCAAAGCTCACGAACAGGTCATCGGCCAGGAAGGGCAGGGGGGTGGCGCGGCGGGCATGCTCCTCGATGGCCGCCACCCGCAGGGCGAGGAACAACTGGTCGGCCGTCCCCTCGGAGAGCCCCTCGAAACCCACGAGCCGCCCCTCGCGGGCGGCGGCAAGGCGGGGGGTATCGGCATCATAATCCACCGCAATACCGTCCCAGCGCCCATTGGTGAGGGTGCGGAAGGCGGCGCTGGCGCGGGTGACGATGGGATGCTGGTGCGCCTCGCGGTAGCGCTCTATGGCGCGGGAGAGAAGGCGGGCGGCCACATGCTCGCGGGTGAAACGGTCCATCGTCTCGGTGATTTCCGCGAGGGCGTCCTGCTCCTGCTGGGCCGCCTCCGCCGCGCCCTCGCGCTGCTCCAGCGCATCCAGGGCGAACCGGGCCTGGGTGGCGCGCTCCACCGCGAGGTCACGCGCCCGTCGCGCCTCCTCACGGGCGGCGGCGCAGGCCGCAACCTGACGGGTCAGGGTTTCATCATCCGCATCATCAATGGCGGCGCGCATTTCCTCCACCAGCCTGTCACCACGAATGTCATCCAGCCGGGCGCGTATTTCGGCCTGTTCCGCGCGGGCCTTGCGCGCCTTTTCCATGCGCTCAAGCCATGCGGGCAGGGCTTCCGGGTCTGAAAGGCCGCCAAGCTCGAGTGCGGGCTGAAGCTGTTCGCGGGCCTGATCCGCGCGTTCTGCCGCGGCCTTGCGGGCATGGGTGCGGGCAGCCAGCGCCGTGCCGGCATCGCGCGCCCGGCCCTGTGCTTCCAGCGCCACCTTCAGCCGGTTGCGCAACAGAACGGCCGCGCCATAGGCATCATCAGGCTCATCCGCGCCAATGCGGGCGCACAGGGCGCGGATATGGGCGATGAAGTCCTTTTCATCCTGCTGGATCTGGGTGATGCGGCGCTCGGCTGTTTCCAGATCGCCATGGTGGGTCAGCGCGTCGTGCCACAGCTCGATCGCCGCCCGGGCCTCATCCGCCGTGGCCTGCGGGCGGATGCAGAGGGCGGGAAAGACCGCCGCTGTCTCCTGTTGCAGTGCCGCATCGCGCCCGGCCAGATCTTCCTGGCGCCGGGCGTGATCGGCGGCGGCCTCATCCAGACGGGCGAGATCGCGCTGGCTGTCGCGCCGGGCCTGATAGGCTTCCGCGCGGGCGCGCAGAACGGCCCGCAGTTCCGCCATGCGCAAAGGCCCCTCGCCCAGAGGGGAAAGGCCGAGGGCATGGCGCAGATTCTGGACCTCCTCCCGGTCCCACCGCACGGCAGCAGAGAGGGACTTGGCCTGCGCCTCCTCGCGCAAGGCGGTTTCATGCTCTGCCCGGATCGTCTCCACTTCGCGCAGGAAACCGAGCGCCTGTTGTGCGGGTGGAGGAGACAGGGCGGAGGCGGCCCACAAAGCCGTCCATTTCGCCTGTTCCTCATCCAGCCGGGTGCGGGCGGCTTCACTCTTCCTGCCGCTGATGGACAGACGGGCCTCGATATCCGCCAGATCCAGTGTCGTCCGCGCCATGTCGGCGAGGCGCTGGGTTTCGGTCTGCCGGTCATCCGCCAGCCGGTCGGCGGTGGTGAGGGCGAGGTCCAGCGCCTCGGCATGGGCGGCATCTTCGGCGCTCGGGCTGCGCGCGCCGGTGGCCAGCGGACGCAGGCGCATCCACAGGGCATCGCGGCTGGTGCGGGCCGCGGTGATCGCCGCCGGGGTGGGGGCCGTGCCGCCCGCATCCAGCGCCTTCAGGCGGGCAAGGGTGCGGGCCTGTTCGTCCCTCAGCTCACCCGCATGGGCTTCAAGGCGCGCTACTGCATCCAGCGCTGCATCACATGCCTCACGCTGGCGTTCCGCACTGGCCGGATCCGGCAGGGGCAGGGCCAGAAGGGATGAAAAATCATGCGGGCCAAAAGGCAGGCGGGCCATCTGGGCCTGCCATGCGGTGTGCAGGGCCCTGAGGCGCGTTTGAAGCGTGCCCAGGCTCTCCGCCCGCGCTTCCGCCCCATCCAGCGCCTCGAAACGCCGCATCAGGGGGGCGGGGTCCTCCACCGCACCATGCTCCTGTAGCAACGCCACGGCCTCGCGCCGTTTCAGGGCAAGCTTTTCCCCTTCCTCACGCAGGGCATGGGCGCGGGCCTCCTGCGTGCGCAACTGGTCCGCAAGCTCTGTTGCGCGGGCCAGAAGCGGACGGGCCGGCAGGCGTGCGCGAAGATCCGCAACGGATTCAAGATGCAGGTCCCGTGCAATGGCGCCGAGGGCGAGATGCGCGCTGTCCCGCTCCCGGGCGCGGTTGGGCAAGGCGGCGCGCCTGTCACGCATGGCCACATATTCCTCGACGCACTGCTCCACATCCCCGGCAATGGCGAGAATGGCGGCATCCACCTGAATGGCGGCGTGAACAGCCTGTGCAGCCTCTTCCTCCTGCCTTGCGCGGGACAGATCCTCCTGCGCGCGGATATGGGCCTCAAGCCGGGCACGGATGCGCGCAAGATCCCCGGCCTCAAGCACCGGCAGGGGGCCAAGATCATCCAGAATGCGGTTCTGGGCGGCCAGCAGCCGCAATTCGCGGGCCGCCTGCCGCAGCGCCTCGGCCCGCGCCACGGCGAGTGCCGCTTCCGTCTCCGCCTGTTCCGCGCTCTGGCGGGTCTCCTGCGCCGCGGTGAAGGCCGCGCGGGTGGCCTTCACCTCATCGGCCCGCAACTCCAGCCTCTGAAGCTGCTCGCGGGCCTGTGCGCGCCGGTCCATCGCCTTGTAGAACAGATGGCCGGCATTGCGGCGGGCCGGGTTGAACACTTCGGCGGCCCCCTGTTGCAACTGGTCCCGCAAGCGCGCCACATGGGCAAGACCCGGCGCGACGGAGAGCAGCGTTTCCGCCAGTGCGCCGCCACCCGTCACCATTTGCTGACCGCCGGAGCGCAGGCGCTGCTGGTCCAGCCCGTAAATGTCCAGAAAGGCGCGCCGGTCATGCGCGCCGAGAAAGGGCGCCAGCGCATCATCCGGCAGGGGGGAATCATCCTCCGCATTCAGCAGGGCCGCGTTGCGGCGCTTGAGCCGGGCAAGGGAGAGGGTGCGGCCATCCGTGCCCACAATGGTGGCCGTGAGGCGCATGGACCTGTAATCATGCAGGAAGTTGAAGCGCGAACGCTCCTCGATGCCAAACAGGAGATCCGCCACCGCATGCATGGCGGTGGTCTTGCCGGCCTCGTTCGCGCCCTCGATCACCACCACGGATGCCCCGGGCGCAAGATCGATCTGCCTGTCGGTGAAACGGCCATAGCGGATGAGGCCGATGCTGGAGAATTTCATGCCTGCTCCTCCGGCACGGCCGGGCTCGCCGATGCCTGCTCATCTGTCAGACGGGCCAGAATGGTGGCCTGGGCATTGGCGATGGCCTGGGCCGCCCATTCCTCCGCCGCAAGCTCCGGCTCGCCATTCAGCCGTGCCAGATCCCGCGGGGCCTTCTGCCGCAGGTCCGCGAGGGTGGCGGCAATCTCGGCGGCGAAGGCGGGGTCTGCGGCCACCTCCTCAAGGATGGCGTCGAACCCGGTAAGGGCCAGCTCGCCATGGGGGTGGGTGTCCTGCGTCGCCGGCACCACCTTTTCCACCAGCACATCCGGCCCGGCCTCGGCGGCCAGCGCCTGCATGTCCTCCAGCAGCTGGAGCGGGTGGGCAATCAGCCGGGCGTGCAGGGGCGTGGCGCCGCGCAGATGGACCCGCGCCGCCAGCGGGCGCCCTTCCGCCCCTTCCACAGCCGCATGGAAGGCGCCGCGGGCGGCCTGATGCAGGCCGGCCATATCCGCGATGCCGGCAAGATCCAGCTCCAGCGTTTCAAACCGCGCCGCATCCAGCGTGAGCGCGGTGAGGGCCCGGATGCGCCCGTCCACCACCTCCACCAGCGTTGCGCCCTTGGGGCCGGTCTCGCGCGCATGGCGGCCCTGAAGATTGCCGGGAAAGAGGATATGCGGCCTCTCGCTCACCAGCTCGCGCTGATGCACATGGCCCAGCGCCCAGTAATCATAATCCAGCCGCTCCAGATCGGCGATGGAGCAGGGGGCATAGACCTCATGCCCCTCGCGGCCGGTGAGGGAGGTATGCAGCACGCCGATATTGAAGTGGCCCGGTGTGGCGGGAGGATAGTTCAGCACGATGTTTTCCGGCACATGCCGGTTTGCAAAGCCGCGCCCGTGCAGGGCAACGCCCAGCTCCTCCAGCCGCACGGTCTCCGCTGTCCGCACCGAGAAGGCATGCACATTGCCCGGCAGCGGCAGATCCCTGGTGATGACGGATGCGGCATCATGATTGCCGCGCAGGATGAAGACGCGGATCTGTGCCTGCGCCAGACGCCCCATCTGCCGCACGAAGAACTGGCCGGTGGTGAAGTCCTTCCAGTCGCCGTCATAGATGTCACCGGCGATGATGAGAAAGGCCACTTTGCGCTCGATGGCTGCCGCCACCAGATTTTCCAGCGCCCGGCGGGAGGCATCGCGAAACGCGTGGGCCGCCGCGCCGCGCCGGGCAAGCCCGCGCAGGGGGCTGTCGAGATGGAGATCGGCGGCATGCAGAAAACGGAAGGTGGCCGACATGGCGATGCGCACTCCGGTCTGGCGGCAGGATGGCAGGGCACGGGGCCCGGGAGGGTGCGCCTGTTGTTCCCCAGCGCGGGCCACAGGGCAAGCCCGTTGGCCTCTTAAACAGGCCGTGGTGCCTTCAGCAGGATAAAACTTGACGTCGTCCCGCCGGGGAAGCTTTATGCCCCCGGCTTTTTCCGCAGTGTCCAGCTTTTCCGGCAGCGACGACAATGGCGCTCGATTTCTTCACTCTCTACATTGTTATCCTGCTGAACTCCTTTTTCATGGGGCTGGTCTGGCTCGGCTTTGTCATCACCCACAGGGATATTCCCGGCGCGCGCCTGTGGCTGGCCGCCTGCATCTGCACCATGGTGGGCGGATTGCTTCTGGCGGGCGATGGCACGGCCTGGGGCCGGGCTTTCTGTATTGCCGGCAATCTCCTCATCACACTGGGCTTCTGCTTGATGTGGACGGGCTTGCGCGTGTTTTTCGCCCGTCCGCCGCTATGGGGCGTGTGCGCGGGTGCTCTGGCATTCGGCCTTGTGCTGATGCTGGTGGCCGGGCCGGAGCGGCCGGGGCAGAATATTGCCTATGCGGTTTCACAGATGGTGCCGATGTTTCTGGCCATGGTGGGTCTCACCCAGTGGGGCGAGCGGTCCCTGGGTGTGCTTGCGGGACTGGTGGCGATTGCGCTGTCTTTTACCGGGCAGATGACGGAAGCGGTGCTGAATGCCCTGCGCATCATGGGGCTGCTCTCCACCGCGGCCTATTATGAGGTGGCCTCCGTCCTGCTTCTGGCGGTGATCTGCGGGGCAACCATCTGGAACCTCGCTTTCCTGCTGATGGCTGTGGACCGGTTAAGCGCGCGGCTGGAGGAACTGGCCCAGCATGATGAGCTGACCCGCCTGCCCAACCGCCGCGCCTTCAATGAACAGGCTGCCCGCATGGTGGCCTCGACGCAGGCCGGCGGGGGCGCGCTCTCGCTTTTCATGTTCGATATCGACAACTTCAAGGGCATCAATGATGGCATGGGCCATGCGGCGGGGGATGCCTGCCTGCGCGACTTCGCCCGCCTCGTGGAAGAGCTGGCGGTGCATCATCTGGGTGCTGATGCCCGGCTGGCGCGGCTCGGGGGCGATGAGTTCGCGCTGATCGCCACAGGGATGAGCGCGGAAAATGAAGAGGCGCTGGCGCGGGACTTTCTGCGGATTCTGAATGAAAGACCGCTGGAATGGCGCGAATGGCCCATCACCCTTTCCGCCAGCATTGGTGTGGCTTCATGGCGGGGCGAGGGGGCCTTGAGCCTGCCGCGCATCACCGAGCAAGCCGATGCCGCTCTCTATGAGGTGAAGCGGCGCGGGCGCAATGGCTATGTTGTTGCCGCAAACGCAGGCTTGACTGGAGAGAAGGCGCAGGCGCGGCCGGGAGCGCAGGGCTAGCCCGCCGCCGAATGAGGGATGTGTGAGGGCTGGCCCGTTCTGCGCATGGAGGATGAGATGACAGCACACGCCTTGCACGACGCCTGTTTGCGCAGCTTCCTCGCCGAACTGGCCCACACGCCGCCCCACCGCATCGCGCTGGCGGATATTGCGCGCGGAGCCGGCGTTTCCCTGCCGGAATTGCGCGGGGCTTTCGGCTCCATCAATGAACTTCTCTCGGCCTTTTTCCGGCAGACGGACCGGCAGGTTCTGGCCGAGGGCGGGCCGGATGATGAGGGTTTTGCCGGCGAGGGGCCAAGAGAGCGCCTGTTCGAGGTGCTGATGCGCCGGCTGGATGCGCTGGAGCCGCACAAGGATGCGGTGCGCACCCTGACCCGGGCCGCGCGGCATGATCCGGCGCTGGCGCTGCGCCTGTTCTGCCTTTCTGAACGCTCGCAGCGCTGGATGATGGCGGCGGCGGGCGTGGACTGCACCGGCCTTGCGGGACAGACGCGGGCGCGGGGGCTGGCTCTCCTGTTCGCGCGCGTGGTGCAGGTGTGGCTCAAGGATGAGACCGAGGGGCTGGACCGCACCATGGCGGCGCTCGACCGGGAGCTGGAAAATGGCGCCAGGCTGCTGGGCATGCTGGATAACGCCATCACCATTCTGGCCCCGTGGCGGGCCTGCCGCGCCCGCCGGAACCAGCGGCGGGAAGATCGCCGCAGGCGGGCACAGGCCCGGCAGGATCAAAGCCGGCAGGATGGGACGGCCGAAACCCCGGCTGCGGCCGAGGGCTATTCGGGGGCCTGAACACGCTTCATCCGGGCAGGGGCACCGGGCGGGAGGGGCAGGGCGCCATGCAGGCGTGCTTGTGCGGCCTGTGCCCCATGTCTTGCAACGGATGTTCAGGAAAGGGCCGGGCTGGCTTCAGGGGGGCAGAGGCCCCCTCATCCGGCTCCGCTTGCTCTTGCCGGAGGGAGCCTCTCACCGGCTGGAAAGGCGCTTTTCGACCACGGCCAGAGCTGCCGCGAAAGCCTCTTCAATGCCAAGGGCGGTGGTGTCCAGGGTCGTGGCATCCCCCGCCTGTGTCAGGGGGGCGGCGCTGCGGCCGGAATCGCGCGCATCACGCTTGCGGATATCTTCCAGAACCGCCTCGAAAGAGGTGATCTCGCCCCGGCCCTGCAATTCGCGGAAGCGGCGCTCGGCCCGCACCTCCGGCGTGGCCGTGACAAAAAGCTTGGCATCGGCGGAAGGGCAGATGACCGTGCCGATGTCGCGTCCGTCCAGCACCGCACCCCGCTCCTGTGCGGCGAAGCGCTGCTGCAAATCCAGCAGGGCGGCGCGGACATCCGGGCGTGCGGCAACCCGTGAGGCGGCCTCGCCGATTTCGGCGGTGCGCAGGGCATCCGGGTCCAGCATGTCTGTATCCAGCGCCCGGGCAATATCGGCGGAGGCGGCCGCATCCTCCAGAAGACCGCGCGCCAGACACTGCGCTCCCACGGCCCGATAGAGCAGGCCGGTATCGAGATGGGGCAGGCGGTAATGGGCGGCAAGCCGCCGCGCCAGGGTGCCCTTGCCGGATGCCGCCGGCCCGTCGATCGCGATCAGCATCTCAGTCGATCACCGCGCCAAGGCCACGCATCATGGGCATGAAGGTGGGGAAGGACGTGGCGATGAAGGCGACATCATCCACGCTCACGCCCTTCTCGCTGGCAAGGCCCAGAATGAGGAAGGACATGGCGATTCGATGATCCATATGGGTGGTGACAGGCCCGCCGCCGACCACAGGTCCGCCGGTGACGATGAGATCATCGCCCTCCACCCGGTGGGTGATGCCGCAGGCCGCCAGCCCGTCCGCCACGGCGGCGAGGCGATCGCTCTCCTTCACCCGCAGTTCGGCCAGCCCGCGCATGATGGTTTCACCCTCCGCGCAGGCGGCGGCAGCGGCGAGGACGGGATATTCGTCAATCATGGCCGGGGCGCGCTCGGGCGGCACCTCGACACCCCTGAGCCGGGAATGGCGCACGCGCAGGTCCGCCACCGTCTCCCCGCCCTCCAGGCGCTCGTTCAGGATCTCGATATCGGCGCCCATCTCCTTCAGCGTGGTGAACAGGCCGGTGCGCAGCGGGTTCATCATCAGGTCCGTCAGCAGCACGTCCGAGCCGGGCACGATGAGCGCGGCCACCAGCGGGAAGGCGGCGGAAGAGGGGTCCGCCGGCACATCCACCGGCGCACCCTTCAGCGCTGGGTGCCCGGAAAGAGTGATTCGCCGGCCATGGGCGCCGTGCGGCTCGACGCGCACATCCGCGCCGAAATGGGTGAGCATCCGCTCGGTGTGGTCACGCGTGGCCTCGCGCTCCACAACAATTGTTTCGCCCGGTGCGCCAAGGCCGGCCAGAAGCACGGCGGACTTCACCTGCGCCGAGGGCACGGGGGTTTCATAGGTGATGGCCTTCAGGCTCGCGCTGCCCTTCAGGCGCAGCGGCAGGCGCTGGCCTTCGGCGCACTCCTCCACCTGCACGCCCATTTCGACCAGCGGGTCCAGAACCCGCTTCATCGGGCGGCGGCGCAGGCTGGCATCGCCATCGAAAGCCACGCTCACCGGCTGGCCGGAGACAAGCCCCATCATCAGGCGCACGCCGGTGCCGGAATTGCCGAAATCCAGAGGCTCGGCCGGGGCGGAAAGGCCGCGCGTCCCCACGCCCTCCACCCGCCATTCGCCGTCTCCCAGCCGCTCCACCTTCGCGCCAAGGGCCGCGCAGGCCTTGGCGGTGTTGAGCACATCCTCGCCCTCCAGCAGGCCGGTAATGCGCGTTTCCTCCGCTGCCAGCAGGCCGAAAAGCAGGGCGCGGTGGGAGACGGACTTGTCGCCCGGCACACGCACCTGGCCCTTGAGCGCGGGTGACTTGCGCCCGGTTGCGGGGCGGGCCGCGCCGTGATGGCTGGAAGATGGGCTGGAGCTGGCGGAAGACATGAGCTGAACCCCGGTTTTGCCGCCCCGCGCATTCTGGCGGCGGCCATGCCTCGAATCATGATGGGTCGTCTAACATAGCTGCCGGACAGGAGCCATCGGCACGGCGGGAAGATGGGCCGGCCTGTGCCGAACGGCCTGTTGAGGCCGCCAAAAAAAGCCTTTTCGGCGATTGCGCCTTGACATGGGCCATGCAACGTTTCAATGGAGCACGCCCTTTCCACAGTCTTACCGAGGATCTTTGCCGTGGCGAAGCCTGAACTCGGCACCAAGCGCACCTGTCCTGTTACGGGTCGCAAGTTTTACGATCTGAACAAGGATCCCATCGTGTCTCCGTTCACAGGGGAGAGCTATCCGCGCTCCTATTTTGAACCGGCGGCGCGCACCGTGGCCCGTGCCGATGCCGAAAGCACGGATGACGGTGACAATGAGGAGACAGCTGCCGAGGTAATCAGCCTTGAGGAAGCCGATGCGGAATCCGCAGCCTCCTCCAAGGTTTCCGTATCCGATGACGTGGATGTGGATGACGATCTGGACACCGGAGACGACGACACCTTCCTCGAGGAAGACGAGGATGACAATGACGACGTTTCCGATCTGATCGGTGATGGTCTGGAGGATGATGAAGAGGGTTGACACCCGTCTTCGGCCATGCTCTAAGGCCGTCCTCGCTCGAGAGACATCCGTCTCCGGGCTCCCGCTGCGGGACATCCCGGCGCGAAAAATGTGAGTGAAAGCCTCGGCTTGATCTGGCATTGATCACGCAGCCCGCAGCCCGGTGGGGTCATAGCTCAGTTGGGAGAGCGCTTGAATGGCATTCAAGAGGTCGGCGGTTCGATTCCGCCTGGCTCCACCAGATTTTCTTTTTTGAGTACCGGGGCGCAAGCTCCGTCTACCCTGCCGCGGGACATTCCCGGCGCTTGAAAATGAACCGGAGCCTCTGGCTTCAGTTTGATGATGGCGCAGCCTGCGGCGTTGTGGGGCCATAGCTCAGTTGGGAGAGCGCTTGAATGGCATTCAAGAGGTCGGCGGTTCGATTCCGCCTGGCTCCACCAGATTTCCTCCGGCACAGATAAAAGCTCATCCAGCACCCCGGCCCGGGTGTGCCGCGGATATGTCCGCGCCGGCACATGGTTTTGCAGGCTGGCTGATTCTATTCTCCGCCCTTGCCATGCCCTCCTGACTGATGTGCGCAATCCCCAGGGCCATGGTGCGCCTGCGGGGCAGGCGACTCATTTCGCGTCTCTCCCTTTACTCCCGCCGCCTGCTGTCCTCTTGATGTCTCGCTTGTTCCCCGTGTGGCAGAGGCTGCATGTGGCGGATGGGCGCATTGTGCATCACTCCAATATAGGGTACCCACCTATCCCATGTCGCATACAAGCTCGACTGCTTACAAGACTGCCCTGAGGGCGCGTGTGAAACGCCTCGCCGGGCAGATTGAGGCCATAGACAAGGCCTTGTTGCGCGATTCCCCCTGTGCCGAGCTGCTGCATCAGGTGGCCGGCGTGCGCGGGGCCGTGAATGGCCTTCTGGATGAGATCGTCGAATCACATCTGCTGGAACATGTCGCGCGTCCCGGCCTGAGTGACGAGGAACGCGCGCAGGGGGCGGAAGAGCTGAAGGCGGTGATTCGCCGTTATGCGAAATGAGGACGCCGGCGCGCCCCGGCAAGAGGATGAATGGCGCAGCCTGACGCCGGTTCGCTCCGGCATAGGGGAGAAAGCACATGATCTCTGGCCCGCATGCCCATTCCAGCCACCATCACCCTGAACCACCATCAGCCCCGGGGGCGCATGAGCATGTGTTTCTGGGCGCCCACCATGGCGAGAATGCCCGGCGCACAGTGTGGGTGGTGGGGCTCACCGCCGTCATGATGGTGGTGGAAATCATCGCCGGCCTGCTCACCGGCTCGATGGCCCTGCTGGCCGATGGTTTCCACATGGCCACCCATGCCGGCGCACTGGGCATGGCTGCGCTGGCCTATGGCTATGCGCGGCGCCATGCCCGGGACCCCCGCTTCAGCTTCGGCACCGGAAAGGTGGGTGATCTGGCGGCCTTTGCCTCCGCGCTGATTCTCGTGGTGGTGGCGCTGGGGCTGACCATCGAATCGGTCATGCGCCTGTTCGAGCCGGCAGAGGTCAATTATGGCGATGCGGCGCTGGTTGCGGTGCTGGGGCTGGTGGTGAATGTGGTGAGCGCCGTCCTGCTGGCGGGTGGTCATCATGACCATGGCGGACACCACCACGACCATGGTCACCACCATGATCACGGGCATATGGAGGGGGATAACAATCTGCGCTCCGCCTATATGCATGTGCTGGCCGATGCGCTCACCTCGGTGCTGGCCATCGTGGCCCTGCTGGCGGGGCGCTATCTGGGCTGGAGCTGGTGCGATCCGCTGATGGGTGTTGTCGGCGGCGCGGTGATTGCCCGCTGGGGCTGGGGCCTGATGCGCGACACGGCCCGCGTGCTGCTGGATGAAACCGACCGCCATGTCGCCGATGAAGTGCGCGCGGCTGTCGAGGGGCCGGGGGATGCCCGGATCGTGGATCTGCATGTCTGGCGGGTTGGGCCCCAGGCGCGCGCCGCCATTGTGAGCGTGCGGGGCGCCGGGCTCACCCCGGAGGTGATCCGCTCCCGTCTGGCGCCTGTCGATGAGGTGGAGCATCTCACGGTGGAATGCTGCTGACCGCATCTGTCCGGGATGATCTGCGCCCGCATGGCGTGGTGTCCGGGCGGGCGCAGGTTTCGGTTTCCGCAGATGCAGCCTTCAGTTCCCGGCCTTCGCACGGCGCTTTTGCGCCTCGATGATCAGCGCGGAGAGGCGGAAGAAGCCGTGTACCATCTTGGTAAAGGGCATCATCAGGAACAGGGTGAGTACCGCGCCCAGATGAAGGGCGAGAAGCGGACGGACGAGTGAGGTTCCGGTTGCCGCATACAAGGCCAGCCCGGTTGCGGCCGTAAGGCCGAGCAGGGCGATAAAGGCAAACTCCCCACGCCAGACCCGCTGCGCACCCAGTGCGGGGTCCGCCTTGAGCTTCAGCCGGATCATTTCGATCGATCCCAGCACCAGCAGAATGCCGCCGCTGATTCCGAACATCTTGGGCGGGCTGAACAGGCCATAAGGCGCGGCCCAGCCCAGGGCATAATGCATGAGCGTGCCGGACGAGGTGGCGAGAAAGCAGAGCAGGAAGCCATAGAGAACCGCCTGATGGGCATAGCGGCGGGCGTTGGAGTAGCGGTCCTTCTTCTCGAAATTGCAGCCCTCGCCATGGCCGCCCGCGAGATTCCGCATGCGCGCGACAGAGCCGAAGGCGTCCTTCAGGTCTGCCATGCAGGGCCATGTTCCACCCGTCTTGCGCCAATAGTCGCTGACGCCAAAGGCGATGACGAGCAGGGGCAGGATGAAGGCGGGGGCAAAGATGGCAACCATCAGATTGTGAGCCATCTGCTGATAGAATTGCGAGGCCGGATTGGCCGTCGCATTCATGGCGAACCACAGCAAGGCTCCGGTTGCGATCATCACCAGCAGAGCAATGGCAAAGCCGCGCTCCTGAAAGGCCCGGCCCAGTGCGCGGGGGCGGATGAAGCTTTCCCAGCTCTCCTGCCGCACCTCGGCCAGTGCGGCCGGGATGTTCAGCGCGAATTCGTGGGGCGGGGTATATTGGCAGGAATAATAGCAGCCCCGGCAGTTGTGGCACAGATTGGCCATATGGTTCAGGTCGCCGGAGGTGAAGACCTTCTGGCGCATCATCGCCGGAAACACTGAGCAGAAGCCCTCGCAATAGCGGCAGGCATTGCAGATTTCGAGCTGGCGATGCGCCTCGGCCATGGCGGGGCTCAGGCTTTCGGCATTGGCGGGGCCTGAGGCATGAAGGGTGAGATCAAGCGACATAAGCTGCGGCCTCCCGTCCCGCGATACGTCCGAAAACGGTTCCGATGGCCATGCCAAAGCCGGCCAGATAGCCTTGCCCGAGGATGGAGCCGGCCATGATCTCGCCGGCCGCCCACACATTTTCCAGCCGCCCCTCCGGCCCGGCGACCCGTGCGGTCTCATCCACATCCAGGCCCAGATAGGTGAAGGTGACACCGGGCCGAAGCTGGTAGCCATAGAAGGGCGGCACCGCGATGGGGCGGGCCCAGTTGGTTTTGGGAGGGGTCAGGCCCTGCGTCGCCAGCCCGTCACGCTCGGTGGGGTGGAAGGTGCCGGGGCGGCAGGCGGCGTTGAACCGTGCGATGGTTGCGGCCGCTTTGGCCGGGTCCAGCCCGAGCTTGACGGCCAGTTCCTCGACCGTATCCGCCTTCACGGGTGGAAAGACGGATGGCATGAACAGGTCGATGGAGCGGGAATCGATGATGGAAAAGCCAACCTGTTCCGGCTGGGCCGCCACAAGCCGCCCCCAGATGGCATAGCGCTTGGGCCAGGTGTCCTCTCCCTCATCATAGAAGCGCTCGCCATTGCGGTTGAGCACCACGGAAAAGGGCACGCAGTCCAGACGGGTGCAGATTCCGCCATCATATTTCGGCGCGCGTCCGTCAATGGCCACGCAATGGCACTGGGTGGGGTCGCCCACGCTGGGGCAGCCCTGGTCGATCATGTCCCTCAGCACCACGCCGCGATTATAAGGCGTGCCGCGAATGAGGAAATTGGCGGCTGCCGGGCCCCATGCCCGGGTGAGCCATTCAATATCTGACTGGAAGCCGCCCGAGGCCAGAACCACTGCCCGCCCGGCAATATGCTCCACCGGCTGGCCGGCAACGCAGACATCCACGCCGCTGAAACGCCCATTCGCAATATGGATATGGCTGACCTGCGCCTCATAGGCGACAGTGACGCCCAGATCCTGCGCTGTATTGTAGTAGGCGTTCACCAGAGATTTTCCCCCGCCCAGAAAGAAGGCGTTGGTTCGCGAAAGCGAGAGGGTGCCGGAGAGCGAGGGCTGAAAATGCACCCCGTGCGCCTGCATCCAGGGCAGGCATGCCTCTGTATTGCTGATGACGAGGCGGGCCAGCTTTTCGTCTGTCTTGCCCTTCGTCACGAGGAGAAGATCATTGTAGAACTCCTCCTCCTCATAGCTGTCGGTCAGCACCGCGAGCGGGCCGCGATGCATGCAGCGGAAGTTGCGGGTGTGCCGCGAGTTTCCGCCCCTGTAATCCTTTGGCGCGCCTTCAAGAATAAGAACGGAACGCCCGGCTTCCGCAGCGGTGATGGCCGCGCAGAGGGCGGCATTGCCGCCGCCAACGACAATCACATCCCAGATGCCGTCGCGCTTGCCCGAACGCGGCCGGGCAATGGTGGAGAAGGCAGGCGGCTTTGTCGTCGCCGGGGGAGCGGGCGGGCCGTCTGGTCCGGGTGAGGCTGGGCGCATATGGGGTTTCCTCTCTTTTTCTGCGCTTGGCATGTCTGGCCTCGCCCGGGGGCAGGGCCGTTTTCAGTCTTCGGAACGTGGCGGGCTGCCTGCGCTGCGCAGATGCAGGCGGCCAAGCTGGGCGGCCTCGATATGGGCGCGCATGGCCGCTTCCGCGGCCACGCCATCACGCCGCTCCAGAGCGGCCAGCAGGGTGGTGTGCTCTTCCGAGGCGGTGCGGATGCGGGAGGCCAGCATCATGGTGGTTGGCCCGAGGATGAGCATGGTCTTCTCCAGCCCCTCCATGGCGCGGGCGAGAAAGCGGTTGCGCGCCGCGCCAAGCAGGGCCTGATGAAAGCGCCGGTTGAGAGCGGCGGCCTCGACCGGATCGGTGCAGGCGGCAAATTCGGCATTCAGCGCCATGAGGGCCTGCAGCTCCACATCGGAAGCGATGCGTGCGGCAAGGCGTGCGGCCGTGCCCTCCATCACCGCCCGCATTTCATAAAGCTCCATGACCTCCGCATGGTCGAGCTCACGCACGACTGCTCCAAGGCGGGGCTGATGGCTCACGAGCCCATCGGCCTCCAGCGCCCGAAGGGCTTCACGCACAGGGGTGCGCGAGAGGCCAAGCCGTTCTGAAAGATCGGTTTCACGCAGGCGGGTTCCGGGCAGAAGCTCTCCGCGCGCAATCGCATCAATCAGTTGCCGGTAGGCCTGATCGCCCTGGCGATGGTCGGCCTGCCTGTTGTCCTGCCGGGTGTTGCTCATGCCAGCTCCTGTCCTGAATTTCAGTGGATACAGTTGGATACAAAAATGAGTCAAGCCGAGTCTGGAGCCTCTCAAAGCTGGGGGAAGAGAGCGTTGAAAGGCTTCAGCAGGGGGCTGCCCAGAGTGGATTCCGCACTTTCCGGGTGCGGTGCGAAACCTGCGAACAGATTGAATATCCGGGACTTATGGATGTTCGGTTCAGCATGCGGCAATGCATCATTCATGAAACATTTTTATCGCCTGAACCTTCTTCTCAACCCCTGATTTCAACCATATGAAATTCCCGAAAAATATGCAACTCATTGAAATAATACATGTTTCTATGAATTCTCGTCCGGATAAAAATTTTTTGAAGAAATTTCAGAGAAAGCCACTTGAGAAATATCTCAAAGTCAGAATACAAAATAATGAAACGTTTCACCGATGGCCCGCACCCCGTGCGCCATACGGACAGAAGAACGTGTTTCACCAGGGAGGAAGTCATGCGACTGAACAAGGTCGTGCTCATGGCCGGCTGCGCCATGGCCATTGGCCTGGGTGCCGTGAGTGCCCGGGCATGTGAAATCAAGATCGGCGCCACAGGTCCCATGTCCGGGGCGGCAACCCAGTGGGGGCTTGCCATCAAGGGCGCGGCGGATTTCGTTGCCGCAGAGGTGCGCGAGGCCGGCGGGCTGAAGGTGGGCGATGAGACCTGCCAGCTCAAGGTCGTCACGATCGATGCCAAATATACAGCCGAAGGCGGTGCCGCGGCGGCCAACAATTTTGTCAGCCAAGGCGTGAAGTTCGTGCTGGGGCCGATGGGCTCGCCCGAAGTCACCGGCATGAAGCCGATCACCACCCGCAACAAGATCCTCATGTTCAGCGACAGCTATGCGCGCGATGCCATTGGCAAGCGCTGGCCGCTGACCTTCCATATGGGCCCCGGCCCGGCGGCGTGGGGTGACCCGATCGTCAAGATGGCGAAGGAAGAGTTCGGCATCAGGAAAGCGCTGACCATTGCGCCGAACGATCAGGCCGGTACGGATGTGGCCGAAGTGGTGGCGCAGGTTTACGAGAATAACGGCATTCCCACAAAGCTGGAATATTACCAGCGCGGAACCACCAACTTCGCCCCCATCGTCACCCGCATCATGGCGGCAAATCCGGATGTGGTGGATACGGTTTCAACACCTCCCGGTGATGCCGGCATCATCGTGAAGCAGTTGCGGCAGGCCGGTTTCAAGGGGGCCATTGGCCGTCTGGGCGGGCCGGGGACGGAAGAGATCACCCGTATTGCCGGTGGCCTCGATGTGCTGAAGGACTTCTATTGGTTCGAGCCGGTTTTCATCGATGACAATGTGCGCGCCCTGCAGAAGCGCTATCACGAACTGGTCGGTGTCGAGGCGCCGGAGAACAATTTCTTCTTCCTGTTCGTGGCTGGCGGGCGCGCTCTTGCTGAGGCCATTTCCAATGCCGGCACCTATCAGGATGCCGAGGCTGTCGCGCAATCCCTGCGTGAGCTGCATGTGAATGATCCCAATCTCGGCCAGGGAAAATGGATTGGCGAGAAGACCTATGGCATCCGCCAGGAACTCTCCCTGCCCTTTGGCATGGGGCTGATCCGCAATGGAGAAACCCTTCCCGTCCGGCGCTCTGACGCCCCGACTGACGAATAGTCCAGATCAGGAGAGCGACAGTGGAAGGATTTGTCTCAGCCGGCCTGATCGGGCTGTCCCTTGGTGCGCAGTATGCCTTGCTGGCACTGGGCTTCACCCTCATCTTCGGAATACTTGGCGTGGTGAACTTCGCCCATGGCGGATTCTATCTTCTGGGCGGATATGCGGCCTATTGCGGGGTTTCGATGCTGGGGCTGCCCTATCCCGTTGCCGTCATTCTGGCCACACTGGTGACAGCCGCGCTGGGATATATCTTTGAACTGCTGCTGCTGGAAAGGGTCGTCGAAGACCATTTGGCGACCCTCATCCTCACGCTGGGCCTGTATCTGGTCATGGGTACGGGCGTGGTGCTGGCTTTCGGCCCGGATGCACCCTTGTTCCAGTTTCCCGTGCAGGGGGTCCTGCGCTTTGGCGGCATCTATCTGCCGCTTGCCAATCTCATCGTCTTTGTCATCTGCTTCATTGCGCTGGGCCTGACATGGGCGCTGATCTACCGGACGAATTTCGGCCGCAGCATGCGCGCCTTGTCGGAAGACCGTGATGTCGCGGTCGCGCTGGGCATTCGCGCGCGCCTGATGTTTCCGCTGGCCTTTGCGCTGGCGACCGGCCTTGCCGGCATGACGGGCGCGCTCGTCACGCCCATCCTTTCGCTCACGCCCCATGTGGGAGACCCGGTGCTGGCCGCCTCCTTCCTCGTGGTCATTCTGGGGGGGCTGGGCAGTCTTGGCGGGGCAACGATCGCCGCTTTTCTCGTCGGTCTGGTCGAGGCATATGCCGCCGTTTATCTCGGCGGCTCCAAGGGTGCACTGTTGCTGTTCATTCTTGTGCTGATCGTCCTTCTCGTGAAGCCGACTGGCCTGTTTGGCCGCCCGATCCGCGGAGCCTGAGATGAACCGCACCAGAACATCCCTTCTTCAGCGCCTCGGCAGGGCGGAGCTTGTCGCGCTCATTGTCATGGCGTGCATGCTTTCACTGCCGGCCTTCTTTGAGGGCGCCGCGCTGGTTTCCGTTCTCACCCAGTTCATGATCGCGGTGATGGGCGCGCTGAGCGTTTACATCATGCTGCGCATGGATCTGATGTTTTTCGCCGTGCCGGCCTTCATGGCCATTGGCGGATATACTGCGGCGATACTGAGTGTCCGCCATGACATCACGGACCTCTTCTTTCTCACCCTTGCCGCATTCGGGCTGCCCTTTCTGGTGGCCATTCCCCTGGGGCTGCTCATTTTGCGGATGAAGGGGGTCTATTTCGTGCTGGTGACCTTCGTGATCGCCGAAATCATGCCGCTGGTGCTGTTCGAGACGCCGGGCCTGACGGGTGGTTCCAATGGTGTTTCCAGCCTGCCGCCGGTCAGTGTGTTCGATTTTCATATCGAGACCAATGCCGCCGTGCTGATGCTGGCTGCCGGCCTTGCCTTTCTGGCCACCCTCCTGACGGTTCTGGTGACGCGGATCCTGCGCAACCAGTTCGATGCCATTCGCGAGAATGAGGTGCTGGCGCAGAGCCTTGGCATGAGGCCCTGGATCTACAAGGTCACCGGTTTCTGCTTCGCGGCCGGCATTGCGGGGCTGGGTGGCTTTGCGCTGGTCGAGATGCTGATGACGGCGCATCCCTCATCCTTCGCGGCGATGACGGCCATCAACTATGTCGCCTATGCGGTTGTCGGCGGATACGCCTCGATCCTCGGGCCGATTGTCGGTGCGGGCCTGCTGGTCTGGGCCACCAATGTGTTCAGCCTGCAGGGAGAGCTGTCGCCCGGCCTGTTCGGCATTCTTCTCATCGTGGCCGTGGTGTTTGCGCGGGGCGGCATTCTCGGGCTGGTGTGCACGGTCTGCCGCAATCTGGGCGGCAGGGGGCGCAGGCAGGCTGGCGTGGTGAAGGGAGAACCGGCATGACACGCGCGATGAATGCAGCCCCCGCCATGCTGGAAGCGCGGGCCATCAGCAAGCATTTCGGTGGCAACAAGGTCTTTACCGATCTGTCCATCACGCTTGGCCGTGCCGAAATTCTCGGGGTCATCGGCCCCAATGGCGCGGGCAAGACCACGCTCATCAATGTTCTTTCGGGCCAGCTTCCGGCGACCTCCGGCGCGGTTCTCCTCAATGGCGCGCCGGTGACGGGGACCAGTTTCCAGACCCGCAGCCATATGGGGCTGGTGCGGACGTTCCAGCAGACCAAGACCTTCAGGTCTGCCAGCGTGGCGGAAAATCTGGAGCGCGCGCGCCTGTTCAGCCGCAAGGCTTTCATGCTCGACAATCCGACGATCCGCGGCCTGCTCGACCATGCCGGCCTGTCGCGACGGATGGAGCAGATATCGGACACATTGCCCTATGGCATGCAGAAGATGCTGGGGCTGATGATGGCCATCGTCACCACGCCCAAGGTGCTGATGCTCGATGAGCCGGCAGCCGGGCTGGAGAGGGACGAGCGCCATTTCATCGATGCCTATGTCGGCGCGGCGATGCGCGAGATCGGCGCCTGCGTGCTGCTGGTCGAGCATGACATGGATCTGGTGAAACGGCTGTGCCCGCGCCTGTGCGTGCTGGATGGCGGGCGCCTGATTGCGGAGGGGGCCACGCAGGAGGTGCTCTCCCGCCGCGAAGTGATCGAGGCCTATCTCGGCGCGAGCGATGACGAGGAGATCCCGGCCCATGCTTGAAGTGCGAGATCTGACCGTCCAGTACGGCGGCATTCAGGCCCTCAACCGCATTTCCATCACCGTTCCGGCGGGGGAGACGGTCATCCTCATCGGGGCGAATGGGGCGGGAAAGAGCAGTCTCATCAATGCGATCATCGGCATGGTGCCGATCCGCTCGGGCCAGATCCTGCTGGATGGCAAGGACCTGACGCAGGTTCATGCCGCAGATCGCGCTGCCTGCCGGATCGGCTATTCGCCGGAAGGGCGGCGGGTGTTTCCCACCATGACGGTGCAGGACAATGTGCTGGCCGGGGCCGCCCGCCTTGGCCGCGCCGAGCAGGCGCGCGCCTATGAACGGCTGGCCGGCATGTTCCCCATGCTGGCCCAGCGTGCAGGGGATCTGGCGGGGCTGCTGAGCGGTGGCCAGCAGCAGGTTGTGGCCATTGCCCGCGCCATGAGCGCGGGACCGCGTCTGCTGCTTCTGGATGAGCCTTTTCTGGGGCTTGCTCCGGTCTGGATCCGGCAGATCAGTGACGCGATCCGCCAGTTTCGCGCCGAGGGCGTGACCGTGCTGATGACCGAGCAGATGGCGCTGCCCGCCCTGAAGGTGGCCACCCGTGGCTATGTCATGCGCGGCGGTGTGGTGCTGCGGCAAGGCGGAATCGAGGAATTGCGCGGTGCGGCGCTGGCGGAGGAGTATCTATGAACAGGCCCTCTTTCGATCCTGATGCGCCGGAATGGGCGCTCTACACGATCCTGTATGCGCAAAGCCCGGCAGACCGGCCGGCAGGGCATAATTTTGTCGGCGCGGTGGATTTCCATGATGTGCCGATGCCGCTCGATTTCTTCGTGTGGCTGGCGGTTGGCGCGGGCCGGGTGGTTCTCATCGACAGCGGATGCAGCAAGGAGACCTGCATCTCGCGCGGCCACATCTATCTGCGCTGCCCGACAGAGGGGCTGCGGGAACTGGGCGTGGAGCCCGGGGCGGTGACGGATATCATCGTCACCCACATGCACTGGGACCATCTGGGCAATCTGGAGAAGTTTCCCAATGCGCGCCTGCATGTGCACAAGGCCGAAATGGCCTATGCCACGGGCTGCAACATGTGCCACGCACCCTTGCGCCGGCCTTATGATATCGAGCAGGTCTGCGATATTCTGCGGGCGCTCTATGCCGGGCGTGTCAGCTTCACCGAGCAGAGCTGCGAGGTGTTTCCAGGCTTCCGCCTACATCCGGTTGGCGGGCATGCGCCGGGGCTTCAGATCGTGGAGGCCAAAACGGCGCGGGGAACCGTGGTTCTGGCCTCCGATGCCATGCATTTCTATGCCAATGGCGAACTGCAGAACCCTTATGCGGTTGTCGTCGATGTGCCCGCCTATCTCGATGGCCTGGCCCTTCTCACACGCCTTGCGGACAGCCCCGACCATATCGTGCCGGGCCACGACCCCCTGCTGAGGGAGCGCTATCGGCAGGTTCCGGGCACATCCCTCATCTGGGATGTCAGCTCGCCCCACGCCCTGCGGGCGCCGACGCCCGCATCCCATGATGATCGCCGAGCGGATTGAAGCCATGACAGCCCATTTTGATGATCTCCATCGCCTCCTGATTGATGGCGCATGGGTCGAGACGCCAGAGCGCCTTGGTGTTGAGAACAAGTATTCGGGCGCGGAGATCGCGCAGGTCTGCGTGGCCACGCCGGAGCTGATTGCAGAAGCTGTCGCCACGGCCAGGGCGGCACTGGAAAAGGGCGCGCCCGCCCCGCATGAGCGCGCCGCAATCCTGTATCGGGCCGCGCGTCTGCTTGAGGACCAGCGCGAGCGTTTCATCGCCCTCATGGTTGCAGAGGCCGGCTTCACCCGGGTTGATGCCGCCACGGAGGTGATGCGCGCAGGGCTGACGCTGGAGCTTTCGGCCGAGGTCGCCAAATCCCTCACCGGCCATACGGTGCCATTCGGGGCGCATCCGGGCTCCGGGCAGCGCATCGGCTTCACGGTGCGTGATCCCATCGGGGTCGTGGTGGCCATCACGCCGTTCAACTCGCCGCTGAACACGGTGCTGCACAAGATCGGCCCCAGCTTTGCCGCCGGGAACCCGACTGTCCTCAAGCCCTCCTCCCTCACGCCGCTCACCGCGGCGCTGCTGGGGCAGGTGCTGGTGGAGGCGGGCATGCCGAAGGGCTATCTGCACATCATCCAGGGGGAGGGGCGGCTGGCCGAGCATCTGCTGACCAATCCGGATGTGGCCTTCTACACTTTCACCGGCTCCACCCGGGTGGGGCGCATCATCCAGCAGCATGTGGGGCTGCGCCGCAGCCAGATGGAGCTGGGCAGCATTGCCTCCACCATCGTGTGCGCGGACGCCGATCTGGACAAGGCGCTGCCCAGGATCGCCAATGCCGGCTTCCGCAAGGCCGGGCAGGTCTGCACATCGGTGCAGCGCCTTTATGTGGCCCGGCCCCTTGTGGCGGAGGTGACGGAACGCCTTGTGCAGCTCGCCGGTGAGATGCTGCCCGGCGATCCGGATCATGAGGAGACGCGCGTCGGCCCGCTCATCAGCGCGGCGGCTGCGGTCAAGACCGAAGCATGGATCCGCGATGCGGTTGCCGCAGGCGCGCGCCTGCATTGCGGCGGCCAGCGGGAGGGACGCATCGTGCATCCGGCCGTGCTCAGCCATGTTCCGGCCCATGTGAATGCCTGGTGCGCGGAGGCCTTCGGCCCGCTCATCGCCATCCAGCCCTTCGATACGCTGGATGAGGCCATAAGCGGGGCCAATGACACCGAGTTCGGGCTGGCCGCGGGCATCTTCACCCGGGACATTACGGCCGCGATGACCGCCATGCGGCAACTGCGTTTCGGCACGGTGCAGATCAACGAAACGTCTTCGGCGCGGGCGGATGTCATGCCCTTCGGCGGCATGAAGTCCAGCGGCTTCGGCAAGGAAGGGCCGGCCTATGCCGCCGAGGAAATGTCGATCGAGCGGCTGATCGTGATCAATCCCTGACCTGTTTTCATTTCAGCTGTTCCGGTGCCTGCATGCGTGACAGCTCTATTGCGGTTTGGTGAAATGCTTCTGCAACAATCATCCTATTTCTGCCCGACACGCATCATTCTTGGCGAGGGATGTCTGGCCCGCTTGCCGGAAATCCTTGCTGAGCACGGAGCGCGCAAGGTGTTCATCGCGGTGGACGCCGCTCTTCTGAATCTCGACTTCATGCGCCGGATTCTGGAGCAGATGGAGCGCGCCGGCATTGCCTGTGCGACATTCTCAGAAATCGAGCCGGACCCCACCGATCTTTCGGTTGCCAGGGCGATCGACATCAGCACGGCGCTGCAGGCAGACCTGATTTTGGCCATTGGCGGGGGCAGCACCATTGATGTGGCCAAGGCTGTCGCCATCGTCTCCACCAATGGCGGGCGTATCCATGATTATGCCGGCATCGAAAGATTCTCGATCCCGCCGCTGCCGCTCATCGCCGTGCCCACCACAGCGGGCACCGGCTCGGAGGTTTCCGGCTCCTGCGTGATCTCCGATACGCAATCGGGGCTGAAAATGTCGATCCGCCATGCCGCGCTCAATCCGGCCCGGGTGGCGTTTCTGGACCCGCTGGTTCTGGCCTCCCTGCCGGCATCGGTGGCCACCCATTCGGGGCTCGATGCCTTCGTGCATGCTTTCGAGAGCTATATCTCCCGCAATGCCAACCCTTTCACGGATGGCATCAACCTGCATGCCATCCAGCTGCTCGCCCGCAGCCTCCGGCCCTTTGTCGCCAACCGGGCGAACAGCCGCGCGGCTTTTGACATGCTGTGCGGTTCGGCGCTGGCGGGCATGACATTCGGCCAGACAGGCCTTGGCAATGTGCACTGCATGGCCCGCTTCATCGGCGCGCGCTATCATCTGTCGCACGGGCTTTCCAATGCGCTGTGCCTGCCTGTCGTCGCCCGTTTCAACATGATCTCAAGCCCCGAGCGCTATGCCGACATTGCCCGCGCCATGGGGTGTCATGTCGAGGGGCTCTGCACGCTGGAGGCGGCGGAAGTGGCCATCGGCGCGATCCGGGACCTGTGCGCCGATGTCGGCATTCCCGCCCGGCTTTCCGATGTCGGGGTGGTTGCGGAGGACATCGAAGAACTGGCCGATCTTTGCATCGATGCCGGTTATAACCGCTGGAATCCGCGCACGACCTCCCGCGCGGACTTCGTGCAGTTGTTCCAGCAGGCGCTGTAACGCGGCGGACAGGAAACGGACAGGATTGCGCAGCCCATGCCGAAGAAGAAGAACATTGCTGATCGCGTGCCACAGAACCGGCTGACCGTGCAGGATGTTGCGCGCCATGCCGGGGTGTCCATCGGTACGGTGTCCCGCGTCATCAACAATGTGCCCGGCGTGACGCCGGCGGTGAGCATGAAGGTGCGGGCGGCCATCGAGGATCTCGGCTGGACCCCCAATCTGGCGGCGCAGAACATCCGCTCCTCCTCCTCGCGCATGATCGGCTTCATCTTCTCGGATATCCGCAACTCCCTTTATGCCCGCATGACCAAGGGGGCGGAGGAGGTCCTCACGGCAAAGGGCTATCTGCTTGTCACCGCCAGCAGCGATGGCAAGCCCGAGCGGGAGGTGGCGCTGCTCGAGCTGTTCAAGGCCCGCCGCGCCGATGGCATGATCCTGACCGTGGAGGATGAGAGCAATCCCCTCGTCAATGAGGCGATTGCACGCGCTTCCATGCCGCGGGTGATGATGGAGCGCGAACTGGCCATTGGCGGCACCTCCGTGGGGGCGGATCATTATCGCGGCACGCGGCAGGCGGTCAGCTATCTGATCGGCCTTGGCCACCGGCGCATCGCGATGATTGCGGGCGGCCGCGGGACACGTGTTGCACGCGACCGCCAGCGCGGGCTGGAGGACGAGATGGCGGCGCATGGCCTTGCGGTCGATCCCGACCTGCTGCGGCTGGACAGTTTCGCCTCCGAATATGCCTATCGCCAGACCCAGCTTCTGCTGGAGCTGGAACAGCCGCCGACAGCGCTGCTCTCCTTCGGCGTGCGCCTGTTGCCGGGGGTGATCTCGGCCTTGCGCACCATGGGGCGCAGCTATCCGGAGGACATCTCGCTCATTTGCAGCAATGACACGGACCTGGCGACCATCGCCTCGCCCGCCATCACCGCCATTCGCTACGACGCCATGACCCTTGGTCGCGTCGCGGCGGAAACCCTGCTGGACCAGATCGAGGGGCGTCTTGATCCCGAACGCACGCAACGCATCGAGATCGTGACCGAACTCGTCCTGCGGGATTCCTGCCGGGCGATCAGCGGCTAGCGCATCCGCGCCCCCCTGACCCCCGTCACGGAGCTCCGGAACCATAAACAGAACAGGGAGGAGATCTCAGGACATGAACGATATTCTATTCCAACCCTTTCAGCTGGCCGGGCTGGAACTGGCCAACCGTATCGTCGTCTCGCCCATGGCGCAGTATTCCGCCAAAGGGGACGGGCATGTGACGGACTGGCATGTGATGCACTATGGCACGCTTGCCGTTTCCGGAGCGGCATTGACCATTCTGGAAGCCACCGCCGTTCTGCCGGAAGGGCGCGTTTCCCCGGCCTGCCTCGGCCTGTGGGATGATGCCCAGACCGAGGGCATGAAGCGCATCGTCGCCAGTTTCCGCCGTTCATCGTCGTCCGGAAAGGTTGGCATCCAGCTTGCCCATGCCGGGCGCAAGGCATCGGTTGCGGTGCCATGGGCCGGTGGTGCGGGCCTCGGCCCGGAGGAGGGCGGCTGGGCGCTGCTGGGCGCCAGTGACTGCCCCTATCCCGGACGTGATGTGCCCCATGCCCCGGATGAGGCCGAACTGGAACAGATCACGCAGGCCTATCTGGAGGCCCTGCGCCGGGCCGGGGAAGCCGGTTTCGATGTGATCGAGCTGCATTGTGCCCATGGCTATCTGCTCAACAGCTTCCTCTCCCCGCTGAGCAACACGCGCACCGACAGATATGGGGGCGATCTGGAGGGGCGGATGCGCTATCCGCTGGAGCTTTTCCGCCGGATGCGGGCGGCCTGGCCCGCGCAAAAGCCCATGGGCGTGCGCATCTCCGCGGCGGACTGGGTGGAGGGCGGCTGGACCCTTGAGGATTCCATCATCTTCGCCCAACGCCTGAAGGCATTGGGGTGCGATTATGTGGCCGCCTCCAGCGGGGGCAGTTCACCAGACCAGAAGATCACCCCCGGGCCGGGTTATCAGGTTCCGCTGGCACAGGGTATTCGTGAGGGGGCCGGATGCACGGTGATTGCTGTCGGCATGCTGTCTGATCCCCAGCTCGCCAATCGCGTGCTGGAAGAGGGGCGGGCAGACCTGATCGCGATCGGCCGGGGCATGCTCTTCAATCCCCGCTGGGCCTGGCACGCCTGCCTTGAGCTGAAAGGGCAGATGCGGGTGCCCGAACCCTATCTGCGGTGTCACCCATCCATGCGCCACTTGCCCCGCTGATCCCGGCAGGGCGTACAGGCAGATCACCCATATCCGCTCTTTTCCGGAAGAGCGGCGGATTCAACATGGCCGATGCCGCGCTTTCAGCACGGCAATGCGATGTTTCGTGGCCTCAAGGGGTATAAGATGTCACTCAAGCTATTTGAAAACTGCGCGTTTCGCGGTGTGGAGCTGCGTAACCGCATCGTTCTCTCGCCCATGGCCATGTATATTGCGGATGAGGGGCGGGTGAACCAGTTTCATCTGACCCATTACCAGAAGTTCGCCATGGGTGGAATGGGCCTTGTGGTGGTGGAGCAGACGGCGGTCTCGCGGCGCGGGCGCATCACCAATGGCTGTCTTGGCCTGTGGGATGACAGCCAGATCGAGGGCATGCGGCAACTCGTTGCCGGCATCCACCATTTCGGGGCGAAGGCGGCCATCCAGATCAACCATGGCGGCCGCAAGGCCAGCGCCCAGAGGGCGTGGCGCGGCAATGGCGTGCTGAATGATGAGGATGTCGCGGCCGGCGAGGAACGCTGGACGCCGGAAGGGCCCTCGGATTTTCCCTTCGCCGAGGGCTGGCCCGTCCCGGACCAGATGTCGCCGGAAGATATTGCCCGCCTGAGGCAGGATTTCATCGCCACCGCGCGGCGTGCCCTGAAGGCCGGTTTCGATATCATCGAGATCCATATGGCGCATGGCTATCTGCTGCAGAGCTTCCTGACGCCGCTGGCGAACCGCCGCACGGATGCCTATGGCGGCTCTCTGGAAAACCGCATGCGGCTGCCTCTGGAAATCGCCGCCGACCTGCGCGCCGACCTGCCCGCCGAAGTGCCGATCTTCGCCCGCATTTCCGCGACCGACTGGGTGGATGGCGGCTGGACGATCGCCGACAGCGTGGTGCTGGCGCGAGAACTCAAGCGCATCGGTCTTGATCTGGTGGATTGCTCCTCGGGCGGAAATCTCCTGCGGGGCGCCACAAACTCCAATCTGGCGCGCGGGCCGGGATATCAGGTGCCCTTTGCCCGGCAGGTGCGGGAGGAAGCCGGCATCCCGACCATGGCTGTTGGCATGATTCGCAATGGCGCACAGGCCGAGGAGGTGCTCCAGGAAGGCAAGGCGGACCTGATCGCGATTGGCCGGCAGGCTCTTTATGATCCCTTCTGGGCCTATCATGCCGCCCAGGAACTGGGTGTGGACAAGGATTTCGAGAGCTGGCCGGAGCCTTATGGCTGGTGGCTCCAGAAATGGGCGGCGAATGTGCGCGCTCCCGATGGCAGACTCTAGTCAAACTGCTGCACGGGAATGAACTGAAGACTGCCGCCGGCCCTCAAGGGGCCGGTTTTTTTATCGCAATCTTCTCCGACAAAATATTCCAGCCCGAGTCGGGAGGTCTTTTTATTGGGTCGTCCATCTTGAAGAGGTATTTAGATCCGGGTTGTATTCTCCGGCAGGTTCAACAATCAGGTTGTGGCCGCCTTCCGGGTTCCCTATATGGATGTCTCATCCGTTTTATTGGAATTCGGGGCCATCCGGTCAGGCCTGCTCTGTGCTCCGCGCCAGAAATATCGACAATCAGGATTGTCAGGGCCTGAAAATGATGGCTGATTTGATCTCCCTTAAGGTGGTGCTTCACGGAAGTTTCATGATGAAATTTCCAACCTGTGTCCGAGCGGAGATCGACGCCCAGTGAGCATCAGCAAGATGAGTGGTTTTGAAGCCGCTGTCGGCCAGGCTGATGATGCCCGTATCGCCGAGATCATGGATATTTGCCGGGAATGGGTCTGGCAGATGGATGAAAGCGGCGCTTTCGTCTTTTCCTCCGCCACGGTGCAAAATCTTGTGGGCTTTGAACCCGGGGAGCTGATCGGGCGGCCCTATCTGTCCCTCATGCCGGTGCAGGAGGCTGTCTCATTCGGCCCGCTGCTGCTGGATGCAATGCGCGAGGGGCGTCCGCTCCAGCGCGCGTTGCACCGGGTCATCCGCAAGGATGGCAGGACCGTGCTGCTGGACATGAATGCCGCGCCTCTGCCGGGTGGGCAGGAGGGCGGGCGCATCTATTGTGGCATCTGCCGCCTGGTGGGGGAAGATGACATCGCCCCCGTGGTTGGCGATGTCTCTGCCTATTCCAACCTGTTTCCCGTCGCCCTTTTTCTCATGAACCGGGAGGGGCGCTTCATCCGCGTGAATGAAGCCTTCGCCCAGCTGGTGAACCTGACCCCCCGGGATGTGGAAGGGCGCATGATCGCCGACCTGATGCCGGACGGGGCGGCCAATTTCCGTAATGATGTTGCCGCCTTCGACCGGGGCGACCAGGTGCCGGACCATGAATTCGTCTGGCGCGGACGCAGCTATCAGGTTTCGGTGCGGCCGGTGCGGGATGATCAGGGCCATGCCATTGGCGGCGCTGTCAGCTTCACGGACATCAGCATCTACAAGCGCGCCGAGCGCATCCTGTCAGCGGCGAACGAGCGTTTGCAGGCGACAGCGGAACGGGACTTCCTGACAGGGCTGCTGAACCGGCGCCAGTTCGAGGAAGTCTACCGTATCGAGGTGAGCGCGGCGCGCCGCGAACAGGCGCCGGTCTCCCTGCTGATCATGGATGTGGACCAGTTCAAGGCCTATAATGACCATTACGGTCATCCGGCGGGAGATATCTGCCTGCAAAGGGTGGCCAAGGCGCTGGCGCGTGTTGTCGCCCGCCCGCGGGATGTGGTGTGCCGTTATGGGGGCGAGGAGTTCGTCGCCATTCTGCCAAGCACCCATCCTGCCGGTGCCATGGTGGTGGCGGAGCGCCTGCGCAAGGCGGTGTGGGAGCTCAATATTCCCCATGCCCGCAGCGGGCTGGGCCGTATCAGCCTCAGTATCGGCGTGGCCTCCCTGATGCGGATCGATCCGGCCAGTGACATGGCGCGTCGTCGTCGCATGTTGCTGGAAGCTGCGGATGGGGCGCTCTATCAGGCCAAGGCCAGGGGGCGCAACAGCATCTGTTCTGCCGGTTCCGTCAACGTCACCTGATCGCCGACCTGATCTCGAAAGAAAAACGGCCCGCCACAGAAAAGGGCGGGCCGTCTTGAATCAGCGCGAGAACTTCTTGTACTGCAGGCGCTTGGGAATGGTGGAATCCACGCCCAGACGACGCTTCTTGTCCTCTTCATAATCGGCGAAGTTGCCCTCGAACCACTCCACATGGCTGTCGCCCTCAAAGGCCAGCATGTGGGTGGCGATACGGTCGAGGAAGAAGCGGTCATGCGAGATGATGACGGCGCAGCCGGCATAATCCTCAAGCGCCTCTTCCAGCGCGCGCAGGGTTTCCACGTCCAGATCGTTGGTCGGTTCGTCGAGCAGCAGCACGTTGCCGCCGGTCTGCAGCACCTTGGCCAGATGCACGCGGTTGCGCTCACCGCCAGAGAGCATGCCGACCTTCTTCTGCTGGTCGCCGCCCTTGAAGTTGAAGGCCGCGCAATAGGCGCGCGAAGGAATTTCCTTCTTGCCGACATAGATCACGTCATTGCCGCCGGAAATCTCTTCCCACACGGTCTTCTTGTCATCCAGCGTATCACGGCTCTGGTCGACATAGGAGAGCTTGACCGAGTCACCAATGGTGATGGTGCCGGCATCCGGCTTCTCCTGTCCCGTGATCATGCGGAACAGCGTGGACTTGCCCGCGCCGTTCGGACCGATGACGCCGACAATGCCGCCGGGCGGCAGCTTGAAGGTCAGGTCGTCGATCAGCAGCTTGTCGGCGAAGCCCTTCGAGAGATTCTCGAAATCGATGACATTGTTGCCGAGGCGCTCGGCCACCGGAATGATGATCTGCGCCGTCTGCGGGGCCTTTTCGGAGGCCTTCTTGACGAGATCGTCATAGCGCTGGATACGCGCCTTGTTCTTGGCCTGACGCGCCTTGGGAGAGGCGGAGATCCACTCCTGCTCGCGGGCGAGGGCGCGCTGGCGAGCCTCATCCTCGCGACCCTCCTGCTGGAGGCGCTTCTGCTTCTGCGCCAGCCATGAGGAGTAGTTGCCCTCATAGGGAATGCCGCGGCCGCGATCGAGTTCCAGAATCCAGCCGGTCACATTGTCGAGGAAGTAGCGGTCATGGGTGACGATGAGGATCGCGCCCGGATAGCTGCGCAGATGGCCTTCCAGCCAGTTCACCGTCTCGGCGTCCAGATGGTTGGTGGGCTCGTCGAGGAGGAGGATTTCCGGCTGCTCCAGCAGCAGGCGGCACAGGGCCACGCGGCGGCGCTCACCGCCGGAAAGCTTGGTGACATCCCAGTCATCCGGCGGGCAGCCCAGCGCTTCCATGGCCTGTTCCACCTTGGATTCGAGATCCCACAGGCCCTGGGCCTCGATCTCGTCCTGAAGGCGGGTCATTTCATCGGCGGTCTCGTCCGAATAGTTCATGGCGAGATCATTGTAGCGGTCGAGAATGGCCTTCTTTGCGGCCACGCCCTCCATCACATTGTCACGCACATTCTTGTCGGGATCGAGATGCGGTTCTTGCGGCAGGTAGCCCACACGCACGCCTTCGGCCGCCCAGGCCTCGCCGGCATAATCCTTGTCGATGCCAGCCATGATGCGCAGCAGGGTCGACTTGCCGGCGCCGTTGACGCCGAGCACACCGATCTTCGCATCGGGGTAGAAGGAGAGGTGCACATTGTCGAGCACCTTCTTGCCGCCAGCATAGGTCTTGGTCAGACCGCTCATATGGTACGCATACTGATAGGGGGCCATGCGCCGCCGGCTCCATCCGAAAAGAGGGATTGAAAGAAGTTACTGCTCTTCTAGCCCCCCCTTGCGCACGCGGCAAGCGCATGCTGCGCGCCGGCGCCCGGCCTTTCGTGGACAGGGGCGGGAGAAGGGGCAGGGCAGGGGGGAGGAGAGAATTTTATAGCCCGCTGTGGAAAACTTGAGAGATGAGGCTTGCGCAAAATCCCGAGTCTGTCTAGAAGCACCTTCACCGCGACGCACTGAGGCGCGGCACAAAAAACCGGATGCGGGCGTAGCTCAGGGGTAGAGCACAACCTTGCCAAGGTTGGGGTCGTGGGTTCGAATCCCATCGCCCGCTCCAGTTTTTTATCAAGACAGTGCATTCAAAGAAGCTGCCGCAAGGCGGCTTTTTTGCTGTTTGGCCTCCCTTGAGCCGGCTGGAGACGGGCCCTTGCAGGCCCTCCTGTCCGCCGTCCAGCCCCGCTATTTCCTCCTAGTTCTCCTGGAACACCGCAAGGCCGAATTCCGGAAGCATGGCGATGACATGGTCGAAAATATCGGCCTGAATCCCCTCATAGGCGATCCACTGGGTGGTGTTGGTGAAGCAGTAGATCTGCAGCGGCAGCCCTGTTGGGCCGGGATCGAGATGGCGCACCATCAGCGTCATGTCCTTCCGCAGGGCCGGGTGATCCTGCAGGTAGTTTTCCAGATAGGCGCGCAACAGGCCCAGATTGGTCATGCGGCGCTGGTTTCCGGGCACCTGCGCCGCATCGCCCAGCTTTGCGTTCCACTCCGCCATGGCCTGTTTTTCGCGGGAGATATGTTCGGTCAGCCGGCGCAGATGGGAGAATTTCTCCAGATCCTCCTCAGTAAGAAAGCGCACCGTGGTCTGGTCGATGGGAATGGCGCGGATGATGCGGCGCCCGCCGGATTCCGCCATGCCGCGCCAGTTCTTGAACGGCTCGGAAACAATCTTGCGCAGCGGGAATGTGGAATAGGTGTTGTCCCAGTTGCGCACCGTCACCGAATAGAGGGAAAGGTCGATCACCTCGCCATTGGCATTCATGGCCGGCATCTCGATCCAGTCACCCACCTTGACGATTTCGGTGGAGGACAATTCGAGCGCGGCCACGAAGGAGAGCAGCGTATCCTGAAACACCAGGATGAGGACGGCGGTGAGCGCGCCAAGGCCGGAAAGCAGGATCAGCGGTGAGCGGTCGATCAGGGCGGCGACCATCAGGATAATGGCCACGCCATAGGTAATGATGGTGGCGATCTGCACATAGCCCTTGATGGAGCGTCCTGAATCATCGTGCCGGCGCTGCCAGATCTGTCCGCACAGGCGCAGCGTGGCCACGATGGCCATGGCCGCGAAAAGGATGATGACCGCATCCGAGACATTGCGGACAAAGGCGGCGAAGGCGGGAGAGATGCCCGGTACCGCCCCGATCCCCGAGGAAATCAGGAAGGCCGGGATGCAGGAGGCAATACGGGTGCTGATATCGGCATGCTCAACGTCATGGCCCTTGAAGAATCTCATCCTCTCCACCATCCGGGTGATGGTGTGGCGCAGGATGAAGCGCACCACATGCCCGGCCAGCCATGCCCCCACAATGAGGCCCAGAAACCAGACGCAGGTCTGGATATAGGGGTGGGCGTTGAGGAGCCGTTCCAGGTTTTCGATCATGTCCACGAGAGGTCTGCCCATCATGCAAGGGTGGGTGCGGGCGGCTCGCCGCAAGGTGGCGTCCACAGCATTCTGTACGCATTATTCGCAAGATGTGTGCACATGCCCCGCCTGTTTGTTCGCCAGAAGCGGGTCTGGAAACATGTTTTTTCAGGCAATCCACAAGATGGGCCGGAGCATGTTACCGCTTCGGGCGGGAGGGGCCTGATGTGTGCAAATATCAGGCAGATGCTGAACCCCACAGGGCAATTTCTCCCGGTGAAAGCTGGCAGGAATGTCTCCAATTTTTGACGTGGTCTGATTGTGCTATTCTTGCCAATGTAGATCATAGTTCCACAACAGAATGATTCCTGATCCCCGGAATGATACTGTTGTCGGGATGATTGGCAGATCATGCGCGGGGCGGACATGCCTGCACAAGGTCATCAACGAACCAAGGAGAAACCATGAAAAAGCATCTGCTTGTGGCAATTGGCGCACTGATGATAGCTGGCGGCGCTCACGCGCAAGACCTTGATATCCTTGGGAAAATCAAATCCAGCGGCACCATTGTGGAAGGGGTGCGTGAGTCATCCGGCCTCTCCTATACGCTGGGCAACGGCAAATATGCCGGCTTCCATTATGATGTCTGCGCCCATGTGATCAGCGACATCCAGAAGCATCTGGGCCTGGAAAAGCTCACCATCAAATATCAGCCCGTCACCTCGCAGAACCGTGTGCCGCTGGTATCCAATGGCACGGTGGATATCGAATGCGGCTCCACCACCAATAATGAGGCGCGCGCCCGAGACGTGGCTTTCGCGAATACTACTTTCGTCGAAGAAGTGCGGATCGCGGTGAAGAAGGATTCGGGGATCAAGTCGATCGAGGATCTCACCGGCAAGACCATCGCCACCACCACCGGCACCACCTCGGTGCAGACCCTGCGCAAGCACAAGGCTGCCGAGAATGTGAAGTTCCGTGAGGTTTACGGCAAGGACCACGCCGACAGTTTCCTGCTGCTGGAAACCGGCCGCGCCGACGCCTTCATCATGGATGGCTCGATCCTGGCCGCCAATATCGCCAAGTCCCGCAACCCCGGCAATTACGCCATTGTGGGTGAAGTGCTGGCGGTTGAGCCCATCGCCATCATGCTGCCCAAGGACCCCGCCTTCAAGAAGGTGGTGGACGACAGCCTCAAGTCCCTGTTCGAAACCGGCGAGCTTGAGAAGATCTATGACAAGTGGTTCCTGAAGCCGATTCCCCCGGCCGGCGTTGTCATCAATCTCCCGCTCTCGCAGTCCACGAAGGACGCCTGGGCGAACCCCAACGACAAGCCCGCCGAAGCCTACAATAACTGACCCCCTGCATAAGGCCCGCCGTCACCGGCTGAAAACGGGGCGGCGGGCCAGTCGGGCAGCATTTCGGAGGGGGCATGATGTCATTGGACTGGCAGTTTTTCTTTCAGGATACGGGCGCCGGGGAAACCTATCTCGACTGGATGCTCTCGGCATGGGGGTGGACGGTTGCGGTGGCGATGTGCTCGCTGGTTGTCTCACTGGTTGTCGGCATCGTCGTCGGCACCTTGCGCACCTTGCCGAACAGCAGGTTCTGGGCGCCGCTGGCAACCATATGGATCGAGGTTTTCCGTAATATCCCCCTGCTGGTTCAGGTCTTTCTCTGGTACATGGTGCTGCCGGAGATCATTCCCTTCCTCAAGGGCGTGCATACATTCTATCTGATGGTGGCGGCGCTGGGCCTGTTCACCTCGGCGCGCTTTGCCGAACAGGTGCGCGCCGGCATCGAGACCCTGCCGCGCGGCCAGAGATATGCCGCCATGGCGATGGGCTTCACCACGGCGCAGAGCTATCGCTATGTGATCCTGCCCATGGCGTTGCGCATCATCCTGCCGCCGCTGACCTCTGAATCGATGAACCTGGTGAAGAACTCGTCGGTGGCCTTCGCCGTGTCGCTTGGCGACCTGACCATGTTCGCGATGCAGGCGCAGGAGGAAACCTCGCGCGGGATCGAAATCTATCTGGCGGTGACCGTGCTGTATGCCCTGACAGCCTTTGTCATCAACCGGGTGCTCGTCTTCATCGAGAAACGCTCCAAGGTCCCCGGCTTCATTGCCGCCACTGGCGCGGGAGGCCACTGACCATGAATCTCGATCTGAGCTTCTACAACTGGGACATGTTCTCCTCATATGTCATCCGCGGGCTGTGGTTCAGCCTGCAGCTGACGGTGATCGCCACCATTGGCGGCGTGGTGTTCGGCACCATTCTCGCGCTGATGCGCCTTTCCGGGAACAAGTGGCTTGCCGTGCCGGCCACCAGCTATGTGAATGTGATGCGTTCCATTCCGCTGGTGATGGTGATCCTGTGGTTCTTCCTGCTGATCCCGATGATCATCGGCCAGTCGATCGGCGCGGAATATTCGGCCTATATCACCTTCATTGCGTTCGAGGCGGCCTATTTCTCCGAGATCATGCGGGCGGGCATCCAGTCCATTCCGCGCGGGCAGGTCTTTGCCGGGCAGGCGCTGGGCATGACCTATTCGCAGAACATGCGGATCGTCATCCTGCCGCAGGCGCTTCGCAACATGCTGCCCGTGCTGCTGACGCAGAGCATCATCCTGTTTCAGGATACATCCCTGGTCTATGCCATCGGCGCCTATGACCTGTTCAAGGGGCTGGATCTGGCGGGCAAGAATTACGGACGTCCGGTCGAAGCCTATCTCATGGCTGCGGTCATCTACTTCTTCATCTGCTTTGTACTGTCATTCATCGTGAAGCGGCTTCAGAAGAAGATCGCCATCGTCCGTTGATGGGAAGAACAACATGATCGAACTGAAGAATGTTTCCAAATGGTACGGCGACTTCCAGGTCCTGACCAATTGTTCGACAAAGATCGAGAAGGGTGAGGTTGTGGTGATCTGCGGGCCATCCGGCTCTGGAAAGTCCACTCTCATCAAGACCATCAACGCGCTGGAGCCTTTTCAGGAAGGCCAGATCTATGTGGATGGAACGCCTGTCCATGACCCGTCCACCAATCTGCCCAAGCTGCGCAGCCGGGTGGGTATGGTGTTCCAGCATTTCGAGCTGTTTCCCCATCTGTCCGTGACCCAGAACCTGACGATTGCACAGGTGAAGGTGCTGGGGCGCTCGATGGAGGAGGCGAAGAAGCGAGGCCTGGCCATGCTGGATCGTGTGGGCCTGCTGGCGCACAAGGACAAGTTCCCCGGCCAGCTCTCCGGCGGCCAGCAGCAGCGTGTCGCCATCGCCCGCGCGCTCTCGATGGACCCGATCGTCATGCTGTTTGACGAGCCGACATCGGCGCTTGACCCTGAAATGGTGGGTGAAGTGCTGGATGTGATGGTGAACCTGGCCAAGGAGGGCATGACCATGATGGTGGTGACCCATGAAATGGGCTTCGCCAAGAAGGTCAGCGACCGGGTCATCTTCATGGATGTAGGCGGCAAGATCCTTGAGGACTGCTCCAGAGAGGAGTTCTTCGGCAACAGCGAGGCGCGCCAGCCCCGCACCAAGGACTTCCTGCAGAAGATCCTCCAGCACTGAGCCTTTTCCTGCGCCATGCCACGGTTCGCGGCGTGGCGCAGATGCCCTTCGGGAGCGCGGCGCGGGACTGTTACCGCGCTGACATATGACCTGCCTATGGTGTGCCGCATCTTCAGGGAAGGAATTCCCTGAATGGTTCTTTTGCGAGATATGCACAAGGCAGCCATCATGCGTCACTTCTGGCTGGCAGGCGTCGCGCTTGCTGTAACGACCGCCCTTATTCCTGTCCCGGCCTTCGCCCAGGCCCAGCCCGGCGCTGCGGCCCGGGCGCTGGAATATGATGGCGGCGCGGGCACGCGGATCTATCCCATCAATCGCGCAACCCTGCTTTCCGGCGGCACGTTCGATCTGAAGGTCGAGTTCCCGGCCATCATCAGCCAGGGCGATATCCGGCTGACAGTGGGCGGCAAGCCCTATGGCGACCTCTTCACGCAAAAGCCCGTTTACATCCGCAATGAAAATGACAAGGACGGCTCGTCACTGGTCCTCAAGGGGGTCTCCATCGAGGCGCCCGGCACCTATGAGGTGGTGGCCGAAGGCAAGGGCGCGGATGGCAAGACCTATCGCCAGAGTGTGACCTGGCAGGTGCTGGGCACGCCAAAGCAGGCCAGCGCGAAGAACATCATCTTCCTCATTGGTGATGGCATGACCGTCTCCATGCGCACCGGCGCGCGGATCATGTCCAAGGGCAATACCGAGGGCAAGGCCAATGGCAAGCTGAACATGGACACCATGCCTGTCATGGCGTTCATCGGCACCTCCTCCACCGATTCCATCGCCGCGGACAGCGCCAACACCATGTCGGCCTATATGACCGGGCAGAAGTCCGCGGTGAATGCGCTGGGCGTCTATGCCTCCCGCGCGAAAAGCTCGCTCGACCAGCCGCGGCAGGAAACCATTGCCGAAGTGATCCGCCGCATGGCGCCGGGCAAGGCCATCGGCATCGTTTCCAACGCCGAGCTGCAGGATGCCACCCCGGCTGCCGTGGTTGCCCACACCCGTCGGCGCGCCGACAAGGCGGAAATCACTGGCATGATGTTCGAGGTGCAGCCCGATGTCATTCTGGGGGGTGGCTCGGCCTATTTCCTGCCGCAGGGCACGCCCGGCTCCAAGCGCAAGGATGATGTGGACTATGTCGCGAAGTTCCGCGACGAGGGCTATGCCATCGCAACCGACAAGATGGAGCTGGCCAAGGCCGCGGCTGAAACCAATTCCGGCAAGATTCTCGGCCTGTTCACCACCGGCAACATGGAAGGCACGCTCAACATGAAGCTGGGTGTGGGGGATGCGAAGAAATTCCCCAACCAGCCCAGCCTGCCGGAGATGATGACCGCCGCCCTCAATGTGCTGGAAAAGAATGACGAGGGCTTCTTCCTCATGGTGGAAGGCGCGCTCATCGACAAATATGAGCACCCGCTCGACTGGGACCGCGCGATGATCGAGACCATCACCTTCGACAAGGCGGTGGGCATTGCGCAGGAGTTCGCCCGCAAGCATCCCGATACGCTGATCATCGTCACCGCCGACCATACGCACGGCGTGTCCATCATCGGGACCATCGATGATGACAAGCCCGGCACCGAGGTGCTGGAGCTGAGCGAGAACGCGCAGGTGACCGGAGCGGGGACCATCGAGAAGTCCTCCCCCATGCGCGAGAAGGTGGGCACCTATCAGGCCGGCGGCTTCCCCAATTATGTCGACAGCAATGGTGACGGCTATCCCGATACGGTGAATGTGAGCCGCCGCCTTGCGGTCTTCTCCAACAATTACCCGGATTATTACGAGACCTTCCGCCCGAAGATGGACGGCACCTTCGTGCCGGCCGTGAAGAACGAGAAGGGCGAGTATGTGGCCAATGAGGCCTACAAGGATGTGCCCGGCGCGGTGCTGCGCATCGGCAATATCCCGCGCTCGGAAGATACCGGCGTGCATGCGGTGGATGATGTGGTGCTGCAGGCGCAGGGCCCCGGTTCCGACAGGCTGCGCGGCTATATGGAAAATTCCGATGTGTTCTTCGTCCTCGCCGATGCCTTCTCGCTCGGCAAGGCCAAGATCGACTGACCAGCGGATGGAGGCGGGGCGCATGGCTGCCCCGCCTCATTCTTCAGGAAACCGGAGACAGACATGATGCTCAATGCCCGGCCCCTCAGCCGCCGGCGCATTCTTGCCGCGGCGGGCCTTGCCTCGGTCAGCCTCATCGCTTTGCCATTTCCCGCAGTGCGGCCCGCCCGCGCCGCGCTGCCGGAGCTGGAGTTTGATGAGCTGTATGGCAAGATCAGCCCTCTCGGCCTTACCTTTTCCGAAAAGCTGGAAAGGCTGAAGGGGCAGAAGGTGCGCATGGACGGTTTCATGGCCCCGCCGCTGAAGGCGGAAGCGCAGTTCTTCGTGCTCTCCTCCACGCCCTTGTCCATCTGCCCGTTCTGCTCTTCCGATGCAGACTGGCCGGAAGATATCGTCGTGGTTTACCTGACCCACCGGCAGACCTTCGTGCAGTATAATGCGCGCATCACCGTGGAAGGGATGCTGGAGGTCGGCTCCTGGACAGATCCTGAAACCGGCTTCGTCAGTCTTGTGCGTCTGGCCAATGCCCGTTTCTGGCAGGCGTGAAGCCATGGCGGAGCTCACACTTGAAAACCTGCGGGTTACCTATCCCGGCCTCGGTGCGCAGGTGCTGGATATTGCGCATCTGTCCATCGCTTCTGGCGAGAGGGTTGCGATCACCGGGCCATCCGGTTCCGGCAAGACCACATTGCTCAACATGCTGACCGGGCTGGAACAGCCTGATGAAGGTCTCGTGCGCTGGGACGGGGAGATCATATCGGCCCTGCCGGAAGCGGGCCGGGATCGCTGGCGGGCACGGCATATCGGCCTCGTGATGCAGGATTTTCACCTGTTCTCCGGCCTCAGTGCCCTTGAGAATGTGCTGCTGCCGGCGCGTTTCCATACGCTGCGCCTGCCTGCCGAAACGCGCGGGCGTGCCCGTGCCTTGCTGGAGCGGGTGGGCCTGCACAAGCATGACCAGTCTGTCGAGACCATGTCGCGCGGGGAAATGCAGCGTGTCGCCGTGGCCCGCGCCCTGCTGGCCCGGCCGGATATCCTGATTGCCGATGAGCCGACCGCCAGTCTGGATGAGGCCAGCGGAGCGGTGGTGGCGGACCTGTTGCTGGAACTGGCGCGGGAAGCGGGGGCCACGCTGATCGCGGTGACCCATGACCTGCGCCTTGCCGCGCGCATGGACCGCCAGTTACGCCTGACCGGCGGCACTCTCGAGGACATCACCCCTGCCGCGCCAGCCTCTCCCCCCGTTCACTCACAGATGCCGGAAATGCCATGATCCCCATGCGCTTCATCGTGGCGGACCTGCGTCGCCTGTGGGCCGGCGCTCTGGTCATTGTCCTGCTCATCGCCTTTGCAACGGCGCTTGGCGTGGCGGTCACCATGCAGGAGCGCGCCTTGCGGGTGGGCAGTGCGCGGGCGGCGGACAGGTTCGATCTCATCATCGGCGCGGCGGGCAGCGAGACGCAGCTCGTCCTGAGCGCGGTGTTCCTCCAGCCGGCCCCGCTCACCCTGCTGCCCGGGCATGTGCTCAAAACCCTTTCGCAGGACCCGCGGGTGGAATGGGCCGCGCCCGTGGGTTTCGGGGATTCCTACCGGGACATGCCGATCATCGGCACCACCCAGGAATTTCTCACCGACAAGGGGCGCAAGCCATTGGCCGAGGGGCGGGGGTTGGAAGGGCCGCGCGATGCTGTGATCGGCGCGCTGGTCGATCTGCCGCTGGGAGATACGGTGCAGCCCGTGCATGGCAAGCCGGGTGAGGGCGGGCATGTGCATGAGGAGGCCGCCTATGTGATTACTGGCCGCCTCGCCCGCACCGGCACGCCGTGGGACCGGGCGATCTTCGTGCCGATCGAGACCGTATGGTCCATCCATGGCCTGCCCGGGGGACATCAAGAGGCCGGGCATGCGCATGCCGGGGAGGGTCATGGAGAGCATGAGCACATGGCGCATGATGGTGCCGAGCCGCATTCCCCCGCCCAGGCCCATCCCGTGCAAGATCATTCGGTCCATGATCATGCCGGCCATGACCACGACCATGACCACAACCATGATCATGACCACGACCATGATCATGAGGCGTCCCGTGCACTGGCCCCGCCGCATCTGGGGCCGCCATGGGCGGATGATATGGCCGGGGTGCCGGCCATCATCGTCAAGCCGAAGTCCATCGCCAATGCCTATCAGCTCCGCCAGCACTATCGCACCCAGACCACTCTCGGCGTCTTTCCGGCCGAAGTGCTCACCCGCCTCTATGCGACGCTTGGAGACGCGCGGCTGGTGCTGACCATGATCGCGACAGGGACGCAGATTCTCGTGGGTGCCGCGGTGGTGCTGGTCTGCGTCGTGCATCTGTCCCAGCGCCGCCGGCAGATCGGTGTGCTGCGCGCGCTCGGGGCACCGCGATGGACCATTTTCGGTGTGGTATGGATCGAGCTGCTGCTGCTGATCGGGCTGGGGGTGATGCTGGGCGTGGGACTCGGTTATCTGGGCGCGCGCATGGCGGCTTCCATCTTCACCGGGCAGAGCGGTGTGGAGTTGCCGGTGACGCTGGAGGGCAGCGATATCGGCTTTGCGGGCATATTGCTGGCGGTGGCCGCGCTCATCGCCCTCATCCCGGCCTGGTTGGCCTACAGGCAGCCTCCAGCGGCCGCCCTGCGGGCCTGAGCATCATCCACAATATCAGCTTGGCGAGGCATATTCTCCGGCTGATTTTGTAGTATGACAAAAGGATCTTGCCCCGCATCATCTGCGGTAAGCCGGACCGGGGCCGAGGATGCCTCTTCGCTCAATCACGAGGACAAGGGGCTGAGCCCGAATGAAACATGCCTGGCAGCGCCTTGTTCACGGGTCTGGCCTGTTTATCCTCGTGACTGTTCTGGTCACCGGCATGCTGGTGGTGCAGGGGATCTCGATCTATCGCTCCTATCAGGCAACATGGACCATAGCGGCCCGCGCGGCCGACAATGCGCTCCAGACCCTGGGTGCCCAGATCCTGCGCAATCTCAATGTGTTTGACCTGACCCTCACGGGCCTGCAGAAGACCATTACCCTTGCGGGGCTGGAGACGCTGCCGGACAGTGTGCGCCATATGCTGCTGTTCGACCGGGCGGACGGGGCGCGCTATATGGGCTCGCTGCTGGCGCTGGACAAATATGGCAATATCCGGTTCGATTCCCGTTCAGGCACGCCCCGCACCGAGAATTTCTCTGATCGCGACTATTTCCTCGTCCACAAGACCCCGAACAACGATCTCTATATCAGCCGTCCTTTCAAGTCCCGCCTGCGCGGGGAAGAGGAGATGGTGGTGATGAGCCGGCGCATGAGTGCGCCCGATGGCGATCTTCTGGGTGTTGCCGCCGCGGGCCTGAGCACGGCCTATTTCAATGCGCTCTTCTCGGAAGTGGATCTGGGGCCGGAGAGCTCGATGCGCATTTTCAATATGGATGGCGTCGTTCTGGCCACCCAGCTGCAGGGCCGGATGTCCGGGCCAGACCCTGATTTTGCCAGCTCCCCGCTGTTTCACCGCATGATGGAGGAGCCGCGCCAGCCCTTCATCATGACCTCGCCCGCTGATGGGGTGGAGCGCTATTATGTGACCAGCCGTATCGGCCAGTTTCCCCTGATCCTGTCCGTCGGCATTTCGACAGAGGAGATTCTGGGCGAGTGGAGGGTCCAGAGCCTCATCAACCTGCTGCTGGTGCTGGTGGATGGCGCCTTGATCATCGTGTTGTTCGTGGCCTTGCGCCGGGCTTTGGGCAAAAGCCAGAAGATGCAGGCCTATATGAAGAGTATCGCCATTACGGACGGGCTGACCGGCCTGCCCAACCGGCGCGCGATGGATGCGGCCCTCTCCCAGGAAATGAGCCGGGCGGTGCGGGACCGCCATCCCTTGTCCGTTCTGATGATCGATATCGATCACTTCAAGGCGGTGAATGATCGTCATGGCCATTCCGTTGGCGATGAGGTGCTGTTTCGGGTGGGGCAGACGATCAGCCGGTTATGCCGGGGCAAGATGGACCTGCCGACCCGTTATGGCGGCGAGGAGTTCATCGTGCTTCTGCCGGGTGCGGGGCTGGAGGCGGCCCGCCGGATCGCCGAGAGAATCCGGGCCGAAGTGGAGCAGATGACGCCCAGCCTGATGGTGGAGATGGCGCCTGTCACGGTCAGTATCGGTGTGGCCTCCACCACGCCACCGGCAAGCCTTTCTCCTGCCGCCTTGCTGAAGGATGCGGATGCGGCCATGTATGCCGCCAAGACAGCGGGGCGGAACCGGGTGATGGAGGCGGGGTAAAGGTCAGGACAGGCCGCGGGTCAGGATTGCCAGCCAGTCCGCCTCGGTCACCACGCCGGTGGGGCGGCGTTCCGAATCCACGATGAACACGGTGTGCACCCGGCGCGAGGCATAGCGGTCCAGCAGATCGAAGGCCGGGTCATCCGGCAAGGCGATGCTCGCGGGGGACATCAGCTCCTCCACCCGCGTGGCGGCCCGGACAAGCTCGCGCAGGCCGATGGCGCCGATGATGCGGCCTTCGTCATCCAGAACCGGCAGGCGGCGCACATCCTTGTCCACCAGAAGGGTGCGGGCCGTTTCAGGCGGGTCCGATGCGCGCACTGAAAAGACACCATGCGTCATGAGATCGGCACAGATGAGCTGGTTGTAGGAGCGGGCCAGCGCCTTCTGTTCCACCCGGCGCAGCAGGCCGGTCAGGTCATCGGCATCGATATCGAACGCTTCACCCACCTCTTCGAGGGCGGCCGCCATATCCTTCCGGCTGAAGGTCCAGGGCCTGTCCCTGTCGATGCCCGTGGCGGGCGCGGCAACCGGCCGGTTGGGATAGTTCTGCCCGCACAGGCGATGAAACAGCCAGGCGCAGGCCACCAGCACGACAGCATTGAGGCCCACGGGCACGAGGGGGAATACATAGCTGGAGGAGGCCCCTGCAAACAGCCCCACAAGCGCCGCCGCCCCACCCGGAGGATGCAGGCACCGCAACAGGGACATGGCCCCGATGGCGCAGGTGACGGCAAGGCCCGCCGACAGCGCGGAGAGGGGCATGTGATGGGCAAAGGCCACGCCGATCATGGCGGAGATGACATTGCCGCCAATGGTGGGCCAGGGTTGCGCCATGGGGCTTGCCGGCACCACGAACAGCAGAACCGCCGAAGCGCCCATGGGCGGCACGATCCACATGAGATGCAGCGGGTCCAGCGCACTCAGCCCGCCAACGGCCGCGGAGAGCACAATACCGATACACGCGCCAAGGCAGGCCAGTGACTGGTTGCGCAGGGTTGCGCCCGCCAAAGTGGGGCGGAAAAGGCGAAGCCGTGTGAGAAATGACACCAGCCTGCTCCATCGGGCGGTTCAGAAAGCCGGGCGGACACGCGTTCAGGGCAGAGCTTGCCGACTCGGGATCTTGCAGAATATCTGCCTGATTCCTGCCAAATCCGGCAGGTCTGCGCAATATTTATGAATGGTCGGCAAAATCAGGACAGGAAAAAGGGCGGCGGAGCAGGTTCTGCATCGGGTTTCACAGGAAAACGCACCTTCGGGAAAAGACTTTCCCTAAAGTCAACTTGGCTGGGCCCGCCTCATGACCCGGCAGGGCGAGGGCAGATCTGCGGGCGCTGCATTGCCGCTCCATGGTTGCAGGGTCTGGAGCCAGTCTCAGCCTTTCTCAGGGAGGCGAGGTGACGCGGCATCTGTATCCGCCAGCTGGCGCAGCGCCTTTTCATGGCGCTTGAGAAGGCGCTCCCGCTTGAGGCGCGAAAGCCTTTGCAGCCAGAACAGGCCATCGAGCTGGTCAATCTCATGCTGGTGGCACACGGCAAGAAAACCATCGGCTTCCTCGGTCTGCGCCACGCCTTCAAGGTCCTGATACGCGACCTTGACCCGCGCATGGCGCTCCACCTCTTCCGAAACGCCGGGCAGGGAAATGCTGCCTTCCACATGGCGGATCTTGTCCTCAGACTGCCAGATGATGTGCGGATTGACATAAACGCGCACTTTTTCCTCATCCGGCAGCGCCAGAACCACGATCCGCCGCAGCACGCCGATATGGGGGCCTGTTATACCTATGGCGGGTATGGCGCGCAGGGTTTCGAGAAGATCGCCCGCCAGATCCTGGAGGCCCGCATCAAAGTCTGTGACCCTTTGCGCCGGGGTGCGCAGGCGGGAATCTGGATATTTGACAACGGGTTGGACAGCCACACTCTTGCTCCATCACCTGCGCGGATGAACCCGCATCTGTCTTGTAGAATATCGTGACGCCCGTTGTGACAGGCCGGCTTGAGGGGATGCGCCACGTTCAGGGGCTTTTTCTTCAGCAATTCCTGCTCGCACTGTGCCGCAGTACTGTCGTAAAAGATGCGTGACGTCTATTCAGGATATGGGGCAAACATGAGTCAATCCCGGCCGCAGGAGCCAGCTCCCGTTCAACATGAAGATCCGCATCTTGCGCGGAGCCTGTCAAATCGTCATCTGCAGTTGATCGCAATTGGCGGCGCCATTGGCACGGGCCTGTTCATGGGCTCCGGCAAAACCATTTCACTAGCGGGCCCCTCGATTCTGCTCGTCTACGCCATTATTGGTTTCATGCTGTTCTTCGTCATGCGCGCGCTGGGCGAGGTTCTGCTGTCCAATCTTGAATATCGTTCCTTCGCAGATTTCGCGGGCGATTATCTGGGCCCCTGGGCACAGTTCTTCACCGGCTGGACTTACTGGCTGTGCTGGATCGTGACCGGTATCGCCGATGTGGTCGCGGTTGCCGGATATGTCTCCTTCTGGTTCCCGGAACTGGCGCTTTGGATTCCGGCCCTTGGCCTCATCGTGGTGCTGCTGGCGCTGAACCTGCCGAGCGTGCGCAATTTCGGCGAGATCGAGTTCTGGTTCGCCCTCATCAAGATCATCGCCATTGTGGCGCTCATCATTGCCGGCGTGTTCATGCTGTCCACCGGCTTCACCCTGCCCAATGGCACCCAGGCGTCCGTCTCCCATCTGTGGGCCTATGGCGGCTTCTTCCCCAATGGCTTCTATGGCTTTGTCGCCGGCTTCCAGATCGCGGTGTTCGCTTTCGTGGGCATCGAGCTGGTCGGCACCGCGGCTGCTGAAACCAAGGACCCGAAGGTGAACCTGCCGCGCGCGGTGAACTCCATCCCGATCCGTATCGTGGTGTTCTATGTGGGCGCCCTGTTCGTCATCATCACGGTCATTCCGTGGAACCAGGTGGACCCGGGCAGCAGCCCCTTCGTGGCCATGTTCGCCCTCAGCGGCCTTGGCATCGCGGCCCATGTGGTGAATTTCGTGGTGCTCACCTCCGCCGCCTCCAGCGCCAACTCCGGTATCTATTCCACCTCGCGCATGGTGTTCGGCCTCGCCACATCCCATTTCGCGCCACAGGCCTTCCAGAAGCTGAGCCGCCGCAAGGTGCCGGTGAACGCGCTGATGTTCTCCTGCATCTTCCTGCTGGCGGGCGTGGTGCTGCTCTATGCCGGGCAGAGCATCATCGGGGCCTTCACGATGGTGACCACCGTTTCAGCCCTGCTGTTCATCTTCGTGTGGTCGATCATTCTGGCTTCCTACATCCAGTATCGCCGCAAGCGCCCGGATCTGCATGAGCAGTCCAACTTCAAGATGCCGGGCGGCCGCGCCGCCGCCGTCATGGTGTTCGCCTTCTTCGCCTTTGTCCTGTGGGCGTTGACGCAGCAGCCCGATACGGCAATGGCGATGATGGTCACGCCCGTGTGGTTCGTGCTTCTGGCGGTGGCCTATTTCTTCATCCGCCGCAAGGAAGCGCAGGCAGGCTCTGGCCGCTGATGCAAACCATCCCCCGGCCGGTCGCGGCCGGGGGAGCAACGCGCCCCGCGGGATGGCCACATAGGGGTTCCACTCTGCGCCGGGCTTTGCTAGGCAATAGTCATGGACACATTTGCCCTTGCGGTGAAATATATCCCGCTCGTCGCGATTGGCCTTTTGCCAATCATGAACCCTTTGAGCACAGTGCCGCTCTTTCTGGCGCTCACAAAGAGAATGTCGGCGCACCACAAGCGCCAGCAGGCTTTGCGCGCCTGCCTTTATGCCTATGCCATTCTTGCCGCCTTTCTCTTCATGGGAAACGGCATCATCTCGCTGTTCGGCATTTCTCTTGCCGGTATCCGCATCGCCGGTGGCCTCATCATTCTGGTGCTGGCTTTCCGCATGCTTTTCTCCGGTGAGGGTGAGGAGGCATCGGTTGAATCCGATCCGGCCGAGATCAAGCAGGCTGAGATCGATTTTTCCTTCTCGCCCCTCGCCATGCCCAGCCTTGCCGGGCCGGGCTCCATTGCGGTGGTGATGAGCTATGGCTCGCAGATCCCGCAAGCACACCAGATGGTGGGCTATGTGGTGGTTCTGGCCGGCATCTTCATCACCATCGCCATCGCCTTCCTTGCCCTCATCTCCGCCAACTGGCTGGCGAAATTTCTGGGTGAGCACGGCATTCAGGCCGTGACCAAGATCATGGGCTTCCTGCTCACCTGCGTGGCGGTGCAGTTCATCGCCTCCGGTGTGCGCGAGTTCATCATTACCTTCTCGTGAGAAGCCGGCCCTGCCGGATGAAGCGCAAGACTGAAGTTTCGCCAGCCCATGTGGCTGGCGAAATGCTTTCAGGAGCTGTTCCGGTGCGTTGGGCCAGCCGAAGCGCCGGCTCCGGTTGCCGGCTGGAGCGGGGATGTGGCAAAGGTGGGATCATCCCTGTCTTTGTGCTAGGCACCCGGCATGACCACCCTCCAGCTCCCCCAGGCGCCCCGCCGCTCCCTTGTTGAATCCACGATCGAGCTGCTCCGCGCACAGGTGGAGAGTGGGGCGTGGAAGGTCGGTACGCGCATTCCGAAGGAACAGGAGCTGGCCGACATGCTTCATGTTGGTCGCAATACAGTGCGTGAGGCGATCCGCGTTCTTTCCCATGCGCATGTGCTTGAGGTGCGTCAGGGCGATGGCACCTATGTGCGCTCCAGCATCGATCCTGCGGAGATCATGCGCCGGGTCAGCCGTTCCAGCCTGCGGGACCATTTTGAGCTGCGCGCCATGCTGGAGACGGAAGCCGCCCGGCTCGCGGCCGCCAATCGCGGCAAGGCTGATGTGGCGCTGCTGCGCCGCCTGCTGGAAGAGCGGGGCGAACAGGCGGATTCCGCCACCCCCGAAGCCTTTGTGGATGCGGATCTCGCCTTTCACAATGCCATCGCGAAAATCTCCGGAAACACCGCTCTTACCGAGCTGTATCGCTATTTCTCCGGCAGCGTGCGTCACAACTCCCTTGCAGCGCTGGGGGAAAAGGACCTGCCGGAGCCGGGGCTTGCGGCCCATGCGGCGATTGTGGATGCGATTGACCGCAAGGATGGGGACGGCGCGGCCAGTGCCGCAAGGGCGGTGATCATGCCCCTGATCACGGCCCTGGCGGGCTGATCGGGGCCTCACCCCATTCAGGCGGCGTCATTCAGGCTGCCGCCCGCAAGCACATGCCGGCCCAGCGTCTCCGCCTCTTCCCGCGTGGCGCGTGCAGCCTGCGGGGTGCCAAAGGCGCGCACAAGGTTCGGGAACATCGCCTCCATTTCGGCGCGGCGCCCGGCATCCGGCTCGATGATGATGAAGGCCCGGCATTTTTCGGCCAGAGCGTTCTTGTTGGCCTTCATCCATATGCCCCGCGTCTTGCGGTCCTCATGCGTCTCTTCATCTTCGGTGGCGCGATACACCAGCACGAAGGGCGCATCTCGTGCGATCAGCGCCTCCATTTCGGTGCACCAGACAGCGCCATAGCCCTCATACATCGCGGTCGCATCAAACCGGACAAGCGGGAAATCGCTGATGTCATGGAGGCGGAATTCGTGGGACATGGAACACCCCTTTATTTCATCCTAACATCCTATCTTTAAGGGGACTGATAATCGTTTGCAATATCTTCTCGGCGGGTGGAGGCAACGGGGAGCCGATGGAGATGAGGTGAAGGGCGCACAAAACGCCGCCTGCCGCCTGCAACAGGTTGTGCTGCAACAGGCTGTGGCAGGGGGCGGTTTCCTTGACCGGTGCCGCGTTTTTCCAGCCCCGCTCTGGCTGCGCCCGCATGCAGAAGGGAGCCGGCGCGCGATGTGTTCGCGCATTGGCATTGGATGTCTTGAAGGAAATATGGTGCGGGCGGTCGGACTCGAACCGACAAGTTGTTGCCAACGGCGGATTTTGAGTCCGCTGCGTCTACCAGTTCCGCCACGCCCGCAAAGGCCGTTCACCACGCATGGCGCGGGGAAGGCGGAAGGCTCCTATACGGCACTGGAAACGATATTTCCAGATGGCATTCTCATGGATCGACAAGAATGATGCCGGGGAGGGATCACCCGGCGAAGCTCCGCCCATGTGCCCGCCAGATGCGCGCAGGGGCCGGAAAGACCATTGGGCCGCCTGATGCCCGTGCATGATGTGAAACGGGCCGGCCTCGTCCTTCCCCGGGCCGAAGGGCCGGCCCAAGGAGAGTTTTGGCGCGGATCGACCGGAGCAGGGTCAGGCGATGCTTTTCATCAGACGCAGCAGATCGCGATGAATATTCTCGTTGCCAGCCAGCACATCACCATTCTGCAGCATCTTGTCGCGACCGTTCATATCGGAAACGAAGCCGCCAGCCTCCCGCACGATCGCCAGCCCGGCCGCCATGTCCCAGGGGGCGAGATTGCGCTCCCAGAAGGCATCGAAACGCCCCGCGCCCACCCAGGCCAGATCCAGCGCGGCAGAACCGGTGCGACGCAAGCCCGCCACCTGCTGCTGCACCACGCGCAGTTCGCGGTTGAACTCGGCATGATCACCCCGGCCCATATGGGGCAGGCCGCAGCACACCACGCAATCAGCCAGTTTCAGGCGGGCGGCGACACGCAGGCGACGGTCATTCAGGAAGGCCCCCGCGCCGCGTTCGGCAATGAACAGCTCATCGGCAATGGGGTTGTAGATGGCGCCGGCATAAGGCTCGCCATTGCGGACAAGGCCCACGGAAACGGCGAACATGGGAATGCCATGCAGGAAATTGGTGGTGCCATCCAGCGGGTCCACCACCCACTGGTTATCCGGGTCCGAGCCCTCCACCGGGCCGCGCTCTTCCATCAGGAAGCTGTAGGCGGGGCGGGCGCGCGAAAGCTCGGTGTAGAGAATCTCCTCGGACTTGCGATCCGCGGCGGAGACGAAATCCGCCGGACCCTTGCGCGAGATCTGGAGCTGCTCCACCTCGCCAAAATCGCGGATGAGGGCGCGGCCGGCCTTGCGGACGGCCTGGACCATGACAGTCATTAGCGGCGAGCGGATCATGAGCACTATCCGAAAAAGCAGCACCGGCTGTCCTGAGTGGGGGACTCAGAAACGCGACGACGAATCGCCCCGGCACCTGTGGTTTCCGTGGAAAGGATGTATTGCGCCGACGTGTGCCCGCCCGATGCGCCGTCGTCAAGGCCATTGCGGAAGAGGGCAGGCATGCAGGGTGAAAGAGCGGGGCCTATTGCACCGCCCTTTCACCCGCGCGCCACTTTTGCGCCAGCGCCTCGGCCTGCTTGCGGTCTGCTTCGGAAAGGCTGTCCATCACGTCATCGAGATAGGGGTCGCCCAGCCCGCGTCCTCTGGCCATGAGATGCCAGGCGCTGGCCTGCACCTTGTCCTGCAGGGTGCCGCGTCCGGCCGAAAGCAGGCGGGCATAGCGGTTCTGGGCAATCACATTGCCGGCCAGCGCGGCCTTGCGGAACAGGGTGGCCGCTGCCGCCTCATTCTTTTCCATGCCGTTGCCATTGAACTGCATGATGGCCAGCTCAAGCTGGGCGGTGATATGGCCGTGATCCGCGGCCTGTTGCAGCAGCCGCACCGCCCCGGGCAGATCCTGCGGCACGTCCTCGCCTTCCTTCAGCAGCACGGCGAGGGCATATTGCGCGTCCTCGACATCCTTTTCCGCAGCAAGGCGGAACCAGCGCGCCGCCTCTGTCCGGCTTTCCGGCATCTTGCGCCCCTGCATATAGAGCAGGCCCAGATTATAGGCCGCCGGGCCGTGTCCGCTCTCCGCCGCCTGCCGAAACAGTTTTGCGGCGGTCTCTTCATCCTCTTTCACCCCGTCTCCCGCAAGATATTGCAGGGCCAGGGCAAACTGCGCATCGACAGACCCCTTGTCAGCGGCCTTGCGATACCATTCGGCGGCCTTCGCCGGGCTGGCGGGCGCACCGAGCCCGCGCTGATACAGCTCGCCCAGCAGCACCATGGCCGGGACATTGCCGCTTTCCTCCGCCTGCTTGAGCGCGGCGCGATAGGCGGTGCGGTAGAAGCCGCGCTGATAGGCGCCATAGGCGACATCGCCTTTGGCGCCGGGCGTATCTTCCTGCGGATAGGGATTGGGGCGGGGCTGGGCCTGTGCGGCATCGGGCTTCGCCTTCTCCGGGGCCTGCTTGCCCCTGGCCTTGCCCTGTGTCTGCTTCTGCGCATCTTCCCTCGGGGCCGCATCCGCCGGGGCGGGCAGAAGCAGCAGGCCGGAAAGCGCAAGCCCCAGAAAAGGCGCGCGCAGCAGGGGCGTTTGCAGAACAGAAAGCCGCATCACTCTTTCCTGTCAGTTCGGTTCCGATTGGGCCAAAGCGAGGGTCAGCGCTTCCAGCCGCGCGGCATGGCCCTGCTCCAGCAGCTTCTGGGCTCTGGCCACCTCCTGGGGGCCTTGCGGGCCAGCGGTCAGGCGGGCCGGCAGGGCGATGAAATCCGCGCCGAGCCGGGCCAGTTCCTCAACTTCTTCAATTGCTGTGGCGACGCCGATGCAGGGCACCTCACACAATTCCGCCCACCAGCCAACCATGGCCCGGATGCGGCCGGTATCCTCCTCCGCCGGGGCAAGGGCGCCGAACATCACGTAATCCGCGCCGCTCTCGCCCGCCTCCATCGAGGAGTGACGCTCCATGAGCCCGCCCGCGCCCACAATGGAATCAGGCTTCAGCGCAGAAAGCGCGGCCTTGAGCGGGGAAGGGGTGGCATCGCTCACATGCACGCCATCCAGCCCGGCCTTGCGGGCCATGTTCGCATCATCGCAGATCAGAACGGCAGTATCATTGTGCTGGGCGGGCGCCGCCAGAGCGCGCAGATGGGGCAGGGCCGGCAGGGCCGCGCCATCCGTGGTGAGGATGAGGGCGGCCACATCTCCGGCGCTGACGCGCGCCTGCACATCCTCCACCTTCAGCGCAGGGCTTGCTTCGAGGATCAGGGTCAGGCGGGACGGGGGCAGTTCAATTTCGGACATGGAGCATCCATCTGCCCGAAAACGGGCAATTTGAGGGGCGGGCCGCACATGCTGCACCAGGTGCAGGGCCGGGGCCATGCAGGTGGTGCTGGCCGCAGGAAACCAGTTGCTCCTGAAATACGCATGGAAGCCGTTGAAATCCAGATGGCCTTCACGGTTCGTGGCATGGCGCGCCATGTTGTGCCAATGAAAAAGGGCCGGCAAAAGCCAGCCCTTCTTCCATATGCATGTGGGAAAATGGCTCAGGCCACCTTCTTTTCCTCTTCCGCCGACCACAGGCCGCGGGAAGCCAGGGAGTTCATGCGGGCGCGGTGCGTGAAGGCCGCCTGGGCAGCCGCCACATTTTCCGCCTTGCCGGCCCATGCCTTCTGCGGCGCGGCCTGAAGGGCGCGGCCATAGGAATAGGTGAGCGCCCACGGCAGGTTGCCGAGCTTCACCATGGCATCGAGATGCGCGGTGGCCTCTTCATCCGACTGGCCGCCGGAGAGGAAGGCGATGCCGGGCACAGCCGCCGGAACGGTGCTCTTGAGCACGCGCACGGTCTTCTCGGCCACCTCCTGCACGGAAGCCTTCTGGCCGGACTTCTTGCCAGGCACGATCATGTTCGGCTTCAGCACCATGCCCTCAAGGCGCACGCGCTGGACATAGAGCTGGTTGAACACCTCGTTCAGCACGGCCTCGGTCACTTCATAGCAGCGATCGATGGTGTGATCGCCATCCATGAGAACTTCCGGCTCGACGATCGGAACGATCCTGGCTTCCTGGCACAGCGCCGCATAGCGGGCGAGGGCGGAGGCATTGGTCTCGATCGCGGTGCGGGAGGGAATGCCCGCGCCAATATCGATCACCGCACGCCACTTCGCAAAACGCGCGCCGAGATCATAATATTCCTTCAGGCGGCCGGCGAGGCCATCCAGACCCTCGGTGATGGTCTCACCGGGGCAGAAGGGCAGGGGCTTGGCGCCGGTATCCACCTTGATGCCGGGCAGCGCGCCGCTTTCGGCAATGAGCTGCACCAGCGGGGTGCCGTCGGCGGCCTTCTGGCGGATGGTCTCGTCATAGAGGATCACGCCGGAGATATAGTTCTTCATCGCCTCGGTGGAACGGAACAGCAGCTCGCGATAATCGCGGCGGTTGTTCTCGGTGGATTCCACATTGATGGCGTCGAAACGCTTCTTGATAGTGGCGGAGCTTTCGTCAGCTGCCAGAATGCCCTTGCCTTCAGCCACCATCTTCTGCGCATTTGCGTCGAGTTCAGCAGCGCTCATGTGCAATCATCCTTGGGTTATGCCGCGGCGCGGCAGATCAAGCAGAAACCGCGGCGGCCTTGCCGGCGGTGTTGGGACGCAGCGCTTCCACGCCGGGCAGGGACTTGCCCTCGAGCCATTCGAGGAAAGCGCCGCCAGCCGTGGAGACATAGGAGAAATCATCAGCCGCGCGGGCGTGGTTGAGCGCCGCGACCGTATCGCCGCCGCCCGCCACGGAAAGCAGCTTTCCAGCCCTGGTGAGGCGACCCGCCTCCTGCGCAACCGCAACGGTTGCCGCATCGAACGGGGTCAGCTCGAAGGCGCCGAACGGGCCGTTCCACACCACAGTCTTCGCCCCGGCGAGCTTGCGCTCCACCAGTTCGATGGTGCGTGGGCCGGCGTCGAGAATCATCTCGTCCTCGGCCACATGATCCACATCGATGGTGCGGCTGGGGGCATTGGCCCTGAATTCCTTCGCGACAACGGCATCCACCGGCAGCACGATCTCGCAGCCCGCCTTCTCGGCTTCCTTGAGAATATCGCGCGCGGTCTCACCCATCTCCCGCTCGCACAGGGACTTGCCAACGGTATGGCCCATGGCGGCAAGGAAGGTGTTGGCCATGCCACCGGCAATCACCAGCACATTCACCTTGTGCACCAGATTGCCCAGCAGCTCCAGCTTGGTGGAGACCTTGGCGCCGCCGACCACTGCCATGACCGGCCGCTCGGGCTCTTCCAGCGCGTGGTTCAGCGCATCCAGCTCACCCTGCATGGCGCGGCCGGCAAAGGCCGGCAGCACATGGGCCAGCCCCTCGGTGGAGGCATGGGCGCGGTGGGCGGTGGAGAAGGAGTCGTTCACATAGAGATCACCGAGGCGCGCGAGCGCCGCGATATAATCCAGCTCATTCTTTTCCTCACCCGGATGGAAACGGGTGTTCTCCAGAATGATGACACCGCCGGCCGGCAGCGCGGCCACGGCCTTTTCGGCGTCCGGCCCGATGCAATCGGCGGCGAAGGCCACCTCATGCCCCAGCAGATCCGCCATGGGCTGAACCAGCGGCGCGAGAGACTGGGTCTCGTCGCGCTTGCCCTTCGGCCGCCCGAAATGGGAGATCAGCACCGCCCGGCCACCCGCCTTGGTGATGTCGCGGATGGTGGGAAGGATGGCCCGCAACCGGGTGTCGTCCGTCACCCGGTTGTTGTCCATGGGCACATTCAGGTCGACGCGGACAATGACGGTTTTACCGGCAAGATCGGCGTCGTCCAGGGTCAGATAAGCGACCATGATCTGAGAACACCCTCTCCGGTTCAGCCGAGTTTGCCCATGGCGACAGCGGTGTCGCTCATGCGGTTGGAGAAGCCCCACTCATTGTCATACCAGGAGAGCACCCGCACCAGCGTGCCTTCCATGACCTTGGTCTGGTCGAGGTGGAAGGTGGAGGAGTGGGGGTCGTGGTTGAAGTCGATGGAGACGTTCGGCTGGTCGGTGAAGCCGAGAATGCCCTTCAGCGGGCCATTGGCGGCCGCGATGATGGCTTCGTTGATCTCTTCCTTCGTGGTCGCGCGCTTGGCGATGAACTTCAGGTCCACCACGGAGACGTTCGGGGTCGGCACGCGGATGGAGGTGCCGTCCAGCTTGCCGTTCAGCTCCGGCAGAACAAGGCCGACAGCCTTTGCAGCGCCCGTGGAGGTCGGGATCATGGACATGGCCGCCGCGCGGGCGCGGTACAGGTCCTTGTGCATGGTGTCGAGCGTGGGCTGGTCGCCGGTATAGGCGTGGATGGTGGTCATGAAGCCCTTCTCGATGCCGACGACATCATTGAGGACCTTGGCCACGGGGGCGAGGCAGTTGGTGGTGCAGGAGGCGTTGGACACCACCTGGTGCTCGGCGGTGAGCTTGTCGTGGTTCACGCCATAGACGACGGTCAGATCCGCGCCATCGGCGGGAGCGGAGACCAGCACGCGCTTGGCGCCGGCGGTCAGGTGGGCGGCGGCCTTCTCCCTGGAGGTGAAGATGCCGGTGCACTCAAGGGCGATATCCACGCCCAGTTCCTTGTGCGGCAGCTCGGCCGGATTGCGCACGGCGGTGACCTTGATGGGACCGCGGCCGACATTGATGCTGTCGCCCTCCACCGTCACCGTGGCCGGGAAGCGGCCATGCACGCTGTCATAACGCAGAAGGTGGGCATTGGTCTCAACCGGGCCCAGATCGTTGATGGCGACGACCTCGATATCGGTGCGACCCGATTCGATAATGGCGCGCAGCACGTTACGACCAATGCGACCGAAGCCATTGATGGCCACCTTCACCGTCATGTCACTTCCTCCATGAGCCGCGCCTGAATTCCGGCTCTCAATGCTTCAACATCTGCCGCAATGCCGCGCGGCGCGGTTTCCGGGAAAGCTGATCCGCGATGGGGGCTGGCAGCTTTCCAATCCAGTGGTGTCCTGCATGCCGATGGGGTGCGGGGCGCTGGTCTGCGCCACCTTGATACGCCACCTGCTGATGCACCCCTGCCGCAGCCGACTGTTTGCCGGCCACATGGCAGGAGAGAACGTCCAAATTATGCCCGCTTCAGCAGATCGCTGGCGATTTCGGCAACCCGCTCGGCGGTGATGCCGAAATGCGCATAAAGAGCCTTGGCCGGAGCGCTGGCGCCGAAGCCTTCCATGCCCACAAAGCCGCCGTCGGAGCCGATGATGGCATCCCATCCCATGCGGATGGCGGCTTCCACCGCCACCTTCACCGGGGCATCGCCAATCACCGCCGCGCGCTCGGCCGCCGGGCGGGCGAGGAACAGCTCGAAGGAGGGCACGGAGACGACGCGCGTGGGCACGCCGGCTTCTTCCAGCTTCTTCTGCGCATCCAGGGCGATGGAGATTTCGGAGCCGGTGGCGAACAGCGAGACCTGGGCCTTCGCGCTGGCCGGGGAAAGCTCATAGGCCCCCTCGCGCGAGCGGTTGGTGGCATCGGCATCCTTGCGCACCAGCGGCAGGTTCTGGCGCGAGAGAATGAGGGCGGTCGGGCCGCCGGCATTCTCCAGAGCGATCTGCCAGGCTTCCGCTGTCTCCACCGTATCGGCAGGACGCAGAACGGTGAGGTTGGGGATGGCGCGCAGCGCCGCCAGATGTTCCACCGGCTGGTGGGTGGGGCCGTCTTCGCCAAGGCCGATGGAATCGTGCGTCAGCACATGGATGACGCGCTGGCCCATGAGGGCGGCAAGGCGGATGGAGGGGCGGCAATAGTCCGAGAACACCATGAAGCCGCCGGAGAAGGGCACAACGCCGCCATGCAGCGACAGGCCGTTCATGGCCGCGGCCATGCCGTGCTCGCGGATGCCCCAGTGCACGAAGGTGCCGGAGAAGTCGTCCGGCGTGATGGACTTCGCGCCCTTGGCCTTGGTGTTGTTGGAGCCGGTGAGGTCGGCCGAGCCGCCGATCATTTCCGGCACCACCGGGGTGATGGCGTCCAGCACGGCTTCCGAGGACTTGCGGGTGGCGACAGCGCCCCCATCAGCCACGGCCTTGGCCTTGGCGGCAATGACGGCCTCGCCCAGCGCGGCGGGCAGTTCACCGGCCATGCGGCGCTCGAACTCGGCGCGCTCGGCGGCGGGCAGGGCGGCAAGGCGCTCTTCCCATGCCTCGCGCGCGGCGCGGCCGCGGCTGCCGGCGGCGCGCCAGTCGGCGAGCACATCGGCGGGGATTTCGAACGGGCCGGCTTCCCAGCCCAGAGCCTTGCGGGTGGCGGCGATTTCATCCGCCCCGAGCGGCGCGCCATGCACCTTTTCGGAACCGGCGCGGTTGGGCGAACCAAAGCCGATGGTGGTGCGGCAGGCGATCAGGGTCGGCTTGTCGGAAGCCTTGGCGGTTTCGATGGCGGCGAGAATCGCCTCCGGGTCGTGCCCGTCCACGGCCAGTGTGGCCCAGCCGGAAGCGGCGAAGCGGGCGAGCTGGTTGGTGGAGGTGGAAATGGAGGTGGGGCCGTCAATCGAGATGTGGTTGTCATCCCACAGCACGGTGAGCTTGGCGAGCTTGAGGTGCCCGGCAAGGTCGATCGCCTCCTGGCTCACGCCCTCCATCAGGTCGCCGTCGGAAGCCAGGACCCAGGTGCGGTGGTTCACCACATCCGCGCCAAAACGGGTGGAAAGCAGACGCTCCGCCATGGCCATGCCGACCGAGGTGGCGATGCCCTGGCCCAGCGGGCCGGTGGTGGTCTCGATCCCCTCGGTGACGAAATTCTCAGGGTGCCCCGGCGTGAGGGAGCCGAGCTGGCGGAAACGCTTGATCTCCTCAAGCGTCACCTTCTCATAGCCGACCAGATGCAGCAGCGCATACAGCAGCATGGAGCCATGGCCGGCGGAGAGAACGAAACGGTCACGATCCGCCCAGCGCGGGCGGGTGGGATCGAAGTTCAGAACCCGGGTGAAGAGGACGGTGGCGATATCCGCTGCGCCCATGGGCAGGCCGGGATGGCCGCTATTGGCCGCTTCAACGGCATCAATGGCAAGGAAACGGATGGCGTTGGCCATACGATCATGGCGCGTGCGGTCTGACATGAAGCCCCATTTCTCCGCGAACTGGCCGAGATAGCTGGACGAGGACAATTGCGCTCCCGTTCTGCGGGGTCCGTGCAGGCCCTGCCGTCACGGGAGCTGTGGTTCGCGGCGGTTTTGTATCAATGCTTCGGGGCTGTCAAACGCCCATCTCCTCTTCCCTTCGCGCGATATGGCGGACGATGGCTCCACATGCCCCCTCCCGGCCCTTCCGCCTTGCCGGGGGCGGGGTGGCGGGAAAGGGGCGCGCAGGGCCGGCAAGCCTTGTGCGGGCAAAGAGATGGGCCATGCCGCAGCTGTGAAATGATGGGCTGGCAGGCCGGGGCATATGCTGTTAAGAGGCGCGGTAACCGCGTTTCACGAATTGTGCGCGGCAGTAACGCTCACACCCCATGGCCGGTGGCGCGCGGGCCCGCGACTCGGTTACACTTGCCCCATGTACGCCCTGAAGCAAAAGATGCCTGTGCACGAAACTCCGGTCGAAGCTGCAACGCGTCGCCTGCATGCGGCTATTGATTCCCTGACGGATGCGCTGGAGCGCCGCAAGGAAGCCGAGCATCATCAGGAGGCGCTGGCGGCGCAGGTTCATGCCATGAGCAATGACCGCGCCCGTCTGGCCGCCGAGCTGGATCAGGCCACGGCCACGGCCGAAGAAGTGAAAGAGGTGGGGCAGGAAATCATGCGGCGTCTGGATGTGGCCATGACAACAGTACGCGACGTGCTCGCGACTCACGGCGGTTGAGGCCGTGGCGCACGTTTCCGTCACCATTGCCGGGCGCCAGTACCGGATGGCCTGCGATGAGGGCCAGGAAGACCATCTGGTCCGCCTCGCCTATGAGATCGACACCCGGATCTCCCAGCTGCGCGCCGCCTTTGGCGAGATTGGCGACCAGCGTCTGGTGGTCATGGCGGCCATCACCATTTCCGATGAGCTGGCCGAGGCGCGCAACCGCATCCGCGCGCTGGAAAGCGATATTGAGAGCCAGAGAGATGCCCGGGCCTCGGCCTTGGCGCGCCTTGAGGAAAGCGAGCTGACGGTCGCGCGGGCCATTGATGATGTGGCCGGGCGGATCGAGCAGCTCGTGGCCGATCTGACCCCGCCGGAAAAGGACCATGTGGGGCTGGGCTGAATGGCCCGTCTTCCGCGCGTTCCGCGCGCGGGCCGGCTTGCCCGTGCGATGATGTTGCGCACAGGATAGCTGTGCGTGTTGCGCGCGGGGGACTGGCGGGCCGGCGCGTTCATCCCTACATTGGGATTGCGGCGCTGCAGGGTTCGTTAGGATATATTTCCCCGGGGCCTTATCGATCCTTAAGGGAGCTGTCCCTGACCTTGCCTGCGGGCTTGGACACACGGCGCCCACCTACGCTGTAGGTTCCCGGGATCGCAATCCGACGGCTCAGGTGGCCCGCACCCTTTCAGGCCGGAGGCGGCATGCACCCTTCCGGCCGCTGTCTCCCTCGGCGTTTGCTCTCCTTCGGCGTTTGCGCCAGATGCCGGGCCAGCGCCGGCCGGATGAAGGTGCTGTAGCCGGATGACTGATTCCCCCGTTCACGAGCGCCCCGCCGACCCGCACGCTGACCTGCGCCCCGTTGACCTGCGCCAGGAAAAGGCGCGCCTGCGTGCGGAAGCGCTGGAGCGACGCGCGGCCATGGGGGCGCAGGCCCGCCATGCCGCTTCCGTTCAGGCCGCGGCCATTGCCTGGCAGCAGGTCTCCACAGGCCCGGCCCGCTGCGTGGCCCTCTTCTGTGCCATCCATGATGAAATCGACCCGCGCCCATTGGCCGGTCTCCTGCGTGAACAGGGGCTGGAACTGGCCCTGCCTGAAGTGGTGCGCAGGGATGAGCCGCTGGTGTTCCGCCTGTGGCGGGCGGATGATCCGCTCACCCCCAAGGGGCGCTATGCCATTCCCACTCCCGCCCCCGATTCTCCAGTCGCCACCCCGGATGTGGTGATGGTGCCGCTCGCGGCCTACGATCTTGAGGGCTATCGCATCGGCTATGGGGCGGGCTTTTATGATCGCACCCTGGCGCTGCTGCGTGCGCGGCAGCCGGTCCGCACATTCGGCTATGCCTTTGCCTGCCAGCGTGTGGCCCATGTGCCGCGCGAGGCGCATGATGAACCGGTGGACTGCATGGTGACGCAGAACGGGGCTGTGCCATGCGCCCGCTCCGGGGTTATATGAGGCGCAAATCGGCGCTCTGCCTCTCCGGGGCAGACGGAAGGCCGGGCCCTGCGTGAAGGGCTCCTCTGCAACAAGGCCCTGGGGGTTGGGACATGCGCATTCTCTTTCTCGGTGACGTGGTTGGCCGTGCGGGCCGGGAATGCGTGCTGGCGCGCCTGCCGGGGCTGATCCGGGAGTGGAAGCTCGATCTGGTGGTGGTGAATGGCGAGAATGCCGCCGGAGGGTTCGGCCTGACGGAAGCCATCTATGACGAGCTGATGGCCGCGGGGGCGGATGCGGTGACCCTCGGAAACCACGCCTTTGACCAGCGCGAGGCGCTGGTCTTCATCGAGCGCGCGCCCAATCTGGTCCGGCCCATGAACTTTCCCAAGGGCACTCCCGGGCGCGGTGCGGCGCTGGTGGAGGCGAAGAATGGCGCCCGCGTTCTGGTGATGAACGTGATGGGCCGCATCTTCATGGACCCGCTGGATGATCCCTTCGCCGCGCTGGATGATGCGCTGGAGGGGGCCGTGCTGGGCGAGATGGTGGATGCGGTGGTGGTGGATGTGCATGCCGAGACCACCAGCGAGAAGCAGGCCATCGGCTATCATTGCGATGGGCGGGCTTCTCTCGTGGTGGGCACCCATACCCATGTGCCGACAGCCGATCACCGCATTCTGGCGGGCGGTACGGCCTATATGACCGATGCAGGCATGTGCGGCTGCTATGACAGCGTGATCGGCATGGACAAGGAAGAGCCGCTGCGGCGCTTCACCCGCAAGATCGGGGCGGGCCGGTTCCAGCCGGCGGAAGGCCCCGGCACGCTGAGCGGTGTGGCGGTTGAAACCTGCGACCGCACAGGGCTGGCGCAGAAGGTGATGCCGGTGCGCCTTGGGTCGGGGCTGGATGAGGCGCGCCCGCTCTGCTGGGAGCAATAGGCGCCATCGGTTTCTTCCGGGCTGGCCCGCCGCGCCGGTGGCGGGCCGTGCGGCTCCCGCCTCTCATTTTTCGGTGCGCCTGGCGGATGTGGCCCGGGCCCGTGATCCAGACATGAAAACGGCCGGGAGATGCCCGGCCGCCTGTGCATCATGAAAGAGGGCAGGGGGAGAGCCGCCTGCCCGCCGCGCTTCAGCCTTCGGCCTTGGCGCGCTCGATGCCTTCATTGATGAGGCGCATGGCCTCTTCCTTGTCGCCCCAGCGCACGACCTTGACCCACTTGTTGGCTTCGAGATCCTTGTAGTGCTCGAAGAAGTGCTCGATCTGCTTCAGGGTGATTTCCGGCAGGTCCGGATAATTCTCGATCCGCTCATAGCGGCGGGTGATCTTGTTGGAGGGCACGGCGATGATCTTCTCATCCTGGCCGGCCTCGTCTTCCATGATCAGCACGCCAACCGGGCGCACGCTGATGACCGACCCCGGCGCAAGGGCGCGGGCATTGGCAACCAGCACGTCGCACGGGTCACCGTCGCCGGAGAGAGTGTGCGGAATGAAGCCGTAATTGCCCGGGTAACGCATGGAGGTATAGAGGAAACGGTCGACGAACAGGGCGCCGGATTCCTTGTCCATCTCATACTTGATGGGTTCGCCGCCGATGGGAACTTCAATGACGACGTTGATGTCATTCGGCGGGTTCTTGCCGACCGGAATCGCTTCGATGCGCATGTTTCTCTCGCTTCAAGCCACGGTAGTGCGCAGACGGGTGCCACGCTCGCGCTACCGCTGCCAAGCAAATGAGGTTTTGTCCAGCATTTTCGTCGCAAGCCTTCCTGCCTTCCCCATTTCGCCGGGCTGTAACCACGCCCAAAGGAGGGCGGAAGCGGCCGCCACATCGTCCATGCCGGGGCGTTAGTCTATGAAATGGATATGGAATATCGTGAGGGTGAGCGGATGGATCAGTCTTTTGTCTTGAGTTGACATATTTTTCCCTCAGGACGGGGGCGAAGGGGCTTGTCTCATCCGCCGGTAAGCGGTTTGCGGCCGGGCGGCGTGTTCAGGGCCGGGCTGTCTGCGCTGAAAGGGTGTTCCTTTAGCGGCATTGCCTTATGATGGGTGCAGGATCCGCCTGCCGGGCCGCCTGCATTTTCCGGTGAGGCGGGTGTCATGGTCATCGCCCATGCGGGTCAAGGGTTCAGGAGCTTCCTCATGTTCTGGAAAACACAGCCATTGAGCCTGCCCACGGCTGCCGAGGCCTTGCCCGGCCGGGAACAGGCCCTGCCCACGGCACAGACGCATTTCATCTCCGGTCTTCCGCTGAAGGGGCCCTATCCGGAAGGTATGGCGCAGGTCATTCTGGCACTTGGATGCTTCTGGGGGGCGGAGCGGCTCTTCTGGCAGCGGGAGGGGGTGTGGGTCACGGCGGTCGGCTATGTGGATGGCATCACGCCCAATCCCACCTATGAGGAGGTGTGCTCCGGCCGCACGGGCCATACCGAGGCCGTTCTGGTGGTTCATGACCCGGAGCGGGTAAGCCTTGAAGATCTGCTGCGGCTGTTTTTCGAATCCCATGACCCCACGCAAGGCATGCGGCAGGGCAATGATATCGGCACACAATATCGTTCAGGCATCTATCTGCATGGGGATGCGGAACTGGACCGCGCGCGGCAGGTGAAGGCGGCCTATGAGGCGGCGCTGCGCGCGCGCGGGTTCGGCCCTGTCACCACAACCATCGCGAAGGCCGGGCATTTCTATTTCGCCGAGGAATATCACCAGCAATATCTGGCCAAGAACCCGAACGGGTACTGCGGTCTGGGGGGCACGGGCGTTGCGTGTCCCGTGGGCCTGCCCTTATCGTGATATCGCCCCGGCATCGCGCAGACCGCGCCAGGTGATGTGAAAGGTTTTCCCATGGTCGCTTATGTCATTTCGCCGCCCATGCAGCCCGCTTTGCCTGTTGCCGGGCAGAAGGCCGTTTTCCCGGTGCATCGCATCTATTGTGTGGGGCGCAACTTTGCGGATCACGCCATCGAGATGGGGCATGATCCCGCGCGCGAGCCGCCCTTCTTCTTCCAGAAGAACCCGGATTCTCTCGTGCTCTCCGGCGCGTCCATTCCCTATCCGCCGCTGACACATGATCTGCATCACGAAATCGAGCTGGTGGTGGCGCTGAAGGCGGGTGGGAACACGATCCCCGCGGACAAGGCACTGGAGTGCGTGTACGGCTATGGGGTGGGGCTGGACCTGACCCGCCGCGATCTTCAGGCCGAGATGAAAAAGGCCGGTCGCCCGTGGGAAGTGGGCAAGGCGTTTGAACAGTCCGCCCCCTGTTCGGCCATCGTGCCGGTGGAGGTCTGCGGCCATCCGGATCAGGGGCGCATCTATCTGAATGTGAATGGCGCGCCACGGCAGGAAGGCAATCTGAACCAGATGATCTGGAAGGTGCCGGAAATCATCGCCACCCTCTCCACCCTGTTCACGCTTGCACCGGGAGATCTCATCTATTGCGGCACGCCCTCCGGGGTCGGGCCGGTCGGGAAGGGGGATCTGCTGGAAGGTGGGGTGGATGGCGTGGGCACCCTCTCCCTGTCTGTTATCTAGCCGGCGCCATGCAGGGCGGGACATGATGCAGGGCGGCCCGTGTGGCCGCCTTTTTCATGGCACCAGCCGGCGCGGGTCCGCCAGCCACACCCTTCCAGCCTCACGCACCGCGGCCAGAACGGCGGCGCCCAGCGCCTCGCCCACAGCCGTATGCAGGCCCGCATAGGGGCATTGGGCGGCTTGCGGGGCGTGCGGGCAGGCCATCACCACGCAATCCGTGCCGGTGCCGGAAATAGCCATGCTGTTTCCGGGCCGGGTGAAGCCCAGCTCCAGAATGGCGCGGGTGCGGGCCTGCACCACGATGGAGCTGGCCTCCAGCAATGCGCCATCGCTCAGGGGCAGGTCCACGGCGGCCAGAATGTTCACCGTGCCGGGGGTGGAAAGCGGGGTGGGGGCTTTCCCGGTGGAATAGGGCGTGAGCGGAAAGCGGGAACCGACACATTCCCCATTGTTCAGCCCCAGCGTGACAAGACAGGCGGCGCGCACCTGCTCGACCTCACACCCGGCCAGATGGTGGCAGGTGACATCGCGCGAGGTCATCATGCCCACGGCATTTTCCAGCCCGCCGGCCTCAAGGTGGCGCAGAAACCAGGCCAGAGGGTCGGCCTCCGGTGTCAGGTCGCTGTTGCGCACCTCAAGCCAGGCCACCGTATCGGCCACCACGAATCCGGGCCGGTTGATGGACCATGACACCATGCGCTGGGGCTGGGCAAAACGCGCGACAAGGAGCGGGCGGTCCAGGGCGGTGGTGAACAGGCCGTGGGGGTCGCGCGGGGCCGTATCTTCCTGTTTCATCATGCCTCCCGCCTGCTGCTCTCATGCTGCGTGTGGCCCATCAGGGAGGGGGATGCAAGGGGGCCGGCGGGAGGGGCTGGCGGGAGGCACACCGGGAGCCCCATGGGAAAAGGGCCGGACGCATGGCCCGGCCCTCAAATCCTAGTCCTCCTGCCCCGGCTTTACCTCGATCGGCAGGTTGCCGGTTGCGGCTGCACCCTTGCCATCCCGCACGGTGACAAAAACGCGATAGTGGCCGGGCGGCAGATTGGCGATGCGCGCGCCCGTATCAGAGGCCTCATGCACGCCCTGCGGAAAGCTGGCCGGCACCGGCTCCGGCGCTCCGCCCACGCTGCGATGCGTGCTTTCGGCCATGATGTCCCAGCTCACCTCCAGCGGATCGCCGTCCGGGTCCGCGGTTTCCAGCGTGATGCGGGTTTCGCTATCGCTCGGGAAACTCTGTGGGCCCTTGTGGAGCAGGGAGAGAATGCGCGGTGCGCGGTTCGGTCCGCCGGGGGGCGTGCCGCCCCACAGCTCGGCCATCACCTCGACAGTTTCCGTGTATTCGCCGGTGGGCAGCATCAGTGAATACCATGTGGGCGTCACCTCCTGCTTCTGGCCCCAGAGTATTGGGACAGCGCCAATGCCCTTTTCCTTCGCCAGGGTGAAATAGGCGCGCATCTTCTGTGCCTTTTCCGTGGAGCTGGGCTCCAGCGGCGCGCCCCAGGGGGTCTGCGGCACGGCCCAGTGGCCGTTCGCGCCCATTTCGGTGAAGATGATGGGGCCATCCCAACCCTGTTTGCGGGCGCGCTCCTCAATCGTGAGCAGGCTGTCGCCATAGGCATTCAGGCCCAGCACATCGATGCTGGGGGCGTGGCGCTTCACCAGTGCCACCTTGTCCGCGCCGGTATCCGCCGTCACCGCCATGGTGGGGTGGTGGGGGTCGATGGCCTTGACGAAACGCGAGGCATCCTCCAGCGCCGGCCAGAGCGGATGGCCCGGATCCGGTGGCAGGTCCACCTCGATTTCATTGCCGATCCCCCACATCAGCAGCGCGGGATGATCCTTGTAGCGCTCCACCATGGGGCGGAAGCTTTCGAGCTGGGCCTGTGCCGCGGCCTTGTCCCCATAATCGAAACCCAGACGGGGATGGGCCATCCACAGGCCGACAATCACCTTGAGCCCCGCCTTGTGGGCCTCATCCAGTATTTTCCCCGGCTCCTGCCCATAGGTGCGCACCACGGTTGCACCGAGCCCCGCCAGATCCTCAAGCCGGGTTTCGCCGCCCGCGCCATTGGGGACGAAGGGCTTGCCCTCGACCAGAATCTGCTGGTCCCTCACGCGCACCTCGGCGGCATCTGCCGGCGGGATCGCAAGGGTGAAAAGGCCGGCAAGGCCGGTGATGGCGGCCAGCATGCCCCTGCGCAATGCATGGGCATGGAGGGGAGCGTGGAAGGTGAGGCCGGACAGGGCAGAAGAGGGGCGCACGGTGTGTCAGTCTCCCAGACACATGGAGAGGGCAGGCCGGAAAACCGGGGCGCAAACCATGCCCGCAGAATCCCGCGAAAATGAGATGCGCCTGCTCAGCTTTTACCGCAGGCCGGCGATGGGGTAAGCAGGGGCAACGCTGCGGCCATGGTCCGCACGTCTTGCGAAAGGCATGCCTGATGTTCGTGCTCGCTCATCTGTCAGATCCGCATCTGGGCCCGCTGCCGCAGCCCCGCACGATGGATCTCGTCGGCAAGCGGTTTCTGGGCTGGATGAACTGGCGCAGCCATCGCGGGCATGATCTGGGCCCCTCCACGCTGGGTTTGCTGGTGAAGGACCTGCTGGCACAGGGCCCGGACCATATCTGCGTGAGTGGTGATCTCACCAATCTGTCGCTGGAGGCGGAATTTGCCGCCGCCAGTGTTTTCCTCGCATCTCTCGGGCCGGGGGAGAAGGTGAGCGTGGTGCCGGGCAATCATGATGCCTATGTCGCTGCCGCGAAAGGGATGACGGAGCGGTACTGGGCGCCGTTTCTGGCGGGGGATGAGGGCAGCCTTGCCGCCAGTCCCTATCCTTATCTGCGACGCCGTGGGCCGGTTGCCATAGTGGGCCTGAACTCCGCCATTCCCACCGCGCCCTTTCTGGCGCAGGGCCGGGTGGGGGCGCGGCAGCTGAAGGCGCTGCGCCCGCTTCTGGAGAGGCTCGGGCGCGAGGGGCTGTTCCGGGTGGTGATGGTGCATCATCCCCTGACCGATTCCGGGCCATGGCACCGCCGCCTGCGGGATGCGGCGGCCCTGCGGAAGGTTCTGGCGGAAGCGGGCGCGGATCTGGTCATCCATGGGCATGACCACCGCTCAAGCCTGCTGCATCTGCCGGTTCCGGGCGGGCAGGTGCCGGTGGTGGGGGTGCCCTCCGCCTCTGCCGGCCCGCGTGAGGGCGTGAAGGCCGGGGGATATGCACTCTACCGCATCAGCGGAGAAGCGGGGGCCTGGCGCTGCGAGATGGAGCGCCGTGGCTTTCCCCCGCAGGGCATGCAGGTCCGCCATCTCTCCCGGGAGATGCTGGTGGCCTGAATTTGAAATGTTAAAAGATGTGGCGGAATTTGGATGAATATCCGGCATCAATAGGTTCTGAATTCATGACATTCAGGAAAGATGCCGAAATAGATAATTACAGAAGTTTAAGTTGAGGTCTGGCGGAGACGGCGGCATGATCAGGGCATCTCTTAAGGAGGACAAGTCATGAAGAAAGCCGTTCTTGCCGCTACTGCCGCTGCCCTCATCGCCGGAACCTCTGTTTCCTTCGCCGCTCCGGGACCGGGTGGCCCTGGCGGTCATGGTGGCCCGGGCAAGCCGGCCGGCTGGCGCATCTCTCCGGAAGGGCAGGCTCTTCTTGCCGATGCGCGCTTCGCGGCTGTGAAGTCTGTGCTGAAGCTGAATGCGGAACAGGAAAAGCTGTTCGATAACCTTCAGAAAACCGTGAAGGACCTTGCCAAGGAGCGCGCCGATGCCCGCAAGGCCGCCTTCGAGGCCCGCAAGGCCGAGCGCAAGGATGAGAAGCGCGGCGAGTTCGACCCGGTCGCCCGCATGCGCGTCTCGGCAGACCGTATGGAGGCCCGTGCGAACAATCTGCGCAAGATCGCCGATGCCGCAGCCCCCTTCTATAACAGCCTGGATGCCCAGCAGAAGGAGAATCTCGGCGTGCTGGTGCGTGGCGGTTTCGCCAATTTCCTGGGCGGCATGGGGCCGCGCTATCCCGGCATGGGCCCGGGCTGGATGCAGGGCGTTCCGTGGAAGGGCGGCCCGGTTGATGCGGCCCCGGCAGCGGCCGATACCGATGAGGCAACCGACGCGGCGGACACCGACGCCGAGTGATTTCAGGCTCTTCGCGCCTGTCTGCAACACCATGCCATGGCGTGGCCGGTTTCCCCGGCCGCGCCATGCGCGCATGTGGGACCGAATAAAGCCGGAGACCTTCCGCTGGGTGAGGGGTCGCCTATTTCAAATGCCTCTATAATATGTTCCTGAACGCGGTCGCCCCGGGCCGTGCAGGAAACGCCCATGTCCACTTCTTCCTCCGCGCCTGTGCAGGCGGAGCGCGCTCCCCTTTCGTCCACAGGCCCTTCGCCCCGCTCGGTTCTGCTCATCATTCTGGCAGGCTGCGCCATTGCCATGCTCACCTTCGGGCCACGCTCCGTCTTTGGCCTGTTTCTGGTGCCGATGTCCGCGGAAATGGGCTGGGGGCGCGATATTTTCGGCCTCGCTGTCGCAGTGCAGAACCTGCTGTGGGGCATTGGCTCGCCCTTTGCCGGCGCGTTTGCCGATCGTTATGGCACGGTGCGGGTGCTGTGCATCGGGGCGCTGCTCTATGGCGCGGGCCTGGTGCTGATGGCATGGTCCGCCACGCCCGGCTCGCTTTATCTGACAGCCGGTGTCTTGGTCGGTTTCGGCCTTTCCGCCGCCTCCTTCAATCTGGTGCTCGCGGCCTTCGGCAAGCTTTTGCCGGATCGCTGGAAGGGACTGGGCTTTGGGGCGGCAACGGCCGCCGGCTCTTTCGGCCAGTTCCTGTTTCCTCCGCTCACAACCGGCCTCATCGGTGCGGTGGGCTGGCAGGAAACGCTGGTCGTCTTTGGCGTGGCGATGATGCTGGTGATGCCGCTCTCCGTGATGCTGGCCACCCGTGGCACGGCGCAGGGCGCCAGCATGGTGCAGGAGCCGGCCCAGAGTATTGGCGGCGCGCTGAAGGAGGCGCTGCGCTACCCCAGCTATGTGCTTCTGATTCTGGGCTTCTTCACCTGCGGTTTCCAGCTGGCTTTCGTCACCGTGCATATGCCGGCCTATCTGATGGATGCCGGGATGAGCATCGAGGTTGGGGCCGCCACGCTGGCGCTCATCGGCCTGTGCAACATCATCGGTTCCATCTGCGCCGGTCTGCTGGTGGGGCGGATGTCGCGCAAATGGCTGCTGGCGTGGATCTATGCCGCGCGCGGGGTGGCGATCGCGGTGTTTCTGCTCGTGCCCGTCAGCCCGCTCAGCTGCATGATCTTCGGGGCGGTTCTGGGCCTGCTCTGGCTCTCCACCGTGCCGCCCACATCCAGCCTCGTGATGCTGATGTTCGGCACCCGCTATATGGCGATGCTGTATGGCTTTGCCTTCTTCTCCCATCAGGTCGGGGGCTTCCTCGGCGTATATCTGGGGGGCGAGTTGTATGAGAGCACCGGCTCCTATGCATGGGTGTGGTGGGGTTCGGTGGCGCTGTCCTTCGCGTCCGCCGCCATCAACCTGCCCATTCGGGAGCGTCCGGCGCGCGCGCCGGTGGTGGCGGCTGCCGGGTGAGATGCGCGTTCCGCCCTGTGTCCGGGTGTGGGGACAGGGCGGAGCCATGGTGCGGATGAAAGGTGCTGCATTCGCGCCATAGGCCGCGGGCAAAGGGGCGCGGATGCTGCCGGCGCTCTTGACAACAACTCATGAGGTCTGCGCAACCTTGGCCGATTGCCCCGAAAACCGAACCTGTCTGATGCGCACCCTGTTTATGGCGGCCCTTGGCTGCACCCTCCTTGCGGCCAGCCCCGCTTCTGCCGAACAGATGAGCGCCGAGGAGGCGCGCGCCTTCGTGGTGGGACGCACCTTCTCCTTCTCCTGCTTCGAGGGGTCGCGCGGGGCCGGGCTGGTCTATGCCGATGGCTCGGTGGCGGGCACCATTTCCCTGCGTCAGAAGCAGGCCCGCTACATGCGGCTGCCGGCCAATACGCTGCGGGTGCGCGATGGCGCCGTCTGCGGTTTTCTGAAAGGCATGGCGTTCGAGCCCTGCTTCAATGTGGTGCGCACCGGGCCGTCGAGTTTCCGCGGAACCCTGGCGGGTGTCGAAACCATGTGGTGTGATTTCGAGCGGGTGGAGACGGGGCGCTCAAGGGTCGCCTCCCGCCGGGGCCGGTCAACCGCCGGGGAATGAGCGGGAGCGGGCGGCTGGAAGCGCCGGCCTGATCTGTCCGCTCAGCTTTTTCCCTGAAGGATGCCTTTTTCCTAATCGGCGGGGCGCTCTTCCTGTGCGTAGCGGTGCGCTGGCCGGGTATCCGCCATGCCGTCCTCCCGCCCCTCGATGCGCGGGCGCAGGCGCGCCAGTTCACGCCCGGCATATTCCATGAAGCTGCGCACGCGGGCGGTGGCGCGAATATCGGGGTGGGTCAGCAGCCAGAGGCCGGCTTCCATTTTCGGGTCCGGCGGCATCAGGCGCACAAGGCCGGGTATGGTGGCGCCGACAAAGCAGGGCAGAACCGCAAGCCCCATGCCGGCCGCCGCCGCCTCCGCCAGCCCCAGAACCGTATTGACGCGATAGACCAGCTGTTCATCGCCAACCCGCTCATGCAGCCATTTGGCCGGCTTGATGCTGCCCAGCCCGTCTGAAAAGCCGATCCACTGGTGTCGCCGCAGATCCTGCGCCTCCAGCCGGGTGCTGCCCAGCATGTCCGGCCGGCCATAAACCGCCCAGGCAATGCTGGCGATGCGCCGGCCCACCAGCGTATCGCCGGGATGGTTGCTGGCGCGGATGGCGACATCGGCATCCCGCTTGGAAAGATTGAGGGACTGGTTGGACACCGCCACATCCAGCCGGATTTCGGGGAAAGCCGAATTGAAGCCGGCAAAGATCGGGGTGAGCATGTGGGTCAGCAGAATATCATTGGTGGTGACCCGCAATTCCCCGGAGGGGCGCAGATCCCGCCCGGTGATGCGCCGTTCCACGGCCACCACTTCCTCGGCCATCCGGTCTGCCAGGCGCACCATTTCCTCCCCCGTGGGGGTTGGTGCATAGCCGGCGCGGGAACGCTCGAACAGGCGGGTTCCCAGTTGCTCCTCCAATGCGCCAAGGCGGCGGAAAACGGTGGAGTGATTGACCCCGAGTATCTCTGCCGCCCCCGCCAGCGCCCCTGTCTGGGCAATGGCGCGCACAAGGCGGAAATCATCCCATGCAATCATGCTTCATTGCATCCGCGCAAAAATTCCAGCGTGTGAATAAGTATCGCAGTGCGGCAGTGAAAGGAATAGCTGATCTTCAGGCGCACATGGCGTTTTCGCCATGGTGAGGTGGCCCTCTTCTCCGCCGGTGGCGGAGCTGGTGCGGGTGATGTGCGGCTGTCGTCCTCCGCCCGGGGTGTGGCACGGCCCCAATAGCGCTTCTCCCGGTGATGGGAGATGCCGGGAACATCCCAGCCCTTCTCATCGTGATGCAGCTTCGGAACCGCCCGTGCGGGAGAGGAGCGGTCGGGAAAGGGGCGCGGTGATGACCGGCCCCCTCCCTTTCTCCGCTGATGCCCGCACCGGAGGGCTGCGGGGCAGGGGTCATTCCGCCGTCTTGTCCTGTGCCGGTGGGGAGGGGGGACGACTGCGGGTGAGCAGGCGCTGATACAGCCAGCCCATGGCCACCAGCGTGATGCCAAGGCCGATAAAGGAAAAGGCCCGCAGCTGCCCCTCCAGATCCGCCATATCGGAGAGGAACACCTTGACCACCGTTGCAACCGTGACGAGGGCCGAAGCCAGCCGGAGCCCCTGCGAGTGACGCCACAGCCCGACCAGAAGCAGCACGATGCCAAAGCCCAGCCATATGGCGGACCATGCATACCATTCGGTGGGGGAGACGCTGTCGGCATCCAGAACCGGCCCCTGAAACAGGCGGCTCACCTCGAAACTCAGCCAGGCCAGTGCAAGAAGCAGGGACAGGCCATACGCCGCCAGCCGCACCGGGCCGAGGCGGGCCGGCACATGGCCGGCAAACAGCAGGGCCAGAATGGCCGGCAGCCCATAGGCGATCAGCAGATCATTGATGAACAGCCCCCCCACATCGGCGGAAAGCGCGAAGGGGTTGAGGCAGGTGAGGCCGATCAGGGCGCTGATGGCGGCAAGCGCCGCAACCGCCAGACTGAAGATAAGGTGAAGCCTGCGGCCATTATGCTCCGCCAGCCGGGCCAGTCCCAGGGCCAATGCACCATAAAGCAGGGTGAGCAGGCCGTTCTCGAACAGGCCGGTGTCGCTGCCCAGATCATCCAGCGCCAGCCCGCCATGGGCCAGATGGCGCACCTCGAAGGTTACCAGCAGCACGGCGAACAGAAGGGAAAGGCATTCCAGGATCCGGCGGCTGGAATCATCACCGTTGCGCCCCAGCAGATGGGCTGCACCGGCAAAGGCCAGACAGGGCACCCCATAGCCCCACAGCAGCCAGTTGAAGATGGGGGTCGAGCCCGGGTCCACGCCGGCAATGGCCGGAGCCCACCAGATGCGGGCCAGAACCACCAGCCCCAGTCCTGCCGAGAGCTGTCGCAGACCGGGCAGGGCGCGCTGGGTGGAAACCCATGCCACCCCCAGCGCCGCCAGCGCCAGCCCAACCGTGAGCCAGCCCTTCTCCAGCGCAAAGGCCAGCGCCAGCGCAAGGCTCACCACCGCACCGGCGGCGAAGATCGCCGCTGTGCTGCTGCGCGCATGGCGCACCAGCCGCTCGGCCGACCATGTGAACAGCAGGCCAAGGGCCAGTGCTGCCAGGGCAAAGGAGGGGCTCGGCTCCATCTGCGCCATGTCGCCATAGCCGGTCACGAACAGCAGGATGGCGGTTGTCAGGCGCACATAGGCCGCCAGCAGAAGCAGGATCGGGCCTGCCGTCGCCGCGCTTGCCCAGATGAGGCCCCCGCGCCCGCGCCGGCCCATGCCGCTGCGCAGAAGGCCCGGCACATAGAGCAGCGCTGCCATGGCCAGGCCATAGGTGAGGAAGCCGCCAAGAGCATAGCGGTCCGGCCCATGCACAGCGCCTTCCATCGGGCCTGCGGGTGCAAGTGCGCTGTCTGCCGGGGGCATCAGGCTCCATTCCAGCAAGGGCAGGGGAGCGATGATGGCCGCCGCGACAGCCGCCAGCGCAAGGGCCGGCGCGCGCCAGGCCAGCGCCAGTGCGCCGAGAATGGCAAGAATGAAAACCGAAAGCGGCGCACTTTCCATCTCGCCCAGCACCGCGGCACAGGCGCTCATGAGGAGGGCCAGCGCGACGGCGAGAGTGGACAGCATATCCTGTCCGCGTCCGGTCTCCGGTGGTCCCCACAGCAGGCCGGGGGTCAGCAGCAGGGCCGTCAGCCCCAGCAGCACCAGCGACAGAAGGCCGGTGGCGGGAATGGCCTGCGGTACGGCGAAGAACAGCAGGACAAAGCCCCATGCCGCCATGCCGACAATGCCCAGCCTGGCGAGCCAGCGCCAATAGCGCCCCCGCGCCACGGCCAGCGCGCTCGCCCCCACGGCGGCAATGAGAATGGCCACCCCGAAAGCATTGGGATTATCGGAACGGATGAGCAGGGGGGTCAGTGCCGCGCCAATGAAGCCCAGCGCCGCCAGCGCCGGCCCATGCAGCAGGGCGGCAAACACGGTGGCGATGCCGGTAAGGGCCAGCAGCACGAAGGCGAGCGCCGGCGAAATCAGCGCATAGAGCTCATAGGCCGCATAGATGCTGCCGAAGGCTGTCATGGTGCCGGCGGCTGTCAGCATGGCCGGAACGGAAGGCATGGCGCGCCGAGCACTCCTGCCGATAGCGCTGGCGGTGGTGGCGGGGGCCGGGTCCAGCGGCGTCTCGTCCTCTGGCAGGGCTGAAGTGCCGGATGCTCCGGCCTTCTGAAGGGCCGCCGGCAGATGTTTTTCGGTGCGGCGCAGCCATTCTCCGGCCACCAGCAGTATTGCGGCCAGCAGCAGGCCAAGACCGATACGGGCTTCCGGCCCCAGCAGGTTCTGTTCCACGGCGAAGCTGACGAGAAACACGCCGCCCAGAGCCAGCGCCAGCCCCCCGACCCAGACTGTCCAGCGTGCGCCGATCCGCTCCTCGAAGCTGCCCAGCCGTTCGAGCAGGCCGGGGCGCGGTGCGCTGGCGGATGAGATGGAAGGCGCCATGGCATCTTCCCGGCCGAATGGCGCAGGCGGGGGCACGGGCAAGGCAAATTGCGCCGCCGGCTCCGGGGCGGCCTGTGGCACGGGGAGATTCTCTGTTGTCTTTTCCTGTGGCTGCTCCTCGGGCCCGGGTCCGGTCTGCGGGGCACGGGCCTCCGGGGTACGGGCCTCCGGCATCGGCGTGGCCGTTGCGCTGAAGCCTTGTTCGTGCTTGAGGCGCAACGTGTTGCAAGTCGCCTCCAGCAGGAGGATGCGTTGTTCCAGCATGCGCATCCGGCTTCTTTGTCCCAGCGCCACCACCAGTGCGACAAGGGCCATGAGCGGGATGGCGAGCAGGGCAAGAAGGATCAGAACCAGTTCATCATCGAACATCGGGGCCTCTGCACCATGGGGCGTGGTGTCTCTTCGGCGCCGGCCTTCCGGTCATGTGCATGTTCGGGCAGGGGCGGGGCTGTGTTCTGCACCTTGCCGGAAAATGCCCGTGGCCAAGTGTGTGAAAGGCTGGGGCAGGACGGGTCCGGTCATCGCGGCTGGCGTGTCTGGCTTGCCACATCTGCCGGCGTGATACACGGACATGTCATGTCGGTTTAGCTCATCGCTTCCACTTGCGCCAATGCGGTCAAGCTGGGGAGAGCGTGGGAATGAGGCCGGGGCGGGATGATGGCCCCTGAAAATGAGCGGGCTGGAGCCGGTCATGCCGGCCCTCGCCGCTCCGGAAGGGCCAACGGAGCCATGGGGCGGGCCGCGCGGGGCCGCCCGCCCACAGCATCATTTCGCGGGCTTGCTGTCAGAAGCGCCGCCTTCAGGCGTGGCGGGTGCGGCATCCGCCGGCGTGCTGCCCTCCGCGGGCTTGCCACCAGCAGGCTTGCCATCAGCAGGCTTTGCCTCTTCTGTCTTGGCCTCTTCCGGCTTCTGGTCTTGCGGGCGGGCGGCGCTGTCCGCGCCGGACTCATCCTTCACCTGCTTGACGGGGGCTTGCGCATCGGCGGCATCCAGCCCGTCCTTCAGCTTGCGCTCGATCTTTGCCAGATCCTGGGGCTCGGGCTTGAGCTCACGCGCGTGGGACCACTGGAAGCCGGCCTCAAGCTTGCGGCCCACCTTCCAGTAGGCATCTCCCAGATGGTCATTGATGACCGGATCCTGCGGCATCAGCTCGACGGCGCGCTCCAGCTCCTCCACCGCCTCATTGTAGCGACCGAGCTTGTAATAGGCCCAGCCCAGGCTGTCGACGATCGGGCCATCATCCGGGCGCAGGCTCACCGCCTTGCGGATCATGTTCAGCCCCTCATCCAGATGGATGCCCTGATCCACCCAGGAGTAGCCGATATAGTTCATGACATGCGGCTGGTCCGGATACAGCTCCAGCGCCTTCTTCAGGTCCGCCTCGGCCGCTGGCCAGTTCTTGGAACGCTCGTTGCAGATGCCGCGGAAATAGAACAGCAGCCAGTTGGAGCGGGTCGGCTCCTTGATCAGGTCTATGGCGCGGCTGTAGGTCTGCGCGCATTCGGCAAACATCTTGCGGGCCTGCTGCACGCGGCCCAGGGCGATGAAGCCATCCGGGTCATCGGGCGCTTTGGCCACAACCTTCTTCAGGTGGTTTTCGGCTTCCTCGAAGCGGTCTGCCGCCTCCATCGCCACGCCGAGCTGGATCTCCGCATCGCGCTTGAGCGGGGAGGAGGCGGGCACGGTGCCATAGACCTCGATGGCCTTGGCCGGCTGCTTGAGCTGCTCATACAGCTCCGCCAGGGTAATGTTGATGAAGGGGTGCTCCGGGTCCAGCCAGCTGGCCAGACGCAGATACACCATGGCGAGATCCTCGCCCCCCTGCCGGGCCAGGGTGGAGCCCAGCCCATAGAGCACTTCCGCCGCGCCCTGCTGCGGGGTCAGCACCAGCGGGGGCAGGCTCTTGCCCTGCTCCAGAAGCTTTTTCTGCGCCTCGACGACCGGATGCTGCGCCATGCGCTCATCCAGCTTGTCATAGACGGCGAGGGCAGCCTTCACGCCTTCATTGCGCGAGACCCAGCGGGCATAGGCATCCAGCGTGCGCAGGGAGCCGGGATCCAGCTCCATGGCCTGCTTGAGCTGCCGGCCGGCTTCCTTCTGCTGGCCGCTGGCATCCAGAATGAGGCCGATATTCAGCGCCTTCAGCGGGGCGTACCAGTCCGGCCCCTGAAGATTGCGGATGGCGGCGATGGCGTTTTTCGTATCGTTCGCGCCATAATAGGCCCAACCGGAGAGCAGAACGGCGGTCAAATCGCCGATCGGCCCGCGCATGGAAAGCGCCAGATTGCTGCGCGCCGTGCGATACTGCTTCTTGCGCAGGGCGTTCACCCCCAGGGTGAGGCGGGCGATGCGGTTGGCATTGTCCATCTTCACCAGCCGGCTGGCGAGGCCGATGGCATCATCCATGTCGCCATCCATCAAGGTGGCGAAGAAGGTGCGTTCCACCACCTCGGGATTGCGCGAATCAAGTTTGAGCAGGTTGCGCAGATAGGTGACGGCGGCATCATTGTCGCGTTCGGAACTGGCAAATCGGGCGGCCAGATAGCTGCCGGCAATGGTGGGCTGCTCATCTGCCACATTGGCCGCGGCTGGTGCGGACGGCGCATCTGCAAGGGCGGGAGACAGGGCTGGCAGCGTCACGGCCAAGGCAGTGGCGAGAACCGCGAGTGAGGAAGGGCGGGAAATCTTCACTGATCGGGAATCCTGAAACGCTTCAAAAGCCAAGACACGGCCCTATTCAACCGGCGCGTGATGGCGGGAGGATGGCGACTTTCTCCCCTCTTCGCAAGTTTGCCGCGACTTTTGCAGCCCGCAGGGGCGCTGTCGCAGCGCTCTTCCACCGCAATGCATCATGTGCGGCCTTGCCGGAAGGGGGAAGGGGGAAGGGGGAAGGGGCCGTGCTGCACCGGCGCCGGCCCGCGCCATGCCCTTGCGGCAGGGTGATTTCCGCGCAAACCGTGTCTGCCCGGCTCTTGCCCCCGCTTTCTGCGCGCGGCATAAGCCAAGACATGACCAAGCTCATCGCCCGCGCTCCGGCGAAGATCAATCTGACCTTGCGGATCACCGCGCGCCGCGCGGATGGATTTCATGAACTTGTCAGCCTCGTTGCATTCGCCGGGGCCGGGGATCTGCTCACCCTTGAGCCGGATGTGCCACTGGCGCTGAGGCTGGACGGGCCGACCGCACAGGCCGCCGGGGCGGATGAGAACAATCTGGTATTGCGGGCTGCCCATGAATTTGCCCGTCAGGTGCCTGGTGCGCGTTCCGGGGCCTTCCATCTGCTCAAGCGCCTGCCGGTGGCGGCTGGGCTGGGCGGTGGTTCGGCCGATGCTGCCGCGGCCCTTCGCCTGCTGGCCCGGCTGAACGGGATGGAGGCGCATGATGAGCGCCTGTTCGCTGCCGCTGCCGCCTGTGGGGCGGATGTGCCGGTCTGTGTGGAACCGCGCGCGCGGCTGATGGAGGGGGTGGGGGAACGGCTTTCCCCGCCGCTGGACATGCCCTTCCTGTTCGCGGTTCTGGTGAATTGCGGGGTGCCGGTGCCTACGGCGGATGTCTTCCGCGCCCTTGGCCTGCGTGCGGGGGAGGCCCTGCCGGGGCCGGTGCATCCCGGCCTTGGGGAAACACTGCCGCACACTCCGGGTGAGCTGTTCGCCGCGCTGGCCGCCCTGCCGAATGATCTGGAGCCGCCGGCCAAGGTGATCGCGCCGCAGATCGGCCGCGTGATGGAACTGCTGGCCGCCCAGCCGGAGGCGCGCCTCGTGCGCATGTCCGGTTCCGGGGCCACGGTTTTTGCCCTGACAGAGAATTGCCACGCCGCCGCGCGGATGGCACGCCGCCTGTCTGCGCTCCATCCGGAATGGTGGGTGCGCTCCACGGTTCTGCGCTGAGGCACCGGTGCATTGCATATGGCAGGGTTTCGTCCATGCCGGGAAAAGCCCTGCTCCCCGGCCGGGCGCATGCGGGAAGAAGAATGACATTACCGGCCTATCTCATCGCGGCGCTGGGTGAAATCGCCGGCTGTTTCGCCTTCTGGCATGTCACGCGGCTGGGCGGCTCACCCTGGTGGCTGGCGGTGGGGCTTGTTTGCCTCGCCATTTTCGCATGGGCCCTCACCCTGGTGGAATCCGATGCAGCCGGGCGGGCCTTCGCGGCCTATGGCGGCGTTTATATCGTCTCGTCCCTCATATGGATGTGGGCGGTGGAGCATGTGCGCCCGGACAGGTGGGACATTGCCGGCGGCCTGCTTTGCCTTGCCGGCGCGACGGTCATCGTTTTCGGGCCACGTGCGTGAGAAGCGGGAACGAAAGTCCCGGCGGGGCGCGATGTGTGCGGAAAACCATCGCTCTGTTCTGCGTTTATGCGCTGATCGGGCCGCCCATTGGCGGGCTGCTGCTCTTCATCACCGCCACCATCGCGATGGAGAATCTGCTCTCATCGCCGGAATGGCCGTCCCTGCTGCTGATGATCCTGCTCTTTTCCTATCTTCCGGGCGGGCCGCCCGCGGTTCTGGCCGGCATTGTGGTCTGCATCCTGCGTTTCTGCAGGGGAGAGGTGGCGTTCTGGCAGGCGCTGCTGGTGGGCGCGGGTGTGGCCCTTCTCCACTATCTGGTGGAAGAGCGTGCGGCGGTGGCGGGGCTGATACTGGCCACGACCCTGCTGTGCTGGCTGCTGGCCCGGTGGTGGCGCCTGCTGTAAGAGGCGCCTTGCATGCCTGATGGGGCACATCTGCCGGGCAGGGGCAGACAGCAAGGCAGGGGGGCAGAAAAAAACCCGCGGCCTGTGGGCGCGCGGGGTTTTCTGATCGTCTCCCTGCGGCCTGCGTCGCCCCAGTGTGCAGTCGCCTCAGTGCGCGCGGGCGAGGCAGAAATCCACCGCCTCGGCCAGTGCGGCGCGGGCGGCATTGTCGGGGAACAGGCCCAGCGCGGCCTTGGCCTTTGCGCCATAGGCATGGGCCTTTTCCACCGTATCGGCAATGGCGTTGCGCTGGCGCAGCAACTGGATGGCGTGTTGCAGGTCGGAATCATCCGCCTCGCCCCGCTCCAGACATTTGCGCCAGAAGTCCTGCTCCGCCGCATCACCACGATGAAAGGCGAGCAGCACCGGCATGGTGATCTTGCCCTCGCGGAAATCATCGCCGAGATTCTTGCCCAGCTTGTCGGCGCTGCCGCCATAATCCAGCGCGTCATCGACAAGCTGGAAGGCGATGCCCAGATCCATGCCATAATCGCGGCAGGCCGCCTGCTCTTCGGCGGAGCGCCCGGCCAGAACTGCGCTCACCTCACAGGCGGCGGCAAACAGCTCGGCGGTCTTGCCCCGGATGATGGCAAGGTAGTTTGCCTCTGTGGTGGCGGTGTTCTTGGCGGCAGCAAGCTGCATCACCTCACCCTCGGCGATCACACAGGCGGCGCTGGAGAGAATGTCGAGGCAGGTCAGCGAGCCAACTTCCACCATCATGCGGAAAGCCTGTCCCAGCAGGAAGTCTCCCACCAGCACGCTGGCCTCATTGCCCCAGAGCTTGCGGGCGGCCAGCTTGCCCCGGCGCATGTCGCTTTCATCCACCACATCATCATGCAGCAGGGTGGCGGTGTGCATGAACTCCACCGCCGCCGCGAGCGTGATGTGGCCGTCGCCCTCATAGCCGCACAGGCTGGCGCTGGCGAGGGTGAGCATGGGCCGCAGGCGCTTTCCGCCGGAAGAGATGAGGTGGTTGGCCACCTCGGGGATCATGGCGACATCTGACCCGGTGCGGGCGAGGATGGCGGCGTTGACACGCTCCATGTCTCCCTTCACGAGACGAACCAGTGTCTCGATCGAGGGATCCTTGGGCTCGAACGGAAGGACCACAGACAAGAAACGCTCCCGCTTGTCATTCTTTGGGCGGCACCATAGGGATGCAGATGGGACTCGCGCAAGACCTGCTCACGTCCCCAGGGCCGAAATTGCCAGTTCGGCCACAAATGAGGCCCCCCGAATGCGCGAATTGCTGCGAACCAATGATGTGGTGCTGCTGGGCGCGATCGAGGCGTTCCTGAATGCGGCCGGAATCGATCATCTGGTGGTGGATGTCCATATCAGCGCGGTTGAGGGCTCCATCGGCATCCTGCCCCGGCGCATACTGGTGCTGGATGAGGACATGGTGGAAGCACGCAGGCTGCTGATCGGGGCCGGCTTCGGTGAGGCCCTTCCCCCGGCTGATGCGGCCGGCGGCTTCTGGGCCGGCCGGCCATGAGGAGAGCCCGTGTGCAGGAACTGAGGGGCGGTGCGCCATTATGACCCTGCGGGAAGAGGCGCAGACCACGCTGGACCATGTGCTGGGCGGCCGCCTTGCCCTGCGCCAGCCGGCGCGCGGGCACCGCGTGGGCCATGATGCGATTCTGCTGGCGGCGCTGGGTCCGGCCGGGTGCCGCCATATGGTGGATCTGGGGGCGGGCGTTGGCAGTGCCGGGCTGGCCTTTCTCACCCGCTGCCCGCAGGCGCGGGGCGCACTGGTGGAACTGAACCCGGATATGGCGGCTCTGGCGGGGGAGAATATCGCCCTGAACGCCATGGAGCGGCGCTGCGCCGTGATTGCGGGAGATGTGCGGCATGTGGCCCATCCCGGCGGCATCGGGCCGGAGCTGGCGGGGCAGGCGGATCTGGTGCTGATGAACCCGCCCTATAATATGGAAACGCGCCATCGCACCTCGCCCCATGCCGGCCGGGCGCTGGCGCATGCGGCGGGAGACGGCCTGCTGGTGGAGTGGGTGAAGGCGGCCAGCCGGTGCCTTGCCCCGCAGGGCATCTTGTGCCTCATTCACCGCCCGCAGGACATTGCGGCCCTGTTGGCGGCGCTGGCGGGGCGATTCGGCGCTGTGGAGCTTCTGCCCGTGCATGCGCGCCCCGGTCTTCCGGCCATGCGTCTGCTGGTGCGCGCCATCAAGGAGCGGCGCACCGCCCCGGTGATCCATCCGGGCCTGCTTCTGGCGGATGAAAACGGCGCACCCCACATTCAGGCGCAGCAGGTGCTGCGTGAAGCCGCGCCCCTGCTGCCGCAGCGCTGATCTTGAGGCGCGCCATGCGTTCTTTTGCCCCTTTTTGATGTGAGACCCTCTTTCATGTCCGGATTCTTCTCCTCTCTCACCCGGCCCGTGCGCCGCATTCTGCCCCGGAGCTGGCAAGCCGAGCGCACCATCGTGCCGGTGGTGCGTCTTTCCGGGGTGATCGGGGCGGGGCGGCCTTTCAGCCAGAACATGACGCTGGCCAGCGTGGCCAGAACGCTGGAGAAAGCCTTCGCCATGAAGGATGCGCCCGCCGTGGCGCTGCTGGTCAATTCTCCCGGCGGTGCGCCGGTGCAGTCCCATCTCATCCACAAGCGCATTCGCGCGCTGGCGGAGGAGAAGGAGAAGCATGTCTTCGCATTTGTGGAGGATGCCGCGGCCTCCGGCGGCTACATGATCGCCTGCGCGGCCGATGAAATCTTTGCAGACCCGATGTCGATCGTCGGCTCCATCGGCGTGGTGAGCGCAGGCTTCGGCTTCGACAAGGCGATGGAGCGGCTCGGTGTGGAGCGGCGTGTCTATACGGCGGGCACCCGGAAGGTGACGCTGGACCCCTTCCGCCCGGAGCGGCCCGAGGATGTGGCCCGCTTCGATGCGCTGCTGCGCGAAACCCATACGGTCTTCTCCGCCCTTGTCCGCGCCCGCCGAGGCGCTGCGCTGAATGGCCCGGATGAGGATCTGTTCTCGGGCGAGTTCTGGCTGGGCGGGCAGGCGGTGTCTCTGGGGCTGGTGGACGGGCTGGGGGATGTGCGCTCCATCCTGCGCGCCCGCTATGGAGAGAAGGTGGAAACGCCGCTGGTGCAGGGCGGCTCGGCCCTGCCATGGCTGCGCCCTTCCGGCTTCGCCGGCATGCTGGCCCGGAAGGGGGCGGAGGGTGCATTGTCGGCGGCGGAAGAGCGGGCCTTGTGGGCGCGTCTGGGGCTTTGAGCCGGCAAAGCTCTTCCGCGCCGCAGCTTCTCCCCGGAAAGCATATTTTTCCTGATCCTGTGGATGTTTACCAGTACTCATGGTGGACGAAACGTTTCGCCCGGATGGCCATGACGCACTGCAACAGCTTCATCTGGATGTGGAGGAAGTTTTGTCGGCCAGATTCTTTTCGTTCGCCGGCAATAGAGAGGCTCATCTCATCAATTGGTCCATAAAAGATCCCCATCTGACTGGACGACTCACGCTCTGGCGGTTCTAACACCACTTGTCGCAGCAACAGGCGTGTCGGTGTCATGGCAGTTGAAGTTGAGCGTAAGTTTCTTGTGACTTCAGAGGGGTGGCGCGCGGGGGCGAAAGCCTGCCCCATCCGGCAGGGATATCTGTGTCTGGAAGCCGATGCCACGGTCCGTGTCCGCATGGCGGGCGAGCGGGCTTTCATCACCGTGAAGGGCAAGACGGCGGGCATGTCCCGCTCCGAGTTCGAATATGCCATTCCCCCCGCGGATGCGCAGGCCATGCTGGATGAACTGTGCATCCGTCCGCTGATCGAGAAGGTCCGCTACAGCGTGACCCATGCCGGCAGGCTGTGGACCATCGATGTGTTCGAGGCGGCCAATGCCGGTCTCGTCATGGCCGAGGTGGAGCTTCAGAGCCCCGATGAGGTGGTTGAGCTGCCCTCATGGGTGGGTGAGGAAGTGACCTACGATCCGCGTTACCGCAATTCCGCGCTGGTTTCCGAGCCGCAGGGCGATTGAGCGGCCCCGCCGTCCTGCGCCTCACCGCACCTCACTGCACCTTTGGCGGCAGCGCGGCTTCTATCGCCAGCATGTCCTGCCATGCCAGCCGCTTGCCCACCGGGGTGCGCAGCAGATAGGCGGGATGGAAGGTGGCGATGGCGCGAATGGTGCGCGTGCCCGTATCATAATCCATGAACCTGCCGCGCAGCCGGGTGATTCCCTCGCGGGTGGAGAGCAGCGCCTGCGCCGACTGGCCGCCAAGGCAGACCAGAATGTCCGGGTTCACCAGCTCGATCTGGCGGCGGATGAAGGGCAGGCAGATGGTTGTTTCCTGCGGGCTGGGCGTGCGGTTGCCCGGCGGGCGCCAGGGTACGACATTGGCGATATAGACGCTGGTGCGGTCCAGCCCGATGCTGGCCAGCATCAGATCCAGCAGGCGGCCGGCGCGCCCCACAAAGGGCAGGCCCTGCTGGTCCTCCTCCCGCCCCGGCGCTTCTCCAACGAGCATGATCCGCGCCAGCGGATTGCCATCTGCAAACACCAGCCGGCTGGCGGTGCGCTTCAGGGCGCAGCCGTCAAACGCCTCCATGATGGCGCGCAGTTCATCCAGCGATGTGGCGGCCTGCACCGCCTCGCGCGCCGCAAGCTCGGCCTCCTCTGGCGGATGGGGAGCTGGCTGGGGCAGCGGTGCCGCCCGTGCGGGGCTGGCGGCGGGCCGGGAGGGGGCTGGCGGCAGGCCGGGGGTGGCCATGGGGGCGGCGCGGACAGCCGGTCCTCCGCGGGGCTGCGGCTCCTGCTGGCGCGGTGCCTCCTGCGCGCTCAGGGCGAAGCGATCGACCGGCATGTCGTCCAGCGCAACATCCACCCCGGCTTCCTGATGGAAGGCGAGAATGTCGAACCAGTCGTCGGAAGAAAGCTGCATCTTTGTAAACCGGATAGGAACCAGCGGAAGGGCAGGGTGCGCCCTGGCCTTCTCTCAAGCCATATCACACCAGCTATCGCATGATCGCGACCGTGAAGAAAGCATGGGTCTTGAAGCATGGGGGCTTGCGGCGGGTAAAAGCGCAGGACAGATATGGCGGATGACTGGAAACGCCATATTGCGGTCGGATTGAGGCGGTACCGCCTTGCGAGGGTCCGCCTGCATGCAGCAGGGTGCAGCCGCAAGGCGCGCGGGCGGATACAGGCCAGAGGGCGGGCACAGGAAAACCGGGGCGGGACGGGGATGAGGTTTCCTTGTTCGCGATCCTGCATTAGAACAGCACCGCCATCGGCGCGGGACGGAAGCTGGACGGTATGCGATTCATGAACAAGGCTGGGCGCTTGCGCGCGATGCAAACGGACGGGACAACTGCGGGCCTCTTCGGCAGAAACCGCAGAACCGGGCTCATGGCGGCCTTTCTGGTGGCGGGCCTTGCACTGGGTGGCTGCGCCAGCACGGACAAGGACGATGTGGTCGTTCCCGATGAGCCGGCGGAAAAGATCTACAATGAAGGTCTGACCCTGCTGCGCAAGAACGACCCGCAGGCCGCGGCCAAGCGCTTCGAGGATATCGATCGCCTCCATCCCTATTCGGAATGGGCGCGCAAGGCGCTGCTGATGAACACCTTCGCCAATTACGAGGCGGGGAACTATGACGACGCCATCTCGTCCGGCAAGCGCTATCTGGCCATGCATCCCGGCTCGCAGGATGCGGCCTATGCGCAGTATCTGGTGGCATCGGCCCTGTATGAGAATATCCCCGACATCACCCGTGACCAGCGCAAGACCCAGCAGGCGCTCGATGCCCTGCAGGATGTGGTGAACCGTTACCCGGACAGCGAATATGCCGCCACGGCGCGTCGCAAGATCGAGGTGGCGCGTGACCAGCTGGCCGGCAAGGAAATGATGATCGGCCGCTACTATCTGAAGCAGAACAATTTCACCGGCGCGATCAACCGCTTCAAGACCGTGGTCACCAAATACCAGACCACCCGGCAGACCGAGGAGGCGCTGATGCGCCTGACCGAGGCCTATATGGCGCTGGGCGTGGTGAACGAGGCGCAGACCTCCGCCGCCGTGCTGGGCTACAACTACCCGGACAGCACCTGGTACAAGCAGGCGCACAAGCTGGTTCAGTCGCGGGGGCTTGAGCCGCAGGAGAACAAGTCCTCCTGGATCAGCCGGGCCTTCTCCGGGGGGCGGAGCTGAGTCTGAATGCTCACCTCGCTCTCGATCCGCGACATTGTCCTGATTGAGAAGCTCGATCTTGCCTTGTCAGATGGCCTTACGGTGCTGACGGGTGAGACGGGAGCAGGCAAGTCCATTCTTCTGGATGCCGTGTCCCTCGCCCTTGGCGGGCGGGGAGATGGCGCGCTCGTGCGCCATGGCGCGCCGCGTGGACAGGTGACGCTGGTTTTCGATCTGGCCGCCGACCATCCCGTTCATGCCCTTCTGGCCGAGGCCGACCTGCCCGGCGAGGGAGAGCTGATCGTGCGCCGCGTGCAGATGGCCGATGGCCGCACCCGTGCCAGCGTGAACGATCAGGCCGTGAGCGTGCAGATGCTCCGCCGCATCGGCGCCAGCCTCATCGAGCTGCACGGCCAGCATGCCGACCGGGCGCTGGTGGACCCGGCGACCCATCGCGCGGTTCTGGATGCCTTTGCCGTTCTGGGGCCGGATCTGGAAACGCTGGGCGCCTTGTGGAAAACATGGCGCACCGCCTTCAACACCGCCCGCGCGGAACGCAAGCGGCTGGAAGAGGCGGCGAAGGAGGCGGACTTCATCCGCCATGCCGTGGATGAGCTTTCCGCCCTTGGCGCGGAAGCGGGCGAGGAAGAGAGCCTGTCCATCCGCCGCACCGCCATGATGCATGCCGAGAAAATCGCCGGAGACCTTTCCGAGGCGCTGGATGCGGTGGGGGGCGGCTCATCGCCCATTCCCTCCCTCTCGGCCGCCGTGCGACGGCTGGAGCGACGCGCGGGCGATGAGGGGCAGAAGCTGATTCGCCCGGCCGTGGAGGCGATCGATCAGGCGCTGGATGCGCTGGAGACGGCCCGCGCCCATCTGGAAGCGGCGCTGGATGAAGCCGCCTTCGAGCCGGCGGAGCTGGAGCGCATCGAGGAGCGCCTGTTCGCCCTGCGCGCCGCCGGCCGCAAATATGGTGTGCCGGTGGATGATCTGGCGCGGGTGACAGAGCAATTCTGCTCCCAGCTTGAACAGCTTGACCAGAGCGAGAGCCTTCTGGCGCGGCTCGACAAGGCGGCGGCGGATGCCGAGGCGGCCTATCGTGCGGCGGCGGCCGGAATCTCGCAGGCCCGGCGCACGGCGGCGGCCGCGCTGGATGCGGCGGTCGCGGCAGAGCTGGGGCCGCTGAAGCTTGGCAATGCCACCTTCATCACACAGGTGACGACAGACCCGGATGCCCCCGGCGCGGATGGCTGCGACAGCGTGGAGTTCTGGGTGCAGACCAATCCCGGCACGCGCCCCGGCCCGATGATGAAAGTGGCCTCGGGTGGCGAGCTTTCGCGCTTTCTGCTGGCGCTGAAAGTGGTGCTGGCCGACAAGGGCTCTGCCCCCACACTCATTTTTGACGAGATCGACACCGGTGTCGGTGGCGCGGTGGCCGATGCCATCGGCCAGCGTCTGGCGCGCCTCTCCCACACCGTGCAGGTGCTGTGCGTGACCCATGCGCCGCAGGTCGCCGCCCGTGCGCGCCACCATCTGCTCATCGCCAAGGAAAGTTCCGGCGGGACAGGCGGGGTGAGCGTGGAGGATATGGATGCCCCGCGCACGGTCACCAGCGTCGCGCCGCTTAGCGCCGAGCATCGCCGTGAGGAAATCGCCCGCATGCTGGCGGGGGCAAGCGTGACGGACGAGGCGCGCGCGGCGGCCGAGCGGCTGCTGAATGGCGGGCATTGAGCCGGCCGCTTCCGCTGATCCTTCCGCTCCCGCTGACCCTGCCGTGCCGGATCTGTCCTGCCGGTTTCCCGCCTCGGGCCACCGTGCCGGACCTCAGTCCATTCCAGGCTTGTTCTGCCGCAGGCTCTTCACCTGGCCGCGCCGGCTCTTGGCCGCGAGGCGGCGCTCCTTTGAGCCGAGGGTGGGCCGCGTGGGGCGGCGCGGCGGGTTGACGATGGTGGCCGCGCGGATGAGTTCCACAAGGCGCTCTATGGCGTCTTCCTTGTTCCGCTCCTGGCTGCGAAAGCGCTGGGCCTGAATGACGATGACGCCATCGCGTGTGAGGCGCTGCCCGGCGAGGCGGGCAAGACGCATCTTCACCCCTTCCGGCAGATTGGGGGAGGCGGCCATGTTGAAACGCATCTGCACGGCGCTGGAGACCTTGTTCACATTCTGCCCGCCTGGCCCGGCGGCTCGGATGAAGGCGAACTCAAGTTCTTGCGCGTCAATCGCGATGCGGGGCGTGATCTCGATCATGGTGTATCCAGCATAGGGAGATTCCGGCGCAAGGGCAGGCTTGTGTTTTCCGCGCACGAAACGCGGTACGGTCTCCTCACCGGCTCTGGCGGCGGAGACCGCAACACTCCTGCTCCCCGTTGTCTTGCCCCATTTTACAGAAGGCGGCGCACCGGCCCCACATGGTGTGCCTGTTTTCGGGAGTCATGATGCAGCGGCAGCCGGTAATCAAGAAAAAGCGACATCACCCGTATCCCGTCCCCGCCCTGTTCAGGCGGGCGGCCCTCTGCATGCTGGTGCTGGCGGGCATGGGGCCTGTGCGGGCTGAAGAGATGCAGATCGCCGGCCCTTCCGGCCCGCTGGCCGGGGAAGCGGTGCAGGTGGAAGGGGCCCGGCATGCCGTGCTCATCATTCCCGGCTCCGGCCCCATAGACCGGGATGGCAATGCCGCACAGATGGGGCTGGCCTCCAACATGTATCGCCAGCTTGCCGAGGGGTTGGCGGGAGCCGGGATCGCCTCCCTGCGGGTGGACAAGAGAGGTTTTTTCGGCAGCGCGCAGGCGATCAGCGATCCCAATCAGGTGAGCCTTCCAGATTATGCGGCCGATATGCGCAAATGGGTGCAGAAGGCACGCGCGCTTGCCCCCTGCATCTGGCTGGCCGGCCATTCCGAGGGCGGGCTGGTGGCGCTGCTTGCGGCAATACAGGCGCCGGATGACATCTGCGGCCTCATTCTCATGGCGGTTCCCGGCCGTCCTGTCGGCCAGCTGCTGGTGGAGCAGTTGCAGGCCAACCCGGCCACCACAGCTTTTGCCCCGCAGGTCCGCGAGATCGTCCGGGATCTGGAGACCGGCAAGAGGCGCGCGGACGAAACCATTCCCGAGCCCCTTCGGCCCATTTTTCCGCAAGGGGTGCAATCCTTCATGATCGACCTGTTCGGCCATGATCCATCCGCCCTTGCGCGCCAGTGGAAAGGTCCGGTCCTGATCCTTCAGGGGGATCATGACATGCAGGTGAAACCGGCAGATGCCGCTTTGCTCGGGCAGGCCATGCCGCAGGCGCGCCGGCAGATGCTGCCGGGCGCCACCCACATGCTGAAGGCGGATGTGCCGGGCCAGCCCTTCGCGACCTATACGGACCCCGCATTGCCGCTGGACGCGGCCGTGGTGCCGGCGTTTTCCACATTTCTGGATGCACACCCGCCGGGCGGGGGCACTGGTGGGCAATGATCCCTCTTTTCGCGCTCTTGCTCTTGTGACGCGGCGTCATCTGCCTCATCTTCCCGCCGCCATGTGGCAGCGACACAGCAAGTGAGGCGAGGGTATGAGGACAGGATCAGGCCAGCAACCTATGGGCCGTCTGGCAGGGGCAGGGGCGCTGGCGGCTGTCGTCATGATGGCGTCCTGCGCTGCGGCATGGGCCATGCCTGCGCGCGTCATTCTGTTGCGGCATGGCGAGAAGGCCGGCCCGTACGAGCTCTGCAAGGTGGGAGAGCGCCGCGCCGAGGCGCTGGCCAAGACCTATCTGGGCAAGGATGCCACCTCATCCCTGTTCCGGCCCGGCGAGCGGCCGGCGGCCATCCTGACCATCACCCCCCATACCGCGCAGACGGCATCGCCCATCGCGCTGTCCTGGCCGATGACGCTGACCGCCTACAGCGTGGAGCAGGGGTTCGGGCTGGATGACTGGTACAGCGCCTTTGGCCCGCGCACCATTCAGGCCGTGCAGGATATGCGCACGCGTGAGGACTGGAAGGGCAAGACGGTGGTGGTGATGTGGGACAATACCCGCATCGTTCAGGAGAAACACCCCCGCTACAAGGCGCGCGATATCGATGTGACGCTCTATAACCTGCTGGATCTGCACAAGCTGAAGAATGTGCCGGATGAGTGGGCCGACAAGAACTACAACTATTTCTGGCTCATCGACTTCAACCCGGAAACGGGGGAGCCGGTGAAGTTCGAGATGATGAAGCAGGAATTCACCGGGGAATATGCGGATCTGCCGCATAATGACTGGGGCCAGCCCAGTGGGCTGACAAAGGAATCAGGCTGTGCGCTGGGGCGCGGAAGCCTGAAGAAATAGTCCCGGTTTCCGGGACACAGGCCGGAATGAAAAGGCCCGCCCCGGTGCTGCACCGGGGTGGGCCTTGTTTGGGGCTGTCGTCTCAGCCTTCGCGGCTGGGATTGTAGCGCAGCAGCCGCAGCGCATTCAGCGTCACCAGAACGGTTGCGCCGGTATCGGCCAGAATGGCGATCCACAGCCCGGTGATGCCGAGGATGGAGGTGACGAGGAATACCGCCTTCAGCCCCAGCGCGATCGACACATTCTCATGAATGTTCCGCATCGCCTGCCGGGCAAGGCGGATCTTGGCCGGCACATCCAGAACGCGGTTGCGCAGAATGGCGGCATCCGCCGTCTCCAGCGCCACATCGGTGCCGGAGCCCATGGCCACGCCAACCGATGCCTGACGCAGGGCCGGGGCATCATTGATGCCATCGCCCACCATCATCACACCCTCGCTGCCGAGCTCGCGAATGGCGTTGAGCTTTTCCTCCGGCATCATCTGGGCGCGGAAGGCCATGCCCAGCGTGCCGGCAATGGCCGCCGCCGTGCGCGGATTGTCGCCCGTGAGCATGGTGGCGTTCACACCCAGCTCCTTGAGCTGGCGCATGGCCTCGGCGGCATCCGCACGCGGTTCATCCCGCATGGCCAGCAGGCCAAGGGCACGGCCGGGGCAGAACACCACAACAGTGGTCTTGCCTTCCGCTTCCAGCTTCTCGGCCCGCTCCAGCGCCTCGGTTGTCAGCACATCGCTTTCGGCGGCAAAGCCGGGGCTGCCTACCCAGAAGGGAATGCCATCCTGCATGGCCTCCACCCCCTGTCCGGGCAGGACGCGGGCATCCTTGAGCGCTGCCGGGGCAACCCCCGCCTTCTGCGCCCGCCGGATGATGGCCTGCGCCAGAGGGTGGCGCGAACCGCTCTCGATCCCGGCGGCAATGGACAGAAGCTCTTCCTCGCTTGCGCCCAGCGTTACCACATCGGTCACTTCCGGGCGGCCTTCGGTGAGGGTGCCGGTCTTGTCAAAGGCCACATGGTGCACCTTTGCCGCCGCTTCCACCACCGCACCGCCCTTCATCAGCAGGCCGTGGCGCGCGCCGGTGGAAAGGGCCGAGGCGATGGAGGCCGGCACCGAAATGACCAGTGCGCAGGGGCAACCGATGAGCAGCAGGGCAAGGCCGCGATAGATCCATGTATCCCAGGGCTGACCGAAGAACAGCGGCGGGATGAGGATGGTGAGCACCGCCACACCCACCACGGCGGGCATGTAGTATCGGCTGAAGCGATCAATGAACCGCTCTGTGGGCGCCCGTGCGCTTTCGGCCTCTTCCACAAGGCGGATGATGCGCGAGATGGTGTTGTCCGACGCCGCCTTGGTCACGCGTACGCGTAGAACCGCCTCGGCATTGATGGCCCCGGCGAACACCGTGTCTCCGGTCTTCTTGAGGGCAGGTACGCTCTCGCCGGTGACAGGGCTTTCATCCACGCCGGATGTGCCTTCCACCACAATGCCATCCGCCGGAATGCGCTCGCCGGGGGCAACCTGAACGATCTGGTCGATCTCTAGGGTCTCGGCCGGCACCTCGCGCAGCCCCTGTGCCGTTTCCAGCCGTGCCGTCTTGGGCACAAGGCTGGCGAGGGAACGGATGCCGTCGCGGGCCTTGTTGGCCGCCACGCCCTCCAGCACCTCACCCACCGCAAACAGGAACACCACCAGCGCCGCCTCTTCCGCCGCGCCAATGCACAGCGCGCCGACAGCGGCAATGGTCATCAGGCTTTCAATGGAGAAGGGCTGGCCGGTGCGCAGCAGGGCGAAGGCCTTGCGGGCGACAGGGGCGACGCCCACCAGGCAGGCCAGCACGAATGGCCACAGGCCGAGTGAGGGCCATAGAATCTCCAGTGTCCACGCCACCACCAGCAATGCGCCGGTGAGCAGCACCAGATGCCCCTTGCGGGTCTGGTACCAGCGCTTGCCGCGGTCTGCCGGGTCATCATCATGGTCATGCCCGCCGGCATCCTCGGCCCCGCTGGCCGGATGCCCATGGTCATGCCCCGAATGGTCGTGGTCGTGGTCATGATCGTGATGATGGCCCGCATGGTCATGCCCGTGCCCGGTGCCGGCGGGGGCAGCGCCATTGCGCGGGGCAATGTCATAGCCCAGCTTGCGCACGGTCGCCTCGATGGTGGCCATGTCCGCCCCATCATCCGAGAGCCGGACGCGCAGCCGCTCGCTCATCAGCGCGACCTCAACGTCAGACACGCCCGGCAACCGCTCGACAGCAGTGCGGATCTTGTCTGCGCACGAACCGCAGTCCATGCCCGTCACGGTCCATTCGCAGGTTTTGACAGGCGTATTCATCGGGTCCTCCGGCTTGCCTGTTCCATCTGCTGCCCTATCTAAAGGCTCTAGTCACTAGAGCATCAAGGGGCAATTTCATGTTTTCAATCGGAAAGCTCTCCCGCGCCACCGGGGTGAAGGTGCCCACCATCCGCTATTATGAGCAGATCGGTCTTCTGGCCGCGCCGGAGCGTAACAGTGGCAATCAGCGCCTCTATGACAGCCGGGCGCGTGAGCGCCTGGCCTTTATCCGCCATGCCCGCGAGCTGGGCTTTCCGCTGGAGGCGATTCGCGAATTGCTGGGCCTGTCGGATGATCCGGCCAGTTCGTGCGAGCAGGCCGATGCGATTGCCCAGCGCCAGCTTGCGCAGGTGGAGGCGCGGATAGAGCGGCTTCAGGCCCTGCGGGAGGAGCTGGAGCGCATGGTGCACCAGTGTGCCCATGGCACCATTGCCGAATGCCGGGTTATCGAGGTTCTGGGCAATCACGCCTTGTGTGAACATGAGCACGCAGGATTGTCTCTGGTTTCAGGCGAGCCATAGCACATCCGCTTTCGCCGGGCCTATATGTGCGGGCAGAAAATCGTGAATTTGCAATATGTTGGAAGGTTTCCAGCATGTGCCACCCGCTCGCGCCCCGCGCGGTGGTACGGGGAGAGGGGCTGGGCCTTGGGGGCACTTTACGAGGCGCGGATCACGCCGGGCGCGATCTGTGGTATCTGCTCATACAGGGCGCATGTTCATGGCGCATGCTGCGGCCACGATGTGGAAGAGTGCTGATGTCATCCGGTAAGGCTGGTTCCAATCCCAATATCCGGCGCAACAGGGGCGCGCGCCCCCTGGCGGATCTGGTCGCACCGGGCCTTGCGGATGTGTGCGGGCGGGTCGGCTTCTCGGTGGTGGAGGTGGTGACCCACTGGGATGAGATTGTCGGGCCGGATCTGGCGCCGCATTGCGTGCCGCTCAAGCTGCAATGGCCACGACAGGAAGAGGGCGGTGCCGCCACTCTGGTGGTGCGCGTGAGCGGGGCCTATGCCATCGAGATGCAATATGCCGCGCCGGTGGTGATGGAGCGGATCAATACCTATTTCGGCTGGCGCTGCGTGGGGCGTCTGGCGCTGCGGCAGGGGCCGGTGCCGCCAAGATATGTGCGCCCGCCCGCGCCAGTGGAGCCGGAACCGCAGGAGGTCGAGGAGATCAGCCGGGAAATCGGCACCTTCGGGGATGAGGCGCTCAATGCCTCCCTTGCCCGCCTTGGCGCGCTGGTGCGGCGCGAGCGTCGTGGACGGAAGTGAGATTGGGTTCACCCCTCCGCCGAATTGCCATAATAATCCGCCTTGTTGAAAAGCATCTTCAAGGCCCTTGCCCGCCCACCTGCTGCCGGAACCCTGTTTCGGGATCACTCGGAGAAAAGAATGTCCCTTGTTCGCCGCCATCTTCGTATCGGAACAAGTCTTCTCGCCCTTCTGGCGGTGAGCGGGGTATCCGGCCTTGCGCTGCAGCCGGCCATGGCGCAGCCTGCCGCGGAAACCGTTTCCATCACCAAGCTGATGTCTCCGGAAGCCACGCCGCTGACCGTGAAGGCGCTCGGCAATCCCGAGGCTCCGGTCACGGTGGTCGAATATGCGTCCATGACCTGCAATCACTGCGCCAGCTTCCACAAGGAAACGCTGCCCGAGTTGCAGAAGAAATATATCGATACCGGCAAGATCTATTTCATCCTGCGTGAAATGCCGTTCGATCCTGTTGCGACGGCGGGCTTCATGCTGGCGCGCTGCATGCCGGAATCGGCCTATTTCCCCACCATCAGCGCCCTGTTTGAAACACAGCACTCTTGGGCCTTCTCGAAGGACCCGGCGGCGGGCCTGCGCGCCATTGCCCGGCAGGCGGGCATGAGCGATGCCAATTTCGAGAAGTGCCTGACAGACAATGACCTGGCTGCAAAGGTGCAGGCCAGCGCCGTCTATGCCAACACCCAGCTTGGGGTGAACGCCACGCCCACCTTCTTCATCAATGGCAAGAAGATCAGCGGCGCGATGGGCATCGAGGCATGGGACAAGGAACTGGAGCCGCTGCTCGCCGGCAAGACGCCTGCAGCTCCTGTCACGCCCGCGGCGGCTGAGCCTGCCCCGGCCCCCGCCGCAGAGGGTGAGCAGCCGGCCCCCGCCGCAGAGGGGAAACAGACGCCCCCCGCCGCAGAGGGCGCACAGAAGACGCAGTGACAGCACGCCCTTGGGCTGCATGACAGATGAAACCGCCTGCCCCATATGGGGCAGGCGGTTTTTTCATGTCCTTTCCGGGAGGAGCGGGTGAACAGGGGTGCACAGCCTTCATGCACCCCCATCTGCCTCAGTGTCCCTTGTGATGGCCCCCGGCGGCAAGGCCGCGGACCTGATAGGTCACATCCGCTGTGCCGGCCTTGCTGAAGGTGAGGGTGCCTTTCACACTCTCGCCTTCCTTGAGCTGCTCCTTCAGCCCCATGAACATGATGTGATAGCCGCCCGGCTCCAGCTTCACGCTCTGGCCGGGGGCGATGTCGAGACCATCGGGCAGGGGGCGCATGCGCATCACCCCGTTCTCCATCGTCATCTCGTGGATTTCCACGCGCTCGGAGAAGGCGGAGGTGCCGCCGGTCAGACGATCCGGCGTCTGCCCGGTATTGGTAATCTGCATATAGCCGGCGGCCACCTTGGCGCCGCCGGGCGTGGCGCGGCTCCACGGGCCGGTGATTTCAAGGGCGCCGATCTTCACCACATCCTGGGAATGGGCGCTGGCATGCGTGCCGACGGAAGAGCCGTGAGAGGCCGGGGCCGCCTGCGCCACCTGTGCGGCTGGGGCATGGTCATGCCCTGCGGCGCTGTGCTGGTGGGCCTCACAGGCCAGGGCGACAGACACGGGCAGGGTGCAGACAGCAAGAAGGCTCGCGCCAAACGTAAAACGCTGAAACATGGGTTTGTCTCCAGAAATGTCGGTTGAAGCTGAAGGTTCAAACCGCAACTGGAGGTGCGCGCGCCTGAAAAGATGAGGTGGGCGTGCGCGGCAGGGCCTGTTTGCCTGCCAGCCGCTGATGCAGCACCACAGCCCCCCGCCATGGCGGCAGAAGATCCGCATGTTCCGGCGGGATGAACAGGCCGCCAGCGGCCATGCAGCCACTGAAGCAGCAGCTCATGTCATGGGGGCGCGGGGCGCCATCCTGCGGATCGTCAGATCCGCTCAGGCACAGCACAGGCATCGCATCGCCGATGGATGCGGCCCGGGCGCTCGCCATGGCGCCGGTCAGCCCCTGCACCACCAGCACATAGGCCAGCGCCATGCGCACCAGAACCGCGACAAGGGCGGAGGTGCGGGAAGCAGGGGGCAGGGCAGGGCGCGCGCGCATGCTTTTCGATACGCGGCGGGAGGGGACGTGGCAAGATGGATGGGCCAGATGGATGGGCAGGGTGAATATCGCGCCGGGCGCTGGCCGCCTTTCATGCCTCATGCTGTGCACAGGCTGGCGGTTTGCCTCCAGCGGGGCAGGTTCCGCGCTGCCGGCAGCATGCCGCATTTCATGGGCTATTGTGTCATGCTGCCGCATGGCGCTCTTCCGGCTCGGACAAGGCCGTATGCGATGGGGTAGCTTGTCGGCAGGCGCGCTGGAGCATGTGTGATGGTGGATGAGGAACGAAACCGCTTTTCAGCCCGTGCCCTGCGTTATGCCCGCGTGGGTGCGAATGTGGGCGGGGTGGCGGCGCGCATAGCCGGAAGCCGCCTTCTGCCGGGTGGCGAGGGGCGCGATGGCGCCAATGCCGCCGCTCTTGCCGCCGCCCTGGGCGGGCTGAAGGGGCCGCTGATGAAGGTGGCGCAGCTCATGGCCACGGTGCCGGATCTGCTGCCGGCCGAATATGCGGGCGAATTGCAGAAGCTCCAGTCCGATGCCCCGCCCATGGGCTGGGCTTTCGTCAAGCGGCGCATGTCGGCCGAGCTGGGGCGCGATTGGGAGCAGCGCTTCACCAGCTTCGAGCGCACTCCCGCCGCCGCCGCCTCGCTGGGGCAGGTGCACCGGGCCGTGACGCTGGATGGTGAGAGCGTGGCCGTCAAACTGCAATATCCCGATATGCAGGCGGCGGTGGAGGCGGACCTCTCCCAGCTCGATCTGCTGTTCTCCCTGCACCGGCGGATGAATGGGGCGCTGGACACGCGCGAAATCGCCGTGGAGATCGGCGAGCGGGTGCGCGAAGAGCTGGATTACCGGCGCGAGGCCCGCCATGCCGCGCTTTATGCCCATATGCTGGCCGATGAACCGCTGGTGCGTGTGCCGCGCGTGCGCACCGACCTTTCCACCGGCCGGCTGCTGACCATGGAATGGCTGGAGGGTGAGAAGATCCTCTCCTTCGTGGATGCGCCGCAGGCGGAGCGCAACCTGCTGGCGCAGGCGATGTTCGCGGCATGGTGGATGCCGTTCAGCCGGTTTGGCGTCATTCATGGCGATCCACATCTGGGCAATTACACCGTGTTCCGGGCCCCGGGCGCGGCCGGTGGGCCGGGCGGCATCAATCTGCTGGATTATGGCTGCATCCGCATCTTTCCCCCGCGCTTCGTGGCCGGGGTGGTGGATCTCTATCGCGGTCTGCTGGCCGGGGATGAGGCGCGGGTTGTCCATGCCTATGAGACATGGGGATTCAGCGGACTGCGGCGCGAGCTGATCGATGTGCTGAATATCTGGGCGCGCTTCATTTATGGGCCATTGATGGATGACCGTGTGCGCACCATCGCCGATGGGGTGACGCCCGGCCAATATGGGCGGCGGCAGGCTTTTGAAGTCCACACCGCCCTGAAAAGGCTTGGCCCGGTGACTGTGCCGCGTGAGTTCGTGTTCATGGACCGCGCGGCGATTGGCCTTGGCGCGGTCTTCCTGCATCTGCGGGCGGAGCTGAATTTTCACCGGCTTTTCGAGGCCGCGATTGCCGATTTCGATCTTGAGGGGGTCAGTGCCCGTCAGGATGCGGCCCTGCGGGCGGTGGGGCTGAAGGAGGCGGCCGGCGAAGGCGCGGGCTGAAGGCAGGCCGTTCCGCCTGGCCACGGCATTCTTCCATGCAGGGCCGTGCACCTCACAGGGCCTTGCCCTCGATCATCAGTGCCCCGTCTTCCGTGCGATGGGCCGGCAGGGGCGCGACGCGGCGGTGCAGATGCACCATGAAGGCGGTGCCCACCACCGGCGTGATGAAGTTCAGTATGGGGATGAACAGAAGCGGGGCCAGCATCAGCCCGGCCACGAAAACCGTGGTGGCATGCGCCTGCCGCAGCGCCCTTGCCTCATGCGGGGTGCGATAGCGCATCGCCGCCATCTCGAAATATTCGCGGCTGATGAGATAGGCGTTCGCCACATAGAAAATGATGAGATTGACGCCCGGCACCAGCAAAAGCAGCAGGGCGCACAGATTGACCACCAGAACCAGGCCGAAGAAGCGCAGGGAAAACAGCAGCTGCTGGGCAACCGGCTGGGCCACGCCGGGCGGGTCCTGCGGATAGCTGGCCTTCTCCACCTTCTCCGCCACATCATCAAGAAACAGGCCGGCCACCAGCGCCGAGACGGCAGGCATGAGATAGAGCGCGCCAAAGACAATGCCGAGGCCGGTGATGATGGCCAGCGTCATCTCTATCCATGGATAGGAGGGGATCTCCAGAAAATACACCACGGCCCCCTGAAGCGCGAAGGCCAGCGCCACCAGCAGCAGGATGGCAAGGCCGACAGACTTTAGAAGCACGTTCCGCAAAAGCGGGGAGAAGGTCTGCTGGAGGGCGAGAAGGGCATCAGAAAACATGGGCTCATCCGGCGCTGGAACCTGCAACAGGTAGGTATTGCCGCAGCATCTCTCAAGTGGGCACAGACGAAACCGCCGCCCGTGCCCGGGAAAGGGCAGGGCGGCGGAAGACATGTCGGCAGCCGGTGGATGATTGCATCCGCACAAGGGGGCGGCGCGGGTTTCTCCCGCGCCGGTGCATGCTCAGCCGCTGATGAGCCGGGCGAGATAGATCCACAGCGGCGCGGCCACGATGAAGCCCAGCACACTCACCGCCAGAGAGGAGGTGCCTGTGCGTGTATAGACCTGATAGCGGCTGGCGATGATGATGCCGGAGAAGGCCGGCGGCAGGGTCACGCTGAGCACCAGCATCTGCAGCACTTCCGAATCCAGGCCGCAGGCCCAGCCCGCGAGAAGGAAGACGGCCGGCATCAGGATGAGCTTGAAAGCGGTATTGTAGGCGACTTCCCAGTCCAGCTCGATCGTGTAGGCCGAGAGTGTCAGGCCGGCGGCGAACACGGCCACACTCGAATTGGCCTTGGCGATGAGGTCGAAGGTGGGGTCCACCGCATCCGGCACGCGCACACCGATCACGACAAGGATCACCGCCAGAATCGGCGCCCACACCACCGGCTCCTTCAGCGAGGAGAGCAGCGCGCTGCCGGTGGATTCGGTCGTGCCGTCCTGCCCGCCGCCACCGGCATTGAGCAGATACAGGCCGATCGGGATGGTGACGGCGTTCACCACAATCGCGACGATGGCGATCACCAGCCCGGTTTCAATGCCCGTGCCGAACAGCGGGTCCAGCACCGCATAGCCCAGAAAGCCGATGGTGGGCGAGCCGGCGATCAGCGCGCAGACTGCACCTTCCGCTTTGGTGCGCTTGAAGAACCACTGGATGGTGAAATAGGAGAGCATGAACAGGCTGACGAGGCCTCCGAGCGAAATGATGCTCAGCGTGGCATTGGCCACCAGCATTTCCCTGTCCGCCCGCACGATCGAGACAAACAGGGCGGCGGGCAGGGCGTAATCCAGCACCAGCTTGTTGAATACCCGCGCCTGATCAGCCTGAAAGACATTCTTTTTACCGGAGGCATATCCGACAAGCATGATCACGATAATGGGTATGAGATCTGCTATCAGCAGCTTGGACATGAACTGTTCCACAAGTACCCCCTTATTCTGTGCCTCCGGGCTCTTTTGCATGTGGAGCAACGGAAACAGGCCGTATTTCTGTATCTCGGCAGATCCGCAGCCGAAGCCGGCCAGATCCTGTCACCTGCCCGGGCGCTGTGCGCGGGGCAAGGCCTTGTTCCATAGGAAAAATGTGCAGCCGGAAGTCTCTGGCGCAGCACTGCTGCGCGCCAGAGAGCTTTCATGCGGCGCGGTGCTCAGCCCTTGCTGAACTCCGCGCGGATGCTCGCGCCATTTTCATCCAGTTCCGGTGCGGCCGGGCGAACTTTGGGGTCGTCAAAGCCGCTGATCTTGATCGGGTTGCCGGGCATGGACAGGCCGCCGGCCTCGATCAGCATGTTGCGTGCCGCGGTCTGGGGGTGCTGCACGGCTTCCGCCACGGTGAGGATGGGGCCGACAGGCACGCCGGCCTCATGAATGGTTTTCAGCCAGTATTCGGCAGGCTGCTTCTGGAGAGCGGCCTCCATCTCGGCCTTCAGGGCGGGGTTGTTGGTCTCGCGCCCCTCATTGCTGGTGAAGCGCGGATCGCTCGTCAGTTCCGGCCGGCCAATCGCCTTGCACAGTTCGCTGAAGAGATGATCATTGCCGGCGGCGATGACGATGGGCTTGTCCTGCGCCTGATAGGTGTCGAACGGCGCGATCGAGGGATGGCGGTTGCCAAGACGCGGGGGCGCCTTGCCGGTGGCCACATAGGCCATGAAGCCATGCTCCAGGAAGGAGAGGGTGGCATCGAACATGGCAATGTCGACATGCGCGCCCTTGCCGGTTTTCTCGCGCGCGTGCAGCGCCGTGAGAATGCCGGAATACATGAAGATGCCGCCGCACAGATCCGACAGGGAGGTGCCGACCCGGATCGGCGGATCATTCGGCAGGCCGGTATCCAGCATGATGCCGCTCATGCCCTGCACGATGGTGTCATAGGCCGGATAGGAGGCCAGCGGCCCGGTCTGCCCGAAGCCGGCGGACGAGGCATAGATGAGGCGCGGATTGATCTGCGACAGCTCCTCATAGGAAATGCCGAGATGCTTGGTGGTGCCGGGCTTGTAATTCTCGGTGAGAATATCGGCCTTGCGCACGATATTGAAGAAGACCTCGCGGTCCTCGTCCTTCTTCAGGTCAAGGACGATGCTTTCCTTGCCGCGGTTGACGAAGGCGAAATACAGCGACTTGTCATTCACGAACGGCCCATAGGTGCGGGTGTCATCCCCGTGGCCCGGCTCCTCCACCTTGATGACCCGGGCGCCCATGTCGGAGAGCAGCATGCTCGCGAAGGGGCCGTTCAGGATATGGGTGAGATCGACGACGAGCAGGCCGGACAGGGGGCCCTGTGCGGAAGGGGCGCCAGGCGCATTCGGGGCATCGGACATCTGTATTCCTCAGGGGGTGTGCGCCGCCCTTCCGGGAAGAGGGGCGGCGCCAGGAGCGCAGGTTCAGGTATGCGAGACGGTGCTCTGCGGGTTCAGGTTGGTGAGGTGCCCGCTCTCCGTTCCCGCATGCGGGTCGATCACGCAGTTGATGAGCGCAGGCTTGCCGGAGGCAAGGGCCTCCTTCAGTGCGGCGGCCAGTTCTTCCTGTGTTTCCACATGGAATCCAAGACCGCCGACGGCCTGCATCATCTGGTCATAATGCGCCACTTCCAGCGTGGTGGGCGAGGGGTCCGCGCCGCCGGAGAGATTCACATTGTCGCCCCGGTAGATGCCGCCATTGTTGAAGATGAGGATGGTGACAGGCAGCTTGTAGCGGGCGATGGTCTCGATCTCCATGCCCGAGAAGCCGAACGCGCTGTCCCCCTCAATGGCCAGAACCTGCTGGCCGCTGGTGACCGCAGCGCCGATGCTGTAGCCCATGCCGATGCCCATCACCCCCCAGGTGCCGACATCCAGACGGCGACGCGGCAGGTGCATGTCGATGAGGTTGCGGCCGAAATCGAGCGTGTTCGCACCCTCGCTGACGATATACAGCTCCTTGTTGTCGGAGATCACGCTGCGCACGGCATTGTAGGCGGCGTAGAAATCCAGCGGCTGGGGCGTGGCCGCAAGGTGCTTGGCCATCTTCGCGCGATTGGTGTCGATCTTGGCGGAGATGGTCTGGAGCCATTCCTGCTGCGGGGCGATGCCGGCGGAAGGCAGGCCGGCGAGGAAGGCTTCCATGGCCGAGCCGATATCGGCCACCACAGGTGCGGCCACACCACGGTTGCTGTCCATTTCGGCGGCATGCACATCCACCTGGATGATCTTGCCATCCGCCGCCCATTCCGGGCTCTTGCCATGGCCGAGCAGCCAGTTGAGACGCGCACCCAGCAGCAGGACCACATCCGCCTGCCCCAGAACGAGCGAGCGGGCCGCGGCGGCGCATTGCGGGTGGGTATCCGGCACCACGCCCTTGCCCATGGACATGGGCAGGAAGGGAATGCCGGTCTTCTCGACAAATTCACGGATGGAGTCTTCCGCCCGCGAATAGGCCGCGCCCTTGCCGATGACGATCAGCGGACGCCTGGCGCCGGCCAGCAGCTTCAGTGCCCGCTCCACCGCGTCTGGCGCGGGAATCTGGCGCGGTGCGGGGTCCACCACCTTGATGAGGGATTTCTCGGCGAGCTGTGCATCCAGCGTTGCCGCGAGCACATCGGCCGGAAGGTCCAGATAGACGCCGCCGGGGCGGCCGGAGACGGCGGTGCGGATGGCGCGGGCAAGGCCAAGGCCCAGATCTTCCGCCCGGTTCACGCGGTAGGCCGCCTTGGCATAAGGCTTGGCGGCGTTCATCTGGTCGAGTTCCTCATAATCGCCGCGCTGGAGATCGACGATGGCGCGGTCCGAGGAACCGCTGATGAGGATCATCGGGAAGCCGTTGGTGGTGGCATTGGCCAGCGCCACCATGCCATTGAGGAAGCCCGGCGCGGAAACCGTGAGGCAGATGCCCGGCTTGCCGGTCATGTAGCCGCTGATGGCGGCGGCATTGCCGGCATTCTGCTCATGGCGGAAGCCGATATAGCGAATGCCTTCCTTCTGGGCGAGGCGGGCCAGATCGGTGATCGGAATGCCGACGACGCCAAAGAGGGTGTCGATATCGTTCAGCTTGAGTGCATTGACGATAATTTGCGCGCCATCGATCTGAGCGCCGTTTTCACCAGCCATTGCTGATCCTCATTGTGTCTGGAATCCAGTGCATTTTCGAGCGAGGTGAATACCGGTTCGCGTGAAGAAAATGCGACAGCTCAACCTGTTCTGGCGTTTCCCGGTTCATTGGAACAGAAAAGTGCCCGAAAAGGCTGCCGGGCACATCTGCCCGGCAGCCTGAATGTTTCCGGTCAGGATCAGATGACCTTTTTGGCCCGGAAGTCGGCGATCTGCTCGGCCGTGTAGCCAAGCTGGCCCAGCACTTCTTCAGTGTGCTCGCCCAGCAGCGGCGCGCTCTTGATGTCGGGCGTGAAGTCCGAGAACTTGATGGGGCTGCCGACGGTGAGGCACTTGCCGCGCAGCTTCTGGTCCATCTCCACCACGGTGCCGCTGGCACGCAGGTCCGGGTCCACCGCGATTTCCTTCATGCTCAGCACCGGAGCAATCGGAATATCGAACTTGCGCAGCTCTTCCACCGCCTCGAACTTGGTCTTGGTGGAGAGATACTTCTCGATCTCCGCAAAGATGTCGAAGATATGCGGCTGGCGGGCTTCCGCGGTTGCATATTTGGGGTCGGTCGCCCATTCGGGATGGCCGATGGCCTTGGCGGTCGCCTCCCAGTTCTGCTCCTGAATGGTGAAATAGACATAGGCGTTGGGATCGGTCTCCCAGCCCTTGCACTTCAGCACCCAGCCGGGCTGGCCGCCGCCACCCGCATTGCCGCCGCGCGGCACCGCATCACCGAACTTGCCGTTCGGATACTGCGGATATTCCTCCAGATAGCCGACCTTCTCCAGGCGCTGCTGGTCGCGCAGCTTCACGCGGCACAGGTTCAGCACGCTGTCCTGCATGGAAATGGTGACGCGCTGGCCCTTGCCGGTGCGCTCGCGGCCGAGAAGGGCGGTGAGCAGGCCGATGAGCAGATGGTTGCCGGTGTTGCTGTCACCCAGCGCGGCGGCGGAAACCGTCGGCGGGCCGTCCCAGAAACCGGTGGTGGAAAGGGCGCCGCCGGCAGCCTGCGCCACATTTTCATAGGCCTTGATGTCGGCATAGCGCGAGACATCATCGAAGCCCTTGATGGAGCCGAAGATGATGCGCGGGTTGATCTCCTGGATGCGTTCCCAGGTCAGGCCCATGTGATCCATCGCGCCGGGGTGGAAATTCTCCACCAGCACGTCCGACTCACGGATGAGCTGTTCCATGATCTTCTCGCCTTCAGGCGTCTTGGTGTTCAGTTCCACCGAGCGCTTGTTGGCATTGAGCATGGTGAAATAGAGGGCGTCCAGCTCGGGAATGTCGCGCAGCTGGCGACGGGTCACGTCACCCACGCCGGGACGCTCGACCTTGATCACATCCGCGCCATACCAGGCCATGAGTTGCGTGCAGGAGGGGCCAGACTGAACGCCCGTGAAGTCGATTACCTTGATGCCACTCAGCGGAAGAGTCATGATGCGATGATCCCCAGTGCGGAAGACGCAGTATCACTATGATACCTATCTGTCTCTGGGAGGCTATCCGATTGCCCTTTAGTATACAAGCATCAAGCTTGTTTTATTGTGTACTCGGGGTGTGTGCCCGGGCGCTTCGGGGGCAAGATCTGCTTCAGTGGGCAGAAATGGCCTGTATTCGCTTCCCAATGTCGCATCCGTATAAGCCCTATATCCTGCAATATATTGCACATCCAGATAGATCAGGGCGGTGATGGGGTATTTTCCCGATCAATCAATTTGGAATAAGACAAGATTGAAGATACTCCCCTGTATCGCTTGAGTCGATACAGGGGAGTGCATGAGCTTAACCGCCCAGTTCCTCGCGCAGGATTTCCAGCCGCAGCCACTCTTCTTCGGCCGCCTCCAGCTCAGCCTGCACGCGGGCAAGGGTGGCTGTTGCCTTCTCGAATCTGGCGGGGTCACGACTGTAAAGCTGCGGATCGGCCAGGACGGTTTCCGCTGCTTCCGCTTCCCGCTTCAGCTTCTCCATGGTGTCGGGCAGGGTCTTGAGCGCATGCTGCTCATGGAAGGAGAGGCGCTTTTTCGCGCCGCCCTCGGAAGCGCTCCTGGGGGCTGGCCTGTCTTTCGCGCTGCTGCGGTTCTCCGTGCTCTTCCGCGCCTCCACGCCGGCGCCACGCTGGGCCACCATGTCGGCATAGCCGCCCGCATATTCGCGGAACACGCCATGGCCTTCCGCCATGATGATGCTGGTCACGGTCCGGTCCAGAAAATCACGGTCATGACTCACGAGGATGACAGTGCCGGGATAATCGGCCACCATTTCCTGCAACAGGTCCAGCGTTTCCAGATCGAGATCGTTGGTCGGCTCGTCCAGCACCAGCACATTGGAGGGCTGGGCGAGGGCGCGCGCCAGCATCAGCCGCCCGCGCTCGCCGCCGGAAAGAACCGAAAGCGGTGAATTGGCCTGTTCGGGCGTGAAGAGAAAGTCCTTCAGATAGCCCATCACATGGCGCGGCTGCCCGCCCACCAGAACCGTATCCGAACCGCCGCCCGTGAGCGCATCCCGCAGCGTGGTGGTGGGGGCAAGGGCGGCGCGCTTCTGGTCCAGCGAGGCGACTTCCAGATTGGTGCCAAGCCGCACGCTGCCCGTATCGGGCGCCAGCTCGCCGGTCAGCAGCTTGATGAGCGTCGTCTTGCCCGCGCCATTGGGGCCAACGATGCCGATGCGGTCCCCCCGCAGGATGCGGGTGGAAAAATCCTGCACCACGCAAGTGCCATCAAAGGCCTTTGAGATGTTCCTGGCCTCGATCACCAGCTTGCCGGAGGTTTCCGCCTCGCTCACGGTGATCTTCACATTGCCGGTGGCGCGCCGTTCCTCACTGCGATCCTTGCGCATGGATTTGAGCAGGCCAAGGCGGCGCACATTGCGCTTGCGGCGGGCGGTGACGCCATAGCGCAGCCAGTCCAGCTCCGCCACGATCTTGCGATCGAGCTTGTGGCGTTCCGTTTCCTCCTGTTCCAGCACCTCGTCACGCCAGGCCTCGAAGGCGCCGAAACCCTGTTCCATGCGGCGGGTGGTGCCGCGATCCAGCCATACGGTGGCGCGGGAGAGGTTTTCGAGAAAGCGCCGGTCATGGCTGATGAGCACGATGGCCGAGCGCAGGCTCTTCAGTTCCTTTTCCAGCCATTCGATGACGGGCAGGTCCAGATGGTTGGTGGGCTCATCCAGCAGAAGCACATCCGGCTCGGGCGCGATGACGCGCGCAAGAGCGGCACGGCGGGCCTCGCCGCCGGAAATATGCGCGGGATCTTCCTGCCCGGTCAGCCCGAGCTGTTCCAGCAGATAGAGCGCGCGATAGGCGTCATCCCCCGGCCCAAGCCCTGCCTCTACATAGGCGAGCGTGGTGGAGAAGCCTGAAAAATCAGGCTCCTGCGGCAGGTAGCGCACCGTGGTGCCCGGCTGGAAAAAGCGTGTGCCATCATCGGGCGCGACAAGGCCGGCAGCCACCTTCAGCAAGGTGGATTTGCCGGAGCCATTGCGCCCGACGAGACACAGGCGTTCACCCGCCGAAACGGAAAGTTCCGCTCCGTCGAGCAGGGGCGTGGCGCCGAAGCGCAGATGAATATCTTGAAGCAGGATCAGCGGAGGAGCCATAATGCCGGATTAATGCCTGTCCTTGCGTCGGAACGCAAAGGGTTCGGCACATAACTCTTCCGCCGGCCTGTTGAGATGCGCACGAAAACCCGTCCCTGCACCTGGATTCAGGGGCAGGGGGATGCCGCCGCATGTTGGCGTGGAACGAAGCCGGTGTTGTCAATGGACCGTGGCGGTCTCACCAAGCTTCGTGATCTGTTCCTTGAGGGCAAGTTTCTTGCGTTTGAGTTCTGCGACCCTGGCCTGGTTGGCGGCCGGTCGAGACTGTTCCTGGCCGAGCTCCTGCTCAATGGCCGCGTGGCGCCGCTTCAGTTCCTGAAGGTGCGACTGGATGGACATGTGTACCGCTCCTTGTCTACGTCACCAGCCATCAGTCTGTCATGTGACTGACAAGGTGTCGACCGTAATTCTGGCGGTGGAGGGCGGAAGATGTCTTGCACTGCATCATTTCTTCAGCCGCAGACAGCTTCGCGGTGCATGCCGGTTCCTGTCATATGATTGTCCTTGTGGGCACTTTGTTCGCCCAACGGCGATGATGCAGCGCAATGCCGGCGTGCCGGCGCGGCACTTTGTCTGCCTCATGGCCTGCGGAAGGGAAATGGCCCTTCATTTTCCGCGCAAGGGGCTTTCATGGCATACTGCATCTGTGCCACGGGATGTGATACGCGCATATGGCAGCTTGCGACATGCGACCCTGCGCACATTTATGGGGCGATCCGGATACTCTCCGGCGATGACGGACATGGGCATGACCACTGACGAGGAACGGGAACTGCGCTTGCTTCTGGAGCGGCTGCGGCAGGAGCATCGCGATCTGGATACCGCGATTGCCGCGCTCGACAGCGTGATGGGGGCGGACATTCTCCAGCTTCAGCGCCTGAAGAAACGCAAGCTCCAGCTCAAGGACCGCATCACCCATCTTGAGGACCAGCTTTTCCCGGATATCATCGCCTGAGGCGGATTTGCGGCCATGTCCATTCCCAAAACCGCCTGAACGCGGTAGGTTATGGTCATGATCGAGATTGATGATCCCCGGCATCCGCAATCGGATTGCGGCTATCTTGAAGGTCAGATGCTGATCGCCATGCCCACCATGCGCGATCAGGAGTTCGCGCGCACCCTGGTCTATCTGTGCGCCCATTCAGCCGATGGGGCGATGGGGATCGTGGTGAACCAGCCGGTGGAAAATCTGGCGTTCACGGATTTGCTGGCCCAGCTGAATGTGGTGAATGACGGCTCGCGCATCCTGCTGCCTCCAGCGGCTGCACGCATCAAGGTGCTGCGCGGCGGGCCGGTGGAAACCGGGCGCGGTTTCGTGCTGCATTCGGCGGATTATTTCGTCGAGAACTCCACCCTTCCGATCGATGGCGGCATCAGCCTGACCGCGACGCTGGATATTCTGCGCGCCATTGCCGCCGGGCACGGCCCAAGAGATGCGGTGCTGGCGCTGGGATATGCCGGCTGGGCCCCGGGCCAGCTTGAGGCTGAAATACAGGCCAATGGCTGGCTGACATGCCCGGCCAGCGCGGATCTCATCTTCAGCGGTGAGGTGGACCATCGCTATGATCTGGCCCTGCGCCGGATGGGGATCGAGCCGGCCATGCTTTCCAGCGAAGCCGGGCACGCCTGAACGGACCTCACGCCACCGGTTCTGCCCGTATTGACCGGCGGCCCCGCTTGCCGGCCACGGGCCTGCATCCGGCTGCTGGCGCCTCCCGGCCAGAGCCGGGAAAAGCGCTCCCGCAGCCTGGGGCACAAGGTGCCCCAGCTTTTATTGGGCCGCCGCCTGCTTCTTCTTGGGCGAGGGAGCCGGAGCGGGGGCAATCAGCGAGCGGCATTCTTCCATGGTGAGCGGTTCGCCAAACACCACACCCTGCCCATATTCGCAGCCGAACTGGGTCATCTCGTCAGCCTCGGCCTCCCGCTCCAGCCCTTCGGCCACAACATCCATGCCCAGATCATGGGCCAGATTGACCAGCGAGGAGACGATGACCGGACGCGCCGCCCGCGCCGGCCCCTTGGAGGTATCCCGCACGAAGCGCTGCTGGATCTTGATGGAGTCGAACGGGAAGCGCTGGAGATAGGCCAGCGAGGAATAGCCCGCGCCGAAATCGCCCAGACACAGCCCGCCACCCAGCTCGCGCACCCGGCCGAGAACCACGGCGGCATATTCCGGATTCTCCATCACCAGACTTTCCGAAACCTCCATCTTGAGCGAGCCGGGCGCAACTGGGTGGCGCGTCAGGACGGATTTCAGATCCTGGATCAGCTCATGGCGCAGGATCTGCCGGGATGAGACATTGATGTGCAGGAACAAGGGCGGGTCCACCCGCAACATGCGCTGCCATTCGGAAAGCTGCGCGGTGGCCGTCTCCAGCACATGGAGGCCCAGATCGAGGGCAAGGCCGGTCTCTTCCGCCAGCCCCAGAAACTCCGCCGAGGCCAGCTCACCAAGGCGCGGATGGTTCCAGCGCATATAGGCCTCGAAGCCGCCAATGGCCCGGTCTCCAAGCCTGACGATGGGCTGGTAGCGAATGGAAATCTCGCCGCGCTCCAGAGCCTGCCGCAGTTCCGCTTCCAGCGTGGAGCCATCGATCTTCTGCTGGCGCATGGCGGGGCGATAGACCTCGATGCGGTCGCCGCCAATGCGCTTGGCATAGTACATGGCGAGTTCGGCATCCTTCATCACCTCATCGCGCTTGCCCAGCTCCCGGCCCAGCAGCACAAGGCCGATGGAGGCGGTGACGAGCATCTCGCGATTGGCGAGGGTGACCGGTGCGCGCAAGGCGCGGCGCAGCGTGTCCGCGAAGGTGGTGATGCGCTCCGCATCACTTTCCGAAAGCAGGATGAGGCCGAACAGGTCTCCGGAGAGGCGCGCCAGCGTATCCTGCGGCTTGAGCAGGCGCTGCATGCGGCGGGCGACGGTGAGCAGGACGGAGTCACCCACCGTCATGCCCACATCCACATTCACCTGCCGGAAGCGGTCCAGATCGATGATCATCACCGTGGGGCGCAGACGGTCATCCTGCCGCGCCATGATGAGCGCCTGATCCAGCCGGTCCAGAAACAGCTCGCGGCCGGGCAGGCCGGTGAGGTTGTCGCGCACCGCATCATGCAGAAGACGCTCCGCGGCAATGCGCTCGCCGGTGACATCGAACAGCGTGCCGACACAGCGCACCACTTCGCCATCGGCGCCCACCACCGGGCGGGCCTTCAGGTTGAAGGTGAGATAGTGGCCATCCACCGCCTTGAGGCGGAAATCCTGATCGATACGCCCGCGCCGCTGGTCGATGATGCCATCCAGAGTGGCGCGGAAACGGTCGCGGTCCGCCGGGTGCAGCACTTCCAGCCAGCCGGCGGCTTCGGTTTCCAGCGAATGGCGCTTGAGGCCGAGCGCCTCCTCTGCCTCGGGCGAGGTGTAGATGCGGTCGGAGTCCACATCCCAGTCCCACACGATCAGGCCTGAGCCGGCCAGTGCCAGCGCCCGCCGCTCCAGATCCGATGTCGAGCCCTCGACCGCCCCGATGCCGGCAAAGGCGTGCTGCATCACCGTGAAGCCGATGAGCATGACAATGATGACAAGGCCGCCCAGCAAAGCCGGGGCCGCCAGTTCATTGCTCACCACACCGGCAATGGCGAGACCCGCCATGACCACCCAGACCACCAGCAGGGACCAGGTGGGAATGATGAGCACGGCGCGGTCATAATTGTGCTGGGAGAGCCAGAGCACCACGCCAAAGCCGCCCAGTGCCACGATGAGCAGGGAGAGGCGGGCAATGCCGGCCGCGACCGGAGGGTCCAGCAGCGCCACCACCACCAGCGCGGCAAGGAAGGTGAGCCAGCCGGCGGCAATGTGCACATAGCGCACATGCCAGCGGTTCAGGTTGAGATAGGCGAACAGGAACACCAGCATGGTGGCGGTGAGGATCGCCTCGCCGGCCGCCCGCCAGAACTGCTCGGCTACCGGGGAAAGGGTGAAAACCTTGGACCAGAAAGCAAAATCCAGCCCGATATAGCCCAGAACCGCCCATGCCAGCGCGGCGGCGGCAGGAAACATCACCGAGCCCTTCACCACGAAGAGGATGGTGAGGAAAAGCGCCAGCAGGCCGGCAATGCCGATCAGGATGCCCTGATAGAGCGAGAAGGCGTTGACGCGGTCCTTGTAGGCATCCGGCTCCCAGAGCGAGAGGCGGGGAATATCATCGCCATTCACCTCGGCCACGAAGGTCACGGTGGAGCCGGGGTCCAGCGTCACCATGAAGGCGTCCGCATCGGTCGCCTTCTGCTTTTCCGGCTTGAAGCCCTGGCTGGGCGTGAGGGAAAGGATGCGCCGGTCTCCCAGATCGGGCCAGAACAGGCCGGAGCCCACCATGCGGTAGTGCGGGGCGACGATGAGACGGTCGACCTGCTCATCCGTATCGTTGGAGAGCGCGAAGATCATCCAGTTGCTGTCGGTGCGCCCTTCGCTCGCTGTCACCTCGATGCGGCGCACGACACCTTCGGCATCCGGCACGGTGGAGAACTGGAACCGCCCATCCTCTGTTTTCTTGCGCTCCACGGCGGGGAGGAGGTCTGTCACCTTGGCGTCTCCCCTCACGGCCACCGGCTCCAGGGCATGGGCGGTGAGGGGCATGCCGAGAGAGGTGGCAAGCAAGGCGAACAGGGCAGCAAGAAAGAGGCGTAGCATAGGGTCAGCGCACCTGAATTGGCTCTTCGCACGCCATAATATGCCTTCCGGGGAGAAGGTCGGCACGAAGCACATCACACAAGGACGGACGAAGAATCATTCATTCACTAAAGGAGCCTCGCGGCCGGGGCAAGGCGAGGGGGCGGCCGGCGGGCGCTCTTGTCACGCCCGCACACACAGGCCGCAGGGCCCGCGAATGGCAGGTCCGTGGCACCGGGTGTGCGGAGCGCCGGTAATGCGCTGCCGCCCCTGCTGACGATCACATCATCGTCAGCACGATCTTTCCGATATGCGTGCTGCTGTCCATGCGGGCATGGGCGGCAGCAGCGTCCGCAAGGGGGTAGCTGTGATCCATGACGGGGCGGAAGCGCCCCTCGGCGATCAGCGGCCAGACATGCCGGGTGATGGCGGCGGCCAGCTCCGCCTTCTGCGCGACAGGGCGCGAGCGCAGGGTGGAGCCGGTATGGGTCAGGCGCTTCATCATGATGCGCATGAAATCCACCTCCGCCTTCGAGCCCATCTGGAACGCAATCTGCACGATGCGTCCATCCATGGCGGCGGCCTCATAGTTCTTCTGGATATAGGGGCCGCCAATCATGTCGAGAATGACATCGGCGCCCTTGCCGCCGGTCACGCTCTTCACTTCCGCGACAAAATCCTTCTCGCGATAGTTCACGGCCAGATCGGCGCCAAGCTTCAGGCAGGCCTCACATTTTTCCGCGGAACCGGCGGTGACGGCCACATGCGCCCCGAAAGCCTTTGCAAGCTGGATGGCCGTGGTGCCGATGCCGCTGGAGCCGCCATGCACCAGCAGCCATTCCCCCGCCTTCAGCCCGCCCCGCTCGAACACATTGCTCCATACGGTGAAAAGCGTTTCCGGCAGGGCGGCCGCCTCCGCCGCCGAGAGGCCATCGGGAATGGGCAGAAGGGTTTCCACCGGAGCGGTGCAATATTGCGCATAGCCCCCGCCCGTCACCAGAGCGCAGACGCGATCACCCACCGCATGGCTGGTGACATTGGCCCCGAGGGCGACAATCGTTCCGGCAATCTCAAGGCCGGGAATATCGGACGCACCGGGCGGCGGCGGGTAATACCCCTTGCGCTGCATCACATCCGGCCGGTTCACCCCTGCCGCCTCCACCTGCACCAGCACTTCGCCCGGCGCGGGCGTCGGCACGGGGCGCGGGCCGGGTACCAGCACTTCCGGGCCGCCGGGCATGGTGATGCTGATGGCCGTCATGGTTTCGGGCAGCGGACCGTGGGCGGGATGAGCAGACATGGAGCAACTCCGGTTTTGGGGCGTGCATGGCGGCGCACGAAGAGGCCATTTTCAAATCATGGACGAAAGAGGCAAGATACTTCGTGAAGATGAGTGAAGCTGTGCGCCATTCAGGGGATTATGGGGAGGGCACTCCATGTCAGCCCCCAATCATGGCCCGTTTGAGGCGCGAGGGAGATGGGGATGAACGAGGAACCACGCGCGAATCAGGCGGACGGGATCCGGGTTGGCGCTGATCTGTCCGCGCTCTCGGAGGCCGAGATCCTGGAACGGATCGCGGCGCTGAAGGTGGAAATCACGCGGCTGGAGCAGACGCTTGCCAGCAAGCAGGCCTCACGCGCGGCGGCGGATGCGGCCTTCCGCTTCTAGGCCGCGCCCGGCCTTCTGCGGGCCGGAGTGTTGCGGGATTGTGTGCGGCGGGGCGCGTGAGGATTATGCCTTTCGCGCCGCACTGTGCCATAGTCCTACCGCTTCAAGGCATTGGGAGCTTGCATGGCACGCGTCGTCGATCCTTTCGTGAAGGTGTCCTCGCCCCGGATATTCCTTGTGCGCATGGTGGTCTTTCTGGCCCTGTGCGCGGCGCTGGCGGCTGTGCTTCACCGCCAGATCTGGGAAGCGTTCCTGAACAATCCGGGGCTGAATGGCGTCATTTTCGGCGTGCTGGCTGTCGGCATCATCCTGTCCATCCGGCAGGTGCTGAGCCTGTTTCCGGAAGTGGGCTGGGTGAACGCCTTCCGCCTTTCCGATCCGGGGCTGGCCATTGCAGACCAGCCGGTGCTGCTCGCGCCCATGGCGGCGCTGCTGGGCGACCGGGTCGGCCGCATGGCCATTTCCCAGACCACGATGCGCTCGATTCTCGATTCCATCGGCACGCGTCTGGATGAAAGCCGCGATATTGGCCGCTATCTCACCGGCCTGCTGGTGTTTCTGGGCCTGCTTGGCACCTTCTGGGGCCTGCTGGAAACGGTTTCGGCCATTGGCGGGGTGATCGGCTCGCTGGAGGTGGGGCCGGATTCCGGTACGATGTTCGAGGATCTGAAGAATGGCCTTGCCGCGCCCCTCGGGGGCATGGGCACGGCCTTCTCGTCTTCCCTCTTCGGCCTTTCAGGCTCTCTGGTGCTGGGTTTTCTGGATCTTCAGGCCGGACAGGCGCAGAACCGTTTCTATACCGATCTGGAAGACTGGCTTTCCACCACGGTGCGGGATCTGGACCAGCCGGCAAGTGCCCCCATGCCGCCGCGCCATGTGCCCACCCTCGGCACGGAGCCGCTGCTGGCCCTGCCGCCGCCCGGCGCGGTGGTGGACCATGAGCCGCTGATCGCCGCCCTTTCCAGGCTGGAGCGCACGGTGGAGGAGGCCGGCTCCCATCGCGTCACCAGTTCCATGGCGCATCTGGCCGAAAGCCTTCAGGGGCTGGTCACCCATATGCGCGCCGAGCAGGAACTGCTGAAACAGGTGGTGGAGGCGCAGGCCCGCCAGCAGGAGGACCTGCGCTATCTCGCCCAGAGGCTCGATCAGGCGGCCCGGCATGCGGGAGGCCAAGCCGCGGGTGGGGCTGCCATGGGCGGATCTGGCGCCGCATCCGCCCGCCCCGAGCCCGAGGGGCGGCCGCAAGGTCCGGCGGGGAGATAGCCCATGGCCCTCGGCCGACGCGGGCGTGACCGCACCATCAATTACTGGCCCGGCTTTGTGGATGCGCTGTCCACATTGCTGCTGGTGTTCGTGTTCCTGCTCTCCGTCTTCATGATCACCCAGTATTTCCTGACACAGGAAATGATGGGCAAGGATACTGTGCTCCAGCGGCTTGAATCGCAGATCCGCCAGCTCACCGAGCTGCTCTCGCTTGAGCGGGCGAGCGGACAGGCGGCGGATGGCGAGATGGCCTCGCTTCGCGCCTCTCTCGATGCCATGCAGGCGGAGCGGGATGACTTGCGCGGCCGCCTTGCCGCCATTCCCGGCGCGGCGGCGGAGAATGGACGCGAGCAGGCCCTGAACCGCGAGGTGGAGGCGCAGAAGGATGCAACCGCCAGCGCGCTCGCGCGGATCGAGCTTCTGAACCAGCAGATTGCCGCCCTGCGCCGGCAGATGGCGGCGCTGGAAGAGGCGCTGAATGTTTCCGAGAAACGCGATGTGGAAAGCCAGGCGCGGATTGCCGATCTGGGCCGCCGCCTCAATGTGGCCCTGGCCCAGAGGGTGCAGGAGCTGACCCGCTATCGCTCCGAGTTTTTCGGCCGCCTGCGCACCATTCTGGGCAATCGTCCGGATATCCGCATTGTGGGCGACAGGTTTGTCTTCCAGTCCGAATTCTTTTTCGATCCCGGCTCGGCGGCGCTGCGGCCGGAGGCGCGCACGGAGCTGGACAAGCTGGCCGGCGCGATTCTGGAGCTGGAGAAGGAAATCCCCAAAGATATCGACTGGGCCCTGCGCATTGACGGGCATACCGATATCCGCCCCATCGCCAATGCGCAGTTCCCCTCCAACTGGGAGCTGTCCTCCGCGCGCGCCATCGCGGTGGTGCAATATCTCATTTCACGCGGGGTCAGCCCCCAGCATCTCATCGCCGCAGGCTTTGGCGAGTTCCAGCCGATCGACACCTCCGGCACGCCCGAGGCGCTGGCCCGCAACCGCCGCATCGAACTCAAGCTGACGGAGCGCTGAGTCGCCATGCAGGACGAAGTTCAATGGCAGGCATGATCCTGCGTGCGGGCGCGCCTGCAGACCGGGCCGCCATGGCGCGGCTGTGGGTGGCAAGCTGGGCGCACACCCTGCCGGAGATCGATTTCAACGCCCGGCTCGGCTGGCTCGAACAGCATCTGGATGGGCTTCTGGCCGATGGCGCGCATCTTCTGGTGGCCGAGCGGGCGGGGCGTGTGGGGGGATTCGTGGTGATCCATCCCGGCACCGGCTATCTCGACCAGCTTTCCGTGCATCCCGATTTCTGGGGAAAGGGCATGGCGGAGGCGCTGATGGAGGGAGCCCGGGCGCTTTCCCCCGCCCGCGTGGCGCTGGATGTAAACCAGGAAAACCCGCGCGCCGTGCGATTCTATGAAAAAATGGGCCTGAAAATCGTCGGGGAGGGGGAAAACCCTGCTTCCGGCCGGCGCACCTTCCGCATGGAATGGCGCCGCGCGGAGGGTGAAACATCACCACAATAAACGCGATTGATGACGCCTTGATGCATGCTTCGGCTTGTGTCGCGTCATGGTCTCGGCTATAGACCCGCCACTTCCATATGGAAACGAATTTACGCGCGCGTCTGGTCGGCGATCATCTTGGCGCTGCGAAAAGGACTGAACCGATGAAAAGCGACATCCATCCCGACTATCACTTCATCAAGGTCGTGATGACGGACGGCTCCGAGTACAAGACCCGCTCGACCTATGGCAAGGAAGGCGAGGTTCTCCAGCTCGATATCGACCCGCGCACCCATCCGGCGTGGACCGGCGGCACCCAGCAGTTGACCGACCGTGGCGGTCGCGTGTCCCGCTTCAAGAACAAGTTCGGTTCGCTGCTCAAGTGAGCCATGGATGCGGGGCCGCGGCCCCGCAGGTTCCGCCCGGTGCGGAAGAATCCAGCGCCCGAGGTCCTGCCGGACTTCGGGCGTTTTTCTTTGTTCCGGGTGGTTTTGTGCCGTCGGGCTCGGGTGGAGCTGCCGGACCGCTCAGGTCATGGCCGGCCGGGGCGGGCGCCCTCGCCATCATCCGTGGCCAGAAGCGCGAGATGCGGCCGCAATGTGGCTTCCAGACTGGCCAGCTGGTGGGCCGGCAGGCGCAGAAGGGCCGGTATGGGGCGCGCGCCTGCGGGCGCATCCTGCCCACCATGCTCCCTTTCTGCCGGAAGGTCCGGGCCGGAGAGGCGATGGAGCAGGGCGCGCGCCTCGCGCCGTGCAATGGGGGCGGGCAGGTGTCCCTCGCGGGCGGAGCGGAGCAGTTGCAGTGCGGTGTTCAGTTCCAGCGCATGGGTCAGAAGAGCCATATGGACCCGTGGATCAGCCGCTTCGCCAAGGCTGGTCACATCCGGGCGGGCGGGCTGGCGCAGGCGCGTGGCCAGTGCTGTCACAAGCTCCATGCCCTGGCGGAACATCAGGTCAAACCCCGCATCGGAAGCGGCATGCGGCAGGCAGGACCGGGCCAGCCCCGTATGGAGCACGCCTGCATGGACCGCGCCCCCATGCGCGTCTTCATCCTGTCCGCCACCCTGCCGCATGGCGAGAGCCTCCTGCATTACCGGCCGCAACAAGGCGGCAGTCAGGGCCAAAGGTAAAGCGCCCTGTAGCGTATCAGGCTGGGGATATCGGGCAAAGCGATGGCGGGGGCAGATTCAGGCCCCTCAAAGAAGAGCCGCCGAAGCGCTGTGGCTCTTGGCGGCTCGCAGTCTGGCCGGGAGGATGGCCATCTGCCCGCGCGGGAAACGGCATGCGCGGACCTGATCAGTCTCCGCCCACAAGCTTAACGAAGCGTTAATTTTTCGCGCCGGCATGTCCTTCAGGTTGTATTTCGCGCCCGCCAGGCTCCTGTTTCGACCTTGCGATGACGGGCTTTCGGCGCTACCTGAGATTCCATGTCTGGAACAGATGGAAAGACAGATCGTCTGGCAGCGGCCCTGCGGGCGAATCTGGCGCGGCGCAAGGCGCAGGCGCGTGCCCGGCGGGCAACCGACAGTGTCGCCGGGGCGAACATGGCCACCCCCGGGGATGAGGGCCGGCAGGAAGGCTCCGGCCCGGACGGCGACGCCCGCGCGCCCGCGGATGGGGAGAGCGGGCGCAAGGAAAGAATTGTCTCGGAAGGCGAGGCGGGCTAGAGCCTGATCGAACGACTTTCTGAGCCAGCCGGCTTTGGAGCCATTCTTTCGCGCGGTTTGGAGGCAATCAGTATTGCGGTTGCGTCCGTGCAGACCGGCGCGGTCCATTCATCGGCACATCCTGCCGATGGTGGATGAAGGGTTTTGAACAGGCGGGATGTCCCATTGTCCTGTGGGCGGGGCCTCCTTCCGTATTTTCAACCGTAGCGGGCCCCAGCCCGTGTGCAGAATATGTGGCCCCATGCCGGGTGAAGCGTTTTCGCGGGGCAGGCGAAACGCGAATGGCTCACCCCTCGGCGCAGCCTGAAAAAGGGCTGCCCCATGCCGGCCGCCGGGAACCGAACCAGTATGGACAAGATACGCATCGTTGGCGGCCATGTTCTCAAGGGCACGATCCCGATTTCCGGCGCCAAGAACGCAGCTCTCCCCCTGATGATCGCCAGCCTGCTCACCGAGGAGCGGCTGATTCTGGAGAATGTGCCCCGTCTTGCCGATGTGGCGCTGCTCCAGCGCATTCTGGGCAATCATGGTGTCAACATCACCACCAATGGCAAGCGGGTGGGCGATGACCCCTATGCCGGGCAGACGCTGGAGCTGGATGCCCGTGTGATCGTCGATACCACCGCGCCCTATGATCTGGTTTCGCGCATGCGCGCGTCCTTCTGGGTGGTGGGCCCGCTGCTGGCGCGCATGGGGCAGGCCCGTGTCTCGCTGCCGGGTGGCTGCGCCATCGGCACGCGGCCGGTGGATTTCCATCTGGATGCCCTGCGCGCCATGGGGGCGGATATCGAGATCGACGCCGGCTATGTGGTGGCCAGCGCCCGCAAGGGGCTGAAGGGCGGACGCTACGAATTCCCGAAGGTTTCCGTCGGCGCGACCCATACCGCCCTGATGGCTGCAACCCTCGCCGAGGGCGAGACGATTCTGGAAAATGCCGCGCGCGAGCCGGAAGTGACCGATCTTGCCGATTGCCTCATCAAGATGGGCGCGCGCATTGAAGGGGCCGGCACGCATACCATCCGCATCCAGGGCGTTTCCCGCCTGCGGGGCGCGCGCCATGCCGTTCTGCCGGACCGGATCGAGACCGGCACCTATGCCATGGCGGCGGCCATGGTCGGGGGCGATGTGATGCTGGCGGGCGCCCGCGCGGACCTGCTGGAAAGCGCCTTCGACATTCTGCGCCAGGCCGGTGTGCGCATTGATGTTTCGGATGAGGGCATCCGCGTGAGCCGCAATGGCGATGGCATTTTGCCCGTGGATGTGAGCACCGCGCCCTATCCGGGCTTCCCGACCGACCTTCAGGCCCAGCTCATGGCCCTGATGACACGGGCGAGCGGCGCCTCGCGCATCACCGAGACGATTTTCGAGAACCGCTTCATGCATGTGCAGGAGCTGGCCCGCTTTGGCGCGCGCATCCATCTGGATGGCGATACCGCAACCATTGAGGGGGCCGAGCGGCTCACCGGCGCACCGGTGATGGCCACCGACCTGCGCGCCTCCGTCTCTCTCGTCATTGCAGGGCTTGCAGCGGAAGGGGAAACGCTGGTGCAGCGGGTCTATCATCTCGATCGCGGCTTCGAGAAGCTGGAGGAAAAGCTCTCGCGCTGCGGTGCGGTGATCGAGCGGATCAGCGGCTAAAGGCACCCGCGCGGGCCAGCCACGGGCAGGTCGTGGCATTGAAAGCGGAAGGCGGCGTATCTATCTCCACGGGGAAGGCGCTCGCCTTCATGTTTCCGGTGCAATGTCAGGGTTGCAGACAGCAAGGGAAGGGCCGCTATGTCCGATCTGAAGCTTCTCGCCATTGATGAGGAAGACCTCGCCATCATCTCCGCGCATCTGCAAGATGCCGTGGTGAAGCGGGTGGATATGGGCTATGTGCCGCGCGCCCAGCGCTTTGCCCTCTTGCTGAACCGTTTCGACTGGGAGGGGAGCCTGGTGGAGAACCGGGCGGTGCGTCACCGCTCCGGCCTGCATTTCGAGCGGGTTCTTGCCGTGAAGTGCCGGGGCATGGAACAGGCGCAGGTGGAAGGGGTTCTGAGCCTTCTGGCCATTACCTTCCACCCCTCGGAGGCCCCCTCCGGCCATGTGCTGCTCACCTTCTCCGGCGGGGCGGAGGTGCGCCTTGACGTGGAGTGCATCGAGGCCAGCCTGCGTGATCTGGGCGAGGCATGGGATTGCACCTGCGTGCCCTCGCACGCGCAGACTGCGGGCTGACACGACCGGCCCATTTTCCGCCGGCCGGATTTTGCACCCCATTTCCTTCCTGCCGCCCGTCTTGTCCAAATATGCGCCGCGCCGCATGTGACCCAAGAGCAGGGCTTTCCTTGGCGCCGAACCTGTTCTAGCAAGGGACCATGACGACGCATCTCGATACCCGAAATCCTGATTTCCCTGAGCGCTTCTCGCAGTTTCTCGGCTCCAAGCGCGAGGCTGCGGTGGATGTGCAGCAGCAGGTGGCCGCCATTATCGCGGACGTGCGTGCGCATGGTGACAAGGCGCTGATCGAGCTTTCGCGCACCTATGACCGTGTTGACCTTGCCGCGCTTGGCATTCGCGTCACCGATGCCGAGCTGGATGCCGCTCTGGCGCGGATCGACCCGGCCACGCGGCAGGCGCTGGAATTCGCCAAGGCGCGGATCGAATCATATCACGCCCGCCAGCGGCCGTCGGATGACAGCTATGTGGATGAGGCCGGCGTGGAACTGGGCTATCGCTGGAGCAGCGTGGATGCCGTGGGCCTCTATGTGCCGGGCGGCACGGCGGCCTATCCCTCATCGGTTCTGATGAATGCCGTACCGGCAAAGGTTGCCGGCGTGCCGCGCATCGTCATGGTGGTGCCCGCGCCCGATGGCGAGATCGCGCCGCTGGTGCTTGCCGCCGCGCGTCTTGCGGGGGTGGATGAGGTCTATCGTGTGGGCGGGGCGCAGGCCGTTGCCGCGCTGGCCTATGGCACCGAGACCATCCGCCCGGTGGACAAGATCGTCGGGCCCGGCAATGCGTGGGTGGCGCAGGCCAAGCGGCAGGTGTTCGGGCAGGTGGGCATCGACATGATCGCCGGCCCCTCCGAAGTGCTCATCATCGCCGATGGCGAGGCCAATGCCGACTGGATCGCCGCGGACCTGCTGGCGCAGGCCGAGCATGATACCGCCGCCCAGTCCATCCTGATCAGTGACAGCGCCGATCTTCTCGCCCGTGTCGAGAAGGCGGTGGAAGGCATGCTCACCACGCTGCCGCGTGTCGAGATCGCCTCCGCCTCCTGGCGTGACCATGGGGCGCTGATCAAGGTGCAGAGCCTGGATGAAGCTCCTGAGCTGACCAACCGCATCGCGCCCGAGCATCTGGAAATCCAGGTGCGGGACCCGGATGCCATGGCCGCGCGCATTCGCCATGCCGGCGCCATCTTCATTGGCGCCTTCACGCCCGAGGCGATCGGCGATTATGTCGGCGGCACGAACCATGTTCTGCCCACGGCCCGTTCCGCACGCTTTTCCTCCGGGCTGTCCGTGCTGGATTTCATGAAGCGCACCTCCATCCTGAAGCTGAACGCGGATGCGCTCACGCTGCTGGGGCCGGCTGCTGTGTGCCTTGCCGGAGTGGAGCGGCTGGATGCCCATGGGCGCTCGGTCTCCATCCGTACCAATGCAGGGGGAGGGGTGTGAGGATATGACGAACAGGCCGGTTACCCGTCTGATCGAGGTCACGCTTGACCAGCATTCCATCGGTCATGCCGGCTCGGATATCGAGCATGAGCGGGCGACCGCCATCTGGGACCTGATCGAGGACAACAGCTTCTGGCCGTGCGCGGATCCGGGGCAGGGGCCCTACCGTTTGCACATCTCGCTGATGGACAACCGGCTCGTGCTGGATGTGAAGCGCGAGAATGGCGAGCAGGTGGTGCAGCACCATCTTTCCCTCACCCCCTTCCGCAAGGTGGTGAAGGACTATTTCCTCATTTGCGAGAGCTATTACGCCGCCATCCGTACCGCTTCCCCCAGCCAGATCGAGGCGATCGACATGGGCCGGCGCGGCATGCACAATGATGGCTCCGAACTGTTGCTGGAACGCCTGCAGGGCAAGATCGAGGTGGATTTCGACACCGCACGCCGCCTCTTTACACTGATTTGCGCGCTGCACTGGAAAGGCTGACCGCATGCCTTCGGTCGCGGGGTCTCCGGTCACGCAGAAGCGTTCGGCGCGGCCACAATCCGTATTGTTCATGTGCGGGCAGAATGTGGTGCGCTCCGTGATGGCCGCGGCGCTGGCGCGCCATCTTTTCGGCAAATCCATCTATATCGGCTCGGCCGGGGTGATCGCCGGCGAGCCGGACCCGTTCGTCACGGCGGTGATGGATGAGGTGGGGCTGGATGTCAGCAAACATCGCCCGCAGACCCTTGAGGAACTGGAAGAATATGAGGGGCTGGGATTTGATCTGGTGATCTCCCTTGCCCCTTCCGCCCATCACCGCGCGCTGGAACTCACCCGCACCAATGCGCTGGATGTGGAATACTGGCCGACTGTGGACCCCACCCGTGCGGGCGGCAATCGCGAGCAGAAGCTGGAAGCCTATCGCACCGTGCGCGATGAGCTGGAGCAGCAGATCCGCGCCCGCCTGCGCACCGGGCCATAGGTGCGCCCTGCAGGAGGGGCTTGACGGCGCTTTGTTAACCCGCCCTGTTGTTCACTGCGCCGCAGGCGCGTGCCGTTCCCGGGTGCGGCCTTTTCTTTCTCAGCAGGGCGCTGGCCGCTTTCATGTTCCGCAATATCCTTTCAGTTGGCGGTTTCACACTCCTCTCGCGCCTTGCGGGTTTTATCCGTGATGTGGTGATGGCAGCCGTGCTGGGTGCCGGGCCGGTGGCCGATGCTTTTCTCGTGGCCTTTCGCCTGCCCAACCATTTCCGCGCCATTTTTGCCGAAGGGGCATTCAATGCCGCCTTCATCCCCACCTATGCCCGGCTGAAGGAGCAGAATGGCCTGCCGACAGCGAAGGGGTTCGCCGATCAGGTGTTCACCGCCATGCTGCTGGCCCATGGGGTGTTGCTGGCCATAGCGCTCGGCTTCACGCCCTGGTTTGTCGGCCTGCTGGCGCCGGGGCTCTCCGATGATCCGTTCCGCTTTGATCTGGCGGTGACGCTGACGCGGGTGACCTTTCCCTATCTGGCGCTGATTTCCATTGTCACGCTGATGTCGGGGGCGCTGAATGCCTGCGGGCGCTTCGCCATTCCGGCGGCCGCCCCCATCCTGCTGAATATCTCCATGATCGGCGCGCTTTCGGCCGCCTTCCTGTTTCCTAATGCGGGGCATGCCGCGGCCTGGGGTGTGCTGGTGGCCGGCATTCTGCAAGTGCTGTTCGTGGCTGTTGATGCGGAGCGGAACGGAATCGGGATTCGTCTGCGCATTCCGCGGCTGGATCCGGGCACCACACGCTTCCTGAAGGCGCTGGGGCCGGCCATCATTGGTGCGGCCGGGGCGCAGATCGCAGCCTTTGCCGATACGATCATCGCCTCTTTCCTGCCTTCCGGCGCCCTTTCGGCGCTCTATTATGCAGACCGCATCTACCAGTTGCCGATCGGTGTGGTGGGCATCGCCATCGGAACCGTGCTGCTGCCGGACATGTCGCGCCGCATTGCCGGCGGGGATGAGGCCGGGGCGGCCCATTCCCAGGCGCGGGCGGTGGAGCTGGCGGTGCTGCTCTCCATTCCCTTTGCCGCGGCTGTTCTTCTGGTGCCGGACCTGATCATGCAGGCGCTGTTCGCGCGGGGTGCGTTTTCCACCGCCGATGCGGCGGCAGCGGCCGATACCCTGCAGGCTTATGGCCTTGGCCTTCTGGCGGTGGTGCTCATCCGCGCCTTCATTGCCCCCTTCCACTCCCGCAGCGATACCCGCACCCCGATGATTGCCTCGCTGGTGGCGCTGGCCTTCAATGTGATGCTGAAGCTGGTGCTGGTGGGCCATCTTTCCCAGGTGGGGCTGGCCTTTGCCACAGCCGTGGGCGTGTGGCTCAATCTGGCGCTGCTTATCTTCTTTGCCAGACGTTTCGGATACCCCATCGGCGATGCCGCGCTGGGGCGCAATCTGCTGAAGCTCGGGGCGGTGCTGCTGGTGGTGGCCGGCGCGCTCCATGGGGTGGAGCAGGGCGCACGCCATCTTTTGCCGGCAAGCCTTTCCGGGCGGGAGGAGGTGATCTTCCTGCTCGTTGTCGCCGGCGGCGGCATTGTTTATATCTGCGCGGTCCTCGCCATTCTCGGACGTTCCTTCCTTGCTGGCGTCATGGGGCGGAAACGCGCGTCGCCAGTGTCGTGAGAAGAGATTTTCACGTCGGGTCTTTTGCAACCCGTGCCGCCTGTGCTATCGGAGCAAACTTTCCGGTTTCGGCTCGTCGGTTGCGGGAGGCGCCGAACCCTCGCTCAGGATTTTCCCGGATGCATGTCATCCGTCAGGAGCCGGATGTGATGATATACGCCAAGCGTCTTCCTGTCGTTGCGGGCCTTGCTCTCATGTTGCCACTGGCTGCATGTGGCGAGCAGGCGAGTGCACCGAGTGCCCCCCCGCCCCCCACTGTGGCCGTTGCGCACCCCACCACGCGCACCGTGACAGAGCAGGACGAATATGTCGGCCGCTTCGTTGCGATCGATGAAGTGAACATTCACGCCCGCGTCTCCGGCTATCTCCAGTCCATCCATTTCACGGACGGCCAGCTCGTGAAGGAAGGGGACCTGCTGTTCACCATCGACCAGCGTCCGTTCCAGATCGCGCTGGAGCAGGCCAAGGCGCATCTGGACCAGGCCAAGGCCAATCTGGACTTCACCAAGGCGGACCTGGAACGCGCCGCGACCCTGCTGAAGGACCGTAACTCCACGGCCATTTCCAAGCAGACCTTCGACCAGCGCACCCAGGCAGAGCGCAGCGCCGCCGCCACCGTGCAGTCGCAGGAGGCAGCCCTGCGGGCCGCCGAGCTGGATCTCGATTTCACGGAAATCCGAGCCCCTGTCACCGGACAGATCGGTGACCGGCGGGTTTCGGTGGGCAATTATGTCACCGGCGGTACGGGTGGCGCGCCCACCTTGCTGGCCGTGCTGGTGTCCACCAATCCCATCCGCTTCGAATTCACCATGGATGAGGCCTCCCTTCTGCGCTTCCAGCGCCGCAGCGGCGGCGGGGGTGTGAAGGACGCCCAGGTCACGCTGAAGCTCATTGATGATGATGGCTTCGTGCACAAGGGCAAGCTCGAGTTCCTGAACAATGTGATCGACCGCGAGACCGGCACGATCCGCGCCCGCGCCATCTTCCAGAATGAGAACGGGCTGTTCCGCCCCGGCATGTTCGCCCGTATCCGTCTGGATTCCTCCGATCCCTATGAGGCGGTGGTGATCCCGGACATGGCGATCGGCTCCGAGCAGGTGAAGAAGTTCGTTTATGTGGTGGGGCCGGACAACAAGGTCTCCCAGCGCTTCGTCTCGATCGGCGCGCTGGCCGATGAGCATACCCGCGTGATTCACGAGGGGCTGTCCAAGGATGACCGCGTGGTGGTGAACGGCCTCATGCGTGTGCGCCCCGGTGCGGTGGTGAACCCGCAGCTGCAGCCGCCGCCGGCCGCCGCACCCGCTGAAGCTCCCGCAAAGGCCGACGCCCCCGCCGAAGCCGGCAAGTGAGGAGGCTCACATGCGCTTTTCTCACTTCTTCATCGACCGGCCCATCTTTGCGTCGGTCGTCTCCATCGTTGTGATGATTCTCGGCGGGGTGGCCTATTTCTCCCTGCCGGTGGCCCAGTATCCTGAAATCGCCCCGCCGGTGATCACCGTGACGGGCCAGTATCCGGGCGCCTCCGCGGAGGTGGTGGCCGATACCGTGGTTGCGCCGATCGAGCAGCAGATCAACGGCGTGGAGCACATGCTCTACATCTCGTCCAACTCCACGGCGGACGGGCGCTTCTCCATCTCGGTGACCTTCGATCTGGGTACGGATCTCGATACCGCGCAGGTGCAGGTGCAGAACCGTGTGGCCATCGCCGAGCCCCGCCTGCCATCGGAAGTGCAGCAGGTGGGCGTGGTTACGGCCAAGTCCTCGCCGGATATCCTGATGGTGGTGAGCCTGATCTCGCCCGATGGCTCGCGCGATGCGCTGTTCCTCTCCAATTACGCGAACATGCAGATCAAGGATGTGCTCTCGCGTATTGACGGCGTGGGCTCCATCACGGTCTTCGGCGCGCGTGAATATGCCATGCAGATCTGGCTGGATCCGAACCGTCTGGCCCAGCTCAATCTCACCGCCAGCGATGTGGTGGCTGCCCTGAAGGGGCAGAACATGCAGGTGGCCTCGGGTGTGCTCAACTCACCCCCCGTGCCCCAGCAGCGTGATTTCCAGATCGCCGTGCGCACGCAGGGCCGCCTGACCGATCCCGAGGACTTCGCCAATATCGTCGTCAAGCAGAGCGGGCAGGGTCTGGTTCGGCTGAAGGATGTGGGCCGGGTGGAAATCGCCGCCCAGGACTATACCTCCACCTCCTTCGTGGACCGGGATATCGCCGTCTCGCTCGGTGTGTTCCAGCGCCCGGGCTCCAACGCCCTTGATACGGGCAACGCCGTTCTGGCCGCCATCGAGGAAATGTCCGCCCGCTTCCCCAGCGGTGTGGAATATGCGGTTTACTACAACCCCACCGTGTTCATTTCCGAATCCGTGAATGCGGTGGTGCACACCATCATCGAGGCGGTCATCCTCGTGGTTCTGGTGGTGATCCTGTTCCTCCAGAGCTGGCGCGCAGCCGTCATCCCGATTCTGGCGATCCCGATCTCCCTGATCGGCTCCTTCTTCGTGATGAGCCTGTTCGGTTTCTCGCTGAACAATCTGTCGCTGTTCGGTCTTGTGCTCGCCATCGGCATCGTGGTCGATGACGCGATCGTGGTGGTGGAGAATGTGGAGCGCAACATTGCGGAGGGGCTTTCCCCGCGTGATGCGGCCTACAAGAGCATGGACGAGGTGGGTGGCGCGCTTGTCGCCATTTCGCTGGTGCTGTCCTCGGTGTTCATTCCCACCGCCTTCATCACCGGCATTTCGGGCCAGTTCTACCAGCAGTTTGCGCTGACCATCGCCGGTTCGACGCTGATCTCGCTTCTGGTGTCGCTCACCCTGTCTCCGGCCATGTGCGCCCTGCTGCTCAAGCCGCATCGCGCGGAACATCATGAGCCGGCATGGTATGCCCGCCCGTTCGTCGCCTTCTTCAATGGCTTCAACCGGGCGTTTGACAGAATCAGTCATGGCTATGCCTGGCTGACGGGCCGTCTTGTCCGCATCGTGCTGCTGATGCTGGTGCTGTATGTGGGCGTGGTGGCCTATGGCGGCTGGCTCTTCACCACCACACCGCAGGGCTTCATTCCCCAGCAGGATCGTGGCTATCTCATCGTCGCCACCCAGTTGCCCCCGGGCGCCGCCATGCAGCGCACCGAGGCGGTGATGAAGCAGGCCGGCGAGATCGTGATGGGCACCCCCGGTGTCGGGCATATCGTGAATATCGTCGGCTTCTCCGGCGCCACCTTCACGAACGCCCCGAATGCCGGCGCGATGTTCATCATTCTCGATCCGTTCGACAAGCGCACCGGCAATCCGGCGCTGACGGCCGCCGCGATCCAGCGGACCTTGATGGGCAAGCTTTCGGTTATTCAGGAAGCGCAGGTTCTGGTGGTGCAGCCGCCGCCCGTGCAGGGTATCGGCAATGCCTCCGGCTTCCGCATGATGGTGGAGGATCGTGATGGCGCAGGCTATACGGCCCTGCGCGATGCGACCTATGCCATGATGGGCGCGGCCGCGCAGACCCCGGGCCTGATGCAGGTCTACACCCTGTTCGAGACCTCAACCCCGCAGCTCTATCTCGATATCGACCGTGCCAAGGCGCAGCATCTGGGGATCGACATGGCGAATGTGTTCGCCGCGTTGCAGACCTATATCGGCTCGTCTTATGTGAACGACTTCAACATGTTCGGCCGCACCTTCCGCGTTCAGGCGCAGGCCGAGGCGCAGTTCCGCCTCGACCCGAAGGACATTCTGGCCATTCGTGTGCGCGCCGGCTCGGGAGATACGGTGCCGCTGGGTTCGTTCGCGACAGTGCAGGATCTGTCCGGCCCCTATCGTGTGGCGCGATACAATCTGTATCCCGCCGCAGAGCTGGATGGTTCACCCGCGCCCGGCTATTCGCAGGGGCAGGCCATGAAGATCATGGAAGGGCTGGCCCAGCAGGTGCTGCCGCAGGGCTTCGCCTATGAGTGGACCGGCCTTGCCTTCCAGCAGGAGCGGGCGGGCAATACCGCCATGTTCGCCTTCGTGCTGGGCGTGGTGTTCGTGTTCCTCATCCTCGCGGCGCAGTATGAGAGCCTGACATTGCCTCTGGCGGTCATTCTCATCGTGCCCATGTGTCTGGTCGCGGCCCTGATCGGCGTGAACCTGCGCGGGATGGATTCGAACATCCTGACGCAAGTCGGCTTCATCGTGCTTATTGGTCTTGCGGCCAAGAACGCCATCCTGATCGTGGAGTTTGCAAAGCAGCTCGAGGATCAGGGCGAGGATGTGCTGCATGCGGCAACAGATGCGGCGCGCCTGCGTCTGCGGCCGATCATCATGACCTCGCTGGCCTTCATCCTGGGCGTGGTGCCTCTGGTGTGGGCGACGGGCGCCGGCGCGGAACTGCGCCAGGCCCTGGGCACGGCCGTGTTCTCCGGCATGATCGGCGTGACCTTGTTCGGCCTGATCTTCACCCCGGTCTTCTATGTCTTCTGCCGCTGGATCCGGGATCTGGGCAAGGGACGCAGCAAGCCGCAGCACACCGCACCCGCGGAATGACAAAAAGCCCCGCATGAGCGCTCATGCGGGGCTTTTTTCTGTCCGGCCCCTGCGCGCCTATCCGGGCAGCAGGGTGATGCGGGCATCCGGTGAAAGGCGGGCGAGCAGGCGGCGCATGTCCGCCCGGCGCAGGGCAACGCACCCTTCCGTTCCGGCAAAGCCGGGGCGGGCCAGATGGATGAAGACCGCCGAGCCATGATTGCGCATGCGGGGGCGGCTGTTGTGGTCCAGCACCAGCACAAGGTCATAGAGCGCATCATCCCGCCACATCCGCTCATGGGAAGCGGAAAAGGGGAGCTTGACGGGCCGGTTATAAAGCCGGTGGCCGGATGCATCGCACCAGCCATCATCCGGCCGCAGTGGCGCGCAGGGCAGGCGGGTTATGGGGCGCGGGCCATGATCCGGCCTGTAGAGAACACGCACAATGCGCCAGCTTCCCGCCGGGCTGCGCTTGTCCCCCTCGCGCTTGAGGGGCCAGATGCCATTCTGGCCGATGGCCACCGCAATTGCCGGGCCGGCCCCCAGCAGCAGCCCTTCATGCGGGCGCCCGGGCCGGCGGCGGACAGTGAATGAGGAGATGCTCACAGGAGTTTCGCCTCGCATAAATTACCATGCTACCTTATAGGATGACGTAGCGTGCGCAATGGGTTCGCACTTCGTACAAGCCATGCTGTACTTGGGCGATTCGCATGCCCGCAAGGGTACAGGAGGGGGCGATGGCCAATGCATGGAAGATTCTGGTTGTCGAAGATGACCCGGAGCTACGTGATGCGCTGATTGAGCAGCTGGTGATACAGGCGGAGTTTGACCCCGTGCCTGTCGCCACTGCGGCCGAGGCCATTGCAACGGCTCAAAATGGCAATATCGATGTCGTCATCATGGATGTCGGCCTGCCGGACATGGATGGGCGTGATGCGGTGCGCCAGATCCGTGCCAATGGCTTCAAGGCGCCGATCCTGATCCTGACAGCCCATGACAGTGATGCGGACACGATCATGGGGCTGGATGCCGGCGCGAATGACTATGTGGTGAAGCCTTTCCGCTTCTCGGTGCTGCTGGCGCGCCTGCGGGCCCAGATGCGCTCCCATGAGGCGAGTGAGGATGCCATCTTCACCATCGGTCCCTATTCCTTCCGCCCCGGCGCGAAGACGCTCATGACCGAGAGCGGCTCACGCATCCGGCTGACGGAGAAGGAAACCGCCATTCTGCGCTATCTCTACCGGGCCGGGCAGGTTCCCGTGCCGCGCGAGATCCTGCTGCAGGAGGTCTGGGGCTATAATTCCGGCGTCACCACCCATACGCTGGAAACGCATATCTACCGGCTGCGGCAGAAGATAGAGCCGGACCCGGCCAATCCGGGCCTGCTTGAAACGCAGGCTGGCGGATATCGGCTGGTGACATGAAGGCATCTGGCTGCTGATATGCGCCCGGTTTTCAGATGCCCTCCCGCCTCGCAAGGATGAAACGGTGAACCCGGAACAGAAGTCTGCGCTGCTGCGCGCGATTCCCACTTTCGCGGCATTTGATGACGCCGCCCTGCGCACGCTTGCGGCGGAGGCGGAAGAGCGGGAGCTGGAGGCAGGGCAGGTTCTGTTCCGCGAGGGAGAGGTTTCCGCTGGCGGATATGTCATCGCCAGCGGGGAGCTGGAGCTGGTGCCGGGCGAACCGGGCGGGCAGACGCGCCGGGTGGGTGCTGGCGCGCTGGTGGGCGAACTCTCGCTGCTGGTGGACCTGCCCCGTCCCGCCCGCGCATCGGCGACCATGGAAACCGTGCTGCTGCACATCAGCCGGGCAAGTTTCGTGCAGCTTCTCGAAACCAGACCTCAGGCCGCCCTGGAGCTGAAGAGGGAACTGGCCTCCCGCCTCGACAGGTTTCTGGGAGATCTGGATGAGGTGCGGCACGAGCTGGAATATTTCCGCCCCAGCTCACGGCGCCCCTGAGGGGTCAGGGTGCGCCATGCCGGCGCAGATAGTCCGCCAGAACGCGCGCCTGATTATGCTCCTCATCATGCGCGCCATAGAGCAGCGTCACAGGCCCTTTCCCGAGATAGGCCCGCAGACGGGCGAGCGCGTCTTCATTGCCATCCAGCTCGGCCCGGTAGCGCTCCGAGAAGGTGGCGTAGCGGGCCGGGTCATGCCCGAACCATTTGCGCAGCTCCGTGCTCGGCGCAATCTCCTTCAGCCAGAGAGTGAGGGCGGCTTTCTCCTTGCTCAAGCCACGGGGCCAGACCCGATCAACCAGAATGCGGGCACCATCTTCCGGCCGGGCAGGCTCATAGACGCGCCTGACATGGAGGTTCGCAAGAGAGTCTGGCATGGCTTCCTCCAGGTGGTCATGGCGGCAATCCGCGGCAGCCCTGTCATGATGGGAACGGAGCCTGAGGCGCGGCCATTCTAAACCATGCCATGGACCATGGCGATGATCGGCGCATGAAGGTGGCGTTGTCCCCGACAGGCGGGCAGAGAGCAGGCCGTGCCTGAGACCGGAAGCAGGAGCGCCCAGCGATGCCGGCGGCCTTCAACGTCCAGTTTTTCCTGAGAGATGAGCCTGTTCGAACAGGCCGGGTAGTGGTCGGAGCAGCAGGATTTGAACCTGCGACCCTCTGCTCCCAAAGCAGATGCGCTACCAAGCTGCGCTATGCTCCGACAAACTCCAAGATGATGGCACGTCTACCTGCCCGGGCTGCGGGGTGCAAGAGGGGGAGGGCAGAAAAGGCAGGATAAGACCGCTTCATCCTGCCCGCCGGCACCAGACGCATGGAAAGCGCGGGGGAAAATGCCGGCTTGCGGCATATGGGGGGGAGCGTGTTTCGCCGTCCGGTTTGCTCATTATGGCCGCCCTGCCGGAAACCGGCGGGAGCCAGATGGGTCAGCGCGCCTTGAAAATGGGATGGGCCACCTTGTCTCCCGGCATGATGCCGAGGCGGCGGGCGGAACCGCCAGCCAGCTCAATCACGGCGCGCGCCGGTTCGCCGGAGGCGATGGTGCGGGTGGAGTGGGGCGTGGTCATTTCCTCGATGCGGATGATGCTGCCATCCTCGCGGATGAACAGCATATCCAGCGGAATATAGGTGTTCTTCATCCACATGAAGATGGGCTGCTCGGCTTCAAAGTCGAACAGCATGCCATGGCGGTCCGGCAGGGAGGTGCGATACATCAGGCCGCGGGTGCGGTCTGCATCATTGCGCGCCACCTCCATCTGCAGCATCACCACGCCCTTCCCGGTGGCAATTTCCACGGCCTCGAAGGGCTTCAGCAGCCGAACCTGCTCTTCGGCCGGGGGCTGTTTCGGGGTGTCGGATCTGGCTTGTGCGGAATGCAGGGGCAGGAGCACGCTCCCGCCCCCCAGCACGAGCAGGCTCGCCAGCACCATTGCGGATGCACGGCAAAAACGCTGGACGCTCGGCATGAGGAACACCCTCTTGTACGACAGGCTCGGCCAGTTCTCTCAGTGATTCCCGGCAGCTTCAGGGCAGGCCATGATCTCCGCCGCCATATGGCCCTTCGAGCCCTGCCCATAGCGCACCAGAACGCTCTGGCCCGGGCGCAGTTCAGTCAGCCCGAACTGTCGCAGGGTTTCCATATGCACGAAGATGTCGGCGCTGTCCTCTCCCTCGGAGAGAAAGCCGAACCCGCGCAGCCGATTGAACCATTTCACCCGGGCCTTGACCAGCGGGCTTGTGGGTTCCACCTGCACATGCGTGCGTGCGGATTGGGAAGGGGTGGCCACGCTCAGGTCCACATCCAGAACGCGGAAGGCCTGCCTGCCCTTGGGGCCGCGCGTGGCCTCGCATGTAACCCGGGCACCTTCGAGAGCCGTTTGAAAACCGTCCCGTCTCAGACAGGTCACGTGAACCAGAATATCTGGCCCGCCGTCGTCCGCGGTGACGAAGCCGTAGCCTTTCGCCACATCGAACCATTTGATGATACCGCTCACATGTTCAGGTTCATGTGCCTCATGAGGCGGCGTGTTGATCAGACCATCAGGCTGAATTCCCAGCCCCAGTGTGTCAGACCCCATATGTCATCAGATTCCTAGCGCACACACGCACGTGGTTTCACCTGCCGGCAGAATACCAATTCGAAGCCGTTTCGCACACCCTCTTTGCGCACCGGAATATCTGCCTTTTGTTGAATGCGCACCGGCCTGTGCCGCAAATGCAGGTTGCATGACCCGTTTCACTGTGCGGGGCGCGGTGGCGGAAGCATCTGCCGGGGCGGGGAGACGTTTTCCCAGATTTTTTGCGGGCTTGTGGAGGCAGGGTTGTGGCGGCGCCCGGGGCTGTGAATATGATTTAAAATCAATGGGGTGAGCATATCTCGCAAATTGCCTGCCTGTGGAAAACAGTGTGCTGGAATGGCCGGAAATCGTCATTTCGGGCCGGAAATGGACAAAGTTTCTGGAAAAGTTTCATATGGCGCTTGCAGGCGGCCGGGCCTCTTTCTATACAGACGGTCCCTGAGCGCCCTTCGTCTATCGGTCAGGACGCCACCCTTTCACGGTGGAGAGAGGGGTTCGATTCCCCTAGGGCGCGCCAGGTTTTATTTTATTGAAATTCTTGTTGTTTTTCAAGCGCTTGTAAGAGGCATTTAGGCCTATGGTACCCCACGCAGGACCCCAGCCGGGACCCCAAAAGCGCCCTTAGTGGCTTTGGTGGTTCTGAGTGAGTCGGGCGGGCCAAAGAAAACAAACAGACAGATGCCCGAAGGCGCACGCAGAAATCTTCCGGCTTCCTCACCCTGCCATCGCCAGCCTCTCACGCACCCGCGCCACGCCTGCCGCAGTCCACTTGCCCTTGCCGGTCACGGTCGGCACACCCTCTGCTTCCAGCGCAGATGCTAGGGCCCGAAGCGTCAATGAAGCCTCCGGGTCAATGCGTGAGAAGATCGGGGCCAATGCCTCGGCACGTTCTGCCGCCTTCTCCCGCTTCGCAGCGGACGCCTTTGCAACATCTTCCAGTGTTCCTGCACGCCCCCTGAAGCCGCCCAGTTTCACACCACGGGCCTTCGCAGCGGCCAAGGCAGCCTTGGTGCGGGCCGAAATCATGCGAGCCTCTTCCTCTGCCACCATCGCCATGATGCCCACTGTCAACCTGTTAGCGCTGGGCATGTCACAAGCGATGAACTCCACGCCTGCCTTCTGAAGGCCGAGAAGAAAGTGGGCGTCACGGGCCAGCCGGTCCAGCTTGGCGACTAGAAGTACGGCCCTATAGGCACGGCAGGCGGCTACGGCCTTTGCCAGTTCGGGGCGGTCACTGCGTTTGCCGCTCTCCACTTCAACGAACTCTTGTACCAAGGCTTCCTGCTGCCCAGCCAGAAAGCCGCTGACGGCAGCCTTCTGCGCTTCCAGCCCAAGGCCAGAGCGGCCCTGCTGGTCCGTGGAGACACGCAGGTAGGAGATGAAGCGGGGCGTGTTCTTGGTCATGTATCGAACCTAGCAACGAGCGTTGCATGAATTGATACATGGTGATTCGCAAGTGTCAAGCTGGTGATTTGGTCAGGGCTACGACAGAACGTCACCAGACGGCAAGGCAGTGGAAGGGAAGCGACAAACTCCCCCGCGCTAGCAACTTTCGCACTACCCGCACGGTATCGCACCCAGGCGCGGTATGATCGCCCGTGCGGTGTCGCGCGAAGGGGGTGCCGGGGGGTCTCGCGCGTACTTATCTATCGAGGGAGGGCTTCAGAAATTTCTGGTAGATTTTACGGCTTCCTTGTCAGAAGCCTCCCAGACCGTTGGCGACACCGCCGATCAGGAAGGGAAGGATGCTGGGACTGGCGGCCCTCTGGACAGAATTGATCCGGGATTGCGTACCGGCCTTCACCTGATCCATCTGCGCATAGGCATCATCCCGTGCGGTCTCGAAGTTCTGCATGGTGGCATCATCCCGCCGAGCCTGCTGGGACCACAGGTCTCCGAGAAGAGCGTTGACGGAGAGGCCGGACACACCAGCTTCGCCTGCGGCAGTACGCGCCTCGGAGCGGGCCTTCAGGCCGTCGATATTGGACTGGAAGAGTTTCTGCCCAGCCGCATTGCGCTCCTGTAGGGCACGGTGCTGGAGGGCGGCATACTGGTTTTCTGCGGCGTCATTCGCATCACGGGCATTGTCGCGATACATCTGGTTCTGCGCATCCGCCTGCTGTTTGGCAGCGGAATAACCAGCGACACTGCCCGCAACGCTTAGGGCCATCCCGAGGATGGGCGCTGCTGCGAGGCACACTTCTTCTATGGTTCCTTGTATTTGGCACTCGGCTTCGATGGCCCGCTACGCTTCGTCAGCCCACGCACGGGCGGCTGCTACAGGGGCCGTGAAGTTAGGCAAGGTGAGAGCGGCAGACTGTGCCTTCTCTTCCAGTTCCTGCCAGCGGTCCACGATAGCGGCGCGAAGGGGGATGCTGTAGCCGGACACGAGGATCATCGTCTCACGCTTGGGGAGGCGATATTCCTTGAGGCTGCGCCCTGTACTGTCCTTGTAGCTGGTCAGAAAATCACTCGGCTCAGAATTGAGCCCAGCTAGCATTGCCTCAATGTCCCGAACCACATTCTTGTGGAGCTTGCCGGTCAACTCGGCAATCTCCCGGCTGGACATGGTGAGTGGCTGGTCGCCTGTCATGCTGGGCAGGATGGCGACGGTGGGGACAGCATTCTTGAAAGTGGTATGCGATCAATACGCAGCACATTAAGAGCCGGAATTTAATTGTTTAAGAGCCTCTATTAAAAGAGACTTCTCATCTACAGTTTCATCTTTAAAACGCCGAAATGCGCCAATCAACAACATAACTGTAATTGCAGACATTGAAACGATAGGAGCAATGAATAGCAGCGCCGCAAGCGAAGACGGCATAGCAGATACGGCGGGGAAAGAGCGATAGAAGATAGAAAAAATAGCGATAAGTAACATCAATGCCATTACTCCAATGGCTATCCAAAGAGTTACTTTTCGCATAAATATGCGTTGCTCTATCTCGTCAAGCAGAAGAAGGCGTTGCCGCCGCCCATCTTCAAGGGCGCTCGCCTCTTCAGAGTTTGTAATTCGGTCTTCAAGTTCAGTGATGCGGGAGGTGAGGTCATTTATACGGGCCTCCCATTCCGCACCACTTGGAAACATTAAGGTTGGTGGAGCTGGAGAATCGTCTTCGCTCACGTTCACATCACTGCCTTATTGGTTTCCTGCCGCTCATTGTACTGCCGCCGCTTCTCCTGATAGTGCGGGAGAATCATATCGTCAGTGATAGGGGCAAAATACCCATAGGTTGATGTTGCCTTGTGCCACGGCCCGCCCACCTCATGCGTCAATGTAGACAACCTAGAGGCAGTCATCTTTCCATAAGTATCATAGACGTGGTTGAGAACTCTATCGACAAAGGCATTACGAGGTATTTCATAGCCGTCGACGGGCTCTTCCACCTTGATCCCCTTAGGTCGGAAGCCTTCATAAACATCCGGAATAACAGGCCCATACTGCCATGCCTCAATCCTGTTGCGGATCAAGGGGGACTTGGACATTTCCAGATACCAGCCGTGGGCGATATAGACGAGCTTCAAAAGCTGCATAATCGTCAGCGAACGCCCATCTTCTTTCGCACGCTCCACGAACCAATTGGCAACTTGTCGAGCGTCATACATATTCCGCCCTCCTTTCTGACCAATTAGAACGTTGTTGACATACTGTTGGTCCCTTCATTGCACATTATATGTGGTGCTTGAAGTTAATTTTTTAACCCCTTGCTAACTGCGGGTAGCTGTAACGATGAAAGCCCGCCCCCTCTCTAAAGGGGGCAGGAATTGCTTATATGCTTAAAGAAGAGGCCTTTTCTTCCGCTCTTCGATCCGCTTTTGACGCTCCTGTGAGACGGGGTCATTGCCCGTCAGAACGTCCAGAACGCCTCTGTTGAAGTTGCCCATCTTCTGCCCAGCTTGAGGGTCTGTGAGGAAGTTGAACACGGGGGCGGCAAGCGTGCCTTCAAACAGCTTCTGACCGGCGTCCCGCGACTTGGCAGCCTCTTCCCGCTTCCGCAGGATTTCCTCATTCTTCTCCTGCGCCATGCCGCGCTTCACGGCACGAAGGTCAGCGTCAGAAAGCGTGAGAAGACGGTTGCCCGGCCCACCGACAGGAGCACCAGTCTTCCCGATGATGACCCGATAGCTGTTCCCGACGAAGGATAGGGACAGGTCTTCCGGCCCATCCACGCCCTGCGCTTTCAGAGCATCCTGGTTCATCGTCCACACGGACGACAAAGCCTGCTGTGCGACAGGCACATTCTCATGGGTCAGGAAGGCGGAACGATTGAACTGGAGGACGCCGTTCACACCGGGAACCTCCTTCTGTACAGCCTCTGCCGCAGCCTTCACGGCAGCTTCAGGGCTCATGCCTCCGGCCCGAAGGTAGTTGCGGGCACGGCGGGTGATTTCGGTATTGGCAAGGCCGAGGTTGTAAGGGGTGCCGCTATTGGAGAATGGGTTGGAGAACCACCTACGGGCTCCTCCATCAGCACGGAGACTTTTAACGGCACTATCGATCTCCTGATACTGCGTCACCAGTTGCCGGTCGTCTGCCGCATCAGGAGAGAGGATGGCACTGGCCTGTGACAGGGCCTGCTCCACAGGCATCCCGTCTTTTCGGAACAGGTGGAATGCCTCGAAGAAGTCCTTCTCCTTGCCGCTCACATAGTCCCCGACAGAGGCCGGGCTGCGGCTGCGGATGGCCTCATAGAGGTTTGCTGCCTGCCCCAGCTTCGCCAGCTTGGCGGGGGCCGTCAGGGATGTGGGGTCTGCGGCATCACGTACAGAAGAACCGAGGAAGCTCTTCCAGCCCGTGTTCACCACCCCGTTCGGGATGAACAGGTTCGCCTCTTCAATGAAGACCTGCCCGTTCACAACCGCCTGTGGCTGGTCCTTGAGCTGGTCAGCAACACGGTTACGGGTGAACTGTCGGGTGTAGGTAATGGCCCCTTCCTTCACTTCATCAGCCTTGAACAGGGCGCGTTCACCAGTGAAAGGGTTCTGGACGTAGAAGTCCTGAATGGCATCGAATGAGCCGTCACCCTTGGCGAAAGCATTGGCAGCATTCCGAAAGAGCCCCTCCTTCTGCTGCTTGGTCCAGTCCTTCGAGAGAACAGTGGTGGCCTGTTGGCGCAGAAGGTCCGCGTCTGTTTTGAAGCGCGGGTCCTGCGAAAGGCTGGGTAGGGCCTTGCCGGTGGCAGGATCGACACGGGGCGCATTGAGCACCGCAAGAACATTGCGAGCCGTCTGCGGATCGCTGTTGCCATCCACATCCGGGATGAAAGTGCTGGACTGAAGCAGGTCATCCACGGTGATGACCGTTTCAGCGTGGCTGATCGCGTTGCCTTCAATGTAGGCCCCCGGCGTGTGATAACCGGAAGAGGCGCGACCGATCAGCGGGAAGGACGCGGACTTGCCCGCCTTGATCTGGCGAACGAAGTGCAGCGCCTTGAACACATTAACGCGTTCAAACTCCGTCAGGACTTCACCGGCGAAGATCTTCATAAACATTACGTCAGTCGCCCCAACCTGGTTAATCTGGCCGAGACGAGAAACACTGGTACTCAAGTTTTTGTTTCCTTTCATGGAATTGGTGCCGCTTTGAAAGCCTGCGGCGGGCGTCCTCCTTGCAAGGAGTGGCGCGTTTGTCGTTCCATGAGAGGAAGTGTGGTGAGTGGGCTAGGTCTGTGTCGTTGCATTCATGATGTCATCAGCACCTTCCGAATTGATTTCTTGGTGTCAGGGCCAATGAGGCCGACAGCTTTTGCCATGTTCAAGGCATCAACTGTGCGTTGGACTTCGGCTTGCCGTTTCATTGCCGCAAGAGCGCCTGCTTCAAGGGCATTGTAAGCGGCGACGTACGCCCTCTTGAATTGCAGTGCCTTCTTGCCGGTGAAGCCCATGGCGAGGAGAGTGAAACCGTCCCGGTCCATGAGATAGGCAGGCTCTTGGCGTGTGCCGCCACGAGGCATAGCAACGGTTTGCGATGTAAGCTCAAAATTGAGCCGACATGCCGGGTCGTCGGTTATCATGGCTTCGATGTCGCGGAGCACGTTTTTGTGTTGTTTCCCGAAATGCGCAGCCACGTCCCGTGAGTTGGCAACCGGCTTTCCATCAGTTCCTGTCATAACAACGGGAATAACCTTCGGGTCTGCGGGGTCGCCTGCGACTGCTGCCCAAGGGTTTGGAATACTGCGGGATGGTCGCCAGGGCGTTGGTCGGCCCTCTTCGCGTAACTCCTGGTGTAGTTCTGTCGGCAGGTTTTCTTGTGGTAGCATCAGGGCCTTTCTCCTGTTGCGGGCGAACATCTGACCTGCCCCTTCCACCCACCCCACAGCATCCCGTGAGAGGACATAAAGCGGGAGGCATGGGGCCAGTGGAAAGGGCAGGTCGCGGACAGGCGCTCTACGGTGCCAAGGAAAAAACACCGGAGCGTAAGGAAAGGTCGCATCCAGATAATCCAAAAGCTCTTGAGGAATATCTGTAAGGGAAACTGATAGAGGGGCGCTGCGGTTTGTGCTGAAGTGGGACTTAATTCCCGAAGGCTCTTTCAGCCCCCGTTCAAGGCGGGCCATCAGGTGCCCTGCTCGTGGGCGATCAGCACATCCAAAATGTGCCGGGCCTTCTTCAGGTCCTCAATGCCGCCCTTCTTCTCTCCCCTTGCCATCGCCCTGAAGGCGCTGGTTGCAGGGCTGGAGTTTGTCAGTCCTCCTGAGGACGACGCCCATGCGCTGGCGGTGTTCCTGACCGGCAACCTCCGAGGGGTGGTGGAGAAGGTCCGCGCCGCCCGCAACGCTGATGCTGAAGAAGCCGAGCCGGTCACCTGACGGCTGGTCGAATGAACCTCGCGCTCTTCCTCCTCCTCTCCCCTTCAATCGCCCTGAAGCTCACCGAGGCTGTCCTGAAAGACAGCTTTGGCGGGTGGGCAACACCTTTCCAGCCGCCTGCGGCGAATAAGGATCATCGCTGATGAACACCAACGACAACAATTCTCCCGTTTCCCTCTTCCAGTTTCATTCCCACGACATCCGCGTTGTGATGATTGAGGGGGCACCTTGGTTCGTCGCGGCGGATGTGTGCCGGGTGTTGGACCTCGGCTGGGACAAGACAAACAAGTCTTATGCTCCCAGCCGCATTCTCCGCAACACGGTCTCGCCCGATGAAAAGGGTAGCAAACGGATTGCTACCCCCGGAGGCGTGCAGCAAATGCTCTGCATCTCCGAAAGCGGGCTCTACAAGCTCGTCATGCGCTCCGACAAGCCCTCGGCCCGCGCCTTTCAGGATTGGGTGACGCGCGAAGTCCTCCCCTCCATCCGCAAGGACGGCGGCTACATTCACGGCGAGGAGAAGGTCCGAACCGGTGAGATGAGCGAGGAGGAGCTGGTCTTCAAGGCCATGGAGGTGATGGCAGATCAGGGCAGTACCCTGCCGACAACCCTACGCATATCTTCCCTTACATTTCGGTTGGCTGGCAGCAGGTCTCCTGTCTGTGCGCTGTTGCATGGCGCGCATGCTCAGGCTGGCAAGAGCGCGGTGGCCGCGCCGGCACAGTATCTGTCCTCTCCGCCCGCGCGCTCGTTTGCCTTCTGGTGTGTCATTTCCGCTTTTGCGATATGGCCGCCCGCTTCGGCGCCCCTCCGGAACGAGGGGCCGGAAACACGGATGCCCCGGGCCGGGGCCGCGGGGCATCTGGTAGGGCAGGGCGGTTCTGGGCCGCCCTGAGGCTTTGGGGAATGGGGAATCAGCGGCGGAGCTGCTTCAGAAGGGCAACATCCGGGTAGCCATCCGGCAGCAGGCCGGAGCGGGCCTGGAAGTCCTGAATGGCGGTGCGGGTCTTGGTGCCCAGAATGCCGTCCAGAGCGCCAATGTCATAGCCGCGCTGGGTCAGGCGGCCCTGAATTTCCACCCGTTCCGCGCGGGAAAGACCGCGCTCTTCCTTCGGCCAGCTCTGCACGAAGGGGCCACCGCCCCGCAGCCGGTCTGCCAGATGGCCGATGGCCAACGCATAGGCATCCGCCGGATTGTATTGCAGGATGGCGTCAAAGTTCTGGAGCATCAGGAAGGCCGGGCCCTTGGCACCTGCCGGCAGCAGCAGATAGGCCTGATCGCTTCCGCGCGGGAAGCCCTGGCCGTTCGGGCGGGTCACACCCAGCGCCGACCACTGGCCGAGGGACTGCTTGAAGCTGCGATTGGCATAGCGATAGTCAAAGTTCGCAGGCAGCTTCACCTCGTAACCCCAGGTCTTGCCGAGGGTCCAGCCATCCAGCTTCAGATTGTTGGCCGTTGAGCCGATGATGTCGGGAATGGAATTCACCACATCGCGCTTGCCATCGCCGTCAAAGTCCACCGCAAAGCGATGGAAAGAGGTGGGCATGAACTGTGTGGGGCCGAATGCGCCGGCCCATGAGCCCTTCAGATCCTCATAGGGCACGTCCCCGCGCTGGAGAATCTGGAGTGTGGCAATGAATTCCGTGCGGAAATATTCCTGCCGCCGGCCGATGCAGGACAGGGTGGCGGTGGAGGTCAGCACATGGCGGTTGCCGATGCCGGAAGGGTGGCCATAGGAGGATTCGATGCCCCAGATGGCGGCGACGGCGTAGCGGTCCACCCCGAAGACCTTCTCGGCCCGGTCGAAGATGGGCTTGTACTGGGCGAGAATCTCGCGCCCCTTCTTCACCCGGTAATTGCTCACCAGCATGTTCACATAATCACCCACCGGCTTGGAGAATTCCGGCTGGCTTTCCATGAACTCCATGATCTTCATGTCGGGCTGGAGATTGCGCGTATAGCGCTCGAACACCTGGCGCGAGACGCCATTGGCCTGCGCCATCGGCCACAGCGAGGCGATGCACTGCGGGAAATTGGCGCGGGCCTGGGCAATGGCCTGCGGCGTCATCAGCGGATGGCTGCCATTGGCCATGCGGGTGTTGGCGGCGGGCAGGGAGCCGGTGGTCTGGGCCTGCGCATGGGCGGGTGCGATGAACGATGCCGCCGTGAGCGCGAGGGTGGCACACCACATGCCCCTGAACCGTGCGCGCCGTGAAATCGTCTTTGCCATTGCCAAAACCCTGTGTCCGCGTTCCACACTCATGGCCGGTGCGCCGGCCTCTCACATGCCACCATTGAGCCTTCCATATGGTTGCGTGCCGGTTAACGCAGCGCAAGCTTTCACGTGTCCCCTTCACATGCCCCTTCTTCCGCAGGGCGGCGAAATCCGCCGGCTGGGATGTGATATCTGTGCACTTCGGCCCTGCCGGCAGGCTGAAAACCCGGCAATGCCAGAATTTGGCTGGTATTGCGGTTCATGCCTGATCATCATCAGGTGGTTGTGCCCCCTGCGCATTCCATATGCGCGGAGAGCATCTGCGCTGACGTTCGCATTTATGTTGTGGCAGAACAGGACGGACATCTTTCATGCCCAAACCCATTCGCAAGGCGATCCTTCCCGTTGCCGGCCTTGGCACGCGCTTCCTTCCTGCAACCAAGGCTGTGCCGAAGGAGATGCTGCCGGTTGTGGATCGGCCCGTGGTGCAGCATGTGGTGGATGAGGCGCTGGCCGCTGGAATCGAGCACATCGTGTTTGTCACCGGCCGCAACAAGGCGGTGATCGAGGACCATTTCGACCGGCAGTTCGAGCTGGAGCGCACCCTGCAGGAGCGCGGCAAGCAGAAGCTGCTGGAAGAGCTGGGCGATGATACGCCCAAGCCCGGCACCACCTCTTTCACCCGCCAGCAGCTGCCCCTCGGCCTTGGCCATGCGGTGTGGTGCGCGCGCGACATCATCGCCGATGAGCCCTTCGCCCTGCTGCTGCCCGATATGCTGCATTTCGACAATGGCAGCCAGGGCTGTCTGTCCTCCATGGTGGAAGCCTATGAGGAGACGGGCGGCAATGTGGTGTCCGTCTATGAAGTGCCGGATGACCAGACCAACCAGTATGGCATCGTGGGGGTGGAAGACCGCCCCGGCAAGGCACGGCCCATCACGCAGATGGTGGAAAAGCCGGCCCGCGGCACGGCGCCATCTAATCTGGCCATTTCCGGCCGCTACATTCTCCAGCCCTCCATCTTCGACCTGCTGGAGAAGCAGGATCCGGGCGCGGGCGGCGAGATCCAGCTCACCGATGCGATGCTGCGGCTGAATGAGCGCGAGCGCTTCTTCGCTGTGACATTCGAGGGCTCGGTCTATGATTGCGGCTCCAAGATCGGCTTCCTCATGGCGAATGTGGCCTATGCCCTTTCGCGCCCCGATATCGAGCCGGAATTCCGCACCGAGCTGCGCAAGCTGTTCTCGCTGGGCGCGGTGGAGGCGGATTGACCTGCTGCATGACCCGCGCCCCGAAACCGCCGAAGTCTGCCTCCATTCCAGCATGACAGAGGGTGAGTGATGCGGCGTCTTCTTGCAGTTTTCTCGATCGTGCTCGGGCTTGTGCTGGTCCTGCCGGGACTGGCGCAGGCCCATCCCCATGTGTGGGTGGTGATGCGCAGCGCGCTGGTTTACGGGCCGGATGGCAAGCTCACCGGCGTGAAGCAGGAATGGACCTTCGATGAGGCCTTCAGTGCCTTCGCCCTTCAGGGGCTGGCCAGGCAGGCCGATGGCACCTATGGCGATGACGTGCTCAAGCCGCTGGCGGAGGTGAACATCTCCTCGCTGAAGGAATATGAGTATTTCGTCACCGCCAAGAGCGCGACCTCGCGGCTGCGTCTGAAGGACCCGGTGGATTATTATCTCACCTACAAGGACGATGCGCTGACCCTGCATTTCACCCTGCCTCTGGTGAAGCCGCTGCCCGCAAGCTCGCAGGTCTCCATCGATATTTATGACCCCACCTATTTCGTTGCCTTCGAGTTTGCCCCGAAGGATGCCGTCAGGCTGGTGGATGCCCCGGCGGGCTGTACGGAGAAGGTGATTTCCCCGCCCCGCATGGACACCAGCAATCTCTCCGAGGATTTCTTCGAGAATCTCGCGCAATCCAGCGCCTTCAGCGCACAGATTGCAGACAAGATCGTGGTGAACTGCCCATGAGCCTGTCGCGATGAAGCAAGGCCATTCCCGGTTTCGGCCCGCCCGCCTTGCCTTCTGGCCCGGGCGCGCCGCCTCTGCCCTCACCCTGAATTTCCCGCACACGGCCCGCTGGGGTGCCCTGGCCTTGTGGTGTCTTGGGCTGGTGGCGTTCGCCCTGCTGCTGGTTCTCCTGCTGTTTCCTGAAATCGCCCTCGCACAGGGGCTGGGCCAGATGGTCAGGCAACAGGCGCAGGAGCCGCGCACCACCCCCTTCGGCATGGCCGGGCCGGGCGCGCCGGCTGGCGGCATTGGCGGCTATATCATGGCCAGACAGGCGGAATTCTACCGCGCTCTGGTGGGGGCGGTGAAGGCGGCCCGCACGGACGGATCGGCCGCATGGCTGCTGGTGGGGCTCTCATTCGCCTATGGCGTTTTTCATGCCGCCGGCCCCGGCCATGGCAAGGCGGTCATTTCCTCCTATCTGCTGGCGGATGGGGGCACATTGCGGCGCGGCGCCATGCTGGCTCTGGCCTCGGGGCTGATGCAGGCGCTGGTGGCCATCCTGTTCGTGGGGGTGCTGGCCGCGCTGCTGGGGTCGACCGCCGCGTCCATGGCGCAGGCCATGAACATCATCGAGATTGCGGCCTATGGCGGCATAGCCCTGTTCGGCCTTTATCTCACCTTCATGAAGGGGCGCGCCTTCATCGCTGCCGTGCGCGGTGTGCCGGACCATGCCCATGGGGATGATTGCGGCTGCGGAGATGCGCACATGCCCGGCCCGGCCATTGCCGATGGGGACTGGAAACGCGCGGTGGTTGCCGTCGTCTCGGCAGGCGCCCGGCCCTGTTCGGGGGCGATTCTCGTGCTCACCTTCGCGCTGTCGCAGGGGGTGTTCCTTGTCGGCATCCTTTCGGCGCTGGCCATGGGGCTGGGCACGGCGCTGACGGTGACCGGCATCGCCGCCCTTGCCGTTTATGGCAAGCGCCTTGCGGTGCGCCTTGCCGGCAGCGAAGGGCGGGGGGCAAGCATTCTCATGCGTCTGCTGGAAACGCTGGCCGCCATTCTGGTGATGCTGTTCGGCCTGGCCTTGCTGACCGGCTATCTGGAGAGCGAGCGTCTGCTGCCGGGCTAACCGCCCTGCGCCGTGAACTCCGCCTCGGCCTCATAGCCCACGCTGTCACAATCGGCATAGGCCTCGGTCTTGCGGGAGGAGACGATGGCGCGGACCACACCCTTGCGGGTGCCGCACAGGGCCAGAATATCCTGCACCAGCGTTTCCTGCAGATTGTAGTGGCGCTGTTCCAGCAGGGCCTGAATGCCCATGCGCAGGAAATCATAATCCACCGTGGTGTGGATATTGTCGCCCTGCGCCACATGCGCCGGATCGAGAATCAGTCGCACGCTGACGAGAACGCGCTGGCGGCGCGCCTTTTCATGGTGGTGAATGCCGATCGATGCATCGAGCTCCAGATCGCGGAGGGAAATGCTGTGCTGCCGGATCACCATATTTGCCAACTGGTTGATGGGAGGAACCTCCCCACGCCTTGCGTGGTCTGCGTCACAGGGGAATGAAGGCGACATCGCGCCCCGGATTGGTGAGGGATTGTCCGCCATCGATCACGATGGTCTGCCCGGTCATGGCCGGTGTCTCCAGAATGAAATGCACCGCCTGCGCCACCTGCTCCGGCGTGCAGCCCATATGGAGCGGGTTGGCGCGATGGGCCTTTTCGAACTCGGCCACACTCTGCACCCCGCTGGGCAGGGTAATGCCCGGCGCAATGCCGCAGACCCTGACGGCGGGGGCCAGTGCCAGCGCCAGCGTGCCGGTTGCGGAGGCGAGGGCCAGCTTGGCGATGGTGTAGGTGAAATAGTCCGGATTGGGCGCGTTGATCTTGTTGTCGAGCAGATTGATGATGCAGCCGCCCTGCGGACCCATGAGCGCGGCGGCGCGCCGGCTGAGAAAGATGGGGCTGCGCAGGTTCACGGCCATATGGGCATCGAAGCCCTCGACCGTCATGTCCGCCAGCGTGTCATAGCGGAACAGAGAGGCATTGTTGATGACCGCGCACAGGCGGCTGCCACAGGCATGGGCCGCGCTGCCGGCCTGTTCGGCAAGCTGTTCGGCGGCATCGCGCTGTTCCAGATCCGCCTGCACCGCGTCGGCCATCCAGCCCTCGGCGCGGATCTTCTCCACCAGCGCCAGAGCGGAGGCGTGGGAGAGATTGTAATGCACCACCACATGCCATCCGGCGCGGGCGAGGCTGAGGGCCAGCACGCGGCCGATACGCTCCGCGCCGCCGGTGATGAGAACCGAGCGTCTCTCCACTCCGGGTTTGTCGTCCTGCCTCAACGGGTCCGGTCCTCATGTCTGGAAGAAGAGGTGGCTTGGTGAAGAAAGGGCGGTAACCGCAGGGTTTCAGCCTCCAGCGTCAGTCTGCGCCAGGGCTGTCCGCGCCTGTCCGCATGATGTGTCTTACCGCCCCGCCAGATGGCTCACAAGCCTGGATTTCCCCGCCATCCGGCGCATCCGGCGGGGGAGAGGAGGCAGGCCGCGCGTCCTCTGGTGCGGTTATATGTCGCATATTGCAGATGCTCGCGGGGCGGCGAAGAAATCCGGCAAAAGCGCGAGCAGCCTTGCTGTCATCGCATTTTCTCCCCATAACTCCCACCCATCTCAGCAGGCGCGCGGGCGCACGGTCCGCAGCCTCAAGCTTCAGGCGCATGCGTGCGCCGGTTCGGACCGTGATGCGGTTTTCCACATCAGGCCGGGCGCAGCATCAGGACGGGACCATCGTGAAGGTTTTCAAGGGCTTTGTGGCCGTGCTCGCTCTGGGCGTGCTGAGCCTTGGTTCTGCAGTCGCGCAAAATGAGGGGGTGGCCGCCACCTCCCCGTTCGCGCCGGTTCCCTCCGGGCCTTCCGTTTTCGCGCCGCCACCGGCTGCCGCCACGGCGCCGGCTACAGCGCCGCAGACGCCTGCCGCTCCGGCGGCAGCATCTGCAGCTTCCAGCGCCACATCCTCCCCCGTGGCTCCGGCCGCGGCCTCTTCGGCTCCGGCCGCGACGCCTGCCGCGCCGGCCCCGGTTGCCGCCGCCTCTGAAAAGGCCGCCCCCGCCGCGGCATCAACAGGTCGGCGCGCCTATAATTCCGTCAATGTGAATGAGCGCTATGTGGCGCTCACCTTTGATGACGGCCCCAACCCCGAAACCACCAACAAGCTGCTGGACATGCTGAAGGCGCGCGGTGTGAAGGCCACCTTCTTCGTGCTCGGCTCGCGCGCCAGCCAGCATCCGGCGATCTTGCGCCGCATGATCGCGGAAGGTCATGAGGTGGCGAACCATTCCTGGAATCACCCCCAGCTTCCCAAGATTTCGCGCGCCGCTGTCGACAAGCAGATCGGTGATACGAACGCCGCCATCGAGCGCGCCACGGGCCAGCGCCCGCGTTACATTCGCCCGCCCTATGGCGCGATGACGCCAGCCTTGCGCAGCCATATCGAGAAGACCCACGACCTCACCTTCATCTACTGGTCGGTCGATCCGCTGGACTGGAAGAATCGCAACGCCAACACCGTGCGGGAGCGGGTTCTGGCCAAGGTGCAGCCGGGCAGCATCATTCTGATGCATGATATCCACCCCACAACGGTTGCCGCCGTGCCCCAGCTCCTCGATACAATGATCGCGCGCGGCTACAAGTTCGCCACGACCTCGGAGCTTCTGGCCATGGATCGTCCCGGCGCACGGGTTGCCGAGGCGCAGCCCGCAACCGCCCGTGCCACCCCCCCGCGCCAGAAGCCCAAAAAGCGTGATCCGCATCATCACGCCCCCGCCGGCAGCGGCATCGGCCTCTACTGAACAGGCTGCCCCGCACACCGTGACCTTGCCGGGCTTGACTTCAGGGCAGGCCCGGTGTCACTGCGCACCGCGAATTTCATATGGAGCCGCCTCATGAGCGATGATGCCCGTCCCGGGTCGCAGACCGCCTTTGTTTTTCCCGGACAGGGGAGCCAGGCTGTCGGCATGGGCAAGACCCTCGCGGACAGTTTCCCGGTCGCGAAAGCGGTGTTCGATGAGGTGGATGCCGCCCTTGGCGAGAATCTCACCCGGGTCATGTGGGAAGGCCCGGCCGAGGAGCTGACCCTCACCGCCAATGCCCAGCCGGCTCTCATGGCCGTGTCTCTGGCCGCCATGCGCGTGCTGGAGAGCGAGGCGGGGGTTGACCTGTCCCGCGATGCGGCCTTTGTCGCCGGTCATTCGCTGGGCGAATATTCCGCGCTGGCGGCCGCCGGCTCGCTTTCCGTGGCCGATGCCGCGCGCCTGCTGCGCATTCGCGGCCGCGCCATGCAGGAAGCCGTGCCGGTGGGCGAGGGCGCGATGGCCGCCCTGCTGGGGCTGGATTATGACCAGGCCGTGGCTGTCGCCGCCGAAGCCTCCCAGGGGGAGGTGTGCGAAGCGGCCAATGACAATGCGCCGGGGCAGGTGGTCGTCTCCGGTTCGCGCGCGGCGGTCGAGCGCGCGATCGAGATCGCCAAGGAGAAGGGGGCCATGAAGGCCATTCTCCTGCCCGTGTCCGCCCCCTTCCATTGCCGCCTGATGACCCCCGCCGCCAATGCCATGGCCCGGGCGCTGGCCGAGATCGAGGTGAAGGCGCCGGTGGTGCCGCTGGTGGCCAATGTGCGCGCCGCCCCGGTGACCGATGCTGCCGAAATCACCCGCCTTCTGGTGGAACAGGTGACGGATACGGTGCGCTGGCGCGAGAGCCTCATCTATATGTCTGCCGCCGGGGTGAACCGCTTTGTGGAAGTGGGCGCCGGCAAGGTGCTTTCCGGCCTTGTGCGGCGCATTGACCGCAAGCTGGGCGTTGCCAATGTGGGGACGGCGGAAGATGTCGCCGCCTTCATTGCCGCGCACCGGAACGGCTGAAAAATGCCGGCGCCGGCAGGAGTTCTTGCTCTAGTTCTTGCTCTTGCCGCGCGCTGAAGGCAGAACATGGCCGAACGAGTCTGCATGGTGCGGGCGGGACAGGCCAATATCTCGAAGCCAGTTGCCCGAAACCGGTGAGCTGGACAGGAACTGGGAGTTTTCATGTTTGATCTGACCGGCAAGACCGCCCTTGTCACCGGCGCGACCGGCGGCATTGGCGGGGCTGTTGCCCGCGCCCTGCATGCGCGTGGCGCCCATGTGGCCATCTCCGGTACCCGCCGTGAAGCGCTGGACGCGCTGGCAGGCGAGCTGGGCGGGGATCGCGTGGTGGTTCTGCCCTGCAATCTCTCCTCCATGGAAGAGGTGGAGAATCTCGTGCCTTCCGCCGAGGAGGCGCTGGGCGGGCATATCGATATTCTGGTCAACAATGCGGGAATCACCCGCGACAACATCTTCATGCGTCTGACGGACGAGGCGTGGGATGATGTCATCAAGGTGAATCTCACCGCTGTTTTCCGCCTCACGCGGGCCGCCGTGCGCACCATGATGCGCCGTCGCTCGGGCCGCATCATTTCCATCACGTCGATTGTCGGCGTCACCGGCAATGCCGGGCAGGGCAATTATGCCGCCGCCAAGGCGGGCATGATCGGCATGTCCAAGTCCCTGGCGCAGGAAGTGGCCTCGCGCGGGGTGACGGTGAACTGTGTCGCACCCGGCTTCATCGCCACGCCGATGACCGATGCGCTCAATGACAAGCAGCGTGAATCCATTCTGAAGGCTGTGCCGGCGGCAAAGCTTGGCAAGCCTGAGGACATCGCCGCCGCTTGTGTTTATCTGGCATCTGATGAAGCCTCTTACGTGACGGGCCAGACCCTGCACGTGAATGGCGGCATGGCGATGATCTGAGCTTGACCGTTTCTTTTGACCCGCTTTCCTATTGCGCGCTTTGCTGGTCATGCGGCTATGAGTATGGTAACGAGCCGCCTGACCAGTCTGGAATCGGTGTGTGATCCGGAATGCCGGGCCAGCCGGTGGAAAACGAAGAAAAGGTTTCTTCCCTTAGGGAGGGGCTGAGTTTTCCCCGGAAAATGGCCTCTGGGATGCGGTGTGAACAAGAATACGGACGTGGGACTGGCCTCTGGGGGCTGGGCAGAGCGCCAAAAAGGTTTTATGCCCACCTTGGAACGCCGGATGGCAACGGAATTATCCGATTATAACGAGGGTTGTATCGATGAGTGACATCGCCGAGCGCGTGAAGAAGATTGTCGCGGAGCATCTGGGTGTGGAGCCTGAGAAGGTCACTGACGCCGCCTCCTTTATCGACGATCTCGGCGCGGACAGCCTCGACACCGTCGAACTCGTGATGGCTTTCGAGGAAGCCTTCAACTGCGAGATCCCGGACGATGCGGCCGAGACCATCCTGACGGTGGGCGACGCAATCAAGTTCCTGGAAAAGAATGCGGCTTGAGCCTGACGCCTGACGAAACAACGGTCGCGTGGCACCACATGCCCGCGACCGTTGTCGCTAAAGGGCCCGATGTCCTTCCCGTGGCGCAAGAATCCGCCGGCGGCATGACGGGTCACGCCTTCCTGATCGCTTGCCGGAGTTTTAAGTCATGAGACGTGTCGTCGTCACCGGTCTCGGAATGGTGACCCCCCTCGGATGCGGGGTCGAGACCAGCTGGCGCCGGCTTCTGGCCGGTGAGAGTGGTGTCAAGAACATCACTGAGTTTGATGTCTCCGACCTTGCCTGCAAGGTTGGCGCGCATATTCCGCGCGGCGACGGCACCGATGGCACCTATAATCCGGATGACTGGATGGAGCCGAAGGAGCAACGCAAGGTCGATGAATTCATCGTCTATGCCATGGCTGCGGCTGCGCAGGCGCTGGATGACGCCAACTGGCACCCCACCAGCTATGAGGACCAGATCGCCAGCGGCGTTCTGATTGGTTCCGGCATTGGTGGCATCGAGGGAATCGCGGATTCGGCCTTTGTGCTGAAGGAGCGCGGCCCGCGTCGTATTTCTCCCTTCTTCATTCCCGGACGCCTGATCAATCTGGCGGGCGGCTATGTGTCCATCCAGCACGGTCTCAAGGGGCCGAACCATGCGGTGGTCACGGCCTGCTCCACGGGTGCGCACGCCATTGGCGATGCGGGCCGCCTGATCGCGCTCGGTGATGCGGATGTGATGGTTGCGGGGGGCACCGAATCGCCCCTCAACCGCCTGGCCATTGCCGGCTTTGCCGCCTGCAAGGCGCTGTGCACCGCCTTCAATGACGAGCCCACCCGCGCCTCGCGCCCCTATGATCGTGACCGTGACGGTTTCGTGATGGGTGAGGGGGCCGGTGTCGTGGTTCTGGAAGAGCTGGAGCACGCCAAGGCCCGTGGCGCGAAAATCTATGGCGAACTGGTGGGTTATGGCCTTTCGGGCGATGCCTATCACATCACTGCCCCGTCTCCGGATGGAGATGGCGCCTATCGTTGCATGATGGCAGCGCTGAAGCGGGCGAATCTCTCCCCCGGCGATATCGATTACATCAATGCCCATGGCACCTCGACCATGGCGGACGAGATCGAGCTGAAGGCCGTGGAGCGGGTGCTTGGCAATTCTGCCGCCAACACCTCCATGTCCTCCACCAAGTCGTCGATAGGCCATCTTCTTGGCGCGGCCGGCGCTGTCGAGGCGATCTTCTCGATTCTGGCGATCCGGGACCAGATCGCTCCGGCGACACTCAATCTGGAGAATCCTTCGGTGGATACACCGCTGGATCTGGTTCCGCAGAAGCCGCGGGAGCGACAGATCGATACGGTGCTGTCCAATTCCTTCGGGTTCGGCGGCACCAATGCGTCGCTGATTTTCCGGCGTTATACGGCTTGATGAACGGCGGGATTTTCCCGCCGTTTCCCTCAAGCCTGCCGCAATGGGCGGCTAACCAGCCCTACACACAGTATGGTGGGAGGCCCTGAGATGGCGACACCCGAGAACAGCCCTTCCGGCACGGACCCAGCCCGCACAACGCCTGCGGACCCTGCCGAAGGACATGCCCCGGTTGATTCGGATGCCGCGGAACAGGTGAACGAAACCGCAGAGACGGAAGTGCCGCCCAGGCGGCGCAAGCGGCCTTCGCGCGCCGCCCGCCACCCGGCTGTGGCCATTGGCAGTGGCATCTTCACATTTCTTCTTCTGGTGATGGTTGGCGGCGGAATGGGTGCCTGGTATGCCCAGCGCGCCTTCAATGCGCCCGGTCCTCTCAAGACCGAGAAGGTCGTGGAAATTCCCCGCGGCTATGGCGTGCGGGATATGGCCGAACTGCTTGAGAATGAAGGCGTCATCAATAACTGGGCGGTGTTCGTCGCCGGCCAGAAGCTGGGGCGCAGCAACGCGAATCTCAAGGCCGGTGAATATCTTTTCAAGCCGGGCCAATCGGTGGCCAGTGTCATCGACACCATCGATTCCGGCAAGGTCGTCCTGCACCAGATCACCATTCCCGAGGGCCTGACGAGCGAGCAGGTCGTTGCGCGGCTGATGGATAATGATCTGCTCACCGGGCAGCCCTCCGTACCGCGTGAAGGGACCCTTCTGCCGGAGACCTATCGCATCAATCGCGGCATGTCGCGCGAGGCCCTGCTGAAGGAAATGGCGCAGGCGCAGCAGAAGGTCGTGAAAGCGGCGTGGGAGAAGCGGCAGAGCGGCCTGCCTTTGCGCAGCCAGCAGGATCTGGTCACCCTGGCATCCATCGTGGAGAAGGAAACCGGGCAGGCTTCCGAGCGCCCGCAGGTGGCTGCCGTGTTCATCAACCGCTTGAACAAGGGCATGCGCCTGCAGTCTGATCCCACCATCATCTATGGTATCGTGGGGGGCAAGGGCAGCCTTGGCCGGCCGATTTCCCGCACCGACATTTCCACGCCGACGGCTTACAATACCTATGCCATCAATGGTCTGCCCCCGGGGCCGATCAGCAATCCGGGACGTGAGGCTCTGGAGGCTGTCGCCAACCCGGCCAAGACATCGGCGCTCTTCTTCGTGGCAGATGGCACGGGCGGGCATGCCTTTGCGGAGACGCTGGCCGAGCATAACCGCAATGTCGCCCGCTGGCGCTCCATAGAGGCTGCGCGCAAGGATGGGGCGGGCCAGCCGAATTCCGAAAACTGAGGAGGCGGGCAGCGTTTCTGCCTGTAGACCTGCATGAATGCGCCTGCGACTACGACGAGCACGCCGGCCACAGTGCTGGGCAGCATGACAGCCTTTGCCCGGGTTGCGGGCACGGCTGGCAACTGGTCTTTCACCTGGGAATTGCGCTCGGTGAACGGGAAGGGGCTGGATCTGCGCCTGCGCTTGCCGGTGGGTTTCGATGATCTGGAGCCGGAGGTGCGCAAGCGCGCGGCCAAGGTTCTCTCCCGCGGTTCCGTCACCGCCACGCTCACCGCCACCCGGCAGGGGGAGCAGATGGTGGCGCGGGTCAATGAAAATGCGCTGGCCTCTCTGCTTCAGGCCGTGCAGGTCACGGCGCAGAATCTCGGCACCGCTGTTCCCACCATCGATACGCTGCTGACCATCAAGGGCATTGTGGATGTGTCCGAGGTGCGCGAGAGCGAATCAGACCGGCTGCGCCTCGTGCAGGTGTTCCTTGAGGCGTTTGATGAAGCGCTGAAGGATCTGCATGCCATGCGTGCCCGCGAGGGGGCGGCGCTGGGCAGCGTGCTGCGGGAACGCCTTGAGGCGATGACCGATCTGCTCAAATCCGCCGAGGAACTGCGCGAGCGTGGTGTCGAAACCATCAAGGCGCGTCTGGCGGCGCAGGTGAAGATGCTGATGGATACGGCCGCCCAGCTCGATCCGATCCGCCTGCACCAGGAAGCCGTTCTGGCCGCCACCCGCGCCGATGTACGCGAGGAGCTGGACCGTCTGGATGCGCATGTTTCCGCAGCGCAGGAGCTGCTGACCACGGGCGGGCCCGTTGGCCGCAAGCTTGATTTTCTGGCGCAGGAGTTTCACCGCGAGGCGAATACGCTGTGCTCCAAGTCCAATGCCGTGTCTCTGACCAAGCTGGGGCTCAACCTGAAAGTGCTGGTGGACCAGTTTCGCGAGCAGGTTCAAAATATTGAGTGAAGTACTGATCCCATGACCTCTTCCTCGTCCGCCTCCAGCACCTCCCCTGCCGCCTCATCCGTGCCCGGCCAGCTCACGCGCCGTGGCCTGATGCTGGTCCTGTCCTCGCCCTCTGGTGCGGGCAAGACCACATTGTCGCGCCGCCTGCTGGCGCATGATGGCGATATCACCATGTCCGTCTCCGTGACGACGCGCCCGCCCCGCCCGGGTGAGGTGCATGGGCAGGACTATTTCTTCACGGATGTGCCGACCTTCACGCGCATGCGGGATGCGGGTGAGCTGCTGGAGCATGCCACCGTATTCAGCAACATGTATGGAACCCCGCGCGGCGCGGTGGAGAAGGCGCTCTCGCAGGGCAAGGATGTGCTGTTCGACATTGACTGGCAGGGCACCCAGCAGCTCAGCGAGAATGCGGCGCAGGATCTGGTGAAGGTGTTCATTCTGCCGCCCAGCGCCGAGGATCTTGAAAAGCGCCTGCGCACCCGCGCGCAGGACACGGATGAGGTGGTGCGCCAGCGCATGGCCGAGGCCTCGGACGAGATCAGCCACTATTTTGAGTATGACTATATCATCGTGAACCATGAGGTGGAGGATAGCCTCGCCCGCCTTCAGGCCATTCTGGCTGCGGAGCGGCAGAAGCGGGAGCGGGTGACGGGGCTGGCGCAGTTCGTCAATGCCCTCCGCGCCGCGCTCTAGGCCGCGCCGGGCGCTTCCGGGCGCACGAAAAGCGGTTGGACGCAGGGTGCGTGTCGCAAGTCTGCCAGAATGATGGTATAGAGAAGCTGCATGAAACAGCTTCTCAACATGTTCGGTGGCATTGCAGGACTTGCTGTTGCGGGTCTTGTGGGGCTGGCGCTTTTCACCATCGTTGGCGGTCTCCTGATCGTGGGCGGTGTGGTGATCATGGCTCTGCTGGTGGGTGGAGGCATTTATGCGCTGGTCACGGGCCGTGGGCCATCCAGCATGCAGTGGGGGCGCCGGGGCGGTGTCACCGTGTTCGACCTGCGCACCGGGCGGCCCTTCGATGATGGGCCGGCGGAGAGCGAGATGATCGATATCACGCCTCCCAAATCCCCGAAGAGGACTGGACCGGATCAGGTCTGATCGCGCCCCGGAATTTCACAACAGTTTTCCGCGCCTGAAAGCGCCGTCATGCCGGGAGAAATTCCGGCAGGCTGGCGCATGCCTGCTTCCATGAGGGCGGTGCGCCCGTATCCCGCCAGACATGAAAAAGCCGGCGAGATGATCGCCGGCTTTTTGCTTCAGATCCCGCTCCGCATCAGATGCTGGAGGGATAGTTCGGGCTCTCGCGCGTGATGATCACATCATGCACATGGCTCTCGCGCAGGCCGGCGGCGGAGATGCGCACGAACTGGGCCTTGTTGCGGAACTCCTCAAGATTCGCCCCGCCCACATAGCCCATGGCGGCGCGCAGGCCACCGGCCAGCTGGTGGAGAACAGCGCCAACCGGCCCCTTATAGGCCACCTGGCCCTCCACGCCTTCCGGCACCAGCTTCAGCGTGTCACGCACTTCCGCCTGGAAGTAGCGGTCTGCCGAGCCACGGGCCATGGCGCCCACCGAGCCCATGCCGCGATAGGCCTTGTAGGAACGGCCCTGATAGAGGAACACCTCGCCGGGGCTTTCCTCGGTGCCGGCCAGCAGCGAGCCGACCATGACGGCGGAAGCGCCGGCGGCCAGCGCCTTGGCCACATCACCGGAATATTTGATGCCGCCATCGGCGATGATCGGCGTGCCGGTATCAGCCGCAGCCTCCACAGCGTCCATCACGGCGGTGAGCTGGGGCACGCCCACGCCGGCCACGATGCGGGTGGTGCAGATGGAGCCCGGGCCAATGCCGACCTTCACGGCATCGGCGCCGGCATCGATCAGCGCGCGGGTGCCATCATAGGTGGCGACATTGCCGGCCAGAATCTGCGTGGCGGGAGAGAGCGCCTTGATGCGCCGCACCTGTTCGAGAACCTTGGAGGAGTGGCCGTGGGCGGTATCCACCACCAGCAGGTCCACCCCGGCCTCGATCAGCTTCTCGGCGCGGGTGAAGCCATCCTCGCCCACCGTGGTGGCCGCGGCGACACGCAGGCGGCCATGCTCATCCTTGGCGGCATTGGGGTAGGCCACGGCCTTTTCCATGTCCTTCACGGTGATGAGGCCGACACAGCGCTCCGCCTCATCCACCACCAGCAGCTTTTCGATGCGATACTGGTGCAGCAGGCGCTGGGCATCTTCCTGGCTGACCTGCCCCTTGCGCACGGTGATGAGCTTGTCGCGGGTCATCAGCTCGGACACGCGCTGGGCGGGGTTATGGGCAAAGCGCACATCGCGGTTGGTGAGAATGCCCACCAGCTTGCCGGCCACACCGCCCGCGCCACGTTCCACCACCGGAATGCCGGAGATGCCATGTTCCTTCATCACGGCCAGCGCTTCGGAGAGGGTATTGTCCGGGAAGATGGTGACCGGGTTCACCACCATGCCGGATTCATACTTCTTCACCTGGCGCACATGCTCGGCCTGCTCTTCCAGCGAGAGATTGCGATGGATGACGCCGATGCCGCCGGCCTGCGCCATGGCAATGGCAAGGCGCGCCTCGGTCACCGTATCCATGGCGGCGGAGATGATGGGCAGGTTAAGAGTGATGGTGCGGGTGAGGCGGGTTCCCAGCTCCACCTGGCCGGGCATCACATCGGAGGGGCCGGGCTGAAGCAGGACATCGTCGAAGGTCAGGCCTTCACGGAAAGGGGTGCGCGCCGAGGTGGAGGACGAGGAATTCGGGGCAGTCATTGCCAACTCCTGATAGCCCCGGAAAGGGGCGCGGAACTGAAGACGGAACGGGCCGTGGCATCTCACACCCCGCTTCGAGTTGGCAGTGGCAGTTACCATGTCTAAGCGACGAAAAGAAGACCTCTTCCACGCTCTTTTCACGCGCATCGGCCATGCGCGGGGCACATGTGCCCGCCGGTGGCGGGGCAAGGCCGGTGGTGTGTGGCAAAACCTTACCGGCTGATGCGGATGAGCGTGTTGCCCGCCCCGTGATTCTGCACCAGCGCGAAGAGCTTCTCGGCATTGGAGGGGCTCAGACGCACACAGCCATGCGAGGCGGTGCGCCCGAGCTGGCCGATGGCATTGCTGCCATGAATGGCATATCCGCCCCGGAAGAAGATGGAGTAGGGCATGGGGGAATTATAGTATTTGCGGGAAAAATAGGTGCGGTGCATGCGCTGGGGGCGGTAGGTGCCGGTGGGGGTGACGAAACCCTTGCGGCCTGTGGAGACAGGCCAGCTGTAGCGCTGCACGCCGTTCACCTTCACGATCATGCGCTGGCGGGTGAGATCCACCTGCGCCACCACAGCGGCCGCCTGCGCCCCCGCGGGCATGAGGACCGGCAGGAAAAGGGCCGCCATGACGGCTGCCAGAAGCGCCAGCCTGCAGGCAAGGCCATGCCCCGGCTTGAAGAAATGTGCGCCGCCCATGGTGTCCGCATGCATGGCCCATGCCTCCCCGTTCCGCCTGCCCTGAGGGCACTATGCCATGGCGGCCGGGGGGGACAAGCCGCAATTCATGAAACATTTACGATGCACAGCCCCATTGCGGGGCTGGTGCCCCGGGCATGTCTGGCCTACCAATCAAGGCGGGGGCCGGAGGGTGCCGCTTTGCCGCAAGCAGGCCGCATCCCCGGATAGAAATAGGGAAGCAGAGGAGCGTCATGTCCATTCAGGCACCTGTCCGCCGTATTACGGCGCCGCAGATCCGGGCCCGCAAGGGCGGTGATCCGATTGTATCGCTAACCTCCTATCACGCGCATACCGCCCGGCTGATGGATGACCATGTCGATTTCATCCTTGTGGGTGACAGCCTGGGCATGGTGATGCACGGCATGGAGAGCACCGTGCCGGTCACGGTCGACATGATGGTCATGCATGGCCGCGCGGTGATGCGCGGCACGCGCCGGGCTCTGGTGGTGGTGGATCTGCCATTCGGCTCCTATGAGGGCAGCCCGCTGGAGGCTTTCCACACCGCCAGCCGGATCCTGAAGGAAACCGGAGCCGGGGCGGTGAAGCTGGAAGGCGGCAAGCACATGGCCGAGACCGTGCGCTTTCTGGTGGATCGCGGCGTGCCGGTCATGGGCCATGTGGGCATGACCCCGCAGGCCATCAACACGCTGGGCTCCTTCAAGGCGCGCGGACGTGACGAGGGCGAGGCCGATCTCATTCTGGAGGATGCCTGCGCCATTGCAGAAGCGGGGGCCTTCGCCCTGGTGGTGGAGGCGGTGGCCGAATCCCTGGCTGATCGCATCACCCAGGAAGTGGCGATCCCCACCATCGGCATCGGCGGTTCTGTCCGGTGCGATGGCCAGATTCTGGTTCTGGAAGACATGCTGGGGCTGAGCGAGCGCGTGCCCAAATTCGTCCGCAAGTTCGCGGATCTGGGTGAGCAGATCGAGGAAGCCGTGGTTGCCTATGCCGATGAGGTGCGCCAGCGCACTTTCCCGGGGCCGGAGAATGTCTATGGCGCTCCGGCGCAGAAGCCGGCGGAATGATCCATTCCTGCTGAACATGAAAAGCCCCTCGCAAGAGGGGCTTTTTGCATCCGGGGGCTTCATCTGGCCGGATTGTCGGGGGCGACAGGGCCTCCGGCAATCCGGGAACATGTGGGAGGGGCGGAATCAGGCCGGGCCGTGCTCCCTCTTTCCTGCGGGCGGGAGACTGTCCTCCTCGTCGCGCCCGCCGATGAACCGGCCGAAGATGCGCCCGAGGAACCGGCTCAGGTCATCCATCACCGTGAACATGGCCGGCACGAACACCAGCGAGAGCACGGTGGAGGCAATGAGCCCGCCAATCACCGCAATGGCCATGGGCGCGCGAAACGCCCCGCCTTCTCCCAGCGCCAGCGCCGAGGGCAGCATGCCGGCGGCCATGGCGATGGTGGTCATGATGATGGGCTGTGCGCGCTTGCGGCCGGCTTCCAGCAGGGCGGTGGTGCGGTCCACCCCGGCATGGATGGCCTCTATGGTGAAGTCCACCAGCAAGATCGCGTTCTTGGTGACGATGCCCATCAGCATCAGGAAGCCGATCACCACCGGCAGGGAGAGGGCATGGCCTGTCAGCAGCAAGGCGATGAAGGCCCCGCCCACCGAGAGCGGCAGCGAGATGAGGATGGTGATGGGCTGCAACACATCATGGAACAGCAGCACCAGCACCGCCAGCATCAGCATCAGCCCCGCGCCCATCGCCATGGCGAAGCCGGAAAAGACCTCACCCATGATTTCCGCGTCGCCGGCTTCCTTCAGCGTTACGCCGGGGGGCAGGTTGCGGGCTGAAGGCAGGGCCTTCACCTGCTCCAGCGCGAGGCCGAGCGGGGTTGCGCCCACAAGGTCCGCCTCCACCGCAATGCGCCTGGCGCGGTCATAGCGGTCCAGCGCCGTCGGCCCCTTGCCGAACTGGATATGGGCAACGGAGGAGAGCGGCACAGCGCCGCCCTTGGCGGTGGGCACCTTCAGCGCATCGAAGGTGGAGAGGCGGCGGCGCGCCTCCTCATCCAGCTGCACGCGAATGTCGATCTGCCGGTCCCCCGCCGAGAATTTGGCGAGATTGGCGGAGATGTCGCCAATGGTGGCGATCCGCACCGTCTCGGCGATGGCATCCACCGAAACACCCAGTTCCGCCGCCTCGTCCAGCTTGGGAACGATGCGGATTTCCGGCCGGTCGAGAGCGGCGGAGGAGACCACATTGGCCAGAATGGGCAGATGGTCGCGAATATCCTTCTCCAGCGCCAGCGCCGCCTTTTCCACCGCTTCACCATCATCGCCCGAGACCACGAGCTGGAACCCGCGCTGGGTGTTCTGCCCGTCCGAGCTCCAGGTGAAGCGCATGTCGGGAATGGTGAGCAGGCGGGTATTGATCTCCTTCTCGAAGCTCTTCTGGTCCAGCTCCCGTTCGGCGCGCGGTTTCAGATTGATGATGATCTGCGCCTTGCGCACCTCGCCCGCCGCTGCGGCAAGAATGGACTGGGTGCTGCCGCCTGCGGTGGCATAGATGCTGGAGACCTCGGGGCGCTCCTTCAGCATGTCGGTGATCTGGTCGGACACGCGCTGGGTTTCGGCCAGCGTCGTGCCCGGCGGCAGTTCCACCGTGAGCAGGGAGCGGGAGATGTCGTTATTGGGCAGGAAGTCCGACGGCAGCAGGGTGGAGAGGAAGATGGTGCCGATGAAGATGCCCAGCCCCATGGCAATGGTGGCAAGGCGGTTGCGCAGGGACCAGCCGAGCAGGCGCAGATAGGTGCGCATCACCCGCCCCTCGCGCCCGTGGGGCTTGTGGTTCGCCTTCATGAAATAGGCCGCCAGAAGCGGCGTGATGAGCCGCGCCACGGCCAGCGAGAACAGCACCGCAATCGCAACCGTCAGGCCGAACTGCTTGAAATACTGCCCGGCAATGCCGCCCATGAAGGAAACCGGGGCAAACACCGCCACAATGGTGAGCGTTGTGGCCACCACCGCAAGGCCGATCTCGTCCGCTGCCTCCATGGCTGCGCGATAGGGCGATTTGCCCTCGCGCATGTGGCGCACGATATTCTCGATCTCGACAATGGCGTCATCCACCAGAATGCCTGTCACCAGAGTGATGGCGAGCAGGCTCACCGCATTGAGCGAGAAGCCCATCATGTCCATCACCCAGAAGGTGGGCAGGATGGAGAGCGGGATGGTCAGGGCGGTGATGATGGTGGCACGCCAGTCGCGCAGGAAGAGGAACACCACCACCACGGCCAGAATGGCGCCCTCGATGAGGGTGCTCATGGCCGAGGCATAATCCGCCTTGGTATAGCGCACGGTGGTGTCGATCTCGGTGAAGGTGACATCGGGATAGGCCTTGCGCAGGCGCTCCACCTCCTGGGCGACCAGATCATAGACGGCCACATCGGAGAAGCCCTTGGCGCGGGAGATGGCGAAGGTCACCACATCCTTGCCGTCCAGCCGGGCGAACACGCGCTGCTCTGCCGCCGCATCGCTCACGGTGCCCAGATCCTTCAGCCGCACATGGCGGCCATTGGAGAGCACGATGCGGGTATCGCCCAGCTCGTCCATGTCATGCGCGCCCGCGAGCGTGCGGATGGACTGCTCCTGCAGGCCCACCTCGCCGCGCCCGCCGGCAATGTCGAGATTGGTGGCGCGCAACTGGCGGCTGACCTCCGCCGCCGTGATGCCCAGGGACATCAGCCGGTCCGGGTCCAGCGCGATGCGGATTTCCCGGTCCATGCCGCCCTGCCGGGTGACGCCGCCCACACCGCGAATGCCCTGAAGCGCGCGCGAGAGGGTGTCATCCACGAACCATGACAGTTCCGGCGCATTCATGGAGGAGGTGGAGACCGCATAGGTGACGATGGGCAGCCCCTCGATATCGACACGCTGGATCAGCGGTTCATCAATATTGCGGGGCAGGTCGGTGCGGATCTTGGTCACCGCGTCACGGGTGTCGTTCACCGCCCGGTCCACATCGGTTTCCAGATGGAACTCGATGGTGGTGACACTGGCGCCTTCCGTGATGGAGGATGTGATGTGCTTCACACCCGCCACGCCGGCAATGGAGTTCTCGACCTTCTTGGTCACCTGCGTTTCCAGCTCGCTGGGCGCGGCTCCGCTCTGGGTGATGGCGACAGTGACAATGGGCAGGTCGATATTCGGCATCTGCGTCACCGGCAGGGTGCGGAAGAACACGATGCCGAGCAAAGTGAGGATGACGAACAGGACCAGCGGGGGAACCGGATTGCGGATCGACCATGCGGAGATGTTGAAGGCCATCAGCGCGGCCCCCCTGCGGGAATGCCAAGGACCGGGACCTGCTCGACCACGGGACGGACCCGGTCTCCGGCGCGCAGGAAGCCGCCGGCGCGGGCCACCACCCGGTCAGTGGGGGAGAGGCCCTGTGTCACCAGTACCTTCCCGCCGCTTTTCAGGCCGGGCACAATGCGTCGCTCTGCGACCAGATCATCCTCCACAACAAGGACATAGGCCCCCGTCGCATCGAACATCACGGCCGATTGGGGCACCACCAGACCGCTCTTCTCGCCCAGAATGACCTGCGCGCGGGCATACACACCCGGCTTCAGGCGCGCATCTTCCGGCAGCGCAATGCGCACGCGCCCGAGGCGCGATGCCTGATCCACCTCGGCGGAAACAAGACGCACATGGCCGGTGAGGGGCTTGTCGAACCCGGCGGGGAGAACCTCTGCCTCAAGCCGCGTCGCCATGCGGGGCATGGCCACTTCCGGCACTTCCGCATCAAGATCGATATGGCCGTCCTCGGCAATGCGGAACAGCGGCGTGGTGCGGGCGGAAAGGGCGATGGCACCCACCCGGGCATCACGCGAAAGAATGATGCCGGAGGCGGGGGCGCGAACCTCGGTCCGGTTCAGCCGCACCTCGATCTCATCGCGCTGGGCCTTCACGAAGACCTCTTCGGCCTCGGCGGCGGACAGCGCCTCGCGGGCGGCGGCCACCTGAGCGCTGGCAACCTTCACCGCCCGCTCGCGCTCATCCAGCGTTTCCTGTGATGCGGTGCCGGAGGCGCGCAACCGGCGGGCGCGGTCGACGGCGGACGTGGCTTCCGTTTCCTGCGCCAGAGCCTGATCCAGCGCCGCGCGCTGCTGGGCGATGGCGGCGCGGGCCTTGGCGGCATGGGCGGTGTTCTGCGCCAGCTGCGTTTCCAGAACATCGCGGGAGAGGCGGGCCAGAACCTGCCCCTTTTCTACATGGTCTCCGGCTTCCACCAGCACGCTTTCCAGCCGGTGCCCCTCAATCTCAGGCCCCACCTCGATCTCTTCCCGGGGACGCAGCGAGCCGGTGATGAGCAGTGTCTCCGGCAGGCGCGCGGCCTGTGGTGACACCACGGAAACCGTCAAGGCGGAAGGCGCGGGGGCAGATGCGCTCTCCTGCGCTTTCAGGGCCTGTGGCAGGGCTGGCAGCAGCAGGGCCGCAAGGCCCAGCGCCAGCGCCGTGCGGGGCGCGGGGGAGAATGGCCGCAAGGCAGGCAGGAGGCCGTGGAGGGGATGTGCCCGGTTCTGGCCAGAAGTGGAATGGGGCATGAGAGGGCTGTGTTCCTGAGAGGAGCGGAAATCGGGGCGGGAGACGGACGGGTGCGGGCCACGGGCCGGGGAGCGTGCGGTGGTCCCCATGGATGCAGGGGAAAGAGCGGGGCCAGTTGCTGCCGTCATGCCTTTTCCCCGGGGTCTGGTGTTCCAGGCGGGGCCAGCATGCGGCTGGTGAGGCGGGCATAGCCCGGCAGGCGTTCCGGCAATTTCCATTCCGGGTGCAGAAGGTGATGCAGCACCGCGCCATCCGCCATGATCTGAAGAAGGATGACGATATCTTCCAGCGGGATGGCGGGGTCGATCTCGCCGCGCGTCACAGCCGTTGCGAGGGCATCGCTCAACAGGCCGCGGGTGAGCTCCTCCTCATCGGCCAGGGTCTGGCGCAGGGCGGTGTTGCGAATGGCCTCGGCCATGATCTCCGGGCCAAGGCAGGCGGTGTTCACATCCGGATCGGACAGCATCAGGGTGAGCGTGTCCGTGAGGGCCGAGATGATGTTGGGCTGCTCGTGAATATCGTGAAACAGCTTCAGCCATTCCGTCCGCTGGTCCTGCACGATGGCGGCGATGATGGCTTCCTTGGAGGGAAAATAGCGGTAGAGCGCGCCCGGGCTCATGCGTGCCTCGGCGCAGATCTTCTGCATGGAGGTGCCATGGAAGCCGTCACGCGCAAAACACGCGCCTGCCGCTTCGAGAATCGCTTTCCGCCGTTCGGCGCGCTTCAGCTCCGCGCGCGAGGGGGCAGGCGGGGCGTCAGCCGGCGGATGCTCCCCGGGGGGAGAGGCCTTGGAGTGAGGGGGCACCGGCCACCTTTCCGAAATGAGAGCGAATGTTCATTCGCATTTAATCGAACGCCGTTTTCCTGACAAGAGATGGTTTGGGGGACCTTCTGCATTCCGCCCGGATTTCCCGCCCGCGCAGGCGGTGCAGGGGGAGCGTGCCGGCCCAGTCTGGAATTGTTATGAAAATACCTCTCCCGGCCTTATGCTGGTTCTACGCATGTGCGGGCAGCCATGCGCCGGTTTCGGGGGAGGAAATCATGGGAAACAGTGCAGAAAACGAGACGAGAGCAGACGCCGGTCACCTTCCGGCGGCGATTGCCCCGGAGTTTTCCCGCGCCGATTTTGGTGATGCTCTGGTCAACAGCATTGCCGATGCGGTGGTGGCGAGTGATGCGCAGGGGCGGATCGTTCTCTGGAATGCCGGTGCGGAGCGCATTTTCGGCTTTTCCGGCGCGGAGGCGCTGGGCCAGTCCCTGGACATCATCGTGCCCGAGAATCTGCGTGCGCGGCACTGGGCCGGCTATGATGCCGCCCTTGCCTCCGGTCACAGCCATTATGGCGCGGGTGACCTGCTGGCCGTGCCCGGGCTGCACAAGGATGGGCACCGCATTTCGCTGGAATTCACCATCACCATGCTGAAGGGCACAGACGGGAAGGTGCGCGCGCTGATCGCCGTGCTGCGGGATGTGACGAAGAAGTTCAACGAGATGAAGGTGCTGAAGGACAGGCTGGCGGCGCATCCGCCTGCCTGACTGGCGCTTGCGGGCCCCCGGGCGGGGCCGGGGGCCCGCCCGGACACATTCAGGCCGCGCGTTGCAGCACGCTCACGAAGAAGCCGTCCGTGCCGGTGCGGCGCGGGGTCATCAGCAGGCCCTCGCGGGTGATGAGGGCGGCCTGCGCCAGGTCCACCCCCCGTTCGCCCAGCGCCAGTGCGGCCTCTGCCGGGGCGAGAGGGGAAAAGGCGGCATGGTTGGAGAGAAGGGCACGGATCTGCGCCCCATTCTCCTCATCCAGCAGGGAGCAGGTGACATAGACGAGGCGACCGCCGGGGCGCACATAACGCACGGCATCGGCAAGGATTTTTGTCTGCTCGCTGGTGCGCTGGGCCAGTGCGCCGGGGCGCATGCGCCATTTGGCATCCGGGTTGCGACGCCATGTGCCGGTGCCGGTGCAGGGGGCATCCACCAGCACCAGATCCATCTTGCCCTTCAGGTCCTCAAGAACCGGCTCTGCCCCGCGCGGGCTGCGCACCTGCACATTGCGCACACCGGCCCGGCTGATGCGCTCATGCAGCGGCTTCAGGCGGCGGATGTCGGAATCATAGGCATAGATCTGGCCGCTATTGTCCATCAGCGCCGCCAGTTCCAGCGTCTTGCCGCCAGCACCCGCGCACAGGTCCAGCACCTGCGTGCCCGGCAGTGGGCGGGCGATGAAGGCGGCGAGCTGGGAGCCTTCATCCTGCACTTCCACCTCGCCCTTCAGAAAGGCCGGCTCGGATGAAACCGGCGGAGCCTTGCCTTCCGAATCCAGATGGATACGCAATGTGAGGGGAGAGAAGCGGCCCGGCCCGGGATCCAGATGGGAGAGGGCGGCGCGCGCATCCTCCAGCGTGGCCTTCAGGCTGTTGACCCGCAGATCCAGCGGCGCACGGGTGGCCAGCGCCTCTCCTTCCGCCACCACATCATCCCCGAACACATGGCGCAGCGAGGCATGAAGCCATTGCGGATAGTCCCCCCGCACGAAAGGCGGGGCATCCTCAAGGCTGCCATTCTCGATGCATGCCCGTTCATCCGCCGAAAGGGGGGCGGGCGCAAAGCGTGAGCCATCGGCCAAGGCGCCGATCTGCGCCAGATCGAGGCCCCGCACCACCTTCAGCATGCCCAGCACCAGCGCGCGCGGCTCTTCCGAGCCCATCAGCGCGGCGGCGGAGGCCCGGCGGCGCAATGTGTCATACACCACCCCGGCAATGGCGGCGCGATCACCGGAACCGGCGAAACGATGGGTCTGCCCCCATTCGCGGATCGCTTCTGCCACGGGTCGGCGGCGCTCGACCATGCCGGCCAGAATTTCGATAGCGGCAGAAAGGCGGGCGGCTGGGGTCATGCGCGTGAAGCTCCGAACTCGTGTCGTGTTGTGATCAGCTGGCGGGTATCAGGCCGTGCGCCTGTGTCTGGCCGAAGAAGAGATCGAGAGCCGACCCCAGCCTTTCATCGATGATGTGGAGATAATCGGTCCAGTCCTCGTAGCGTTCAAGCTCGCTATGCCCGTCGCTGATGCCGCGCAGGCCCATGAGGGGGAGGGAAAAGCGCCGTGCCGCGCGCAGAATGGCGAATGTCTCCATGTCCACCATGTCCTGTTCGATGGCATCATAGGCCGCGCCGGAAACGATTGAACCGCCCGTGGCCAGAGTGGCGCCGGGCAGGCCGGCAATGTGACAGGGCAGGGCAATCTGCGCCGGCTCCTCCACATTCGGTGTGCAGCCCTTCTCAAAGCCGATCGCCGAGGCATCCATGTCGCGATAGGCCACATGGGTCACCTGATAGATATGCGCATGCTCCAGCACGCGTGAGCCGGCGGAACCGAGGGAGAAGACCAGATGCGGCAACTGGCCGGCCCGTTCCAGAAGGGTCAGCGCCCGGGTCGTCTCGACCGCCGCCTCCACCGGGCCGATGCCGGTGATGAGCGGGTTGATGCGCTTTTGCAGATGTGGCCCGTATTCCTCGGGCGCGGCCATGACGAACAGCACGCGCACACCGCCGATGGACAGAAGATGGCGGGTCGGGTCGGACATGGAATCACCTGGGGGAGAGAAGCGCTTGAAAGGGGCAGTCCTCCGCCCATGGGGCTTGTCTGTCAATGCGGGAGGGGCGCGGCCATGGAAGAAGGCCGCGAGTGTGGTATGGAATGGCTCCAGTTTCGAGGGGGCTTCAGATCCGCCCGCTTCTGCCGCCCGCACCGCTCCTGCCCGGAATGCACGTGACATCTTCAGCCTCCGCGTCCAGCCCGCATCCCTACAGCACCGCGCTTCTGGCCTGGTATGATGTGCACCGCCGCACACTGCCCTGGCGCGCGCCGGCCGGGCAGAGGGCGGAGCCCTACCATGTGTTCCTGTCCGAGATCATGCTCCAGCAGACCACGGTGAAGGCGGTCATTCCCTATTTCGGCGCCTTTCTCATGCGCTGGCCCACCGTGTCGCATCTGGCCGCGGCCCCGCTGGAAGAGGTGCTCTCGGCATGGGCCGGTCTTGGCTATTATGCCCGCGCCCGCAACCTGCACAAATGCGCGCAGGCGGTGGTGGAGCGCCATGGTGGCGCATTCCCGGCCGATGAGGCCGCGCTGCTGGAATTGCCCGGCATTGGCCCCTATACCGCTGCCGCCATCGCCGCCATCGCCTTTGACCTGCCCGCCAGTCCGGTGGATGGCAATGTGGAACGGGTAGTGACGCGCCTGTTTGCGGTGGAGGAAGCCCTGCCGAAGGCCAAGCCGGCCATTCGCGGCATTGCCGCCGAACTGACCGATCATGCCCGGCCCGGGGACCATGTGCAGGCCATGATGGATCTGGGGGCGACCATCTGCACGCCCAAATCCCCCGCCTGCGCCCTGTGCCCGCTCTCCACCCCGTGCCGGGCGCGGGCGGAGGGCACGATGCTGCGCTATCCGCTGAAAATGAAGAAGGCGCCGAAGCCCGAGCGCCGCGCTCTGGCCTATCTGGTGGTGCGCGCCGATGGGGCGGTGCTGCTGCGCACCCGCCCGCAAAAGGGCCTGCTGGCGCATATGACCGAGGTGCCTTCCAGCCCATGGTCCGCATCGGAGGGGGACATGCCGGCAGATCCCCTGGCCTTTGCCCCGCTTGCCGCGACATGGCGGCAATTGCCGGGCGTGGTGCGCCATGTCTTCACCCATTTCGCGCTGGAATTCACCGTGTGGCGGGCCGATCTTCCCATGGACGTCCCGCCACCCGAGGGGATGCGCTTCGTGCTGCCCCGCGATTTCGATGCCGAGGCGCTGCCCTCCCTCATGCGAAAGGTGCTGGCCCATGGCCGGGCAGACAAGCCGCCCCTGCGCGGGCGAAAGAGCGCCTGAGGGTTCGCCCTGTCAGCGACTGCTGTAAAACCCTTCCGGCGCCATGCGCGCGGCCTGGCATCAGGACGATGCGGACGCGGGCTGTGGATACAAGCGCCAGCACCCTTTCCAGGATCCGCCCTGAACCGGAGACATCAATGGCCCTGACACCGGACTCGCTTCTGGCCCTTCTGGCCAGCCACGGCATTGCCTGTGAGACCTTCCAGCATCGGCCCCTGCGCACTGTCGAGGAGTCCAAGGCCTTGCGGGGAGAAATTCCGGGTGTGCACACCAAGAATCTCTTCCTGCGGGATGCGAAGAAGACTCTCTATCTCGTCACCCTGAGCGAGGATGCGGTGGTGAATCTGAAGGGGCTACGGGCGCCTCTGGGGGCTCGCGGCTCCCTCTCCTTTGCCGCGCCCGAATTGCTGATGGAGCATCTGGGTGTGGTTCCGGGCGCGGTGACGCTTCTGGCGCTGGCGAATGATAGGGGTCATCAGGTGCGTGTCGCCATCGATTCCGCCCTGATGGAGGCCGCACATATTGGCTGCCACCCGCTGACCAATGAACGCACGACCATTCTGGCCCCGGATGCCCTGCGTGCTTTTCTGGCTCTCACCGGGCATGAGCCCGTGTGGCTGGATATGGCAGGCGGGGCCGCTGAGCCCGCGCCCGAATCCGCGTCCGCGCCGGAGGACGGAGCCGGCAGCGGGAACTGATGGGCAGGCAGGGCGGGAGACAGGCCGGCAAACAGAAAAGAGCAGTGCTCCTTTTGTGAAGAGCACTGCCTGAAGTTGCCCAGAGGAAACGGTTGAAAGCCTGTTCCGCGCTGTGTGTTTGGCAGGCCCTGCTGCCAGAGAGGCGACAGGGCTGGAACCCGTGGGGGGTCAGCGCATCCGGAATTCACGATTTCCGCATGCGCCGGGAATCATCAGTTGCCGCCATCCAGCAGACGGCGGGCAATGACCTGAGCCTGAATTTCCGCCGCACCCTCGAAAATGTTGAGAATGCGCGCATCACACAGAATGCGGGAGACCGGATATTCCAGCGCGAAGCCATTGCCGCCATGGATCTGCAAGGCGTTGTCCGCCGCGGCCCATGCCACGCGGGCGCCCAGCAGCTTGGCCATGCCGGCCTCAAGATCGGTGCGGCGGCCCTCATCCTTGGCGCGGGCGGCAAAATAGGTGATCTGGCGGGCGATCATCGTCTCCACCGCCATCATCACGATCTTGTCCGCCACGCGGGGGAAGGCGATGAGCGGCTTGCCGAACTGGATGCGCTCCTCGGCATATTTCAGGCCCACTTCCATGGCCGCCTGCGCCACACCCACTGCGCGCGCGGCGGTCTGGATGCGGGCGCTCTCGAAGGTGGTCATGAGCTGCTTGAAGCCCTGTCCCTCTTCCCCGCCCAGAAGGTTCTGCGCCGGCACCTCGAAGCCGTCGAAGCCGATTTCATATTCCTTCATGCCGCGATAGCCGAGAACCTCGATCTCGCCACCGGTCATTCCTTCGGCGGGGAAGGGGTTCTCATCCGTGCCGCGCGGCTTTTCCGCCAGCAGGATGGACAGGCCCTTGTAGCCCGGCTCCGCCGGATTGGTGCGCACCAGCAGGGTCATGATGTCGGCGCGCACGGGATGGGTGATCCAGGTCTTGTTGCCGGAGACCTTGTAGACATCCCCGTCCTTCACCGCGCGGGTGCGCAGGGAGGCAAGGTCGGATCCGGTGTTCGGCTCGGTGAAGACGGCCGTGGGCAGCACCGCGCCTGAGGCGATGCGCGGCAGATAGTCTTCCTTCTGCGCATCCGTGCCGCCGGCCAGAATCAGTTCGGCCGCGATTTCCGAGCGGGTGCCCAGCGAGCCGACGCCGATATAGCCGCGCGACAGCTCCTCGGTCACCACGCACATGGCTTCCTTGGGCAGGCCGAGACCGCCGAACTCCTCGGGAATGGTGAGGCCGAACACGCCCATTTCCGCAAGCTGGGAGATGATCTCAAGCGGAATGTAATCGTTCTTCAGGTGCCATTCATGGGCATGGGGCGCCACTTCCGCTTCCACGAAACGGTGCATCTCGGTGCGCATGGCCTCCATGGTCTCGTCGAGACCGGCTTCGCCAATGGTGCCCGTGGGGTGGGTCTCCCGGATGATCTGCGCGAGTGCCGCGCGGCTCCCGGCGGTATTGCCATGGGCGGCGAGCCGGGCAATCTCCGGTTCCGCGCGCAGGGCGGCTTCACTTTCCGCCGGCAGGTAGAGATCGGCCAGCCGCACGATCTCGCCCTGGCTCATGGGGATGCCGCCGAGAATCTGCGCGACATACTCGCCAAGGCCGATCTGCACGATGAGGCGTTCCAGAGTGCCGAAGCGGCCCATGCCTTCCAGCCGGTCCGCATAATGCACCAGCTCGCGCACGGAAAACACATAGGTTGCAAGCCAGGCCAGACCATGGGTGGCGCGCTGCTCGCGCTCCAGCAGGGCATGGGAGAGGCGGCCATTCTCGGAAACGCGGGCCTGCACGGCGCAGGTGGCTTCAGCCAGCAGTTTTTCCAGCCGGGCGGCGGCGATACGGCCAAGGCCGACCGCATCAATCGGGTGAGCTTCAGCGGGACAAGACTGGACGCTGCTGGCCATGGCGCATTTCCTCTTATGTGCGTTGCACAAACTCTAATATCGGCCGTGCGAAATGCCAAGACGGAGACACATGGCAATTGGTTGGACAGGCCGGCCGTGCATGCGCCCCGCAGCCCTGCCGTCTGGCACAAGCGCCGGCATGTCTAGCGCTGGGCGGAAACCTTGTCCGCAAGGCGGGTGGAGAGGTCATCCAGATTGTCGCGCACATGGGTGCAGGCGGAAATGGCCGCAAACAGGGAGGTGAGGTCCGGCCCGGTTGCCGGATCAAGCTTGCCCTCGGCATTCAGCTCCGCCGCCCGTGCCTCCAGTTCCGAGACACTGGCATGGGCCTTCAGGGCGGTTTCCTCATCGGCATCCGCGCCTTCAAGCTGGCGGGCGATCACGACCATATAGTCGCACAGATCCTCCACCGCCGCATGGAGCTGGGTTTCGATCTGCACCTTCATGAAGTCCGGCAGGGGGTGGCTGGCGCTGCGCAGCAGGATGATGACGGAGTGCCACAGACGCCGGCAGCTGCGCACAATCGGGGTCGGGTCCATCTGGTCGGCAAAGCGGCGTTCCGCCCGGGCCTCCTTGGCGCGGGTGTCGGCTGTGCGCAGGGCCTTGCGGATGCTGACGCTGTGCGAGCCCAGAACCTCCGGCCCATATGGCCCGCCCAGAAGGCCATCACGGCCCACGGCGAGCAGGATGGCGCACTGGCGCACCGCATCTGCACAATTCTCCTGCAACAGGGAGACGGCCCGCGCGGGCAGGACGAGAAGGGCGCTGAGAACCCCCACCACCCCGCCAATGCCGATTTCCAGCAGCCGGAACATGGCCGGCCTCATCGGGTCGGCATCCGTTGGAATCGCCAGCAGGACAATGGCCACTGTCACAGGCGCAAGCTTGAAGGCCGATGAGCGGGCCGCCAGCGTGCTGGTCAGCAGGATGCCGCAGGCCAGCGCCACGAAATTCAGGCTCAGGGAGGTGCCCACCAGCAGCGCGCCGCCAACCCCGACAATGCCGCCCACCAGCGTTCCCAGGGCCCGCTCCACCGCGATGGAGAGGCTGGCTCCAACCGTGGATTGCACAACCAGAACAGAGGTAATCACCGCCCAGTAGCCATTCTCCAGCCCCACCCCGAGACTCAGCGCATAGGAGGCCAGCGCGGCCACGGCCGCCCGCACCCCCAGCCGCAGATGCGCGGGCGTGAAAGATATGAGCTGGGACATGTTCAAGCCTGGCAATGGAGACCCCGGAGCCTGGTGCGGTGAGAGATTGTTTGAAGTTACAGACGCTTTGCGGAAAGATTAATAAAGGGATATGGCTGAAGGCAGGCGCGGTGATGACCTGTTTCTGACTTCTCCCGGACTTGCCAATTCACCCGTAAAGGCCGATTTGACATCTGCAACCCAGACAGGAGAGGCAATGATACGGCGCACCTACCATATCCTGATAGACGCGATCTGGGGGTTTTCCGAAGATGATGGCTGGGCGATCGCCAGTCATATCGCTCTGTCGGGACTGATGTCGCTGTTTCCGTTCCTGATCTTTGTTACGGCGCTGGCCGGTTTCTTCAACCTGCAGCCGCTCTCCAGCGAAACCATTTCGCTGATGCTGGAATCCTGGCCCAGACAGGTGGCCGAGCCGATAGCGCGGGAATTGCATAATGTGGTGAGCCAGGTGCGCGCCGATGTCCTCACTTATGGTGTGGCGCTGGCGATCTACTTCTCCTCCAACGGGATCGAGAGCCTGCGCATCGGTCTCAACCGTGCCTATGGCGCGAAGGAGATGCGGGCCTGGTACTGGCTGCGGCTGGAATCCATCGGCTATGTGCTGCTGGCGGGCATTTCCTTTCTGGCGCTGTCCTTTCTCGTGGTGCTGGCGCCGCTGTTCTGGCAGATGGCGCTGAAGCATGTGCCGGCCATCCAGCCCTTTGGCGGGGTGGTCACGCTGGTGCGCTTCGGCGTCACATCCATACTTCTGGTTGTGGCCCTTGTCGTGGCGCATATGTGGCTGCCCGGTGGCCGCCGCAAGCTGAGGGATATCGCGCCGGGGGTGATCGTGACGCTGGTGCTGTGGCTGGTGGGGGCCACGGTTTTCGGTATGTATCTGGCCGAGTTCGCCCGCAATTATGTCACCACCTATGCGGGGCTGGCCTCGGTGATGATTGCGCTGGTGTTTCTCTATCTCACGGCGGTCATCTTCCTGTTCGGCGGGGAACTGAATGCCGCCATCGCGCGCGATCGCAAGGCGCGTGAGCCTTATGATCCGCTGCCGCCGGAAATCACCCGCCTGCATTCCGGCTTCGAGAACGGGGCATGAGCCCTTCCGCGGCAGGCGGGGCGTGGGTGGATGGTCGCCAGTCCCCCGCCGCCCTGAGTGTGCAGCGCGGGGTTTTGCGCCATTTCGGTGCGCTGGGGCTGGCAAGCCTGTGTGAATTCGCCCTCGCCTCGGGGCGGCGGGCCGATATTCTGGCGCTGGATGGCCGGGGCGAGGTGGTGATCGTGGAGATCAAATCCTCGGTTCAGGACTTCCGCAGCGATTCCAAATGGCCGGAATATCGCGCCTTTTGCGACAGGCTGCTGTTCGCCGTGCCGCTGGATTTCCCGCATGACATTCTGCCCGAAGATGCCGGGCTTCTGGTGGCGGATGCCTATGGGGCGCAGATGCTGCGGGATGGCCCGCGCCACCCTCTGGCTCCGGCGACCCGCAAGGCGCTGACCCTGCGCTTCGCGCGCACCGCCGCCATGCGCCTGTGTGGTGTGCTCGATCCCGATCTGATGCGCTTTGTGCGCTGACGTGAAAAGGCCGGGGAGCAGCGCCCGCCCGGCCTTTTCCGGAATATGTAGCCCTCAGCGCGGGGCGCGTTTGGCGAGAATGCGCTGGAGCGTGCGCCGGTGCATGGAGAGGCGGCGCGCCGTTTCCGAGACATTGCGCCCGCACAGTTCATAGACCCGCTGGATATGTTCCCAGCGCACCCGGTCGGCAGACATGGGGTTTTCAGGCGGGCTGGGCTTGTGGTCAGAATTGGCCATCAGCGCGGCGACGACATCATCGGCATCGGCAGGCTTGGCCAGATAATCCACCGCGCCCAGCTTCACCGCTGTCACGGCGGTGGTGATGTTGCCATAGCCGGTGAGGATGATGGCCCGCGCGCCGGGGCGATGCTTCTTCAGGGCGGAGATGACATCCAGCCCGCTGCCATCGCCAAGGCGCATGTCCACGACAGCATAGGCCGGGGCGCGTTCCTCCACGCGGGCCAGCCCGTCTGCGACACTCTCGGCGCTTGTCACATCAAATCCGCGACTTTCCAGCGCCCGTGCCAGACGCTGGAGAAAGGAGCGGTCATCATCCACGAGCAGGACCGAGCGATCCTCACCAGCTTCGAGTGGCAGTGTATCTGTCATCTGTTGTTGCCCTCAAGGGTCCGTTCTGCATCGGGCCTGCTCATGCCGGGGGCGGCGTCAGCGTGCCCGGTGCACGCTGTGTGCGCGCATTGTCTTCCATTTCTATGGCCAAAGCACTGCGCGGCCAAGTGATCTTGATGCGCGCACCTGCCGCAGGGGCCGGTTTGTTGCCGAAAGAAAGGGTTGCGCCGGTGCGCTCCAGCAATGTCTTGGCAATGAAGACGCCAAGACCGAGACCGCTTTCCTCGTCCGGCTCCTGCCGGTCCCGCGCGCGGGAGGTGACATAGGGCTGGCCGATCCGCGCGCTCACCTCGGGCGAGAAGCCCGGGCCGTCATCCTGCACGATGATCACAAGGCTCGTCGGGGTCCAGGCAGCGCTGATCTCGACCTTCCCGGAGGCGAAATCGACAGCATTCTCCACAAGGTTTCCAAGCCCGTAAAGCAGGCCCGGATTGCGGGCGATGACCGGCCTGTCGGCATCCTCAGGAACATCGATGATGATGGAAATGCCGAAATTGCGATGCGGCTCCACCACTTCCTCCAGCAGCAGACGCACCGGCATACGGTCAAACGGGGCATCACCCGAGCGCAGGGAGGTGAGCGTCTGGAGAATGTCGCGGCAGCGATTCACCTGGTCCCGCAGCAGGGCCACATCCTCGCCATGGGGACTGTCCGGGGGAATGGAGCGCTGCATTTCCTTCACCACCAGGGCGATGGTGGACAGCGGCGTGCCCAGCTCATGGGCGGCGGCGGCCGCAAGGCCATCCAGCGCGGAAATATGCTGCTCGCGCGCCAGCACCAGCTCGGTGGCCGCAAGGGCGTTGCCCAGCTCGCGCGCCTCTTCCGTCACCCGCCAGGAATAGATGCCGATGAAGCCGATGGCGACGATGACCGCCACCCAGACCCCGGCCAGATACAGGTTTGGCAGTATGAAGGGCGTGCCATCATACCAGGGCAGGGGCTTGGCCCACAGCCCCACCGCCCCGGCGCAGATCGCCACCAGAATGCCGAGCAGGATGGTGGTGGTGCGCGCCAGCGCGGTGGCGGAAATCATCACCGGGGCGAGATAGAGCAGCACGAAGGGGTTTTTCAGCCCGCCGGTGAGATAGAGCAGGGCGGTGAGCTGGAGCACGTCATAGGCCAGCAGCGCTCCGGCCGCATCATCCCCCAGCCGCCGCGCCACCGGATATTTCATCCGCAGCGCCACATTCACCAGCGCGGAAAGCGCCACCAAAGCAAGGCACAACATGATGGGCAGATGGAAGCCCAGCGCGAAATGCACCACTACCACGGCGACAAGCTGCCCGGCCACCGCCAGCCAGCGCAGGCGAATCAAGGTATCGAGCCGCAGGCCGGCGGAGCGGCCCTGAAGCGGGGTTGCGAAGGCGGGGGTCATTTTGATTCACCTTCAGTCAAGGTTAGGCGCGTAATGATTTGTGTAGAAACACGCGACATTGTGACATCTATGTCCTTGTCGGGAGGGTGTCAGTTTCTTAACCTTTGTCCAATTTGACCAATGAGGGGGATTGAACCACCCTCAACGGCCAAGGCAACCGCGAGGTTCTTAACATGGCCATTGGAGAGTTCACGGGCGTGACGCGTATGCCGAACAAGGCGCATGTGGCACCCACTTCCCCCATCTACTGGCTCTATGAGATGAGCAACGCGGCGTTGAATCCTTCACGCGCCATGGCGGACGCCAGCCGCCTCATGCTCAAGAACCCGATCAATCCGGTTTCCCACACCACCATTGGCAAGTCCATGGCGGCGGCGTGCGAGCTGTTCGAGCGCACCACCCGCCGCTATGCCAAGCCGGAGTGGGGGCTGCCCTATACCACTTATAACGGCCAGCGCGTTCCGGTTCACATCAATACGGTGTGGAGCAGGCCCTTCTGTAACCTGCTGCATTTCGAACGCGCCTTCCCGACCCCGCCCAAGACCCCGCAGCCCAAGCTGCTGGTGGTGGCACCGGTTTCCGGTCACTATGCCACACTGCTGCGCGGCACGGTGGAAGCCATGCTGCCCGACCATGATGTCTATGTGACCGATTGGGTGGACGCGAAGCTGGTGCGGCTTGATCAGGGCCAGTTCGGCCTTTCCGATTATGTCGATTATCTCATTTCCATCTTCCATCGCCTCGGCGGTGACTGCCATGTGATGGCCGTGTGCCAGCCAGCCGTGCCGGTGCTGATGGCCATCGCCCGCATGGAGGAGGAGGAAGACCCCTTCGTGCCCAAGTCCATGACCCTCATGGGCGGGCCGATCGATACCCGTGAATCTCCCACCGCGGTGAATGCCATGGCGCAGGAGCGCGGCATTGACTGGTTCAAGCGCAATGTCATCACCCGCGTGCCGTGGCCGCATCCGGGCGCGCTGCGTGAGGTCTATCCGGGCTTTCTCCAGCTCAACGGCTTCATGAGCATGAATCTGGACCGCCATCTGAAGGCCCACTGGGATCTGTTCCGGGATCTCGTGGAGGGCGATGGCGACAGCGTGGACAAGCACCGGGAATTCTATGACGAATATCTCGCGGTGATGGACCTGACGGCGGAATTCTATCTTCAGACCGTCGAGAATGTCTTCATCACCTATGCCCTGCCCAAGGGCGAGATCATGCACCATGACAAGCTGGTGAAGACCCAGGCGGTGAAGCGCGTGGCCCTGATGACGGTGGAGGGCGAGAAGGACGACATCTCCGGCATTGGCCAGACCAAGGCGGCCCACCGCCTGTGCCCGCAGATTCCCGAGGACATGCGCGTGCATTACGAGCAGCCGGGCGTTGGCCATTACGGTGTCTTCAACGGCTCCCGCTTCCGTTCGGAAATCGCGCCCCGCATCCGCGATTTCATCCTCTCCAACGAGTTGCCCAAGGGCACCGTCCGGGAGCCGGTGAAGAGCGAGGCGGTGGATCATGGACCGGAAGAGCCGGACGTGTTCGCCCTGCCGAGAAGGGCCTCGGGCCAGTCTCCCCGCAGCCCCTCGGCCTGAGTTTCAGGACGGCAAAATGAACCAAGGCGCCCTGCGGGGCGCCTTTTTGTTGCGGGGATTGTCATGATGCTGAAACCCGAACATGCGGCAGGGCGCGGCAAAGCTGATAGACAGGCAGGATGAAAACCAATCCTCTCACATCCGGCCTCCTGTCCTTCCTGCGCCCGCGGGAGAAGACCCCGGCCGTCGCCGTGCCCGAGCGGCTGGACATGGAGCTGGATGGTGTGCGCACCCCGGTCTTCATCCGCCGCAATGCCAAGGCGCGCCGGCTCACCCTGCGGGTGCGGGCGGCCTCGCGCGATGTGGTGCTGACAGCTCCGCCCCATGTCTCCATCGCCAGCATCAAGGAATTCGCCATCCGCCACCGCGAATGGGTGCGGGTGCGGCTGGGCCGGCTGCCGGAAAGCGTACCTTTCGAGGCGGAGGCGATCATTCCCTTCCGGGGGGTGCCGCACCGCATCGTGCATGAGCCATCCGCGCGCGGCACGGTCTGGCTGGGGGCGGGAGAGGAAAAAACCCTCCATGTGGCCGGCGAGGCGCCGCATCTGCCCCGGCGGGTGGGGGATTTCCTCAAGCGGGAGGCGCGGCATGACCTGACCGCGGCAGTGGAGAAATATGCAGCAGTGCTGGGGGTTCAGGTCAACCGCATCACCCTGCGCGATACCACGAGCCGCTGGGGGTCATGCTCCGCGAAGGGGGACCTGTCCTTCTCATGGCGGCTGATCCTCGCGCCGCCGGGGGTGCTGGATTATCTGGCGGCGCATGAAGTGGCGCACCGGCTGGAAATGAACCACAGCCCCCGGTTCTGGAAGGCGGTGGACCGGGTGTTTCCGGAGCGGGAGAAGGCTGAAACCTGGCTGCGCATTCATGGCGCAAGCCTTCACCGCTATGGGGGCTGAGGACGGTCTCCAGCCCGCCCGCCCGGCCGATACCTTCTGAAAGATCTGCGCAAGACTCAGCTTTTCGGCAGAATGCGGAACAGCAGCCGGGCAATCAGCGGCAGGGCGATGGAGAGCCCGGCGAAGCGGAACACATGGTGTGCGCTCATATAGGCCGGATCATAGCCCAGCGCGAAACCCAGCGCGGCCATCGCCTCCAGTGCGCCGGGGGCATAGGCGGTGAGCACCTTGCCGAAATCATCCCCGGTGATCTGCGAGGCCATAAGCGCAAAGGCGGCCGAAATCACGATGGAGACGACAAAGGCCCCCAGAGACACGGCGAAAAAGGAAACGATGGTGGAGATGCGCGTGCCGACAAAGCGCGTGCCCACATTCACGCCCAGAAGAATGAAGGCCGGCAGCAGAAGGGAAGGCGGAAGCTGGGCATGGGACCATTCCCCCAGATGCAGGGCCCCGCTCACAATCAGCGCGCCCAGAATGAGGCCGCCGGGAATGCGCGCCCGCTCCGCCAGATAACCGCCTGCGGCAGACAGGGCCAGCAGCAGGCCAAGATCCATCAGCCCGGCCGGATCAGACAAAGAAAGCGCCGCGGGGTCTGCTTCATCCGCCATCACATTCAGCGGTGTCTCGCGGGTCAGCCCGGCGGCGCGCAACAGGCCGGGCAGGGCGGCGATGAGCAGAAACAGGCGTACGGCCTGGGCAAAAGCCACCCGGCGCAGATCCGCCCCCGTATCGCTGGCCAGGGCGATCACCGTGGAAAAGGCACCCGGTGCCGCGGCGAAGAAGGCTGTGGGCCCATCCCATCGCCCAACCCGGCGCAGGAACATAATGCCGCCGGCCATGGTGGCGGCGACAGAAAGGGCGAGGAAGGCCATCGTCACCGGCCAGGCGGCGGCCCGCGCCACCATCTGCGGGGTCAGCGCCGCACCCATGGAAACGCCGAGAATCAGCAGGGCCAGATGCCGCAAGGGTTCTGGCAGGTGCACGTCCACTCCCCCCACCGCCAGCACGATGGTGAATACCATGGCACCCGAGAGCCAGGGGGCCGGCAGGCCCATGGCATGAAAAAGCGCACCCCCGGCCGTTCCGGCCACAAGGGTCAGCAGGACAAGGCCGAGCCAGTGCAGGCGCGTGCGCGCAGGTGCCTTCACGCCTTCAGAAACTCCATGAAATACCGGCCTGCATATGCATCGGGAATGGCGGCAGGCCGGGTGCGGGGCAAGAATGGCAACAGTGATGCCCCGCTCCATGCATGGATGCAACAGGATCATTGCACGGGTGCGTGTTGTTCTTGCTGCATCGCGATACTACATCAGGACAATATCTGACCTATTCCGGACCCCCCCGATGACACAGAAGACTGATGGCGCGACTCTCGACCGCCTGTTTCGCGCCGCCCGCTCGCACAATGGCTGGACCGACCAGCCGGTGAGCGATGAGGAGCTGCGCGAGATTTATGATCTCATGAAATATGGGCCGACCGCGCTGAACACCCAGCCGGCGCGTCTCGTGTTCCTGCGCAGTGCGCAGGCCAAGGAAAAGATTCGCCCCGCTTTGGCTGAGGGCAATCTGAAGGCGCTGGCGGCGCCGGTCATCGCCATTGTCGGCTATGACACGGAGTTCTATGAGAAAATTCCCCAGCTCTTCCCGCATAATCCGGGCTATCGGGATTATTTCGCAAAGGACAAGGCGGCTGGCGAACCGCTGGCTTTCCGCAATTCCTCGCTCCAGGGCGGCTATTTCATCCTCGCCGCCCGGGCCGTGGGGCTGGATGTCGGACCCATGTCTGGCTTTGATGCGGAAAAGGTCGATGCTACCTTCTTCCCCGATGGCAAAGTGAAGGCCAATTTCATCGCCGCACTGGGCCATGGAGACCACAGCAAGGTGTTCGAGCGCCTGCCGCGCCTTCCCTTTGAAGAGGCCGCACAGATTCTGTGATGCCGCGCGCCCTGCGGGGCGCAGCCGGGGCGTGGCCCCTCTGGCCATGAGGGCCCTGTTGGTGGAGCCCTGTGCCCACCGGCAGGGCCTTCATGCTTTCAGGCCTGTGCCGGGCCGGTTCTAGTCCTCGCCCGGGTCCGCCATCAGCCCGGCCGCCGCGATGCCGGCCATGGCACAGGCCTCATCATTGTCTGAACTGTCGCCCGATACGCCGACCGCGCCGATCAGCGCGCCCCCCTGTGTGCGGATGAGCACCCCGCCGGGCGCGGGAATCAGCGCCCCGCCCAGAACCAGAGTGGCGGCATTCATGAACAGGGGCAGATCCCGCGCATGGCCGAGCAGGGCGCGTGAGCCCACCCCCAGCGCCAGCGCGCCTTCCGCCTTCGCACGGGCGATCTCGCTGCGTTTCAGGCTGGTGCCATCCTGTGCCGCCGCGCATTTCATTGCTCCCCGGCCATCCAGAATGCAGATGGCCAGCGGGTTGAGGGCACGGGCGCCAGCCTCCGCAAGGGCGGCCTGCAGAATGGTCTGCGCGGTTTCAAGCGTCAGCTCCGTGACAGTGCTGCGGGGAAGGGAAAAGCTCACATCTCTCTCCTGTCGGTTCCGGCCCGGGGCAGGCAATGGCCCAGCTTGAACAGGACAGGTGCCGAAATCCAGCGCCTGGCATGGGAAACCGCATTTTTTACTCCCCTTGCAGGCCCCCCTCATGGCACCATGGCAGACGGGATGTGGAATTGCGCGGATGAGACGCGAACACCAATGACAGCGACACGACAAAGCCATGAGCCCGGCCACCGCCGGAAATTTCTGGTGGTGGTGGATGAAACGCCGGAGTGCGACCGGGCCGTCTATTATGCCGGCCGCCGTGCGGCGCGCACGCAGGGCGGGCTGGTGCTGCTCGCTGTTCTGGAAATGGCCGGCGCCAACCAGCAATGGCTGGGCATTGCCGACCTGATGCGGGCCGAGGCGGAAGACGAGGCCCGCATGCGGCTCGACAAGTTCACCGCCCGCGCCCGGCAGGTGGCCGGAGTTTCGGCGGAATGCGTCATCCGTGAAGGCAACAAGGCCGATGCCATTACCGATCTCATTGCCGAGGATCGCGATATCGCCATTCTGGTGCTGGGCGCGGGTACAGGCAAGGAAGGGCCGGGGCCGCTCGTCTCCCAGCTTGCCGGCTCCTATGCGGCGCGGTTTCCGGTTCCCGTCACCATCGTGCCCGGCAGCCTGAGTGATGACGCGCTCGATGCCGTGGCCTGAGGCCGGCCGGCGGGAGCCTGCATGATGCTGCCGGCGGAGCATTGTTCCATGCTGCTGGCGGATATTGGCGGCACTACGACACGTCTGGCCTGTGCGGGGGCGGATGGGGTTCCGGCGCGGATCCATGTGGTGGAGAATGACAGCCACGCCTCGCTGGAAGATCTGCTGCGCGCCTGTCTGCATCATCTGGGCGATGTGCGCCCGCGCATGGCCATTCTTGCGCTGGCCTGCCCGGTGGAGGAGGATGAGCCGCGCCTGACCAACCGGAACTGGCGCATTTCACCGGCGGGCCTGAAGTCTGCTCTCGGCTTCACCGAGGTGCGGCTGGTGAATGATTTCGTCGCGCTTGCCCATGGGGTGCCATGGCTGCGCCCGGAAGATGTCCAGAGCATTGGCCCATGGCAGGGCGGGCCATCCCCGAAGGGGCCGATGCTGGTTTGCGGGCCGGGCACCGGGCTGGGGACGGCGCTGGTCGTGCCGCGTGCGGATGAGAGGGGCAGCGGCCCGGCCTGCATGATCCTGCCCAGCGAGGCCGGCCATATGCGCCTTGGCGCGGTGATGGAGGACGAGGCCCGCCTGCTGGCGCATATGGGGCCTTCAAGCGTGGAACAGGTGCTTTCCGGCCCGGGCCTTGCGCGCATTCATGCCGCCCGCACCGGGCAGGGCCTCTCCCCCCGCGCCATCATCCGGGCAGCCCTTGGGGGGCAGGGCGAAGCGGTTGAAAGCTGCATGCTCTTTCTGCGGATTTTCGGGCGCGTGCTGGGGGATCTGGCGTTGGCCTTCGAGGCGCGGGGCGGGGTGTATATTGCAGGCGGCGTGGGGCAGGCCATGGCCCCACTGATGGCGCAGAGCCCCCTGCGGCAGGCGTTTGAAAACCATCCGCCCTTCGAGGCGCGTCTGGCGCAGGTGCCGCTGCATGTCATCACCCATCCGATGCCCGGTCTGGTGGGGGCGGGGCGCATGGGTGTGGAACTGCTTCAGAACTTGTAGAGCGCGCTCAGCACCATGCCGTTCTCAAGCGGCGCGTTGCGGGCAAACACCGTGCTGACCACACTGCCCTGCAGGGTGATGGCCGGGGTGAAATCCCAGGCGGCCCCCACCTGCATCTTGTAATATTCATAGGAGCGGTTGAAATAGGGCCCCTTGCCCGCCCCCTGCGAAATGACGTTGAAGGACTGGAACAGAAGCTGCCAGCGCGGCGCGGTGCGCACGCCAAGGGTGGCATCCAGCCGGAACTCGTCCGGCGGATCGCCAAAGCGCAGACGCTCCGCCACCGCGATATCCAGATAGGATGCGCGCCCGAACAGATCGAAGGAGAAGCCGGCCAGCAGGCGCAGGTCCAGCTCCGTATTCTCATTGCCCACGGCCGCCGCGCTGCCGGAGCCGCCAGTGCCGGAAAGGCGCACCACACTCTGGGCCGAGAAGACCCGGCTTTCATCCTGCCACAGGCGCACCCGCGCACCCAGATCCGTATAGCCCGGCCCGGAATAGGTGGCGCTGTCGGGTGCGCCGAGATGCACATACAGAAATTGCGGGGCGGCGATGAGGGTGAGCCAGTCCTTCAGCCCATATTCAAAGACGAGATTGACCTCGACCTTGTCAAAGGAGCGGCTGGAATAGAGATCCGATTGCGGGCCGAAGCTGCGGCTGGAGGAGACGATGCTGCTTTGCAGAATCACCTGCCCGGCGCTTTCCTCCATGGTCCATGCACCCGCCCGGGCCTGCTGCCAGAGGCCGGGCGCCAGCCACGCCAGCAGCACCGGCAGGGCTGGTTTCACAAGTCGGGCCAGGCCCCCAGAAGGCGGAATCATCTGCACCCAAGCTTTGTGCGCAACCTGTTCCTTTATACAGATTGTATCCTGTGGGGAAAGTCATGCTCTGGCATGACCTTGCGTAAATTTCATATTGGTTTCACTTGCCGCGCCGCACGATACCCCCCATATTGCAGGCATGAACCAGCAGGCCCGGAGCGGGCCTCGCCGACGGTTCGCAGAAGTTTAAAAGGGAACGACGATGTCCGATTATGATCGCAACGTCGCCGGCCGTTGGAATTCGTCGGTGGCGCGCTCGCAGGCCGAAATCGACCAGGGCCTGCGCAGCTATATGCTGAGCGTGTACAACTATATGGCGCTCGGCCTTGCCATCACCGGCCTGTTTGCGCTTGGCGTGTACATGCTTGCCGTCACGACGGATCCCGCGCAGGCGGTGGCGCGGGTTTCCGGCGACATCATGCTGACGCAGATCGGCTACACGCTGTTTGTCAGCCCGGTGAAGTGGGTGGTGATGCTGGCGCCGCTGGCCGCTGTCTTCTTCCTCAGCTTCCGCGTGGAGCGCATGAGCGTTTCCGCCGCGCAGATGACCTTCTGGGTCTATGCGGCGCTGGTGGGCGTTTCGCTGGCCACCATCTTCCTCGTCTACACGCATGAGAGCATCGTGCGCGTGTTCTTCATCACCGCGGCCTCGTTCGGTGCGCTGAGCCTGTACGGCTACACCACCCAGCGTGACCTCTCCGGCATGGGCTCCTTCCTGATGATGGGCCTGTTCGGCATCATCATCGCCTCGCTGGTGAACATCTTCCTCGGCTCCTCGCTGCTGCAGTTCGTGGTGTCCGTGGTGGGCGTGCTGGTGTTTGCGGGCCTTACCGCCTACGACACCCAGCGCATCAAGGAGATGTACTTCGCTGGCGACGACACGGCGGTGATGGGCAAGAAGGCTGTCATGGGCGCTCTGGCCCTGTATCTGGACTTCATCAACATGTTCATGATGCTGCTCCAGCTCTTCGGTGGCCGCTCCAACAACTGATCCGCGCTTGATGCGGAACATGTGGTGATATGTAGAAAAGCCCCGGCTCCGGCCGGGGCTTTTTTGATGGAAGAAGCCATGGGAGAGCCGCAATGAAGCTGCGCGGCGTGGAAGAGCGAGACATGCCCGCCATCACCGCCATCTATGATGTTGCGGTGACAACCGGCACGGCCAGCTTCGAGACCGAGCCGCCGGGGCTGGCGGAAATGGTGCAAAGACAGCAGGCCCTGTGCGCCGCGGGCTACCCTTTCCTCGTGGCGGAGCGGCAGGGGCATGTGCTGGGCTATGCCTATGCCGGCACGTTTCGCCCGCGCATGGCCTATCGCCATGTGGTTGAAAACTCGATCTATGTGGATGAGGCCGCGCAGCGCTGTGGCGTGGGGCGCGCGCTTCTGGATGCGCTGATTGCCGAATGCACGGCGCGCGGCTTCCGCCAGATGGTGGCGGTGATTGGCGGGGCGGACAATGAGGGATCCATCGCCCTGCACCGGGCCTGCGGTTTCCATATGGCCGGCACGTTGCCGGCCACCGGTTTCAAGTTCGGCCGCTGGATTGATACGCTGCTGATGCAGCGCGCTCTGGGAGAAGGGGCGCAGACTCCGCCCTGAAACCCCGGCCCTGAAGGCGGCAGCGTCTCGCGAGGCTCCAGGCGCAAAAAGGGCGCGACCCTTTGAGGCGCGCCCTTTTCCTGAACCCTGTATCGCTCAGCCGTGGGTGATGAGGGTGCCCGCGCCGTGGTCTGTCAGCAGTTCCAGCAGCACGGAGTGGGGCGCCTTGCCATCAATGATGACGACGCCTTCCACGCCCTTTTCCAGCGCATAGATGCAGGTTTCCACCTTGGGGATCATGCCGCCGGAAATGGTGCCATCGGCGATCAGCGCATGGGCCTCGGCAATGGTGAGCTGGGGGATGAGCTTCTTGTTCTTGTCCAGAACGCCGGGCACATCGGTCAGCAGCAGCAGACGCTTGGCCTTGAGCGCACCGGCGATTGCGCCGGCGAACGTATCGGCATTCACATTATAGGTGCCGCCATCCTTCGCCGCCGCGACCGGGGCCAGAACGGGGATGATCTCGCGCCGCAGGATCTGGTCGAGAACGGTGGTGTCCACCTCGTCGGGCTCACCCACAAAGCCGAGATCGACCACCTGCTCGATCTTGCTGTCCGGGTCTGTCAGCACACGGCTGGCCTTGCGGGCGCGCACCATGTTGCCATCCTTGCCGCACAGGCCCACGGCCTTGCCGCCGGCCTCATTGATGAAGCCGACAATCTGCTTGTTGATGGAGCCGGCCAGAACCATTTCCACAATATCGATGGTGGCCTTGTCGGTGATGCGCAGGCCCGCCGCGAACTGGGACTTGATGCCCAGCTTTTCCAGCATCGCGCCAATCTGCGGTCCGCCGCCATGCACCACCACGGGGTTCACACCCGCCTGTTCCAGCAGCACGATATCGCGGGCGAAATGGCGGGCGAGTTCTTCATTGCCCATGGCGTGGCCGCCATATTTCACCACCACGATGGCATCATCATAGCGCTGCATATGCGGCAAGGCGCGGGCCAGAACTGCGGCCTGCAACTGGCCTTCATGGTTGGGGGAAACGGTATTTTCGCTCATGGCAGGCTCGTTCTTCAGGGGCGGCCCCGGGTTGCGGCCCTCATAGCCCTTTCGCGGGCGGGGGGGAAGGGCGGCCATGGAGAGACAGGGAAAAATGCAGCGCCATTCAAGGCCGGGCCCGCGCCTTGCGCGCAGGACCCGGCCCGACAGCTCACATCAGAAAGCCGGAGGCACGCGCCCCACCGGAAGGCCGGAGAGATTGAGCCGCCCATCCTTGAAGGCCAGCGGGAAGGAAACCCCGCGGCGCCCGTCCACATCCGCCGGCTGGCCCACCATCGCCAGCGCCCCCACCATGGGCGCCATACCCTCGGGAATGATGCCGGCCGCGCTCAGCTGCCCGGCAAGCTGCTGGACACCGGCAAAGCCGAGATTGAGATTGCCATTCACCTGTCCCTGCGGATCAAGGGACAGGGTGCCGCGCGCGGTGACCGCAACAGAGGGGCTGGAGAGGGTGAACTGCGTGATGCGCGCCTCCCCCTTTGCCGCCGCCCAGGCGCGCAGGCGCTGTTCCAGCGGCATGGGCTTGAGATCGGCCGCAGCGGTGACGACCCCGGTGAATGACAGGTCGACCGGGCCCTTCTCCCCGAACAGCACCAGAATCGGGCTGGAGCCGCCCTTGATGGTGGCGCTGTAGGACACATCCTCCGGGCCGCCGGCATTGGCGGGCACAAGGCTGGACTCAAGGTCGAGCTCGGCGAAGGAGGCCAGCGGCGAGGCGTCCGTATCCTCCTCCTCGATCTGCTCGACACGCAGGCCCCGGGCCTGAAGGGCCGCGCGCTGCGGGCGGCCGCCCATGTCGCCCACGCCATTCATGGTCAGGCTGTCCCAGTGCGCGCCGAACACCTCACCCGTCTCCTTGTTCTGGATGCGGGCCGGAGAGGTGAATTCGGCCCTGATGGCGTTGGGCGACCAGATCTGCGCCGTGGCGCGGGCAGATGTGGTGGTGATGTGCAGCTTGTCGCCGGAGGTGGTGTCGAGGGTCGGGGTGGCGCAGTTCAGCTGAAGGCGGAACGGGAAGCCGCCCAGCCCGCGCTCCGCGCAGGCCCAGACGCGACCTTCCCTGGCCTCGCGCTCGATCCAGGCGTCCAGCTCCTTTTCAACGCGGTTGGCGGCATACACCCATGCCCCGGCCCAGCCGACGGCGATGAGCACGACAAGAGCGATGAGAAACAGCACCAGCCGGGAGCGGCGGCGGGGCGAGGAAACTTCAGATGCGGTCATGCGAGGCCTCGGCTTCGGTTCCGGGTTCCGGGCGCGGTTATGCCCTTCGGGTAACGTATCCATGCGTTGACTTGCGAGGGGCAGTTTCCCCTGTTAGAGCATTTTCGAGCGCTGAGGATACCGTTTCGCGCGAAGAAAATGCGGCATCCCGGATCAAGCGGGGCGTTTCTCCCGGTTTCCCGAAATGGAGAAACGCTCTGGACGATGCCGACGGACGGTGTCAACGCCAGACTGTAGTGCACCATCATGCTCCTCCATAATGCACCGAACCATGACCATTGGGTGTTCGCCTACGGTTCGCTGATGTGGAACCCGGGATTTGACTATGCCGAGCGCTGTGAGGCCCGGCTGATCGGCGCGCACCGGGCGCTGTGCGTCTATTCCTACCATTATCGTGGCACGCCGGAAGCGCCGGGGCTGGTGCTGGGGCTGGAGGACGGGGGCGCATGCCATGGCATCGCCTATCGCATCGAGCCGCAGCACTGGGAACAGACCTATGCCTATCTGACAGAGCGCGAGCAGGTTTCGGGTGTGTATCGTGAGGCGGTGAAACGCATTCACATGATGGATGGCAGCGGGCGCACGGCGCCGGCGCTGGCCTATCTGGCGCATCAGGGCCATGCGCAATATGCCGGCGCTCTCACCCGGGAGGAGCAGTTGCATCTGGTGCGCCGCTCCCATGGCCGCGCCGGGCCGAATGCGGATTATGTGATCTCGACTGTTTCAGAGCTGGAAAGGCTGGGCATCGAGGAACCGGACCTGAACTGGATCACGCATCGCCTGCGCGCCTCTCCCGCGCACAGGCGGGTTGAGGATGAGGACGCGGGATAGGCGCCAGCCGTCCTTCTGCAGGTTCGTATCCATCCTGACCCGTGCGGCGGGGCAGGATGGTTCAGGCCGCGCGGCGGTGGAGCGTGCTCACGGGTTCCAGAACGGGCTTCGGCTCGGGGCGGGCCGGGCGCTGCGGCTCTGTGCCGGCCGCGCGGGGGGCCTGAGTAGAACGGGCCAGAAGGCGACGAAGGGCGGGTGCGGCCTGTTCTCCCAGCACATGGATGTGGATCTCGTCCCCATCGAGCCGACGGGCGGCCTGTTCCGCCGCTGGGCCGGTGGGCCCGGCCCACATGGCGATGGAGCCGGCCGGCGTGCGCCGCGCCACCACGGCGATGGCGTCGGGATAGCTTGGCGCATTCTCGGGTCCATAGACCGAAAACACGTGCCGCATGCCGTCCTCATCCCGCCAGAAGCGGTAGCGCGAACCAAGCGCACTGGCCCGAAGGCCATTGAGGCAGCCGGCATCAACCAGGGGGATAAGGATCGAATCAGCGGTTCTCATGTGAACAGAACTAGAACAGAGGCCGCTGTGGATCAAGAGTTTTCCACAGGAGTGGACAGCGGGGATGTTCTCTTCCTGTTCCTATCCGGCATTATGCAGTTCAGGGGCGCGCGGGCCAAGCTCTGCAAGTCCTTGATCCAGAAGGCGATTGCTGGCCGTTTCGATATCGTGCTCAAGCCTTGTGGAAAACTCTGTGCGCGGCAGCCCGGGAGGGATGGGCGGCAGCAGTTCGGCGCGAATGGTGCCCGGCCGGCGGGTAAAGGCGCGGCGCGGCCAGAACAGGCCGGAGTTGAGCGCCACCGGCAGGCAGGGCGCTTTCAGCGCGGCATACAGATAGGACACGCCCGGCTTGTAGGCGGGGGGAGCCCCGGGCGGGCGCCGGGTGCCTTCGGGGAAAATGAGGATCTGGCGGCCTTCATCCGCCGCCGCGCGGGCGCGCTTGGCCATGTCCCGCAGGGCCGAGGGGCCGGCGCTCCGGTCCACGGGGATCATGCCCATCTTCTTCAGATACCAGCCGAAGACGGGAATGTTCATCAACTCCCGCTTGAGAATGAAGGCCGGATCCCGAAAATGCGTCAGCAGGGCCAGCGTTTCCCAGGCCGATTGATGCTTGGCGGCGATGAGCAGCGGGCCTTCAGGCACATTTTCATGCCCGGTGATCCGGGTGCGGATGCCGCAGGTGACGCGCAACAGCACATTCATGGTGCCAAGCCACCATTTCACGCCCGTATTCCACAGGCCGCGCCGTGAGATGAAGGGCAGCGCGGGCAGGAAGGCCAGCATGAACAGGACGGTGGCGGTATAGAAGCAGATCTGGAACAGCAGCGAGCGGATAACCGTCACCTGTGGGCTCCCCGGTCTTGAACCTTGGCGCATGCCAGGCGGGCGTGAAAAACGGGCTTGCGCGCGCATGCCCGGCGCACCCCTGCGGAAACGCAAGATGCTCTAGACCATTTCGTCCTGTCATTGAAGCTGGAAGCGGGGCTGCCTCAGTTGGCGATGCTGCTTTGCTCCGTCCCGCTGTCCATGGAAGGGGGCTTTTGCAGCAGGGGCGGCCTATCCGGCAGATGCCCCTTGGCCACCGCCTGTGCCGGACGGATCTTGAGCTGCGCCATCAGATATTTGAGATATTCCTTGAACAGCAGGTGCAGCACGGCCGGGTCCCGCCACCAGCGCTCCGCCTCCATGCGGGAGGTGACGACCGGATAGGCCAGAAGCTCCACATCCGGCAGGGAGCGGTTCAGTTCCACCAGCGCGCGCGGCATGTGCCATGTGGAGGTGACGACGACCAGCGAGCGGAAGTTCATCGCCCGGGTCCATTCCGCCGCCTCTATGGCGTTTCCGCGCGTGTTCAGGGCCTTGTGGCCGAGATCGATGCAGCAGGAAATGAGCGCCTCACCATCCGGCAGGGCGCGGCGCAGCTCTGCCGGTGATGTGGTGGGGTTGACGCCGGTGATGAGCAGGCGCTGGCCATAGCCTCTGGAGAGCAGGCTCACCGCATCACTCACGCGAGAGGCCCCGCCGGTGAGCACGACGATGGCCTCCATGGGTCGGAGCTGTTTGGGCTCGCGCGTGGCGATCTGGGTGGTGAAGGCCAGAAAGCCGCCCAGTATGGCGACAATGCCGAAACCGGCGACCAGCACCAGCGCAATGAGCAAACGCCTCCACCAGCGCCAGCGGCGGGGTTTGCCGGCACTGTTCCCTGTTGTCCCGTTCGTCTGCGTTTCAGCCCCGGATGGAGGGCTGCTGCGCTCATTCTGCGTCATGGGTCAAGAATGCCGGGAGAATGCGGCGCAGACGAGGAGAAGAGCATCGCATGAGGCGGTGATCGCGCTCATTGAATGGTCCTCAATGTGCGGTACACGGTGACGCGGGATGTATAGGCCGTGGCGAGCGCCACGCCCAGCACCACCAGTGCAATGCCGATAAAGCCTGCGATGCCGGGGTTGAGCCAGACCAGAATGCTGGGATTGTCCGGCTCCCCGGCAATGCCGAAGCGGGGCAGGGCGGCGATGATGGCGAAAAGAACCGCCGCGGAAACACCGCCCAGCAGCCCGCCCTGCGCGCCAATCTTCAGGAAGTGGCGCTGGAACTGGGCGGCGATGAAGCCATCTTTCGCGCCCACGAAATGCAGTACCTCCACCACGGTGCGATTGGTGGCGACAGCGGCGCGGGTGGCGAACACCACGGTGAGCACCGTTGCAACCCCCACCAGCGCCAGCAGGCCGATGCCGGTCCATGTCACGCCTTCCGCCATGGCGCTGAGGCGGTGCGCCCACATGCGGTGGTCATCGAGGGTGGCGGTTGGGATCTGGTCGCTCAGCTTGCGTTTCAGGCTGTTGAGATCGGTGGGGGTGGAATTGTCCAGCCGCACCACCACCATGCGCGGAACGGGAAGATCCTCCAGCTCCAGCCCGGAACCCAGCCAGGGTTCCAGCAGCCGGCCGGTTTCATCCGCGGTGAGAATATGGGTATCGGCCACGCCGGGGGTGTTGCGGGCGATCTCGGCGGCCAGTTGAACCTGTGCGTCGGTGGTCTTGGGGTCACCGGCGCGGATCTGGATGGTCACCTCGCGCGTCACATCGGAGCGCCATTGCCCGGCGGTGGAACGCACGGCCAGAGCCGCTCCCACCGTGATGCTGGCGAGAAAGGTCATGATGGCCACGACGGCGATCAGCGCCCGCCCGGAAATGGTGGAGCGCGGCACGATGGGGGTCATCGGGCGCGGCTTGGCCGTGGGCTGCGCGGCAGGGGTGACGGCGGGCCCGGCGGTTTTTTCGGCTGCCGGGGCGGCGGAGGCGTCATCCGCCGGCGTTTCGCGCGATCTGTCCTTCAGCGCGGGAACGGGTTCTTTCAGGGTGGGGGTGGCCTGGGTGCGAAAGCCCGCGCGCCCGGCCGGGCCAGAGCCCGCCTGAGTTGAAGAGGCTGTGTCTTTTCCGGGCGTTTCAGTCATAGACATAAAGCCGTCCGTCGGCGATCACGAGGCGTCTGGCGTCATACTGGTCCATGAGGGCGATGTCATGGGTGGCCAGCAGCACGGATGTTCCGGTCTTGTTGAGTTCGATGAACAGCCGCAGCAGGCGGCGCGCCAATGTCGGGTCCACATTGCCGGTGGGCTCATCGGCCAGCAGGAATTCAGGCCGGCTGATGAGCGCACGGGCAATGGCGGCGCGCTGCTTCTCGCCGCCGGAGAGCACAGGGGGCAGCACATCCCTGCGCTCGCCCAGCCCCACCCAGTGCAGCAGTTCGGTCACCTCGGCGCGGTAGCTGGCTTCCTCCTTGCCGGCCACGCGCAGGGGCAGGGAGACATTCTCATAGGTGGTGAGATGATCCAGCAGGCGGAAATCCTGGAACACGATGCCGATGCGCTGGCGCATCGCCGCCACTTCATCGGGCGAGAGCGAGGAGACATCGCGGCCGAACAGGGTGATGAGGCCGCGCGTGGGCTTGAGCGAGAGAAACAGCAGGCGCAGCAAGGTGGTCTTGCCCGAGCCCGAGGGACCGGTGAGGAACTGGAACGATCTGGGCTCGATGCCGAAGGTCACGTCCTTCAGCACTTCCGATCCCATTCCGTATCTCAGGCCGACATTCTCGAACCGGACCAAATGCGCCCCCCAGTGAAGCATCATGTCGAATCGCGCGGCAACGCGACGCAAGACCATAAACCAAGCCTGCCATAGCGCGCCACGCTGACGGGCCTGCCCCAGCGGACACTGGTGGCCCGCGGTTGCGGTGGAAAGGCGGCAAGGCTCCCTCATTTCGAAAATGCCCCCAGCCTATGTAAATGAAGGTAAACACGGAGGCGCAAACGGTGAATTTTCGCGGCTCTCAGGCCGGTTTGCGGGGGCATGCCGCCCGCGCCCTGTGCATCCTGCTTTGGGATATGGTGGCGCTTCGGCCTCTCCTGCCGTAAGCTGGACGGGAAATTGTGCGCGTTGCATGTGCCGGGGCTGGCGATCCGGTTGCGGCGACGTACATAAGACAGGACAGGTTGCGTGGCGCGACGCGCTGGCGGGATCAGGTCTTTCTCAAGGCAAGGGCGTGCGGTTCCGGCCGGTGCGCCAAAGGTATGGCGAAGCAGTGTTCGATCTTACCACGATCATTTTTCTGGCTCTGGCCGTCTTCATCTTCTTCCGTCTGCGCGGGGTGCTCGGGCAGCGCACGGGTCGTGAGCGGCCGCCCTACGACCCCTATTCCTCGCAGGACCAGAACCGTCCCAACCGGCCCGAGGGCGACAATGTGGTGCCGCTGCCCGGTCGCGCCCCGCCTCCGCCCGCGCAGATCGAGCCGCGCTCCGTGGATGACGAGGATGAGACGCCCCCCGTCTATCGCTGGGAAGGGATCGCCGCCGAGGGCAGCCCCACCGCCAATGCGCTGGACCAGATCCGCACCGTGGAGAGCGACTTCGATGTGAAGCATTTCCTCTCCGGGTCGCGGGCGGCCTATGAGATGATCGTCACCGCCTTCGCGGAAGGTGATCGCAAGATGCTCAAGGATCTGCTGGCCAAGGATGTCTATGACGGCTTCGCCGCCGCCATCGCCGAGCGTGAAAGCCGGGGCGAGACGATGGAGACCCGTTTCGTCGCCATCGAGAAGGCGGATCTGGAGGAGGCCACGGTGCGCGGGCGCTCGGCCCAGCTCACGGTGCGCTTCGTCTCCCAGCTCATTTCCGTGACGCGGGATCGCGCCGGCAATGTCGTGGATGGCAGCCCGGATACGGTGGGCGATGTGACTGACGTGTGGACCTTCGCCCGTGATCTGGGCACGCAGGACCCGAACTGGAAGCTAGTGGCGACCGAAGCCGGCCAGTGAGGTTGCGCGCCATGTGAAACGGGCTGAAGCGGTTTCATCCGTCACGGGTTTCAGCCGCCAAGGGTTCCAGGCGCCAAGGGTTCCAGGCGCCAAGGGGGAGCGCAGGCATGTGCCTGTCCGCTCCCTTTTTTGTCACTGTCCGCCGGTGGGCGGAGCGGTTGCAGCGCAGCAGAACATGTGTCCGCTCCCACAAGAGCACTCGACAAGACAGGCTGCCCACCTGCACATAGAATGAAAGGGCGGGAGCCGGTTCCCGCCGCAACCCGATGTCTGGATTGATAAGGTGCTGGAGAAGCTCACATCTGCCCTGATCGCCCCGCGCCGGCCTGTCTCCCGTGCAGGCCGGCGGGCGCGTGGGTGGATGCGCGCCCGTGCGGGTGGCGGGAGCATGGCGCGGTGTGCGGGTCTTCTCCGGGGCATGCTGCTGCTGGCTGTTTCGGCGCTGCCCCTGTTCGCGGTGGAAGCGCAGGCTCAGGGAAGGGCGGCCATGTCACAGGGGGCTCAGGGCGCGCCAGCCTTGCCCGGCGCGCGGCTCGTTCCGGTTTCCTTTTCCGACTTGCGGGGCTGGACGGGGGATGACCATGCCGCCGCCTTCCGGGCCTTCCGGGCCGGTTGCCCGGCTGTTTCAGCCCGGCCGGCCGATGGGTCCGTGGCGTCATCCGCCATCATGCGGCCGGGCCTGATCTCCGCCTGCAAGGCCGCGGCCGCCCTTGGGCCCAGGCCCGGCGCGCAGGCCGCACGGCAGTTCTTTGAAGCCAGGTTCCAGCCTTTCCGCGTGGTGCCGGATGAAGGCGGCACGGGCTTCTTCACCGGCTATTACGAGCCGGAGGTGGAAGGCTCCCTTACCCGACGGCCCGGCTATGAGGTGCCGGTGCTGGGCCGGCCCGCGGATCTGGTGACGGATGAGAAAGGCGGCTGGCGCAAGGTTGGCGGGCGTCTGGTTCCCTATCATGATCGCGCGGCCATCGAGGATGGCGCGCTGGCGGGGCAGGGGCTGGAAGTGGCTTACCTGAAGGACCCCATCGATCTTTTCTTCATGCAGATCCAGGGCTCCGGCCGCATGCGCCTGCCGGATGGCAAGGTGGTGCGGCTGAATTATGCCGCCAAGAACGGTCACCCCTATACGCCCGTGGGGCGCATCCTGATCGAGCAGGGCATCATTCCGCGCGAGGAGATGTCCATGGCGCGCATCCGCGCTTTCATGGAGCAGAACCCGCAGCAGGGGCAGGCGCTGCGGCGGCAGAACCGCTCCTATGTGTTTTTCACCACCCGGGCACTGGGGCGTGACAGCGGGCCGATGGGAGCGCAGGGCATCGCGCTCACCACCGGGCGCTCGCTGGCGGTGGATCGGCGGGTGCACACCTATGGCACGCCTGTTTTCGTGGAAACGGACCTGCCGCTCTCCCGCCCCGGTGTTTCCGAGCCGTTCAACCGGCTGATGATCGCGCAGGATACCGGCTCGGCCATCATTGGCCCGGCGCGGGGAGACCTGTTTTTCGGCGCGGGCGCGCGGGCGGCCGAGGTGGCCGGGCGCATTCGCCATGGCGGGCAGTTCACCATTCTGGTGCCAAGATCATGAGCCGGCGCGGGCGCAAACGGGATCTGAAGCCGGAGGAACGGGCCCTGTGGGCGCATGTGGTGCAGCATGTGAAGCCGCTGCATACGCTTCCTCCGCCGCCGACCCCCGAAATTTCCGCGCCTGCCCCCGAAGAGCCGCCGCAGACGAAGGATGAGAAGGCGGCAGCCCCTGCTCCCCGTCCGAAAAAGCCGCCGGTTCCACCTCCGCTGCCCCTTGCGACGCTTGAGCCGAAGGCGCGCCGTCGGCTCACCCGTGGAGCGGAGGTAGATGCCCGGCTGGATCTGCATGGCATGACCCAGTCCGCCGCCCATTATCGTCTGCGGATGTTTCTGCTGGAAGCGCAGAGCATTGGCCATTCGGTGGTGCTGGTCATCACTGGAAAGGGCGGTTCCGCGCGGCTGACGGATGAAAGGGGTGGCTCCGCCATGTTTGGCGAGGAGCGCGGCGTTTTGCGCCGCACCGTGCCGCACTGGCTGGCCGCGCCGGACCTGCGCGCCGTGGTGGTGGGGTTCGAGGAAGCCGGCCGCCGCCATGGTGGCGAGGGCGCGCTCTATGTGCGCATTCGCCGCCGGCGCTGACGCGCTTTACCGCAATCCTCGCGCGGGGCGTGTTATCTCAGGGCGCGCCGGGGCAGGCGATAGGTTCGCCCTTCTCCAAGCAGATGCACATCATGCTCGCCCGGAAACAGGCCGGCAATGGCCGGGTGCTGCACATCCAGCCCGCCGGTGAAGGCCCCGAAGGCGGGCATCACCATGCGCTGGCCATCGGTGATGAAACAGCGCCGCCGCATGCTGCGCCCGCGGATCGAAACCCGCGCGGCCGGGTGGAGATGGCCGCAGATCTCGCCGCTCACGGCTTCCGGGGAAGGCTCGTGACGGAAGGTGAATGGCCCAAGCTGAAACATCTCCACGCCTTCCCCGCCAAGATCATGGGGCACGGGATCGTGGTTCCCGGCAATCCAGATGAAGGTACAGGCGCGCTGGAGGGTGGCGAGCATGTCCAGAGCCGGTGCGCTCAGGCGCTCATGGGCCCAGCGGTCATGAAGGCTGTCTCCAAGGGTGATGACGAGGCGCGGGGCATGGGTGCGGATGAGGGCGCCAAGGCGGGCCAGCGTATCCAGGCTGTCATAGGGGGGCAGCATCTGGCCGCGCCGGGCAAAAGCGGAGCCTTTTTCCAGATGCATGTCCGCCACCACCAGCACGCGCTCATCCGCCCAGAACAGGGCGCCGGAAGGGTCCAGCAACACCGATGTTCCGGCCAGGGCAAGAGACGTGAGGGCGGGGGGCGATTCGGCCAGTGCGCGCATGGGCGGATTGTGCCGCGCGCGAGCGGGCAGGCAAGCACGGGATGCTGCACGTTGTCGTGAGAGCCCGGCGGGGCGGGATGCGGCCCTGCCGGGGGCAGGGCAGGCGCGCGGGCGGTGCGGAAAACCAGCATCGGCGCGGGGTTGCGCCGGGCATGCCGCGCTCCGGGCGAGGCACTGGCGCTGTTCTGCCGATTTTAAAGGCAGGATGACAGGAGGGCAGTTTTCCCGCTTTCTTGCTCTTTGCGCTGCCGGCCCCCTATAAGGCTTGCGAAGTCAACGGTATCGGCCCGGGCGGCGCCGCCTTCGGGTGGGGCGCGGGGCCGGTCTTCAACCTGATGGTGGCGCGGCAATGGCCGGACATTCACAATTCAAGAATATCATGCACCGCAAGGGGCGGCAGGATGCCATGCGCTCCAAGCTGTTCTCCAAGCTGGCCCGTGAAATCACGGTTTCCGCCAAGCTGGGCATGCCGGATCCGAACATGAATCCGCGCCTGCGCGCCGCCATTCTGGCCGCCCGGGCCGAGAACATGCCCAAGGACAATATCGAGCGCGCCATCAAGAAGGCCGCCGGTGGTGATGCCGACAATTATGAAGAGATCCGCTATGAGGGCTATGGCCCCGGCGGGGTGGCTGTCATCGTCGAGGCGCTGACGGACAACCGCAACCGCACCGCCTCCGAGGTGCGCTCCTATTTCACCAAGTCCGGCGGCAATCTGGCTGAAACCGGCGCGGTGTCCTTCATGTTCGACCGGGTGGGCGCAATCGAGTTCGATGCCTCCAGGGCCGATGCCGATGCGATGATGGAAGCCGCCATCGAGGCGGGCGCCGAGGATGTCTCCTCCGATGAGGACGGGCATGAGGTGATTTGCGCCGGCGACGATCTGGCCGAGGTGCAGCGTGCGCTGGAAGCCCTGTTCGGCGAGCCGCGCAAGGCCGGGCTCATCTGGCGTCCGCAGAACACCGTGGCGGTGGATGATGAAACCGCCGAGAAGCTGCTGCGTCTGGTCGATAATCTGCAGGACAATGATGACGTTCAGAATGTCACCGGCAATTTCGAATTGTCCGATGCCATGCTGGCCAAGCTCAGCAGCGAGTGAGCCGGCCTGCCGGTTCCATCATTTCTGAACATGCAAACGGCGGGCTCTGGCCCGCCGTTTTCCGTTTGCGCCCATGGTGCACGGGCGGATCATGGAGGCCGGTTCAGGCCGGCATGCTTTCCGCCAGGGACTTCAGCTCGCAGATGGCGGAGTCGATCTCGGCCCGCTGGCGCTCAAGCTGGGCCAGCTGCTTCAGGCAGCGGTCCCGGGTCAGGGCAAGGCCCGCCTCGGCGCATTCGGCGGACGGCGCGGCAGTGCTGGACGCATGCGCCGCCACCAGCGCGCGAATTTCAGAAAGGGTAAAGCCCAGATGCTTGCCCTTGAGGATGACACCCAGCCGCTCGCGGTCGGCAGCGGTATAGAGGCGTGTCATGCCCTCGCGGCGGGGAGAGAGCAGGCCCTTGTCCTCATAGAAACGCAGGGCGCGCAGGGTGGTGCTGAATTCACGCGCGAGCTCGCCAATCGTGAACAGTTCCTCACCCTCTGGCGTGGCCTGGGCATGGGGTGGGGGGCTGAGCGGGAAGGCGCTGGCGTTCATCGGTCATCTCTCCCTGTGGGGTTCAACAGGCCGGCTTTCCGCCGGCGTCGCCATTCGTGTGGGATATGGCGCTGCATATGGTCTTGCGGCCATCGGCGGAGCTTTTTCGCTTCCGCCATATCGCTGCCTGATTCCTAGCTGGACCGGGGACCGACCGGGAGTGGTGGTGTGCTACCCTAAGGGAAAGTAACAGTTACATGAGTTGGGGAATCCTCATGAAATCAGGCTTTAACCAACTGTTTACCATGATCGCCAAATGCTACTTCTCGCGAATCACTGCGATGCGTCACCCGGTGTGCGAGGCCTTCAGCACACCAGTGACAAGGAGGCGGGCATGGAGCGGACCGAGCGAATTCAGCGCACGGCCTGGGCAGGAAGCAATGCAGCGGCAGGGCCGGCGCGTTCCGCGCGGGAGATGCCGCCGGTCATGCGCCGCTCCGCGCCCATGCCGCCGGAACAGGTCAGTACACCCCGCGATGATGCGGCCAGCGCCATGCAGGGCATGAGGGCCGAGCTGGAAACCCTGCGCGCCCGCCTGGCCCAGGCCGCCCCGCGCCGCGCCGTGGTGGAGATGGACCGCGCGATTTCCATGCTGCATCGGCAGGTGCAGGATATTTCCCGCGCACAGGGAGAGACGGGGCAGGCCGAGGCGGACCATTTGGCCCGGGAACTCACCGACCTGCGCAAGGCCCTGGAAGAGATGCGGGCGCCGGAGCGCTTTCAGGCGCTGGCGGCCGGCATCGATGTCCTGACCCGCAAGATCGAGGTGATGGACGCCAAGGCTGTCAGCCCGGTCGAGGTGGCGCGCCTTCAGGCACAGTCCGATGAACTCACTGATCTGGTGCGGCGCTCGCTTTCCGGCACGGGGCTTCAGGCGCTGCTGTCGCGGCTGGATGCGTGTTCCGCGCAGGTTGCCCGCGCCGGGGATGTCGCCGCCCGCAAGGTGGAGGCGGCCACCGCAGCCTTTGAGCATCAGGCCCGCGAGCTGCTCTCGCGCATGGATCACATGGGGCAGGGCGCCCGCAAGGATATGGACCAGCTGCACAGGCGGCTGGATGAGCTGGGTGCCCGGTTCCACAATCCTGCACCGGCAGATCCCGCTCTGGCGGACCATCTGGCCCGGATTTCCCGCAAGCTGGATGCACTGGGTGCCACTGGAAAGGCCACAGGTCCGCTGACAGCAGCGGTGGAGGAACAGCTGCGCGCCCTCGACAGGCGCTTCCAGCAGACGCAGGAGCGGCTGGGCCGGCTGGATGGGATCGAGGCCGGTCTCCAGCAGGTTCTGGTTGAATTGCAGCATGCGCATGCCAGCTCCGCCGAGGCGACGGCGGAGGCGGTGCAGGCTGTGGCGCTGAAGGTTTCCGATGCTTCGGACGGCCCCGCCGTTGTGGGTCTGAAGCGCGGCCTTGCGGCGCTGGAGGCCCGCCAGAATGAGGTGGAGCGCCGCGCCAGCGCATGGCTGGGCGAGCCCTTCCATGACGATTCTCTCGTTCTCGGCCGCACCGATGATGGCGTCTGGGCACCGCATGCGGAAGACATGCCCCCGCCGCCCCAGACGGATATGCCTGCCTCCGGGATGGCGGAAGCCGTTGATGAGGAGCATCCGGAGCCCCTGCATCGGGAACCGGTATTCGAGACCCGTGAGGACAGCTGGCATTCGGAGCGTCGCACCGAACCGCGCTGGGCCTCATCGCAGTCCGCCCCCACGGCAGAAAGGGCAGGAGAGCTGCCGCCGGATGCCGAATTCGATGCCGCCTTTGCCGAGGCGCTGGGCGGCGGACGGCAGGAGCCGGCCTTTGATTCTGCGGCGAATGGCCCGCGCCCCGGGCGTCAGGGCCCGGCCGAGGCCTCGCACAATGATGCCCAGTCGGCCCGTCCGCGTGTGAAGCGGCCTGTCCGGGGGCAGAAGCTGCGTCCGCGTCCGCATCATGTGGGCTGGAAGGGGGTTGCCGCTTCGGTTCTCGCCGTCGCGCTCGTGTCTTCCGCCGGTCTGGTCTGGATCAAGCGGGATGCGTTGCAGACCCATGCTTCGGCCCTGATGGATTCACTGGCGGCCCGTTCCGCAGGCGTGGCCTCCATGGCCGATCTGCCCGCGCCCGTGGGCCCGGCTGCCCTTCAGGCAGATGCGCGCGCCGGCAATCTTGCCGCCGCCCATGAGGTCGCGGTGCGCTATGCTGAGGGCAAGGGCACTCCGGTTGATCTGGACGCTGCCCTGAAATGGCTGGGCTATGCTGTCAGCAAGGGGTCTGCGCAGGCCGCCTTCACCCTTGGCAGCCTCTATGAGAATGATGTGTTCAACCCGGCCGAGGCCAAGCGCTTTTATGGCTGGGCGGCAGAGCAGGGCCATGTGCAGGCCATGCACAATCTGGCCGCCCTGCATGCGCAGGGCATCAATGGCAAGGGCGCGGACTGGGAGCAGGCCATTCACTGGTTCCGCAGCGCGGCCGAATATGGCAAGCGCGATGCGCAGCACAATCTGGGCGTCATCCATGCGCGCGGTCTTTCCGGGCACACGGATCTGAAGGAGGCGCTCAACTGGTTCTCCATTGCCGCCAATCAGGGCGATACGGACAGCGCGCAGAAGCGGGACGAACTGGCCAGCCGGATGGACCCCGCGCTGGTTGACGAGGTGCGCCGCCGTGTCGCCGCCTTCCGCGCCCGCCCGGTGAATGAGGCAGTGAACACGCTGGCCCTGCGTCCTGAATGGGCGGATCCGGCTGCCGACAAGATGGCCGGACGCGGCAGGGCCCGGGTTCCGGCGCAGGACATGACGCAGGCGCCGCGGGACATTCCCGCGCAGATGTTCTCGGGCCAGTCCATCAATTCCATGTCCGGGCAGATGCTGGCCAGCCGGCGCTGAGGCGCGCTATTCCCGCGGGCGCAAGGCATGCGGGGCATAGGCCGCACCGGCTTTCACAGGGCGCGACATGGCAAGCGCCTGCCGCGCATTGGTCGCAGGGCGGGGTGGCAGGGGGTGAGGGCTGGCGGGCCGCCTTTTCTGCCTGTCCTTTCTCTTGGCCTTTTTTCTCTTGGGCGGATGGAGCACCCTGTCAGCATGAGCACAAGCGCGATTCGGATCATCGGCCTGGACCCGGGCCTGCGCCGTACCGGCTGGGGGGTGATCGAGCAGACCGGCACCCGCCTTTCCTATATCGCCAGCGGCACGGTGCTGCCGCCAGAAAAGGCGCCCATGGGGCAGCGGCTGGCGGAACTGCACCGGCTGCTGTCCATGGTGGTGGCGCAGTTTGCGCCCGATGAGGCGGCGGTGGAGGAAACCTTCGTGAACATGAACCCCGCCTCGACCCTGAAGCTGGGGCAGGCGCGTGGCGTGGTGATGCTGGTGCCCGCCCAGCAGGGCCTGAGCGTGGCCGAATATGCGCCTCTTCTGGTGAAGAAGAGCGTGGTGGGCGCGGGCCGGGCGGAGAAGGCGCAGGTGCGCATGATGGTGAATGTGCTGCTGCCCAAGGCCTCTCCCGAAAGCGAGGATGAGGCCGATGCGCTGGCCATCGCCATCACCCATGCCCATCATCGCGGCGCGGTGGAGCGGGCGCTGCGGGCCGGGCAGTAGCGCCCGGTTCGGGCCGGATATCGGAAGGCCGGGCCGGGAGCCGGCATGCGGGGCGCCCTGAAGGGCGCATCTTCTTTTCAGAACAGGCCAGCATCCTCGACAGCCTTCCGCATTCGGAAAAAGGCGTCGGCGGCTGGCGCAGGGATATCACATGATAGGCAAGCTGAAGGGGGTGGTGGAGGCCGTGCGCGAGGATCATCTGATCCTCGATGTCCATGGCGTCGGCTATCTGGTGCATTGCTCCGCGCGGACGCTGGAGTCATTGCCGCGCGGCGGGGAGGCGGTGGCGCTGTTCATCGAGACCTTTGTGCGTGAGGACATGATCCGCCTTTACGGCTTTGCCTCGGAAACGGAGCAGGAGTGGTTCCGCCTGCTGCAGGGCGTGCAGGGCATTGGCGCGAAAACGGCGCTGGCCGTGCTCTCCACCCTGCGTCCGGCAGAGCTGGCGCAGGCGGTGGCGCTGGGAGACAAGGCCGCGGTGGCGCGGGCGCCGGGCGTGGGGCCGCGGGTTGCCACCCGCATCATCACCGAGCTGAAAGACAAGGCTCCGGCCGGCGCGATCGGGGATTTCGTCCCCGTGGCGGCGGGGGCCGGCGCTGGTGGCGCGGCAGAGGCGGGGGCGGCCGGGGATGCCATCTCGGCCCTCACCAATCTGGGCTATGGCCTGCCGCAGGCGCATGCCGCAGTGGCGGCCGCATTGCGGGCCGCCGGAGAGGATGCCTCGGCGGAAACACTCATCCGCCTCGGCCTGAAAGAGCTGGCGAAATAAAGGCTGGGGCTGGTTTTTCCGCAGATGCTCTGCGATGTTCCGCTTTCGTCCATGCTGCCCCTGCGCTATTGCGGCAGGGGCCGGCTGTTTGATCCAGGCCGGCGCGCATGTGACGCGGATGATTTCTGGACGGGTGCATCTGCTGTGGCCGATGCCATCTGCTTCCACAAGACAGGCAGCTTGATCTGATGAACACCCGTCTCATCTCGGGCGAGAAACGCGGCGAGGACGAAGCCGATTCCACCCTGCGCCCCCAGCTTCTGGGGGAGTTTGTGGGGCAGGCGCAGGCGCGTGCCAATCTTGAGGTGTTCATCAAGGCCGCCCGCGCCCGCGGCGAGGCGCTGGACCATGTGCTGTTTGTCGGCCCGCCCGGCCTGGGCAAGACCACACTGGCGCAGATCATGTCCCGCGAGATGGGCGTCGGCTTCCGCTCCACATCCGGCCCGGTCATCGCCAAGGCGGGCGATCTGGCGGCCATTCTCACCAATCTGGAAGAGCGAGACGTGCTCTTCATCGATGAAATTCACCGGCTTTCCCCGGCGGTGGAGGAAATTCTCTACCCCGCCATGGAGGATTACGAGCTGGACCTGATGATCGGCGAGGGGCCGGCCGCCCGTTCGGTGAAGATCTCCCTGCCCAAATTCACGCTGGTGGGGGCGACCACCCGTTCGGGCCTGCTCACCACACCGCTGCGCGACAGGTTCGGCATTCCTGTGCGCCTCCAGTTCTATACGGTGGAGGAACTGGAGAAAATCGTCACCCGCGCGGCCAGGGTGATGGGTGTTGGCATTGTGCCTGATGGGGCAACCGAAATCGCCCGCCGGGCCCGTGGCACCCCGCGTATCGCCGGCCGTCTGCTGCGCCGGGTGCGGGATTTCGCTCTGGTGGCCGGGGGCGATGCGATCGACCGCACGATTGCGGACCGCGCCTTGCGGGCACTGGAAGTGGATTCACTGGGGCTGGATGCCATGGACCGGCGCTATCTCACCGTGATCGCCGAATTCTATAATGGCGGCCCGGTGGGGGTGGATACCATCGCCGCCGCCCTTTCCGAGCCGCGTGATGCGATCGAGGAAATCGTGGAGCCCTATCTGGTTCAGCAGGGCTTCATCCAGCGCACCCCGCGCGGGCGCATGCTCACGGCGCTGGCCTATCGCCATATGGGCCTGCCCGAGCCCAGGCGCGAACAGGCCGCCCCCATGCCCCTGTTCGACCCTGATGCGCCTTGATCCGCCCCATATCGACCTCTTTCCCGGATAGATGTAAACCTCCTTCACATGAGCTGGAAGCAAAACGACGAGCCGCGCGGCTATCATCATGGCAATCTGCGGGAGGCCCTGATGCGCGCGACCCTTGATCTCATTCTTGAGAAGGGGGTTGCAGGCATCACTTTTGCCGAGGCGGCGCGCCGGGCAGGCGTGAGCGCGGCCGCGCCCTATCGTCATTTTCGCGACCGCGATGAGATGGTCGCCGCCGTTGCCGGGGCCGGTTTCGACCGTCTGGCCGAGGCGCTGAAGACGGCCTGGCAGCAGGGCAAGCCAACACCTGCCGCAGCCTATGAGCGGGTGGGGCGGGCCTATCTGGAATTTGCCCGTCACCATCCGGCTGAATATATGGCCATGTTCGAGAGCGGGCTTCCGGTCAGCGGAAACAAGGTGCTGGAGCAGGCGGGAGACCGGGCTTTCGGCGTGTTGCGCGAGGCGGCGGAGGTGCTGGTATCCCATTTTTCCGGGCCGGGCCGGCCGCCGGCGCTGATGGTGGCGCTGCATACATGGGCTCTGGCCCATGGCGTTGCGTCACTTTTTGGCCGCCCCGATGACTCCCGCCGCAAGCTGCCAATGCCGCCGGAAGACCTTCTCGAAGCCGGATTCCTGATCTATCTCAAGGGTCTTGGCACATCCTCCGCATGAATGGCTGCGGCCTCATTGACAAGCCATATTTTCATTCCCATATATGTTAATGTAATAAACATTAACCGGGACGACTGGCATGGAGCTCGCACACAAGCTCGACTGTTATGGCAGGCCGGCCTGGATCGCGCTGGTGGTCATCAGCTTCATTGTCTGGTGGCCGTTGGGACTGGCGATTCTGGCTTACACAATCTGGAGTGGACGCATGTGCTTTGGTCGCAAATCTGGTTTCAGGCGCTGGCGTGAAAATGGTGAGGATGCCGTGCGCAGCGCCTTCACCCGGTGGAGCGAGGCCATGCCTTCCAGCGGCAACAGCGCTTTCGATGAATATCGTCAGGATACGCTGCGCCGCCTTGAGGATGAACAGAAGGAGTTTCGCTCCTTCCTTGAGCGCCTGCGTCAGGCCAAGGACAAGGCGGAGTTCGACCAGTTCATGGCAGAGCGCCGCGAGCGCCCCGCTGGCCCCGCGCCCGAACCCCCGCCGGCGAACTGACCGCCTGACAGCTGAATCTGCCGCCCGCGACCAGCCCGCGGGCGGCACGGGAACGCGCTCCTGTGCACAGGAGCGCGTTTTCTTTTCTGGCGGCGGGCCAGGGCGCGGCTCTTGTCATTCTTCCAGGATGAGGGCTAGTTGTGCCGCAGCAAGTGTGGCGCACATGATGAACGGGATACCGGCATGAAGATGGATGTGGCAGGCGAGCGGGCGGTGACGCAGGGCGAGCTGGAGGCATACCCCAATCTTGCCGGGCGGCTGGTGCCGGGCGGGCATTGTCTGGCCCTGCGCGTCTATTATGAGGACACGGATTTCTCCGGCATCGTCTACCATGCCAACTATCTGAAATTCATGGAGCGCGGCCGCTCGGACTATATGCGCCTGCTGGGCGTGGTGCAGGGCGAGCTGTTCGCGCAGGCGGCGGAAGAGGCGCCCGGTTTCCATTTCGTCGTGCGGGGCATGCAGATCGATTTCCTGCGCCCTGCCCGCATTGATGATGTGTTGCAGGTCTATACGCTCTCACGCGAGGTGGCGGGGGCCTCCATCACCCTGTTGCAGCAGGTGCGCCGCGGGGATGAGCTTCTGGTGAGCGCCACGGTGCGTGTCGCTTTCGTCTCGCAGGGGCGCGCCAAGCGCATCCCGGATGCCTTGCGGCAGGTGACGACCGAACATGCGCGCGAGACGGAAAGTCTGGATATTCCCCGGCGTTGAGGCGAAATATGCCTGCGTCTGCTGCAAATGTGCCCTGCATTTAACGAATATGATTGGGCGCTAACGCCTCCTTAAGCATGATCATGTCTAGCTTCGCTGAAAGCTGCGATGCCATGTGCACTGCAGCAGGAAGCGGTGCTTCCGTCAAAGTTTGGACAGACTCACCTTGTGAAACAACAGGGAATTCTGGACGGATGCGGCGGGGGCAGTCCTGCGCGGCCCCGTGTCGCGCCCAGCGGAGCCGGTAATGGACCTTATGATCGGTAGAACTGGCGTGCGGCTTTCAGGTGAAGCCGGCAGCGCCGCCTCTTTGACCCGCGCATGGATGGCGGGGCCTGCCCCGGCGCGCGCCGCGCGGATGCTGGCCACCGGCACGCTTGTGGCGTGCGCGGCGCTGGCGCTTGGCCTTGCGCCCGCTCTGGCGCAGGAGGTGGAAGCCTCTGCCGCCTCCAGCATGCCGCCGCCGGACATGTCTTTCCTTTCCCTGTTCATGCAGGCTCACTTCGTCGTGAAGCTTGTGATGTTCGGGCTGATCATCGCCTCCATCTGGGTCTGGGCGATCATTATCGACAAGACCATTCTCTATGGCCGCTACAAGCGGGAGATGGACCAGTTCGAACAGGTGTTCTGGTCCGGCCAGAGCCTTGAGGACCTGTACCGTTCGCTTTCGGGGCGGAACAATCAGGGCATGGCCGCCATCTTCATTGCCGCCATGCGGGAGTGGAAGCGCACCTATGAAGGCGGCGCGCGCTCCCTGGCCGGCCTGAACCAGCGCCTCGACAAGGTGATGAATGTGACCATTGCCCGCGAGGTGGAGCGGCTGGAAAGCCGACTGCTGGTGCTGGCGACCGTGGGTTCGGCCGGCCCGTTCATTGGCCTTTTCGGCACGGTGTGGGGCATCATGAGCTCCTTCCAGTCCATCGCGGCCTCCAAGAACACCTCTCTGGCGGTGGTGGCGCCCGGTATCGCGGAAGCCTTGTTCGCGACGGCAATCGGCCTCATTGCAGCCATTCCCGCGACGATTTTCTACAACAAGTTCATCTCGCAGGTGGGGCGTCAGGCCCAGCGCCTCGAAGGATTCGCGGATGAGTTCTCCGCCATCCTGTCGCGGCAGATTGATGAGCGGGGCTGATCATGGGCATGTCTGGAGGAGGAGGAGGCGGGTGGCAGAGCCGTCGCGCACGCCGCCGTGCACCGCCCGTCATGGCCGAGATCAACGTGACGCCGATGGTCGACGTCATGCTGGTGCTGCTCATCATCTTCATGGTGGCGGCGCCCATGCTGTCCGTCGGCATTCCGATCGACCTGCCGCAGACGCAGGCCTCCGGCGTGAACCAGGATAATGACCAGGAGCCCATCACCCTTTCCGTGAACGGGAAGGGCCAGATTTTCGTGGGCGAGAGCGAAATCTCCTATGAGGAGCTCGTGCCCAAGCTTGAAGCCATCACCAAGGCCCGTGGCGGCATGGAGGAGCGCATCTTCGTGCGCGGCGACAAGAGCGTGGACTATGGCACCGTCATGCGTGTCATGGGCCGTCTTTCCGGGGCCGGATTCAAGCGCGTGGCCCTGGTGACGGAAGTGGAACAGGGAGGCTAAAGGGCACCATGAAGGTCGGCCTTACGGCATCAACGCTCCTGCATGCGAGTGTGCTCGTGCTGGCCCTGGTGACATTCACCGGGGCGGAGCCGTTTGAGCCCGTGCCTGAATCCATGCCCGTGGACATCATCTCCGCCTCGGATTTCACCAAGCTCACCAAGGGCGTGAAGACCGGCGAGAAGACCGAAAAGCCCAAGCAGGTGGCCGAAAAGGTGGGCGATCCCACCCCGCCGGCCGATCATCGCCTGAAGGCCAGCGACAAGGCGCCGGTGGATGTGACCCAGCCGCCACCGCCTTCCCAGCCCCCCAAGCCGCCGGAGCCCAAGCCGGTGGAAAAGCCCCCGGAGCCGAAACCGCCACAGCCCAAGCCCCCGGAGCCGAAGCCCGTAGAGCCCAAGCCGGCTGAACCGCAGCCGAAGGCGGATGACGCGCCGAAGAATGAGCCCAAGCCCGCGGAGACCAAGCCGCAGCAGGAGGCCGCGCTTCAGCCTGCACCGCTGCCACCGCGCCGCCCGCCCGTGCCGCGCACGCCGCCGCGCCCGGTGGAGAGCGATGCCCCGGCGCGGGATTTCAGCACGGATGAAATCAAGGAGCTGCTCGACAAGCGCACGCCCAACCGGCAGGTGGCCAGTGGTGGCGAGGTGTCTGACACCACGTCCCTCGGCTCGCCGCAGGGTACGGCCGCGACATTGAGCATGAGCGAGATCGACGCCTTCCGCGCCCGCATGCGCCAGTGCTGGAACACCACCGGCATTCCCAATGACCAGCCGGTTTATGTGGATGTGCGTGTGGACCTGAAGCCGGATGGTTCTCTTGCAGGAGAGCCGCAGGTGATGCGTGGCACCGCGCCGCCCTATGGCCCGGTGCTGGCCCGCACCGCCATTGCCGCGCTGGTGCGCTGCCAGCCTTTCACCATGTTCCGCAAGGAAACCTATAACCAGTGGAAGAGCATGGACCTGACATTCCGTCCGCAGGAGTTCGACAGGTGACGCCACCTCTGGCCAGCCTCGCTGCCGGCACCGGCGGCGGGCGGTTGCCGGGGGTGCAAAGACATGTTTTCCATATAGAAGTCATCATTGTGTCGGGTATAAACAGCAAACGCTGGATGACCCGCTCGGGGATTGTGAATCGTGATGCCGCTGATGAATAGCAACGGACTTGTGTTGAACCGCCGTCGCCTTCTGACGGCAGGCGGCGCGCTTGCTGCCGGCGCCATGCTGCAGGCGACCCCCGCCGCAGCGCAGCTCAAGCTGGACATCACCTCCGGCACCCCGCAGCCGATCCCGATCGCGCTGCCGGACCTGCTGGGCGATCCCCAGCAGGCGCGCGCCATCACCGAGGTCATTTCCAATGACCTGAAGCGCTCCGGCCTGTTCGCGCCGATCGACCCCAACGCCTTTATCGAGAAGATCACCAACCCGGATGCGCCCCGCTTCCAGGACTGGCGGGTCATCAATGCCCAGGCGCTGATGACCGGGCGGGTGACCCGGCAGGCCGATGGCCGCTTTCAGGTGACCTTCCGCCTGTGGGACGTGTTCGCCGGCCAGCAGCTCACCGGCCAGCAGTTTGTCGCCCAGCCGGACAACTGGCGTCGCATCGCCCATATCATCGCAGACGTGATCTACCAGCGGCTCACGGGCGAGCCGGGCTATTTCGACACGCGCATCGCCTTTGTGGATGAGAGCGGACCCAAGCAGCAGCGCGTCAAGCGCCTCGCCATCATGGATCAGGACGGCGCGAATGTAAGCTATCTCACCCGCGGCGATGAACTGGTGATGACCCCGCGCTTTTCGCCCACCGCGCAGGAAATCGTCTACATGTCCTACACCGGCAATGCGCCGCGCGTGTATCTGCTCAATATCGAGACAGGCCAGCGCGAGGTTGTGGGCCAGTTTCCGGGCATGACCTTCTCCCCGCGCTTCGCGCCGGATGGACAGAGCGTCATCATGAGCCTGGACCAGAACGGCAATGCCAATATCTTCGTCATGGACCTGCGCTCCAAGGCGACCCGCCGGCTCACCAACACATCCGCCATCGACACCGGGCCATGCTATTCGCCGGATGGCCGGCAGATCTGCTTCGAGAGTGACCGTGGCGGTTCCTCGCAGATCTACATCATGAATGCGGATGGCTCGAACCAGCAGCGCATCTCGTTTGGCGATGCGCGCTATTCCACGCCGGTCTGGTCGCCGCGCGGAGACTGGATTGCCTTCACCCGTTCCAGCCGGGGTCAGTTCGCCATCGGCGTGATGAAGCCGGACGGTTCCGGCGAGCGCGTGCTCACGGAAGGCTATCACAATGAGGGGCCGAGCTTCTGCCCCAACGGCCGGGTGCTGGCCTTCTTCCGGGATCCGGGTGGCGGGTCCGGGCCCTCGCTCTATACGGTGAACACCACCGGCTATAACGAGATGCGCCTGCCCACACCCTCTTATGCGTCTGACCCGGCCTGGTCGCCATTGCGCTCCTGAGCCGCCGCTTTCAGGCTTGCGCGCCAGTTTCGGCGCGCCTCTCCAGCCCCGCAATCTGTGTCTTTTTGGTCACGGATCTGCGGGGTTTGTGCTTTCGGGAACACAGGTCATGGTGGCTGCACAGACTCGCCATGATCCCGCCACGAGGCCGGGTCAGTGAAGGCTCATGTCAAGTCCGGCCGGTGATCTGCCGCTGTGGCCTTTTTGCAAAAGGCGCGCGGGAATGCCGGGATGGCACTTTGCGATACGGCTTTTAATCAAATGGAAACCAAGGCCCGCACTTTCCGGCGAGGCCCCTTGGATTTCACCGAATCTGGGTCGCAAGACCCGTGAATGGAACGAACGCTTAACCGGCAGCTTGTTAAGGCAGCTCACCGGGTTGCGTGGAGAATGGGAGACACCGGATGCGTTTTCAAGGGAAGGCTCGCGGCCTCCGGTTCGCGGCGCTTTTTGGTCTTGCGCTGGCACTGGGTGCATGCGCGAACACACAGAATTCTGGAAACAATGCCGGCTTCGGCAGCCAGGGCGGCCCGCCCGGTTCGCCGCAGCAGTTCGTGGTGGCGGTGGGTGATCGCGTCTTCTTTGACAGCGACAGCACCGACCTGAACGCGCAGGCCCGCGCCACGCTGGATCGTCAGGCCCAGTGGCTGCAGCAGTACAACCGCTACACCTTCACCATCGAAGGCCATGCGGATGAGCGCGGCACCCGTGAATACAACGTCGCCCTCGGCGCCAAGCGTGCCCAGTCGGTGCGCAACTATCTGGCCGCCCGCGGCATCGACCAGTCGCGCATGCGCACCATTTCCTACGGCAAGGAACGCCCGGTGGCGGTGTGCAACGACATTTCCTGCTGGTCGCAGAACCGCCGCGCGGTGACTGTGCTGAACGCAGGCGGTGCCTGAGCTCGCCCTTTCGGTTCATCCTGAAGCTTCCCCGATTGAGAGAGCCGGCGCCTGGTGCGCCGGCTTTTTCGTGCCAGCCGTCTAAAATGGCGTGGTGCACAATGGGGATGGATGAACCACAGCCATAGTTTGGTCGCGATCCGTGTCTTATGGTGAGAGCCTTCCCTCGCGGTTCAGGCGCAGGTTTTCTGCGCAACATGCCGGGGGCAATGGCATTCTAGAGCATGCATCACCCATGAAGATGATCCGCCTGCCGCATTCCGGCGCTCTGGTTGTGGCGCTGTTGTGCAGCCTCAGCCTGCCCGCAGCCGCCCAGCAGAGTGGAAACCTGTTTGGCAATATCTTCAAGCCGCCGGGCGCCGCGGCCGAGGCGGAGCGCACCGCCGCCGAGAATGTCGAGATCATGGAACGTCTGGACGGGCTGGAGCAGACCCTGCGCCAGCTCACCGGGCAGGTCGAGACACTCCAGCATCGCAACCAGCAGCTTGAGGCGCAGGTGAAGATGCTGACCGAGGGGGGCAGTGCCCGTACCGGTGGCGCCTCTTCCGCCGCATCCGCCATCCCGCCCGCCGGGGCAACGGCTCCGGCTCCGGCCTCGTCCGGCCGCCGTTCCGATGCGTTCGATCCGAAAACCAGCCCGGAGCTGCCCGGTACGCCCCATCCGCTGGGATCGCCAGACAGCGCCTCAAAGCCGGTGATTGGCGATGCGGGGCTGGAAAACCCCGCTGCCGGGACCTCATCCGCCCGCGCCCTCTATGATGCCGGTGTCGTCGCGCTCCAGAAGGGGCAACATGAGGCGGCCGAGCAGAGCTTCCGCGCGGTGATCTCCGGCCACGGGTCTGACCGGCTGGTGCCGGATGCCACCTATATGGTGGGTGAGACCTTGTTCCTTCGGCAGGATTTTTCCGAGGCCGCGGCGTCCTTCCTTGAGGTCACCACCAAGTTTCCCAATTCGGTGAGGGCTCCGGAAGCCCTGCTGCGTCTGGGGCAATCCCTGGCCGGGCTGGGTGAGAAGGAGGCGGCCTGCGCCACCTTCATGGAAGTGGGGCGCAAATATCCCCGTGCTGCATCCTCCATCCGCCAGGCGGTGGAGAAGGAACAGCAGCGTGTCGGCTGCTGAGGCAGCTGAAGGGATTGGCGATACCGAGCGCAACGGCCTGCTTGAGCCGTTGCGGTCTTTCCGCAGGATCGTGATCGCCCTCTCGGGTGGACCTGATTCGACCGCCCTGGCCTGGCTGGCCATGCGCTGGCGCGCCGCGCTGGACGGAAATGGGCCTCAACTTCTCGCCGCGACAGTGGACCACCGCCTGCGCCCTGATTCGACAGGGGAGGCGGAGGCGGTGGGGCGCTGGTGCGCCCGAATGGGCCTTCCGCACCATATTCTGAGCTGGCAGGGCGAAAAGCCCGCATGCGGCATTCAGGAGGCGGCCCGCGCGGCCCGTTATGGTCTGTTGCTGGCTTTCGCCCGCGCGGAAGGGGCTGATGCGCTGGCTGTGGCGCACACATTGGATGACCAGGCGGAAACAGTGTTGTTCCGCCTTTCTCGCGGGTCCGGTCTTTCCGGGCTGGCGGCCATGCGCAAGCTTGCCATGCGTGAGGACATCGCTCTTCTGCGCCCCCTGCTGGATGTGCCCAAGGCCCGGCTGCTGGCCAGCCTTGAGGGAGCCGGCGTGCCTTTTGTGCAGGACCCCTCCAATGCCGATCCGCGCTTCAGCCGCGTGCGCCTGCGCGCGCTTGCGCCACAGCTTGCGGCCGAGGGGCTGGATGCCCGCCGCCTGTGTCGCTTTGCCGCCCGCATGGCCCGGGCCGATGCCGCGCTCGAAAGTGCCGTGGATGAGGCCGCCCGCCAGATGCATGAGGTTGCACATGAAGGCGGCACCGCATTGCAGATGAGCCTTGATGCCTTCATGGCGCTTCCGGATGAAATCGCCCTGCGCCTTCTGGGGCGCGCCATGTCCCGCATGGGGCATGAGGGGCCGGTGGAACTGGGCAAGCTCGAGGATCTGGCCGAGGCGCTGCTGACTCGCCTGAGGGCCGCGCCCGATGGAAAGGCCGCCCCCTTCAGCCGTACGCTGGCCGGTGCGCAGCTTGTGACAAAAAGGGGGAATATGTGGATTTTTTCCGCTCCCCCGCGACGTAAGGGCACGATACCGCCGAAATCTCCCCTCATATGATGGGTCTATCCTTGGCAAGGCCGGGGTGCGCACCTAGATTAGGCTGCAGACAGTGCGGGAGGTAGACCGGGCGAGGTTGCAAGCGGGGTGTCAGTTTCCGTGGGGAGTACAACCGGAAGTGTTCCGGGCCCCCCGCTGTTCGGGCGCGCGCAAAGTGAACCGCTGTTCGGAAGTGACCGCGTCCATGAGGGTTCAATGAACGCCAATTTACGCAATTTCGCCCTGTGGGTGATCATCGTTCTGCTGCTGCTGGCGCTGTTCTCGCTCTTCCAGAGCCCCGGCCAGCGCACGAGCACGAACGATATTTCCTTCTCCCAGCTTCTCGCAGACGTGGATACCGGCCGCGTGCGCGATGTGGTGATCGAAGGCCCGAATATTTCCGGCACATTCACCGACGGGCGCCAGTTCCAGACCTATGCGCCCAATGATCCGAGCCTGGTGCAGCGCCTCTATGGCAAGGGCGTGCAGATCACGGCCCGTCCGCCGTCTGACAGCGTGCCGTGGTTCGTGAGCATGCTCGTCTCCTGGCTGCCCTTCCTGGTGCTCATCGGCGTGTGGGTGTTCCTCTCGCGTCAGATGCAGGGCGGCGCCGGCAAGGCCATGGGCTTTGGCAAGAGCCGCGCGAAGATGCTGACGGAAGCGCATGGCCGCGTGACCTTCGATGATGTCGCCGGCATCGATGAAGCCAAGAGCGACCTCACCGAGATTGTCGAGTTCCTGCGTGATCCGCAGAAGTTCCAGCGTCTTGGCGGCCGCATTCCGCGCGGTGTTCTGCTCGTCGGCCCGCCCGGCACGGGTAAGACCCTTCTTGCCCGCGCCATTGCGGGTGAGGCGAATGTGCCCTTCTTCACCATTTCCGGTTCGGACTTCGTGGAGATGTTCGTGGGCGTTGGCGCCAGCCGCGTGCGCGACATGTTCGAGCAGGCCAAGAAGAATGCACCCTGCATCATCTTCATCGACGAGATCGACGCGGTGGGTCGCCACCGTGGTGCCGGTCTTGGCGGCGGCAATGACGAGCGCGAGCAGACCCTGAACCAGCTTCTGGTGGAGATGGACGGCTTCGAGGCCAATGAGGGCATCATCCTCATCGCCGCCACGAACCGCCCGGACGTTCTGGACCCGGCACTGCTGCGTCCCGGCCGTTTCGACCGTCAGGTCATCGTGCCCAATCCGGATGTGGTCGGTCGCGAGCAGATCCTGAAGGTGCATGCCCGCAAGATCCCTGTGGCGCCTGATGTGAACCTGAAGGTGATCGCCCGCGGCACGCCCGGCTTCTCCGGTGCGGACCTTGCGAACCTGTGCAACGAGGCTGCCCTCATGGCCGCCCGCCGCAACAAGCGCATGGTCACCATGAGCGATTTCGAGGACGCCAAGGACAAGGTGATGATGGGCGCGGAACGCCGCTCGCTCGTCATGACCGAGGACGAGAAGGCGCTGACCGCTTACCACGAGGGCGGCCACGCTCTGGTTGCGCTGAATGTTCCGGCGACTGATCCGGTGCACAAGGCCACCATCATTCCGCGCGGCCGTGCGCTGGGCATGGTGATGCAGCTGCCCGAGCGCGACAAGCTCTCCATGAGCTATGAGCAGATGACCTCCCGTCTGGCCATCATGATGGGCGGGCGCGTGGCGGAAGAGCTGATCTTCGGCCATGACAAGGTGACCTCCGGCGCGTCGTCCGACATCGAGCAGGCCACCCGCCTCGCCAAGATGATGGTCACCCGCTGGGGCTTCTCGCCGGAACTGGGCACGGTGGCCTATGGCGAGAATCAGGATGAGGTGTTCCTTGGCATGTCCATGGGCCGCCAGCAGAATGTCTCCGAGGCGACCGCCCAGACCATCGATCGCGAAGTGCGTCGTCTGGTTGATGAGGGCTATGCCGAGGCCAAGCGCATTCTCACCGAGAAGCGCGATGATCTTGAAACCCTGGCGCAGGGCCTCATCGAATATGAGACCCTCTCCGGTGACGAGATCGTGGACCTGCTGAACGGCAAGACACCCAACCGCGAAAGCACGGTGGAGCCGGCCAATCCGCGTGGTTCGGCCATTCCCACCTCGCGCAATCGCCCGCGCCCGGATGGGGCTGGCGGATCGGTGGAGCCGCAGCCGCAGGCGTGATCGGATCTGGCCGCTTCAGGTCAGTATGAACTGGAAAGGCGCTCGCTATGCGAGCGCCTTTCCCTTTTAGGTTGTATCCGTCTATAGTTCCGGTAATGCAGAAGCTGGCGCTCTTTCTGCCTGTGGCGCTGGGCATCATGCGATATATGTCGGGATCTGGAGGGAACATGTCCGCAGCCATGGAAAGCAGGCGCGAAAGCGCATTCGCCCTGAACGCAGAGCCCGTCTGGCATGGCGGGGATATTGCGGAGGCGCAGCGGATGTTTCCGCAAGCCCGCGCGCCGTGGATCGACCTGTCCACCGGCATCAATCCCGAGCCTTATCCGCTGGGTCAGTTGCCGGCGGATATATTCCAGCGCCTGCCTTCACCTACGCAGCAGGCGGAGCTGGAGATGATCGCCGCGCGCGCCTATGGGGCGATCTCGCCTGCACATGTGGCCGCCGCGCCGGGGACACAGGCCCTGCTGGAGCTGCTGCCCCGCCTGCGCGTGCCCGGGCGGGTGGCGGTGCTGGGGCCAACCTATGCCGAGCATGCCATCTGCTGGCAAAAGGCAGGGCATGAGGTTTTCGAGGTGGCGGATCTGGATGCGGCCAGCGGGGCGGATACCGTGGTTGTGGTGAACCCCAACAATCCCGATGGCCGGCGATTCTCCTCCATCTCCCTCCAGCATCTGGCCGCAAAGCTGGTGCGCCGGGGTGGCCTGCTGGTGGTGGATGAAGCCTTCGCCGATTTCGAGAATGAAAACAGCATCATCCCGAATCTGCCCGAGAGCACGGTCGTGCTGCGCTCCTTCGGCAAGGCTTATGGGCTGGCGGGGGTGCGGCTGGGCTTCATCATCACCGAGCCATGGCGGGCGGCGCGGGTGCGTGAGCGGCTCGGGCCATGGGCTGTCTCTGGCCCGGCACTGGCCGCAGGCCAGAAGGCGCTGGCCGATACGCACTGGCTGAGAGCGGCAAGGCAGGCCCGTGCGCAGGATGCGGACCGGCTGGATGCGCTGCTGCGCCCGGTGCTGGGTGCGCCTGTGGGCGGCACTTTCCTGTTCCGCACCTTCCGTACCCCGGATGCAGGGCAGATCTTCGCCCGGCTTGGGCAGGCGGGCATCTTCGTGCGCCGATTCTCCCATGATTCCAGCCTGTTGCGCATTGGCCTGCCAGGTGATGAGGCGCAGTGGATACGCCTTGGAGAGGCGCTTCAAGGGGGCGCCTAGGCGCGCCTTCCGGCCGCGATGTGCGTGTGGAGTTTCATCGCGGCGGCAAAATGGTCTATGCAGCGCAGGTCCTCCATTGCCGAGTTGCCGATATGTTTCCTCCCGAAGAACGTGCGCCCTTTGACGATATTCGCCACCTCATCGCCACCATGCCCGGGCCGAGCGATGGCGCGCGCGAGGCTGCGCAAGCGCGGCAGGACAAGCTGGTCAAGCCGCGCGGCGCGCTGGGGCGGCTGGAAACCATTGCCGAGCATCTGGCCGCATGGCAGGGCAATTCCATGCCCACGGTGAACCGGCCCATGGTGGCGGTGTTTGCCGCCACCCATGGCATCGCCGATCGTGGCGTCTCGCCCTATCCCGGGGCGGTGACCCGGCAGATGATGAATACCTTCACGGCAGGCAAGGCGGCTGTGAACCAGATCTGCGCCACATTCGATGCCGGCTTGCGTGTGTTCGATCTGGCGCTGGACCATCCCACCCCCGCCATCACCGATGAGCCGGCGCTGGATGAACGCGCCTGCGCGGCCACCATGGCCTTCGGCATGGAAGCCATTGCGGGTGGGTCGGATCTGCTGTGCCTTGGGGAAATGGGCATTGGCAATACCACCATTGCCGCCGCCATCTGCCATGGCCTGTATGGCGGCAATGCAGAGGACTGGGTGGGGCCGGGCACGGGCTCTACCGGCATTGTGCTGGAGCGCAAGATTGCCGCCGTGCGTGATGCCGTGGCGCTGAATGCAGGTGAGCTGGATGATCCGCTGGAGGTGTTGCGCCGCCTTGGCGGGCGTGAGGTTGCCGCCATTGCCGGAGCGATTCTGGCCGCCCGCCATGAAAAGATACCGGTGGTGCTGGATGGATATGTGGTAACGGCTGCCGCCGCCATTCTCCATGCGCTGGACAATAGTGCGCTGGATCATTGCCTTGCCGGCCATCTCTCCGCCGAGCCGGCGCATGGTGCCTTGCTGGACCGGCTGGGCCTTGAGCCGATTCTGGACCTTGGCATGCGGCTGGGCGAAGGCTCCGGCGCGGCATTGGCGGTGGGCGTTGTGAAGGCGGCCATAGCCTGCCATCGCGGCATGGCAACCTTCGCGGAGGCAGGTGTTTCCGGCGAGGAGTGAAGCGGCGCGCTCGGGGGCTGAACAGGGCCCCTTGGGTCATGCCACCGCGCGCGGCTCCCCCAATGGCGGGCATGGCGCGCGCGGGCAGGGGGCTTCTTCGGCCTGCACGGGGCATTCCGGCCGGGGTGCTGGCCGCATCAGGGCGGAGGCGGGCATCAGCCGGCTTTCCGGCAGGCTCACCCGGGCGAGGGTGCCGCCACCGGCCCTTCGTGTCAGGGTGAGGGTGCCGCCATGCAGATGCGCCAGCCCGCGCACAATGGCCAGCCCAAGGCCGGCGCCGCGCCCGGTTGAGACATCCAGCCGGCTTTCATGATGATGGGAGCTTTCGAGCGGCAGCTCATGGGAGGCGATGCCCGCTCCCGTATCCGCCACGGCCAGATAGGGCCGGCCTTCGGCATCCATGCCCGCCTGAAGCTGCACCTCACCACCGGCAGGGGTGAATTTCACGGCATTGGTCAACAGGTTGAGGGTGATCTGCCGCAGCGCGCGCTCATCACCCCAGATCTGCACCATCTCGGTGATGCGGGCCAGATGCAGATGACGCCGCTGCGCCTCCGGCTGCATCATCGCCAGACAATCCTGCCCCAGATGATCCAGCCGCACCGGAGTTTCCAGCAGGATGCGATGGCCGCTCTCGATGCGGGCCAGATCCAGCATGTCATCGGCGAGAGACAGCAGGTGGCGGCCGGAGGCGTGGATATCCCGCGCATAACCGGCATAGCTGGGCACCAGATGGGGGCCGAGAACCTCCTGCGCCATCATCTCGGAAAAGCCCATCACCGTGTTCAGGGGCGTGCGCAGCTCATGGCTCATCTCCGCCATGAAACGGGATTTGGCCCGGCTTTCCTCTTCCGCCCGGGCCTGCGCGGTCTCGGCGAGGGTGGCGCGCATCAGGGCCTCGTCATGGGCCCTGCGAACTGCACGCAGACGCCGGAAGGCCACCACCAGCAAAACAGCCAGCAGGCCGCAGAGCAGCAGAAGGCCGGACATGGGCAGGGTGTTCGCGCCGGCGCCTGTTGCCGCCATGGCGGGGCTTGGGGTCAGCAGCAGGCCGGCACAGGGCAGGGCGGTGGCGCGGATGGCCGAATGGAAAGAGGGGCTGACACAATCGCTGGCGAGCCCCCCCTTCATGCGGGGGAAGCGGCCCGTGCGGCGATATCCCCAGGCCATGGCTGCCATATCCCACCTTCCATGCGGGCATCTCCGGCGGGCCCGTGCTGCACAATGCCGGAAGAGGAAAAATGTGCGGGGGCCCTGTCACCGCAGGTGCATGGGGCCAACTCCTCCATCAATGGGGTTAATGAACGGTAAACGGCCTATTCCGCATCCGCGTCCTGCGGGTGGTATCTTGCACGCCGTGCTGGCATTTCTTCTGCTTGCATCCAAAGCGCCCTATAATATCAAGGGTGCCGCCCGGTACTGGGACAGAGGCGGGGACATGGAATATTATCTTTATGTGCTGCTGAAATTCATCATCGGCTTTGTCATCATCATTGCCCACATGAACATTTCCGGAAAAACACAGCTTTCGCAGATGACGGCGGTGGATCTTATCGGGAACTTTGTTCTTGGCGGAATCATTGGCGGGGTGATCTACAGTGATACCGTGCCGATGTTCCAGTATATCATCGTCCTGTTCATCGGCGTGGGGCTGATCTCCCTGCTGAACTTCATCAGCAAGAACCTCACATCCTTCCGCACGGTGACGATCGGCGAGCCCATCCCCATCATCAAGAATGGCCGGTTCCTGATGGACAATATCGTCCACAAGAGCGGGAAGATCGACATTCTGAATGTGGCATCACAGATGCACCAGCAGGGCATCAATGCCTTTCAGGAAATCTATTATGCGCAGATCGAGCCGAACGGGCAGCTCACGGCCGTGTGTGGCCGGGCGCGCATTCCCTCTGTCATCGTGATGAAGGACGGGCAGATCATCGACGCCAACCTCAAGAGCACGGAAAAAACGCAAGAGGAGCTGCAAAAGGTGCTGGCCGGGCTGCATATCCAGCAGGATGACGTGTTTCTGGGGGAATACTGGGATGGCGGCTTCAGCTTTGTCCTGCGGGACGGGCAGCGGGTGCGCGAGCAGGTTGATGCATGAGGGCGCAAGGGTGATTGCATCCGCCCGCATGACGTGATCTGTCTGCGGGACACAGATGCAGGAGCCTGCGCTCATGAAGCTTTATGATTTCACCATGGCCCCCAATCCGCGCCGGGTGCGGATTTTCATCGCCGAGAAGAATCTCGATATCCCGCGCGAGATGGTGGACCTGACCGTCGGCGCCCATCATGCCCCCGCCTTTCTGCGCCTCAACCCGCGGGCCGAGGTGCCGGTGCTGGAGACGGATGAAGGGGTCTGCATCAGCGAAACCAGCGCCATCTGTCGCTATCTGGAAGCGCTGTATCCGGAGCCGAACCTGATGGGGCGCACACCGCTGGAGGTGGCGCAGGTGGAAATGTGGCAGCGCCGGCTGGAGTTCGGCCTGTTTCAGGCCTTGAGTGCAGTGTTCCGGCATCTGCACCCCGGCATGGCCCGCGCGGAGGTGCCGCAGGTGCCGGAATGGGGCGAGGCCAACCGGCCCAAGGTTCTGGCCGCGCTGGAGTTTCTGGATCTGCGCCTGGCGGAGAGCGCCTATATTGCCGGGCCGCGCTTCACCTATGCGGATATTGTGGCGATCACCACCATCGATTTCATGAAGGTGGCGCAGATCGAGGTGCCGGCGAAGCTGGAGCATCTGCAGCGCTGGCGTGCTGAGGTTTCGGCGCGCCCCAGCATGGCGGTCTGATGGTTCCAGATGAGAGTACAGGCCGCCGGGTGCCGGAATCCGGCGGCCTTGATGCCCTGCTGGCGCGTATCAGGGCCTGCCGGCGCTGCGTGGAAGACCCCATGGGTCTTCCACTTCCCCATGCGCCGCGCCCTGTGGTGCGCGCCTCTGCCACGGCCCGAATCCTGATTGCCGGGCAGGCCCCGGGCACCCGGGTCCATGCCAGCGGCATGCCGTTCACGGACCCTTCCGGAGATCGTCTGCGGGCATGGATGGGGGTGGGCAGTGATCTTTTCTATGATGAAAGACGCATCGCCATCATTCCCATGGGGTTCTGCTTTCCGGGGCTGGATGCAAAGGGCGCAGACCTGCCGCCCCGTCGGGAATGCGTGCGCACCTGGCATGATGAGCTCTTTGCCACCCTGCCGCCTTTCCATCTGGTGCTGGCCGTGGGGCGGCCGGCGCAGCACTATCATCTCCGCCGGCTGGGGCTGGGGGCGTATGTTGCCGGCAGCCTGAGGGACACTGTCGCCGGCTGGCGGGATGTGCGCGCCGCGGGGCTGGCGCTGCCGCGCCCTGTGTGTGTCTATCCTCTGCCGCACCCATCCTGGCGCAATACGGGCTGGCTGAAGCGCAATCCGTTTTTTGAGGCGGATGTTCTGCCCCGGCTGCGCGACGATTTGGCCCGCATCCTGGCCGGGGAAGCGCCTGTACGCTGATGAAGCAGAGCCATTGTGTTGGTTCCGGGCGGGCCGCGCTTATATGAGGGGCTTCCCAGGGATGACGCATCATGCGAAGCAGAGGCATGTTCGAGAAATTCCAGAATGCTGTTTCGCGCCTGCTGGGGCGCAGCAACACGGATGTGCCCACACGGCGCGGGAGCAACGACATGGCTGAGGTGAGCGAGCAGATGGTGCGCGATGCGCTGGCGCAGGTGCGGACCCCGGAAGGTGTGGCGCTGTCTGTTTCGCCCGTGCTCTCCGGCGTTTCCGTTGCCGCCGGCAAGGTCTATCTCACGCTGAACGTGGAGCCGGCGCAGGCGCGGGCGTGGGAGCCGGTGCGGGCGCAGGCGGAAGATGCCGTGCGCGCCGTGCCCGGCGTGGTCTCCGCTCTGGTGATGCTGACCGCCGAGCGCCCGGCCGGCATCGCCACGCACAACCCGGCCTCTGCCCGTCCATCCGGCGGGGCGGCGGCACATGCCCATGCGCCGGGAAGGCCGGCGGCCGGCGGTGCCCCGCGCGGGGCCATCAGCATTCCCGGGGTGAAATCCATCATTGCCGTGGCCTCTGGCAAGGGCGGGGTGGGCAAGTCCACCACCTCCATCAATCTGGCGCTGGGGCTGAAGGATCTGGGCCTGAAGGTGGGGCTGCTGGATGCCGATATCTATGGCCCCTCGGTGCCGCGCCTGACCGGGCTGAACCAGAAGCCGGAAGGCGAGGGCAAGCTCATCAAGCCGCTGGATGCCTTCGGGCTGAAGGTCATGTCCATCGGCTTCCTGGTGGCAGAGGATACGGCCATGATCTGGCGCGGGCCGATGGTGATGTCCGCCATCACCCAGATGCTGCGCGATGTGGCCTGGGGCGAGCTGGATGTGCTGGTGGTGGATATGCCCCCCGGCACCGGCGATGCCCAGCTCACCATGGCGCAGCAGGTGAAACTGGCCGGGGCGGTGATCGTCTCCACCCCGCAGGATCTGGCGCTGATCGATGCCCGGCGGGGCATCGCCATGTTCGAGAAGGTGAATGTGCCCATTCTCGGCGTGGTGGAGAACATGGCCTATTTCGTGTGCCCCCATTGCGGCGGCCGCTCGGATATTTTCGGCCATGGCGGTGCCCATGCGGAGGCAGACCGGCTCGGCGTGCCGTTCCTGGGCGAGGTTCCGCTGCATATGAGCATCCGCGAGCTTTCCGATGCCGGCCGCCCGGTGCTGGTGGCAGACCCGGACGGGCCGCAGGCCGCGCCTTACCGGCATGTGGCGGCTGGGGTAAAGGCGGCGCTGGAAAGGCTGGGCACGGACGTGAAGGCCGCGCCGCGGATTGTCATGGAATAGTCAGTATTGCTGACCTTTTATCCTTTTCCCCTTGTCTTCGCGGAAGGGCTTTTCAGGCAGTAAACAGGGGTTTTTGCTCTGTTTTCAGGTGTGAAAAGCCTTTCTTCTCTTGCCCGCTTTCTTTAAACAGGTGGCGGATGATCTGGCGCGTCTGGCGTGCCGGCATCACCCCGGTGCGCCTGTGCCGCCGGGAGGATCGAGAATACGGATGCCCGTCGGCCCTGCCTGGCGCACGGGTGCATGTTTGAGGAGTGGGCCTGATGAAACGCCGTGAATTTCTCACTGCCGCTGGGGCAGGCATTGCAGCTTCCACTGCGGTTGCCATGCCGGCCATCGCCCAGACCCAGCCGGAAGTGCGCTGGCGCTGCACCGCCTCCTTCCAGAAGTCGCAGGACACGCTCTATGGCACGGTGGAGAATTTCGCCCGCCGCATGGCCGAGATGAGCGATGGCAAGTTTCAGGTGCAGGTGTTCGCGGCCGGTGAGATCGTGCCCGGCCTGCAGGCGCTGGATGCCGTGCAGAACAAGGCCGTGGAGATGTGCTTCACCGCCTCCTATTATTATGTGGGCAAGGATCCGACCTTCGCCTTCGGCAGCACCATTCCCTTCGGCCTGAACACCCGCCAGTTCAATGCCTGGCTCTATTATCAGGGCGGGCTGGAACTGCTGAACACCTTCTACCAGAAGTACAATGTCCACATGCTGCCTGCCGGCAACACCGGTGCGCAGATGGGGGGCTGGTTCCGCAAGGAACTGAAGAATCTGGATGACCTGAAGGGCCTGAAGATGCGTATCGCCGGCCTTGGCGGGCAGGTGCTTTCGCGTCTGGGCGTGGTGCCCCAGCAGCTTGCGGGCGCGGATATCTATCCCTCGCTGGAGCGCGGCACCATTGATGCGGCCGAGTGGGTCGGCCCCTATGATGACGAGAAGCTCGGCCTCTACAAGGTTGCGCCCTATTATTACTATCCCGGCTGGTGGGAAGGGTGCGCGGGCGTCAACTATTTCATCAATCAGGACGAGTGGAAGAAGCTGCCCAAGGTCTACCAGGCCATGGTGGAGGCGGCGGCCGCCGAGGCGAACAACACCCTCACCGCCCGTTATGATGCCGAAAACCCCGTCTCCATCCAGAATCTGGTGAAGCAGGGCGCCCTGCTGCGTCGCTTCCCCAATGATGTGCTGGAGGCAGCCTACAAGGCGGCCAATGAGCTTTATGCCGAGATTTCCGAGACCAACCCGGATTTCCGCAAGGCATGGGACCAGATCAAGGCCGTGCGCAGCAGCTCCTATCTGTGGTGGCAGATCGGCGAGTTCTCCTATGACGACTTCATGGTGCGCGCCCGCGCCCGTGGCGGCTGAGGCGGGGGGCGCTTTGCGCTCTGCATGAACAAAAAGCCCGCGCGACCTTCGCGCGGGTTTTTTCATGGGGCAGCTTTTCCGTTTCCCATGGGATGATTGCGGCCCGGAAGGCTTCCGCCTGTCTGCGGCGCCATCTTCGCCTTGATCTCGAAGAGTTGAAAAACTACTGTCCCGGTGCCCGTTCAGGGCACTGTCCGTTCTTCCCGCCGGGTTCGGGTGGCACGGGTTTTCGGCCTCCGTTTGAGGAATGGCAGAAGGCGCGTGATGTCCGGCCCCGCAGGTTCATTGCCGCGAGACTTCATGATCGACCCAGCCTTGCCCGCCCATATGCGGCCCGACCGTTCCTTTCAGGCCCTGCTGCTGACCCTTCAGCGTTTCTGGGCTGATCAGGGCTGCGTTGTCCTTCAGCCTTATGACATGGAAGTGGGCGCGGGCACCTTCCACCCCGCCACCACGCTGCGCGCGCTCGGCCCCAGGCACTGGCGGGCCGCCTATGTGCAGCCTTCCCGCCGCCCGAAGGACGGGCGCTATGGCGAGAACCCCAACCGCCTCCAGCATTATTACCAGTTCCAGGTCATCCTGAAGCCCTCGCCCGAGAATCTTCAGGAACTGTATCTGAAGTCGCTTGAGGCGATCGGCATTGATCTGGGCCTGCACGATGTGCGCTTCGTGGAGGATGACTGGGAGAGCCCCACCCTGGGCGCATGGGGGCTGGGCTGGGAGTGCTGGTGCGATGGCATGGAAGTGTCGCAGTTCACCTATTTCCAGCAGGTCGCCGGCTTCGAGTGCGCACCGGTATCGGGTGAGCTGACCTACGGGCTGGAGCGCCTCGCCATGTATGTGCAGGGCGTGGAGAATGTGTACGACCTGAACTTCAATGGTCGCGAGGGCGCTGAAAAGATCAGCTATGGCGATGTGTTCCTTCAGGCCGAGCAGGAATATTCCCGGCACAATTTCGAGCATGCCGATACGGACATGCTGTTCGAGCAGTTCCGCATGGCGGAGGCGGCCTGCAAACGCTACATCGAGGCCGGGGATGCCGGCGAAAGGCACCTGATGGCGCTACCCGCCTATGACCAGTGCATCAAGGCCTCACATGTGTTCAACCTTCTGGATGCCCGCGGCGTCATCTCCGTCACGGAGCGGCAGAGCTATATCCTGCGCGTGCGCGAGCTGGCGAAGGCATGCGGCGCGGCCTGGCTCAAGACGGATGCCGGCGGCGTGAACCTTGGCAAGGACGCGGCATGAGCAGCGCAAAGACCCTGGTGCAGCTCGCCGGCCTTCCCGCGCCCGCTATCGATCTTGATTCATCCGTGCTGGTGCTGATCGATGCCCAGCGCGAATATGTGGATGGCCTGTTGCCGCTGGATGGCGTGCAGCCCGCGCTGGCCAATATCGGCAAGCTGCTGGACGTGGCGCGCGCCCGTGCGGTGCCGGTCATTCATGTGCAGCATCAGGCCCCGGCGGGCAGCGGTGCGCCATTTGACCCGGAAGGGGCGGGATACGGCTTTGCCGCCCCGGCCATTCCTCTTGCCGGTGAAGCGGTGGTGCAGAAGACAAAGCCCAGCTCGTTCCATGAAACGGACCTGCTGGAGCGCTTCCGTGCAACCGGGCGCAGCACCATGATCTTCGCCGGATTCATGACCCATATGTGTGTGAGCACGACAGCTCGCGCCGCCTTTCATCTGGGCATTCCCGCCTTTGTGGTGGGGGACGGCGCCGCCACCCGCGCGCTGCCCGACCCGATGGGCGGTGCGGATATTCCGGCCCACATCCTGCATCACGCCGCCCTTGCGGAAATCAATGATTGCTTCGCTGCTGTCGTCTCGACGCGCGCCATTACTGAATAGAGCCCATGCCCGATCTTCTGCTTGAACTCTTCTCCGAGGAAATTCCCGCCCGCATGCAGGCGCAGGCGGCTGAAAACCTGAAGAAGCTTGTCACCGATGCCCTGGTGGAGCGCGGCCTGCTCTATGAGGGCGCGAAAGCCTTTGTCACTCCGCGCCGGCTGGCGCTGGTGGTGCACGGCCTGCCCGGCAAGCAGGCCGACCAGCATGAGGAAAAGAAAGGCCCGCGCGTGGGTGCGCCCGAGGCGGCGCTGGCGGGGTTCCTCAAGAGTGCGGGTCTTGAGTCCATTGAACAGGCGCATGTGCACAGCGACCCGAAGAAGGGGGACTTCTATGTCGCCCATATTCACCGCGCCGGCCGCCCGACCCCTGAGGTGATTGCGGAATTCATGCCGCAGATCATCCGCACCTTCCCCTGGCCCAAATCCATGCGCTGGGGCTCCGGCAGCCTGCGCTGGGTGCGTCCGCTGCATTCCATCGTCTGCACCTTCGGCACGGAGGTGGATGAGCCGGAAGTGGTGCCGTTTGAGGTCGACGGCATCAAGGCCTCCAACATCACCTATGGCCACCGCTTCCTCGCGCCGCAGGCCATCAGCGTGAAGCGGCTGGATGACTGGATGGCGAAGCTGGAAGCCGCCAAGGTTGTGGTGGACCGCGAGCGCCGCAAGGACATCATCCTGAATGACGCCAAGGATCTCGCCCTCGCCCGCGGGCTGGAGCTGGTGGAGGATGAGGGGCTGCTGGAAGAGGTGGCCGGCCTTGTGGAATGGCCGGTGGTGCTGATGGGCGAATTCGAGGAGCGCTTCCTTGATATTCCCGACGAGGTCATCCGCGCCACCATCCGCGCCAACCAGAAGTGCTTTGTGCTGAAGGACCCGAAGACCGGGCGCCTCGCCAACCGCTTCATCCTCATCTCCAACCTTGTGGCGCATGATGGCGGCAAGGCGATCGTGGCCGGCAATGGCCGCGTCATCCGCGCCCGCTTGTCCGATGCCAAGTTCTTCTGGGATACGGACCGGGCCAACGGGCTGGAAAAGAACCTGCCGAAATTCGCGCAGATCACCTTCCACGAGAAGCTGGGCAGCCAGCAGGCGCGTATCGAGCGCATCGTGCGGCTGGCGAAGGTGCTGGCACCAAAGGTGGGGGCCGATGCGGCGCTCACCGAGCAGGCCGCGCTGGTGGCCAAGGCCGACCTGCTCACCGAGGTGGTGGGCGAGTTCCCCGAGCTTCAGGGCCTGATGGGCCGCTATTATGCGGCGGGCGAGGGGATGCCGGCGGAAGTCGCGGCGGCCAGTGAGGAGCATTACAAGCCGCAGGGGCCGGGTGACCGCGTGCCGACCGCGCCGGTTTCCATCGCCGTGGCGCTGGCCGACAAGATCGACACGCTGGCCGGCTTCTGGGCGATTGATGAAAAGCCCACCGGCTCGAAGGACCCCTATGCCCTGCGCCGCGCCGCGCTCGGCATCATCCGCATCATTCTGGAGAACGGGGTGCGGGTGCGGCTGGGTGATTTGTTTAGGCTTGGTGTTTCTGGGGTTTTAGAAACCATTCAATCTTTAGATGTTGAAGCCGCGTTACAGCTCTCAAAGCATATTGGTGAGCAGACAGGACGTATGGATCTCGGAGAGGATGTAGCAACACGTCTAACAGGGAATATTGTCCCAGATGACCCGGAAGATGTTAATAGCTTTGTATTCTTGGATCATCCCCGTTTCCGCTCTAAAATTGATTCTTGTGCTACTGATCTCCTCTCCTTCTTCGCCGATCGCCTGAAGGTGCATCTGCGCGATCATGGCGCGCGGTTTGATCTGGTGGATGCGGTGTTCGCGCTGGAGGGGCAGGATGACCTGTTCCAGCTCGTCAACCGCATGACCTCGCTGGCCCGCTTCCTTGAAACAGAAGACGGCAAGAACCTGCTGGCGGGCTACCGTCGCGCCGTGAACATTCTGCGCATCGAGGAAAAGAAGGATGGGCGCGCCTATGCCGGCCCCACCAATGCCACGCTGCTGAAGCTGGCGGAGGAGGAGAAGCTTGCTTCCGCCATCGAGGATGTGAAGGGGCGGGTGGCACGGGCCGTGGCGGCTGAGGATTTCGAGGCCGCGATGACCGCGCTGGCGGACCTGCGTGGCCCGGTGGATTCCTTCTTCGATGCGGTGACCGTGAATGCGCCCGAAGCGGAACTGCGTGAGAACCGCCTGAAACTGCTGGATGAAATTCGCGCGGCCACCCGTGGCATTGCCGATTTCGACCGTATCGAAGGTTAAGGTTTGCGCGGATCTGAAGCTGTAAAAGGCTGAGCGGATACAGAAAGAGGCCCGGATATGCGGTGATGCGCATTCCGGGCCTCTCGTTTTTGCATCAGCGGGCCTGCGCCTGAAGGATCATTGTTTTGCCAATGGTGGCGCGGGAGAGATTTTGCCGCCTCCACGCAAGCTGGCTGCGGGGGTAATACGCCATTCGGCTACAAGTGAAGCGCATTATTCTGCTGAGGTATCGGGGTATCATATGGCGGATGTGTGTTTTATGTGTCTTGTATCCTGTATTTCAACTTGAGTAATTGAGTATATGTTTTTCTATCACTGGCAATTTTCCGGCGTTTACCAAAATAAAATAATTAATTCACCTTCCATTAATAGAGGTAAACACTCAGGTTATTGTTTTCATTAGCAAAATGTTCATGGCATTGGGCCACTATCAGCCTGTATTGAGTAGTGAACAGGTGGCGTAGAGATGACCGATGCCTGCCGGCCGAGGGTGAAATATGTGATCGGCCCTGATGGTGGCCCGCTCACCATTGCAGACCTGCCACCTCCAGATACACGGCGATGGGTCATCCGTCGCAAGGCGGAGGTGGTGGCGGCCGTACGTGGAGGGTTGCTTTCGCTGGATGAAGCGTGCCGCCGTTATACGCTGACAGTGGACGAGTTCCTGTCCTGGCAGGCTTCCATTGATCGCCATGGCCTGCCGGGCCTGCGCACCACGCGCATTCAGCATTACCGCCAGTGATGGCGCCCGCCTGCGCGGCGCTGCATCGGCTCCTTGAGGGGATCTGATGTTCGCGGTGCGCCGGTTCTTTTCAAGAGTGGATTGATGGTGTCAGGGCTTCCCGCCCTGCACCTCGCTCCCCGCTCGCAAGCGGGTGGGGCTGATGGCATTCAGCCCGGAGCAGCACAAGGGCAGTTCCTCACAAGTCCGGGCGTGTAGATGCCGCCTGACCTTGCCGCTTGATCCGTCCGGCCCTGAGCGCAAAGCCTCCGCGGGGCCGCACAGGAATCAGGCGCGCCATGTTCCATGGCTTTTTCTTGCCGCGCCCGGATTCATATTTTCAGATTTTCCAGAGCACAGTATTGCGCCGCACCTATGCTGCGGGATGGAAAATGCATTGAAGCTCCGGCACATGAATTTTTGCCCCTCTCATCCTGTTGCGCTGCGGCGGTTTCTTGCCTGCGATGCAGCACATCTTGGGGCTTTTCAAAATTTCTGGTTCGGCTATTCTCTTTTCAAGATCGATAGCGAGAGGTGCCCGTGATGACGGAGTATCTGCTCACCATCGTCCAGTTTTGTGCAGCCTTCGGCTTCGTTGGCGCAGTTATACTGGGGTTGGTTTGAGTTCCGGCTCCGCTGGCACCGGCCCGTCATGTGGATGACAGAGGCCCTTCGATCAGGATGACGCCGGAGCGTATCTGCGCTCCGGCGTCATCCGCATTCAGGCCCCTATAAATCGCTTTCGCGCATGAAAGAGCGCATGAAAAAACCGGCCGGGTCGCCCCGGCCGGTCGAGATATGGAAGCGGGCAGGGCCCTCAGCTCATGAAGATGCCCATGATGCCGGAATACACACCCAGGGCGCACATCACGACAGACACCACGATGACCACCCACATATAGGCGCCCTTCAGGCGGTACTTCTCCGGCAGCGCCTTCATGGACAGCACCACAAGGAAGCCGAGCACGATGGGCAGCAGCAGGGCGTTCACAACCTGCACGAAGATGTTCACGTCGATCAGGTTCACGCCGGAGAGCACGACAGACGCGCCGATGGCCAGAACCAGCACATACACCACATAGAACCACGGGGCGGCCTTCAGGCCATCACCCAGGCTGCGGCGATAGCCGGTGACTTCACCAAGGCCCCAGGCCGCGGTGAGGCTCACCACGATGGCAGCCACAAGGGCGGCGCCCACCATGCCGAGAGAGAACAGGATGCGACCGGCCGTTTCACCCAGATGCGGGGTGATGGCTTCGGAGATCTGCTCCACGGTGTTCAGGTCCACGCCGCCTTCATTATTGGCCCACAGCGTTGCGGCGGTGGTGACCAGCATGGCGATCATGACCAGCTGCGTGATAACGGAGCCGATGGCGGTATCCCAGCGGGAGTCCTCCATGTCCTTGATCTTCAGGCCCTTATCCACCACGGCGGACTGCTGGTAGAAGATCATCCAGGGCATGACCACGGCGCCGATATTGGCCGCGACGAGGAACATGTAGTTGGGGTTGGAATAGGGGAAGCTGGCCAGGCCTTCGGCCACCTGCTTCGGGTCCGGGTTGGACATGACCATGGTGACAAGGAACACCAGCTCGAACAGGCCGATGGCGATGGCGATATGTTCCACGCGGCGATAGGAGCCGGTGACAGCCACCAGAATGAGGAAGACAGCCATTGCGCCGCAGGAGACCCAGGTGGGAATGCCCCACATCAGGCCCACGCCGGCGATGCCGCTCATTTCACACACAATCGCGCCCACACAGGCGATGATCAGGGTGGAAACGGAAAGATAGGCCCAGCCGCGACCGAAGTGATGCTCGATCAGCTCGCCATGGCCCTTGCCAGTGACGACACCAAGACGAATGGTGAGTTCCTGCACCATATATACGATCGGGATGAGGATGATCTGGGCAGAGAGAAGAGTGTAACCCCACTGCGCACCACTTTGTGCGGCTGTAATAAGGCTGCCGGCGTCCGTATCAGCCAGCATCACCACAAGGCCGGGGCCCATTACCGCAAGATACGCCATAAAGGCATTGCGCTTTACAGTGGAGGTTGTAGTCGCCCCCTTCGAACTGGATGAGTTTGAATTCTCTGCCATTAAAGTATCCCCCTTCTTTTCTTGTCGTACCAAAGTATGAACAAGATAATGCTCTCGGCAGGGATTATAGCTGGCATGGAAATCCATGCAATATCAGTACCTTAGATCAAATATAAAAGAGGTCCCGCCTAGACTGAAAGTATGAGGTTCCCACTGTTGGAAAAGGCCTCGGGAGCGGTATGTGAATGCTGCAGGGTGAAGGCCGGCTCTTTCAGATGGCGGGTTTTCTGGATCGTAGAGCGGCCTGTCCGCGCATATGTCATATGCCAGAAAAACATGGCTTTAAGGGGGATTTGCTGTCTTCACCCCATCTGTATCCGGCTTAGGGCGATGGTATTCTTATGTTATTTGTCATCAGAATAAACATAAAGCACATTGCTCATGAGGTGATATGTTAAATCTGTGGAGATTTTGGCCGATCAGCTTGTTGCTGATATTCACAGTATATCCATGGCATTTGCTTGATGCGGCTCCAATCGGGAATGCGCCTTCGCCTCTCTTCACCGGATGTTAAACTTTTTGGGGATGAGAAAGCGGGAGGTCGCGCGCTGGGGATGCCTCCGGAAAAGGCGCTCCCGATTCCCGGCCGCGCAAACATGCCTGTGAGTCCCGACAGATAGCGCGAAGGGCCGGCGTCAGCAGGTCACCATCCATCCGCCGGGCCGGACATGTGCGCCCCGGAAATGCGGGCCTTCACATCTTGCCGGATGGATGCGCCGCTTAGAATAATGCGACGGATGGTGTATTCCTCTTCCCCTCGCGGGAGATGATGCTCCCTCAAGGCTCTCTTCCCGGACGATCCTGTTCCGGGTGGGGCCGGGCATTCGTGGTGGATGAGACATCTGGCTGGATGGTGGCAGGTCGGCAAATTCTTTTTGCTTTCAGTGGTGTGCTGGCTTTTGCCTCACCCTCGACCGTCCTGATGGCCGCAGAACCGCTTCCCGGAACCGGAAAGGCTCATGCCGCTTCCCATGTCCGCCAGTGCACGGGCTATGGGGAGAGCTTTGATGGAAAATTCTGGCAGATACCGGGAACGGACACTTGCATCAGTCTCGGCGGGTATCTGTGGGCAGAGGGATATTACAATACATATACCGGCATGCCGCAGCAGGATCACCGCTCTTACAGCATCTCGACCTATGGTTTTGAGCTGGATGCGCGCACCAATACAGAATATGGCCTGCTGCGCAGCATGATGGATCTGCGCTTCCAGATGCGCACCGCGCAGGACTGGGGCTTGTCCATGCCGAATGGCGGTGCTGAGGCGGTGCTGGTGCCCTGGCGCGCCTATCTCCAGTTTGGCGGGCTGACAGCGGGGGTGAAGCAATCCACCTTCGATTTCTACGCCAATCTGAATATCTATGGCACAGACCCTGTAACGGTGGGTGATGAAACCCATCTTCCGATACTGGCTTACACGACGGAGTTTGGCGGCGGCTGGTCCGCGACCCTGGCGCTGGAGGAATCATCCGTGCGCAATGAGGGGATCAGCCATGCCAATGCCGCCATCGCGCGGCAGTTCGCGGCCAGATCGAAACTGCCCGATCTTGTCGGCAACATTCAGCAGAGCGGAGACTGGGGCGAGTTCCAGCTCTCCGGCGCCCTGCACCGGGAGGCGGCCATTGCCACGCAGGGCACGGGCGCTGGCCTGCGCACATGGCAGCAAGGCGCGATCTGGGGCTATGCGGTACAGGCCGGCCTGATGTTCAATCTGCCGCAGATCGCTCAGGGGGATAATCTCTATTTGCAGGCGGCCTATACGGATGGTGCTGTTTCCTATCTCGGCCTCGTCAATCCATCCGGCAATTTCAATCCGCCGGATGCTTTCATCAATTCGGATGGCAGCATCAGTACGGTGAGCGGCTGGAATGCCACCGCGCAATATGTGCATAATTTCAACGCTTACTGGAATGTGACCCTGTTCGGCGGCTATGGCGCATTCGAACTGAACAGTGCCGAGGCGCAGGCCAGCCTGGGTGCTTCCGGCGGGGTCAATTACAACTTTGGCGGAAACATTGTCTGGCAGGCCACATCATCGTTCAGCATGTATCTCCAGTATGATTACAACATGTACAAGGCCAGGGACTATGTGAATACCGGCTATGGCCTGCCGGAGCCTGCCCAGAAGGCGTCCCAGATCCTGCTCATGGCGCAAAGGGTGTTCTGAGCGGGCGGTGGGCCGTGACGGTGCGAACTGTTGCCTGCGGAGGATTTGTCGCAGGCTTGCGGGCGAATGTGTTTGCATCCTGCCACATGGTGAAGGCATACCGGCAGAATGCATGCAGCGCTGCCGCGTTGCACTTCCTGGGGTTGCCAGAGCTTTCGCCATGATGCGCCGGATGAATATTCTCTCCATTCAGTCCCATGTCGCCTATGGGCATGTCGGCAATGACGCCGCGGTTTTCCCGCTCCAGCGTCTGGGTGTCGAGGTGTGGCCCATCCATACGGTCCAGTTCTCGAACCATACCGGCTATGGGGCATGGCAGGGGCAGGTGTTCGAGGCCGGCATCATCGGCGATCTGGTCGAGGGCATTGCCGCGCGGGGCGTGCTGCCCGGCTGTGATGGCGTGCTTTCCGGCTATATGGGCTCTGCCGATATTGGCGAGGCGATTCTGTCTGCCGTGGCCCGGGTGCGCGCTGCCAATGGCAGGGCCGCCTATTGCTGTGATCCGGTGATCGGCGATGTGGGGCGCGGGGTTTTTGTCGGCCCCGGCATTCCGGAATTCATGCGCGATCAGGCGCTGCCCCGGGCCGATGTCATCACCCCCAACCAGTTCGAGCTTGAATATCTGGCCGGCCATGAGGTGGTGGATCTGGCTGATGCGCTGAAGGCGTGTGATGCTCTGCATCGGCGCGGACCGGCGGAAATCCTCATCACCAGCCTGCATACGCGGGAAACGCCGGAAGGCTTTATCGATCTTCTGGCCTCGGGCCCGGAGGGGCGTTTTCTGGTGCGTACGCCGCGGCTCAATCTGGTGCCCAATGGCGCGGGGGATGCCATTGCCGCGCTGTTCTTCTTCCACTGGCTGCGCTCGGGCAGCTCCGCCACGGCGCTGGAGGCGGCTGTGTCCTCCATTTTCGGGGTTCTGGAGCAGACGGAAAAGGCACACTCGCGCGAATTGCTGCTGGTGGAGGCGCAGGAAGAGTTTGTGCGGCCCTCACGGGTCTTCACGCCCGTGGCGATTTGAGGCAGCCTGCGGCATTGCCTTGCCTGTTTGCGGTGCGCCTGCCGGGATGCCGCTTCCATCTGAACCTGAAGGGAGAATGCGATGCCGCGCCGCTTCGTGACGCTGGATGTGTTTACCCAACGCCCCTTTGGCGGCAATCCGCTCGCTGTGGTTCTCGATGCCGAGGGGCTGGATGAAGCGGCGATGCAGCAGATTGCGCGCGAGTTCAATCTTTCCGAGACGGTTTTCGTGTTTCCGCCCCGGCAGGCGGAGAGGCGGGCGCGCCTGCGCATCTATACCATTGCCCATGAAATGCCCTTTGCCGGCCATCCCACGGTGGGCACGGCCATCCTGCTGGCCATGGAGGCCCAGCGCAAGGGCGGCAAAATGGTGCTGGAGGAGATGATCGGCCCGGTGAGCTGCGAGGTGAGCCTGCAGGAAGACCAGCCGCGCCGGGGACACGCCGTTTTTTCCGTGCCGCGCCGCTGCGAGCTGGGCACGGTGGACATCTCGCGCGAGGCTTGCGCGCAGGCGCTCAATCTTCAGCCGGAGGATATCGGCTTTGATGCCCACCGCCCGGTGGTGGCGACAGCGGGCCTGTCCTTTCTCTATGTGCCTGTGGCGAACCTGACCGCCCTTGCCCGCGCCCGCCCGGATGAGGCCGCCTCCCTCGCAACCCTCGGGGCCTATGGCGAGACGGTCTATGTCTACACGCTTGATGAGGAGGGGGATGCGGACTATCGCGCCCGCATGTTCTCTCCCGGCCTTGGCATTCTGGAGGATCCGGCCACCGGCTCCGCCGCCGCGGCCTTTCCCGCCCTTCTGCTGGATGCGGAAACCCGGGTGGATGGTCACCACAAGGTGCGTATCGACCAGGGTGTGGAGATGGGCCGGCCAAGCCGGATGGAACTGGGCTTCAGCGTGCGCGATGGCGCGCTGGTGGAAGGTTCGGTCACGGTGGGCGGCCATGCGGTCATCATCACCGAAGGGGTGCTGCATATCTGACGCAGCGGCATTTTGCATTGTCACATGAAGGGCGTATCCTGCACCGCGATACGCAGAGCGCCGCTGGCAGAACCGCTGTTGTCCCGGGGGCTGACGCCAATCTCTCCCTGTCGGGAGAGGCAGCCTTCAGGGCGCATGGATGAAGAACCATCCCATGCGGCGGGCGGCGTCTTTCTCCGGAACCGGGCAGGCTCGGCCTGATACCCGGGCAAAGCGGGAACCATTCATGACCACGCCTTCCCTGTTCGACACGTTTCAGCTTGGTGCCATGACGCTGGCCAATCGCATCGTCATGGCCCCCCTCACGCGCAACCGGGCCGATGCCCATAATGTGCCCTCCGCACTGGCGGTGGACTATTACACCCAGCGCGCCAGCGCCGGACTCATCATCACCGAGGCTTCCCCCATCTCGCAGCAGGGGCAGGGCTATCAGGACACGCCCGGCATCTGGAGCGATGAGCAGGTGGCGGCATGGCGCGCCATCACGGATGCCGTGCATGCGGCCGGCGGGCATATCGTCATCCAGCTCTGGCATGTGGGCCGCATCTCGCACAGCTCGCTCCAGCCGGGCGGCGGCGCACCCGTGGCCCCTTCCGCCCTGCGCGCGCAGGCCAAGACCTATGTGAACAACAGCTTTGAGGATGTTTCCGAGCCGCGGGCGCTGGAAATCGGCGAGATTGCCGGCATCGTGGAGGATTACCGCAAGGCTGCGGCCAATGCCGTGAAGGCGGGCTTTGATGGCGTGGAGGTGCATGCGGCCAATGGCTATCTCATCGACCAGTTCCTGAAGGATGGCGCGAACAGGCGCACGGATGCCTATGGCGGCTCCATCGCCAACCGCACCCGCTTCCTGCTCGAGGTGATGGATGCGGTGATCGCACAAATCGGCGCGGCCCGCACCGGCCTGCGCCTCTCCCCGGTTTCGCCGGCCAATGGCATCAGCGAGAGCAACCCCCAGCCGCTGTTCAACCATGTGCTGGAGGAACTGGAAAAGCGTCATCCGCTCTATGTGCATGTGGTGGAGGGCGCAACCGGCGGCCCGCGCGACATTGCCCCGGACTTCTCCTTCGATGAGCTGCGCCGCCGCTTCACCGGGCCATGGATGGTGAATAACGGCTATGACAAGGCCCTTGCCGGGAAGGTGATTGCCGAAGGCAAGGCGGATCTGGTGGCCTTTGGCCGTCCGTTCATCTCCAATCCCGATCTGGTGGAGCGCCTGCGCCGGGATGCCCCGCTGAACGAGCTGGACCGGGCCACCCTCTATGGCGGTGGTGCGAAGGGCTATGTGGACTATCCCGCGCTTGATGGCGTGAAGGCGTGAGCCCCGCTTTGGGTTGGAATGAAGAAGAGGACCGGCGCATCGTGCCGGTCCGTGCGCTGGACTTCACGCTGGAGCCCGGTGGCTGGCCGGAAACGGAACCGCATCGGGCCGAAGTGGAGGCGTATTTTGCGATGCGCCTGGCTGCCAATCCGCATCTGTGGAATGGGGCGATTCTGCTGCTGCGCGATGCGGCACTGAAAAATGGCGTGTTGCGCGGGGCTTTCCGCCAGACCGATTTCGCCACCTTCCTGTGGTGGCAGGCGCAGGGCTGGCCGGATATGGGCCTGCGCAATGCCTTTGCCCTGAACGTTCTGGAAGGCTCGGACGGTGGCATTGTGCTGGGTGTCATGGCACCGCACACATCCGCCAGCGGGCGCATCTATTTCCCCGGTGGCACGCCGGACCTGTCGGATGTCACGGCTGGTGGGAGAGTGGATCTGGCCGCCTCCGCCGCCCGCGAGCTGACCGAGGAAACCGGCCTCCTGCCCGAGGATGTCGCGCAGGATCTGGGCTTCACCGCTGTGTATGATGGCCCGCGGCTGGCCCTGCTGAAGCGGCTGGTTTTTGCCATGCCGGCACAGGAGCTGGCCTGTCGCATCCGCGCCTTCATCGCCCGGGAGGAGATGCCGGAGTTCAGCGATGTGCTGGTGGTGCATGGCGAGCAGGATATGGTGCCGGCCATCGTGCCCTTCGCCGCGCATTATCTGCGGGCGCGCTGGCAGGGTGCATGAATCTGATATGTCAGCATGATGAAGGGGCGAATCCATTGACAGGACGCCTGCCGCCCCTTATCACCCGAGCCAGATTCAACACAACAGTGTCGACGAGCCGCGCGGCATGCGCGCCGCGGTCGGCCGAAGGTCAATTGTCATGAAGATCCGTAATTCCCTGAAGGCGCTTCTCACCCGCCACCGTGACAACCGTCTGGTGCGCCGCAAAGGCCGCGTCTTCATCATCAACAAGACCCAGAAGCGCTTCAAGGTGCGTCAGGGCTGATTGCGCTTCCACCCGCCTGCAAGGCAGGCGTTTCGGGTGGAGCATGTTCAGATTGGTTGACGAAACGGGCGGAAGGTCCGACATTCCCCGGATGAATGTCGCGCTTCCGCCCTTTCGTTTGTCTGGCCTGCTGGAAGCAGGAGAGCGCCGGATGAAGTTCTCTTCTCCCTTTGGCCATGGTTCGCATGCGCGGCTGGCCTTTGCCCGCGCCATGGGCGGTGCGGCTCTGGCCATATTGCTCTGCGGATTTGTCGGCCCAGATGAGGCCGATGAGGGGGAGGGGGCTTTGCCTCCATCCGAATTCACCGCGCCCCAGTCTCGGCCGCAGATCCGGCCGGATGATCCGGCGATGGAGTTGCGCGCCCCGCGCCCATCCGCACAGGCCGGAACAGACAAGACACAGCCGGCTGAACCCGAAAGCGCCCGCCCGGCAAAGCCGATGGACCCGCGCGGACGGCTTGAGGCCCTGTTCTCCGCGCTCAGTCTGGCACCGGATGCGGAAAGCGCCCAGATGATTGGCGATCGTCTCGACCGCCTGTTCGCGGAGACGGGCAGCCCGGCGATTGATCTGCTGATGTCCCGCGCCACGGCGGCCCTGCATGCCAAGCAGAATGATCTGGCGCTGAACCTGCTCGATCAGGCCATAGATATCGAGCCGGATGCCCTCGGCCTGCGCGCCCGCCGCGCCACCCTGCATTATTTGCGTGATGATTTCGGCGCGGCCCTTGCCGATATTCGCGAAGTGCTGGCGCGTGAACCGCGTCACTTCACCATGCTCTATGCATTCGCGCTGATTCTGAAGGATATGGGTGAGGACAAGCTGGCGCTGGAAGCGGTGCGCAAGGCGCTTGTGGTGAACCCGCAGTTTGAAAGCGCGCGTGAGATGGAGCGCCAGCTTACCCTGACTGTCGAAGGGCGGGAGGCCTGAGCTTTCAGGCCTATCCGCGGCCTGAGTCTCTCACCATGTGCCGGCGACAGGAGATCGGGGTCAGCCCTGCTCGGCCTGTTTACCTGTCTCGCGCTGCATGATGCGAACCTTCGGGCAGGGCCGCAGAGGAGAGGGGCCGCAGAGCTGTCCTAGTCCTTGCGGGCGCTGGGGGGTGGGGCGATGGGCAAGGGCGGGGCTTCGGCCTGCTTGTTGCTCGCCGTGTTCTGCTGCTGGTTGTTGTCCGTGAGCTGGACCGTCCAGGATCTTTGCTCCTGCGTGTCCACTTCCATGAAGCCGGTGCGCTCGAATCCGCGGGCCAGGCAGTCATTCGCGCCGCGAATTGTGAACTCCTTGTCGCGGGTGCACATATAGGCCTTGCCGGTCCACTCGCCGCCCTGATCGTAATCCACGGCATAGACATAATAATAGCGGGCCATCAGGTCTCCGCGCAGCAGCGTCTCGCAGCTTTCCGCACCGACATTCCACCAGCCTTCCGTATGCCAGACATTCCCCTCCTTGTAGCCGACAGCAATGCCGATACGGCTTTGCGTGCGGTTGCACAGGCGGAACTCGGCATGGGCCAGGCTCGACATGAGGATGGAGCCGGGCAGCACGCCCAGCATGGCGGCGAGAGTGAATGTGCGCAGCCGGCGCAGCAGCATGCGGCATGGCACGGGCGAGGTGCGATCCATGGCGGAGGGGGCAGTATGAACAGAGCTGTGAGACATGTGACCGTTTGTGTGCCTGTCAGAAGAGGCCCCGTCAATCTCGGACAGGAGCTATACAGCCTTGAACATCTTCATCTGTCCACTCTTGTGCGCCGCGATCAGGGCATCATGGAGGCGGAACATGTCGTTCACCTCCTGTTTGCTCCCGTGCGGGCATGATAGAGATGGCTCACTTGTGCGGAATCGGGGGCGCGATATTGCCCCCTTCCTGCATGACAGTGCATGTCATCACCGGCCGCATGCCGGGAACATGTTTCCCGGAACGGCGCGTTGACCCCATATCAAGGAGATCTGCCAGGTGGCGGAAGACGTTTCGGATGCCCCCGCGGGCTTCGCCAAGGAACAGCTGCAATCCTTCATCGAGCGTATCGAGCGCCTTGAGGAAGAGAAGAAGGCCATCTCGGACGACATCAAGGATGTGTTCGCGGAGGCCAAGGGCAATGGTTTCGATGTGAAGGCCCTGCGCACCATTCTCAAGCTGCGCAAGGAAGACGAGGATGCGCGCAAGGAGCATGACGCCATTGTCGAGCTCTATTGCCAGGCACTGGGTATCTATCTGTGAGCTGAAGCCGTTCACGTCATGGCCCCGGCCTTGACGGGACAGCAAAAGAAGCCGGCCGGACATCAGTTCGGCCGGCTTCTTTTTTGTGCCTTGCCCGGCCGTGTGCAGGCGTGCGGCAGGCATGAAAAAGCCCGCCGGCTTCGGGGGCCGGCGGGCCGGATATCTAGGGGCCTGTGCAGGACAGGCGCGCTGTCTGCTTCAGCGCCTACATGCGCCCGGAAAGGGCGATGGCGGGCGGGCTGAAGCTGCGGGTATCAAGAGAGGCAATCGCATCCCCGGTGAAACCCGAGGTCAGGCCGAAGCTGGGATCCTGCGCAAAGCTGGAGACCACCACCTCACGCGGCGCGGAGACGAAGGAGGTGAAGATGCGCACTTCCGGGGTCCGCAGATACAGCGTGTTGGCCAGCCGCGGAGAGAGGAAGAGCTGGTCGAAAGCGATCTTCGGGGTCTGCGCCTGTTCGCGACGGTTGCGGCGGGTTTCCACCGCGCGCCGTGCGGAGGAGGCGGTCTGGGCGGAAGCCATGCGGGTCACAGGCTCAGGCCCGAAAATCTCGCCATCTGCGGCATAGCCCAGTGCACGGGTGCCCTCGCTTTCGGAGGAACCGCGGGTGATGACAGCAGGAAGGGGCGCACGCTCAAGACGGGCAACAGTCACACCGGCCACGGGCGCCGCAAGCTCCGATGGGCGGCGGACCGGCAGGGGGGCTGCGCTGGCAAGGCGGGCATGCGCAGATTCTGCTTCCGTGGCGCGGGCAATCTGGGGCGGCTGGGGCACCGGAGCCTCATCCGCGCGCAGGGCTGCGGGCCGGCTGGCGGGCAGGGGGGCGGCGGAGGCTACGGTTGCCGGGCGCGGGGCGCGCAGTTCAGGCTGGCGCTCAGGCCGGGGGGCAACTTCGGCAACGGCGGTTGCGCGGGCCGGAGTGGCGCGCGGTTCCGGTGCGGAACGCGGTGCGGGCGCTGCCGCCACGGCCGCGGAATCCTCTTCCTCATCATGGCCGCCGCCAAACAGGGCCGCGAAGAAGTTCTTCTTCTTGCCGCCGGAGCTGGAGGCCGTGGAGGACTTGCGTCCCTGTGCTTCCGCAAGGGCGGTTTCATAGCCGGACATCGGCTTGCCATCGGAAGGCACATGAAGGGTCTTGCCATCCGGGAACACGCGGGCGAGCTGCGCGCGGGTCATGCGCGGCCAGTGGCGCACGCTTCCGGTATCCAGATGCACGAAGGGCGAGCCGGAGGTGGGGTAGAAGCCCACGCCGCCGCGCTGGAGCCGAAGGCCGGCGGCGCGCAGGTCTGCAACCGGAACGCCGGGAATAAAGAAGTCCATCGCCTTGCCCATCGTGTGCTGGGAAAGCTTGGCGACCCCCCGGCTGCGCCGGCGCAGCATGGAGTTGGTTTCAGGCGAACGGTAGGAGCTCAGAATGTGGATGGGCGCGCGCGCTCCGGTTTCCTGGGAAACCTCCCACAGAATGTCGAACAGCTGCGGGTCCATCCGGATCTGTTTATCGTTCCGCCAGTCGCGCAGATAATAGTCCATCTGCTTCAGCACGGCGGTGTCGTAACGCCCGTTCTTCTTGAAGGTGAAGGTGGCGGATTCGCCACGATGCATGTGCTTGAAGCTGAGGGTCCGGGTGTCACCATTGGCAACTGCGTTTTGCAGTGCGCTGGTTCCTGCCACCAGGAGCGCCGCGCCGACGAGGCATGCGCGCAGCATGCCTGCGCCACGGCGCAGAAGAGGCATGCGCATGCCAGGGCGCGGAATGCAGGTGGTGGGCGGCGGTGTTGTTGTGGCCAATGTCGCGAACCCGAGACTCAGTTTTGAACAGTGCCGCGAGAAGAATCGCGGCATGAAACGGATGGAGTCTCTCCAGGTCCAGTTAAGGTCAGGTTGACGCCGCAGATTTCCGGGCCGTCACGTCCACACCGCTTCATTCTCATCGCCTCCGGGAAACCCGATGCATCAGGCAACGGGCTTTCGCATGCGTCCGGCCATTTTCAGGCACGGACATCTCCTGGGCGGATATGCCGGTTCAGGCTCATCCTGACAGCTTCATCCCTTATGGAGCCTGTATGGCGGCCGGGCCGGCCTGGGCCGTGCGTCCCCAAGGGATTTCACCTGTCATCCTGTATCGACCATGAGGGCCAATGGAAGCGCAGTATGGACAAAACACGCGGCAAACAAAAGCATGCCTGTGATGGAACGGACACAAGCAAGCTCCTGTCATGACAGATGCTTGCGTCAGGGTGCGGCATCATGTCCCAACTGGTTTCCGCATGGACATGCCCCGCACCCTGATGATGCCGGCTCAGTTCTTCCGGGTTGAGCCCTGCTCCGCCACGTGGCGGCGGCTGTCGAGCCCCAGCCGGTTCTTCACCGCGGCATTGAAGCCGTAAATGTCCTCATGGAAGGAGAGGCGTCCGCTCTCATCGGCCGAGGTGGTGAAATAGACCAGATGCACCGGGATGGGCTGCTTGAGGTTGATATAGCGCTCCTTGGGGCCAAACATCCTGGTGAAGCGCGTCTCATCCCACTTCTGTCCCTCCATCGCGAGATTGAAGAGAACCGAGCCGAAATCGAACGGGTTCTGCACGCGCACGCACCCGGCGCTGCTGGCACGGCGGGCATTGCCGAAGAGCGCCTTGCTCGGGGTGTCATGCAGATAGATGGCGTGATCGTTCGGGAACATGAATTTCACGCGGCCGAGCGAATTGTTCGGGCCGGGCTTCTGCCGGAAGGTGTAGCCGCCGGAACGGGTCTTGGTGACCTCGATCCCGCGACGGGCGAGGGCCTCCGGGTTCCTTTGCAGCATGGGCATCATGTCCCGGCGCACAATGCCGGGGGGCACGGTCCATGAGGGATTGATGACCGCATAGGAAATGGGCTTGGTGAGCAGCGCTGTCGGCGTATCCGCCTTGCCGACAACCACACGGGTGGAGTGGATGGCCCGGCCGTCGGAATAGATGCGCAGCATGTATTCGGGAATGTTCACCACCACATGGTGCTGGCCCATGTCCCGCGGCAGCCAGCGCCAGCGCTCCATATTGGCGATGATGTCGGCCGTGGCGCCGGCGCCGCGGCTGCTGCGCTGGTTCAGCGCCTGCACGGTGGCGCTGCCCACCATGCCGGTGGGCTTGATATGCATGCGGGTTTCCTGGAAGGACTTCACCGCTTCCATCAGCTCCGGGTCATAGGTCCGCTCATCGCCCTCGCCGTGCGACAGGCCGAGGCGGGCGCGCAGGGCGGGCACGCGGTCATCATGCTCGCCGGGCCGCAGCAGGGGGCCGGGCGGAATGGTCACCTGCTTGGCCGGTTCCCTCTCTGTCATTGAGGCGAGAACAGCCTTCAGGCGCAGATAGCCCGGATGCGGAGGATTATAGGCCGCCAGCGCTGCATTGGGGTCCCGGGCGGAGGCAAGGTCCGCCAGAATCGCCTGGGGATGGGGAATGTCCCGGGTCGGCGTGACCATGGCGGAGATGCGGGTCGGGTTGAACCGGCCGGATTGCGCATGGCGGGCATAGGTGAGCGCCGCGACCGCAAGATCCAGCTCCGCCTCGGCCAGAGCCGGGGCCTGCGCCCCCGCAGCCGGCGCCTTTGCGGGATAGTCCGCCGGGTTCAGCCCATCCTCGCCAGCGGCCCGAAGGCGCTTGAGAATGGCCGAGCCGCGCGCAGTGATGCCCTTTTCATTCATGAAAACAGGCTCATAGCCACGGGCGGCATAAAAGACGAACAGCGCCTGACGCTCATCACTGGTCGCCGCCAGCTTCTCGGGCGAGAGCAGGGCCGTGGCCAGGGCATCAGCGATGGGGGAGAGCGCCTTGGCGGGCGGAGCGGAAGCCGCTCCCTGTACGGGGGCGGCCGGTGTGGTGGCGGGTGGCGGTGCCGTCTGGGCCGAGGTGGCTGGCGGGGCGCCGGCAGAAGCTGGGCCGGCAGCGGATGTTCCGGCAGGCGCGCTTCCAGCCGGGGCGGTGCTGGCCTGCGCGGCAGGGGTTGCCGGGGCCGGAGCATGGGCCGGTGCTGCTGTCTGGGCTGCGGGAGTGGCGGCGGCCTGTGGCGCGGGTGCGGCATCGCCCGCACTGTCGATGCCACCACGGACCGGCGCTGGAGCCTGTGCTGAACCGGAAGGTGGAACAGCGGGTGAGGCGGCCGGAGCAGGGGGCTCGGGTGCAGCAGGCGTGGAAGCCGCAGCGGAAGCCGCAGTGCCGGCCGAGGTGGCAGGTGCTGTCGCGGCTGCGGGAGCAGCGGTAGGGGCCGGGGCCGGCTGCTCAACCTTGGCCTCGGCCTTGGGCGGGGCGGTTGTGACGGGGGCAGCGCTTTCTGCGGCAGATGACGGTGCGGCCGCCGGTGCCCCGGCCTGTGGCGCGGAAGAGGGCTTCTCCACGGCGGAGGGAACAGCGGAGGGAGTGGCGGCGTTGGGGGATGTGGCCGCCGCCGGTGCTGTTGCTTGCGCCGGTGCGGATGCGGGTTGAGCGGGGCCCGTGCCCTGTGCGGGAGTACGGGGCTGCGCCGGAGCGGCAGACGGTGCCTCACGGGTGCCCATGCCGGCGCGATCCGTGGTGACGGGAATTTCAGGGCGCGGGCCGTTCAGAATTTCACGTGCTGTCACCGCCGCGGCAGAAGGGCCGGGTTTGGGCTGTCCCTGCTGCGCCAGAGCCGGATGCGCCAGAAGGGCCAGGGCAGAGGCCGCAATGCACAGGCGCATCACTGCGCCGCGCAGCATGCGAGACGGTGCAGCCTTGCGCGCGGGCAGCGCCAGAACATGGAACGACCCTGACTGATTCTGTGTAACACACTGAAAATGCTCGTTCCGCCCGCCGGCCCGCATGGCAACCTCCTTCACACCTCTCGCCCCAACCCATGTGGTGCAGCGACAATCCTAAAGGATCAACTCACAGCAGGGTGTTTGGGCCGGCATTTTGGGGGGCTGTTACTCCGCCGCAACAATCTTTCCACGGATAAGGGGATGGCGCGACAGCCGGATGCAGCAGGGCTGATTCGGGAGGCCGTTTCATGCACATCCCCTGCGGTGGTGCCGGAGGGATAGGCGCCGATGGTGCCATGGTGCCCTTCAGCGGCGGGTCGCATCACCCATCATGGTTAACCAATCCTAACCGGCGCTGGCAAAAGGAGGATTTGCCCCGTTCCGGCAGCGTGCATGGCTCCTGTGAGAATGCTGCATTGTAGGCCGGGCGTGCGGCGCGGTATGAGAGGGACCCTATTGCTTTGCACCGGAGGCCCCATGCTCCCTTTCGATGACTCCTTCGCAGGCCTGTTCTCCCGCTCCTCCTGTGATGCCTCGGCGGTGCCGCTGGTGCAGACCCTGCCGGAGTGGAACCTGACCGATCTCTATTCGGCCATGGATGCGCCGGAGCTGGAAGCGGATCTGGTCAAGGCGGATGCCGGCTGCAAGGCGTTCGAGGCGGATTACAAGGGCAGGCTGGCCACGGTGCTGGATGGCGGCAAGGGCGGCGCCGCGCTCGCCGGGGCGGTGAAGCGCTATGAGGAGATCGAGGATCTCATCGGCCGCATCGCCTCCTATGGCAGCCTTGTCTATGCGGGAGATACCTCCGATCCCGCCCGCGCCAAGTTCTATGGTGATATTCAGGAGCGCCTCACCGACGCCTCCACCCATCTGCTGTTCTTCACGCTGGAAATGAACCTGCTGGATGATGCGGCGCTTGAGGCCGCCATGGCGGAGCCGGCGCTTGGCCATTATCGCCCGTGGATCGAGGATCTGCGCAAGGACCGGCCCTATCAGCTCGAGGACCGCATCGAGCAGCTCTTCCATGAAAAGGCCGGGCCCTCGCGCAGCGCATGGAGCCGCCTGTTCGATGAAACCATCACCTCCCTGCGCTTCCATGTGAACGGGCAGGACCTGCCGATCGAGCCCACGCTCAACATGATGCAGGACCCCAAGGAGGAGGTGCGCCGGGCCGCCGGGCAGGCACTGGCCGAGACCTTCTCGAAGAATCTGCGCCTGTTCAGCCTCATCACCAATACGCTGGCGAAGGACAAGGAAATCTCCGACCGCTGGCGCAAGTTCCCGGATGTCGCCTCCTCGCGCCATCTGGCCAACCGGGTGGAGCAGGAGGTGGTGGATGCGATGGTGGATTCCATCCGCGCATCCTACCCGCGCCTGTCGCATCGCTATTATGCGCTGAAGGCGCGCTGGTTCGGCAAGGACAGGCTGGAGTTCTGGGACCGCAACGCCCCGCTGCCCAAGGTGGAGACGCGCGAGATCAGCTGGGCCGAGGCGCGCGATACGGTGCTGGGCGCCTATTCCACCTTCTCGCCCCGCATGGCCGAGATCGCGCAGGTGTTCTTTGACAAGAGCTGGATCGATGCCCCGGTGCGCCCCGGCAAGTCTCCCGGCGCGTTCGCCCATCCCACCGTGCCCTCAGCCCATCCTTATGTGCTGCTGAACTATCAGGGCAAGCCGCGCGATGTGATGACGCTGGCGCATGAGCTGGGCCATGGCGTGCATCAGGTGTTGGCCGGCCGGCAGGGCGCGCTGATGGCCCCGACCCCGCTGACTCTGGCCGAGACGGCTTCCGTTTTCGGCGAGATGCTCACCTTCCGTCGCCTGCTGGATGGCGCCGCCACCCCGGAGGCGCGCCGCATCATGCTGGCGCAGAAGGTGGAGGACATGATCAATACCGTGGTGCGCCAGACTGCCTTCTACACCTTCGAGCGCGAGGTCCACACCCAGCGTCGCAAGGGCGAACTGACTTCCGAGGCGATCGGCGAGATCTGGATGAAGGTGCAGGCGGAAAGCCTCGGCCCGGCGATCAATCTCTCGTCCGGCTACGAGACCTTCTGGACCTATATCCCCCACTTCATCCACTCGCCCTTCTATGTCTATGCCTATGCCTTCGGGGATTGCCTCGTGAACTCGCTCTATGCGGTTTATGAAAATGCCAATGAAGGCTTTGCCGAGCGCTATCTGGAGATGCTGGCGGCGGGCGGCACCAAGCATCATTCCGAACTGCTGGCACCCTTTGGTCTGGATGCGCGCGACCCGGCCTTCTGGCAGACCGGCCTTTCGCTCATTGACCGCATGATCAGCGAGCTGGAAGGCATGGAGGCCTGAGACAGGCTGGGCCGGGAGGCGCTTTTTCTGTAATCTGTGGGGCCGGGCTGCGATGAGCGGCCCGGCTTTACATGTTTTCAACCCTTTGCTGGGCATCTTCTCCGCATGATGTGGCGCACTGGCCGGCTTGTATGTGCATTGATGTTCGGCATGGCCGGGCAAGCGCTCGTGCACGCCCAGAGCCCGGCTCCTGCCGCCGGTGCCCAGAGATCGCCTGCGGCGCCCGTTTCCTCCCCTCCCGTTCCACCGGTTCCCGGCTCTTCCGCATCCACGCCCCCGGCTTCCTCGCCCTCCCGCGCCATCGTGCCCCTGCCGCCGCGCCCACCCGCGCGCGCGCTGGTGGAAGGGGTGGATACAGAGGCGCTGAAGGCGGATCTGGCGCGCGAGGCAGAGCTGCGCACGCGCCTGCTGGCCGAGGTGGAGGAGGCGAAGGGCGATCGGGCCAAGCTCAACAAGCTGCTGATCGAAAGCACCACCCGCGCCCGCACCATCGAGCAGCAGCTCAGTGTGGTCGAGGCGCGGTTGCAGCCGCTGGATGGCGCGGCGACGGAGCTCACCGCTTCCCTTGCCCAGCGGCGTGAAGTGCTGGGCGAGGTGCTGGCCGCGCTTCTGCGCATGGGCCGCAATCCGCCCCCGGCCATGCTGATGCGCCCGGATGATGCGCTGGATTCGGTGCGCTCCGCCATTCTCATGGGCGCTCTTCTGCCGGAAATGCGGGTGGAGGCGGAAACGCTGGCCGCCGATCTTTCCGAGCTGGTGCGGGTGCGCACGGAACTGGCCAAGGCCCGGGAGACCCTGACCAGCCTGCGCGCCGCGCTGGTGGAGGATCAGGCGCGGATCGCAACGCTGGTGAAGGAGCGCCAGCGCCTGCAGGTGGCGCAAAACCCGGTCTCGCCGGATGACCGCACCCGGGCCGCCGCCGTGGCGCGCAATGCCGGTGAGGTGGATACGCTGGTGAACCGGCTGGAGGCGGAGGTTGCGCCCGCCGCCCGGGCCGCCGGCGCTGCACAGGCCGCCGAGGCAACCCGCCCGCCCGATGAGGCCAGCCGCGCCGCCGGGCTTGCCGCCCTCAATGATCCGGGAAGAATTGCCCCGGCCATGGCGTTCGCCAATGCGCGCGGCCTTCTGCCCCTGCCTGTCGCCGGCAAGCGGCTGAAGAACTTCGGTGCGGATGATGGCGTTGGCGGGCAGGAAAAGGGTATCACCATCGCCACCCGCCCCGGCGCGCAGGTGAGTGCGCCGGCGGATGGATGGGTGGTTTATTCCGGCCCGTTCCGCAGTTACGGACAACTCTTGATTATCAACGCCGGAGGTGGATACCATATCCTGCTGGCGGGCATGGAACGGATTGAAGTGGAGCTGGGCCAGTTCGTGCTGGCGGGTGAGCCGGTCGGGGTCATGGGCGGTGCCGCAAGAAGTGGCACATCCCCCTCTGGCGCGGCCTCGGGACAGCCCCATTTATATGTTGAATTCCGCAAGGACGGGAACTCTATCGATCCTGCCCCGTGGTGGGCAGTAACGGACAGTCGGAAGGTACGCGGATGATGCGTCGGGCCTCTTTCTTTGTTTTTGGCGTGGCAGCCGGCGCCCTGGTGGCGATGGGTGCGGTGCAGCCGCGGCTTCTGCCTGATTCCCTGTTCGGAATGGCAGCAGAGGCAGCATCCTCAGACACTTATCGCCAGCTCAACCTGTTTGGCGATGTATTTGAGCGGGTCCGCTCCGATTATGTGGAGAGCCCGGAAGATGCCAAGCTGATCGAATCAGCCATCAATGGCATGCTCCAGTCTCTGGACCCTCACTCCTCCTATATGGACGCGAAGAATCACCGCGACATGCAGGTGCAGACCAAGGGTGAGTTTGGCGGCCTTGGCATCGAGGTCACCATGGAGGATGGTGTGGTGAAGGTCGTGGCCCCCATGGAGGGCACCCCCGCCGCGCGCGCCGGCGTGCTGGCCGGAGACCTGATCGTGAAGCTGGACGGGGACCAGGTTCAGGGGCTTTCCCTGAATGAGGCCGTGGACAAGATGCGCGGCCCGGTGAACACGCCCATCACGCTCTCCATCGTCCGCAAGGGCACCGAAAAGCCGATTGATATCAAGGTGGTGCGGGACACCATCAAGATTCAGGTGGTGCGCTCGCGCGTCGAGGCCGACGATGTGGCCTATATCCGCATCAATTCCTTCAACGAGCAGACCTTCGACAGCATGAAGAAGGCCGTCGAGGATCTCACCAAGCAGATCGGCGAGGACAAGCTGAAGGGCTATGTCATCGACCTGCGGAACAATCCGGGCGGGCTTCTGGATCAGGCCATCGCGGTTTCGGATGCCTTCCTGGATCGGGGCGAGATCGTCTCCACCCGTGGCCGCAATGCGGAGGAAACCCAGCGTTTCAATGCGCGTTCGGGGGATATCACCAAGGGCAAGCCGATCATCGTGCTGGTGAATGGCGGTTCGGCCTCGGCCTCGGAGATTGTCGCCGGTGCGCTTCAGGACCAGAAGCGCGGCACGGTTCTGGGCTCGCGCACTTTCGGCAAGGGATCGGTGCAGACCATCATCCCGCTGGGCTCCAATGGCGCCCTGCGCCTGACCACGGCACGCTATTACACCCCCTCCGGCCGCTCCATCCAGGCCAAGGGAATCGAGCCGGACATCGTTCTGGTGCAGGACATGCCGGATGAGGTGAAGGAGAAGCTGGGCGCGCCTGTTGGCCCCTCCAAGGGCGAGGCTTCCCTGCGCGGGCACCTGAAGAATGGCGAGGAGGAGCAATCCGGTTCGCCGTCTTATGTTCCGCCAGAATCAAAGGATGACACCCAGTTGAAGCTGGCGATCGAGCTGATGAAGGGTTCGGTGAAGAATGCCGCCTTCCCGGCCAGCCCGGACAAGACCAGCCGCGCCAACTGAGTTCGATTTTTCTCACGAAAATGAAACCCCGCCTAATATTTGGGCGGGGTTTTTCGCGTGCGGCCCATAAAAAGAATCTTCCTGCGACAATCTGTACATCAAAGGCATGATATATCCGGTGCGAGCCCTTGTTCTGCAACGGTTCCAAGGCCGGTTCCGGCTCTGGAAAGGTGTGGAGAAAAGGAATCTCGTTTCAGCGCAAAATAGCCTTCTGGTGGGGCAAGTGACGGTGCGACAAGCCTTTTTCGCCTCACCGTGCGTCAATTCAGCCCAATTGCCATCCTTCGGTCATGTTGCCGCCTTGATCGGGCTGTGTTAGGCACACCGGGATTTTCGAGGGTCGGGTTTTCTCTGCTCACGAGGTCGCATAAGAATATTCCCAACAGATCAAGGATTTGGGCTGAGACGGTGCCTTGAAGTGTGCGGGGCGGCTGCAAGTCCGAGAGAGGTGCGGGGTGGCGGAGACAATCGTGTCAGGCATGGCAGGGCGCTATGCGACAGCGCTGTTCGAACTGGCTGAGGCAGCGGGTGCCATCGATACCGTGAAAGCGGATCTGGACCGTCTTTCGGCAATGATTGCCGAGAGCGCGGATCTGACCCGGCTCGTCAAGAGCCCGGTGTTCACGGCAGATGAGCAGCTGAAGGCCATCAGTGCGATTCTGGATAAGGCGGAGATTGCCGGTCTTGCCGGAAACTTCGTGAAACTGGTGGCGAAGAATCGCCGCCTGTTCGGGTTGCCGGGCATGATCGCGGATTACGCCGCGCTCGTTGCCGCCCATCGTGGCGAGGTTACAGCGCAGGTGACTGCGGCTGCCCCCCTGAACGATGAGCAGCTTGCGGCCCTGAAAGATACGCTGGCCCAAAAGACCGGCAAGGACGTGCATCTCGACGTGACCGTCGATCCGTCCATTCTCGGTGGTCTCATTGTGAAGCTCGGCTCTCGCATGGTCGATGCTTCCCTGAAGACCAGACTCAATTCTATCCGGCATGCGATGAAAGAGGTCCGCTGATGGACATTCGAGCCGCTGAAATCTCTGCGATCCTGAAAGAGCAGATTCAGAACTTCGGGCAGGAAGCTGAAGTTTCCGAAGTCGGGCAGGTTCTCTCCGTCGGTGACGGTATCGCCCGCGTCTATGGCCTCGACAATGTCCAGGCCGGCGAGATGGTCGAGTTCGAGAACGGTACGCGCGGCATGGCGCTGAACCTCGAGGTCGACAATGTCGGTATCGTGATCTTCGGTTCCGACCGTGAGATCAAGGAAGGCCAGACCGTCAAGCGCACCGGCGCCATCGTGGACGCCCCTGTCGGCAAGGGTCTGCTGGGCCGCGTCGTGGACGCTCTCGGCAACCCGATCGACGGCAAGGGTCCGATCATGTACACCGAGCGTCGCCGCGTCGACGTGAAGGCTCCCGGCATCATTCCGCGCAAGTCCGTGCATGAGCCGATGCAGACCGGCCTGAAGGCCATTGACGCGCTGATCCCGATCGGCCGTGGCCAGCGTGAGCTCATCATCGGTGACCGCCAGACCGGCAAGACCGCTGTCGCTCTTGACGCCATTCTGAACCAGAAGCCCATCAACCAGGGTGATGACGAGAAGGCCAAGCTCTACTGCGTATATGTCGCGGTGGGCCAGAAGCGCTCCACCGTCGCGCAGTTCGTGAAGGTTCTGGAAGAGCAGGGCGCGCTGGAATATTCCATCATCGTCGCCGCCACCGCTTCCGATCCGGCTCCGATGCAGTTCCTGGCGCCCTTCACCGGCACCGCCATGGGCGAGTATTTCCGCGACAATGGCATGCATGCCCTGATCATCCACGATGACCTGTCCAAGCAGGCCGTGGCCTATCGTCAGATGTCGCTGCTTCTGCGTCGTCCTCCGGGCCGTGAAGCCTATCCGGGTGACGTGTTCTATCTGCACTCCCGTCTTCTGGAGCGCGCCGCGAAGCTGAACGACGCCAATGGCGCCGGTTCGCTGACCGCGCTGCCGGTGATCGAGACGCAGGCGAACGACGTGTCCGCCTATATTCCGACCAATGTGATCTCGATCACTGACGGTCAGATCTTCCTTGAGTCCGATCTGTTCTATCAGGGCATCCGTCCTGCCGTGAACGTCGGCCTGTCGGTGTCGCGCGTGGGCTCCTCGGCCCAGATCAAGGCGATGAAGCAGGTTGCGGGCAAGATCAAGGGCGAGCTGGCCCAGTATCGTGAGCTGGCGGCCTTCGCCCAGTTCGGTTCGGACCTTGACGCCTCCACCCAGAAGCTGCTCAACCGTGGCGCACGCCTCACCGAGCTGCTGAAGCAGAGCCAGTTTGCTCCGCTCAAGGTGGAAGAGCAGGTTGCCGTCATCTATGCCGGTACCCAGGGCTATCTGGACCCGCTGCCGGTCAACAAGGTGCACGAGTTCGAACAGGGCCTGCTGCTGACGCTGCGCTCTCAGAACTCCGAGATCCTGGATGCGATCCGTACGTCCAAGGAACTCTCCAAGGAAACTGCTGAGAAGCTGACGAAGGTGCTCGACACCTTTTCCAAGAGCTTCGCCTGATCGGCGTTTCACGTTCCTCGAACCTGACGGACGGGCGCGATGGCGAGTCTGAAGGAACTTAGAAATCGCATCGCTTCGGTGAAGGCGACGCAGAAAATCACCAAGGCGATGCAGATGGTCGCCGCGGCGAAGCTGCGTCGTGCCCAGCAGGCAGCGGAAGCGGCTCGCCCTTATGCGAGCCGCATGGAAACCGTGCTGGGCAACCTTGCCGCAGGCATTGTGGGTAATGCGCAGGCTCCGGTCCTTCTGGCCGGAACCGGGCGCGCTGAAACACATCTTCTGCTGGTGTGTACAGGCGAGCGTGGACTGTGCGGGGCCTTTAACACCTCCATCGTGCGTCTCGCCCGCGAGAAGACACAGTCCCTTCTGGCAGATGGCAAGGAAGTGAAAATCTTCTGCGTCGGCCGCAAGGGATATGACCAGCTTCGCCGCGTGTATCCTGACCATATTGTTGAGCTGGTGGACCTGCGCGCCGTGCGCACCCTCGGCTTCAAGGAAGCTCAGGATGTCGCGACCAAGGTTCTGGCGATGCTGGACCGTGGCGAATTCGATGTGTGCACGCTGTTCTATTCGAACTTCAGGAGCGTGATCCAGCAGGAGCCGGTGGCCCAGCAGATCATTCCTGCCAGCTTCCCCGAGCGGGAAGCGGATGCAGCAGCGCCAGTCTACGAATATGAGCCGGCCGAGGAAGAGATTCTCGCCGACCTTCTGCCGCGTAATGTGGCCGTGCAGATTTTCCGTGCCCTGCTTGAAAATCAGGCGTCTTTCTACGGTGCGCAGATGAGCGCCATGGATAACGCAACCCGCAATGCGGGTGACATGATCAAGAAGCAGACGCTCACCTATAACCGGACCCGCCAGGCCATGATCACGAAGGAACTCATCGAGATCATTTCTGGCGCCGAGGCGCTCTGACGCTTCACGACCGAGATACGAAGGACGACGAAAATGGCGAAAAAGGTCGGACGCATCACCCAGGTCATCGGCGCCGTCGTCGACGTGCAGTTCGACGACCATCTGCCGGCGATCCTCAATGCGCTTGAAACCACCAATCAGGGCAACCGTCTGGTGCTCGAGGTGGCCCAGCATCTTGGCGAGAACACTGTTCGCACGATCGCCATGGACGCCACTGAAGGTCTGGTGCGCGGTCAGGATGTCACCGATACCGGCGAGGCCATTCAGGTCCCGGTGGGTGATGGCACCCTTGGCCGCATCATGAACGTGATCGGCGAGCCGGTGGACGAAGTGGGCCCGATTTCCTTCGAGGAAACCCGCGGCATCCATCAGCCGGCTCCTTCCTATGCCGAGCAGGCGACGGAAGCCGAGATTCTGGTCACCGGCATCAAGGTCGTGGACCTGCTGGCGCCCTACGCCAAGGGCGGCAAGATCGGCCTGTTCGGCGGCGCCGGCGTGGGCAAGACCGTGCTCATCATGGAGCTCATCAACAACGTCGCCAAGGCGCACGGTGGTTACTCCGTGTTCGCGGGCGTCGGTGAGCGGACCCGTGAGGGGAACGATCTCTATCACGAGATGATCGAGTCCAACGTGAACAAGGATCCGCGCGAGAACGGTGGTTCCGCCGCCGGTTCCAAGTGCGCGCTGGTCTATGGCCAGATGAACGAGCCTCCGGGCGCGCGTGCCCGTGTGGCCCTCACCGGCCTGACGGTTGCCGAGCATTTCCGTGACCAGGGTCAGGACGTGCTGTTCTTCGTGGACAACATCTTCCGCTTCACGCAGGCGGGTTCGGAAGTGTCCGCGCTTCTCGGCCGTATTCCTTCGGCGGTGGGCTATCAGCCGACTCTGGCCACCGACATGGGTGCCCTGCAGGAGCGCATCACCACCACCACCAAGGGTTCGATCACCTCGGTGCAGGCCATTTACGTGCCGGCCGACGACCTGACCGATCCGGCCCCGGCCGCTTCCTTTACCCATCTTGATGCGACGACCGTGCTTTCGCGCTCCATCGCTGAAAAGGGTATCTATCCGGCCGTGGATCCGCTGGACTCCACCTCGCGCATGCTCTCCCCCGCCATTCTGGGCGAGGAGCACTACAACACGGCGCGTCAGGTCCAGCAGACCCTGCAGCGCTACAAGTCCCTGCAGGACATCATCGCGATCCTGGGCATGGACGAGCTTTCCGAAGAGGACAAGCTCACCGTTGCCCGCGCCCGCAAGATCGAGCGCTTCCTTTCCCAGCCCTTCCATGTGGCTGAAGTCTTCACCGGTTCGCCGGGCAAGCTGGTGGACCTGAAGGACACCATTGCTGGCTTCAAGGGCCTTGTGGAAGGCAAGTATGACTACCTGCCCGAGCAGGCCTTCTACATGGTGGGTTCCATTGAGGAAGCCATCGAGAAGGGCAAGAAGATGGCTGCCGAGGCTGCCTGATGACATGTTGAAGCGGGCGTGAGAGCGCCCGCTTCAACACACATGCCATTGCGGCATGAGCAATTCCGGGCTTGGAGATCACCCTGACGGGGTGCGTGGTTTTCAGATCTGAAACACGCATGCAGAATGTGCCCGTTCCGTTGCGGGGCAGGCATTGATCGAGGCCAAGCGACAGGCACGTGCCATCGGCATGTGCCGTGCAGACAGGTCCTTACGGGACGCGAGTCGGAGACGAATAACGATGGCGACTCTTTCCTTTGAGCTGGTCTCGCCCGAGAAGCTGGTGTTTTCCGGCGAGGCGACGGAAGTGATCATTCCCGGCGCTGAGGGTGAGTTCGGCGTGCTGGCGGGGCATGGTCCTTTTGTGGGCATGCTGAAGCCGGGTATCCTGACCATTCGTGCGGCAGGTGCTGCTGAGCGCTTTTTTGTGCGCGGCGGTTTTGCCGAAGTGAATGCCTCTGGCCTGACGGTGCTCGCCGAAGAGGCGATTTCCACGGAAGATCTGGATCCCTCGCACATTCAGCAGCAGATCCAGAATGCGCGTGAAGATCTGGCCGATGCCAAGGGCGATGAAGCCAGGCAGCGCGCCGAAGCCCTGCTTTCGGACCTTCAGCAGGTTGCGGATGCACTGGCCAACGGTCTGGGCGGCAAGAACACGCATTGAGCGTGACTTTCAGGAAAGAGGAGGATCTCTCCTGTTTTCGGCCGTGATGCGGATATGATTTTGAAAGCCGGGGTGGCAAGGTCGCCCCGGCTTTTTCATGTGTCGTCAGCTCCTGCGCGTAATCTGGCCAGAGTGACTGGTTTTGCTCTGCAGGTGTGTCGGATCGGGTCTGTGCTCGACAGGGGGGTGCCGAGCCCCTGAAGGTGCGTGGACTGGGGCGGCGCGCTTTCCAGAGTCAAAGCCGGGGCAGTTCTTCCGGCCTCTGCGCGCTGGTCTCTCCGGGTGTCGGGCCGGATGGGGATGCAGATCCGCGGCTGCCGTTGAGGCCCGCCGCCCGGGCCATAAGATCCAGAGCCACTTCCGCAATGTGCTCAAGCGCTGAGCGGATATGCGGTTTGGGGGCTGAGCATGCCCCCTTGCAGCTCATCGCCCTGTGCATGCCCGGCTGTAAGCATGTGTAAAAGAGCCGCCGTGCCGAGAGCGTCGCAGCCTTGAACGCATGGCGAGGCATTCGCATGCGGCAGACACAGCCATTTGAACACGGCCCGCAAGGCGGGATGCACCCGCATGATGTCCCAGCTCCAAAAAGCGGGGCCTGCCTGCTGTTCAGCAGGCCCCTCCTTGCTCAGGACAGCTTCTGGGCAGGGAAGCCGGCTTCCGAGAGGGCGGCTTCAAAAGCGGCTTCCGGCTGGGTGGAGGTGATGGTGACATTGCGCTGCGGCAGGTCGATTTCCACCTGCGCGGACGGGTCCACATTTTCAACAGCCTTGGTCACGCTGCGAGCGCAACCGTTGCACTCCATGTTCTCGATATGAAACTGCATGGCATGGTCCTCTGGTGAGTCTGTCTGTGCAGAAGATGGGACCTGACAGCGTTGGAAGGTCAAGGGCTGAAATATTCCAATCGGATGGCAGGCTGTTGACCTTCCCAAGGTTGGAAGGCGTAATCAGCAAGCCTGTTCCCTGTCTTGAAGGACGAAAACTGTGAATGCGCCGGTGAAAAATGAACCTGTCGGGGTCAGGTCGGTCACGCTGTCTGTGGATGGCATGACATGCGCCTCCTGCGTGGGCAGGGTTGAGAAGGCGTTGCGCGCCGTGCCCGGTGTGCAGGCGGCCAGTGTGAACCTGGCGACGGAAAAGGCCAGTGTGCAGGCGACCGCCTCTGTGCCCTACAGCGCCCTGGTCTCGGCTGTGGAGAAGGTGGGCTATGATGTGCGCCCCGCCACGCTCACCCTTTCCATCGAGGGCATGACCTGCGCCTCCTGTGTCGGGCGGGTGGAAAAGGCCTTGCAGGCGGTGCCGGGCGTGACGCGCGCGCAGGTCAATCTGGCGACGGAGCGGGCGAGTGTCGAGGGCAATGTGGATGCGCAACAGCTCATCCAGGCTGTCGACAAGGTGGGCTATCAAGCGCGCCTGATAGATGGCAGTGGCCCGCAGGAAAACACGGTTTCCGAGCGCAAGGAAATCGAGGCCGCGCATCTCAGGACGGCGGTGATCATCGCCGCGGTGCTGACGCTGCCGGTCTTCCTGCTGGAAATGGGCTCCCATCTCATTCCCGGCATGCACCATCTCATCATGGACACCATTGGCATGGAGGCGAACTGGATTCTCCAGTTCGTGCTGACCACGGCCGTGCTCTTCGGACCGGGCCTGCGCTTTTATCGCAAGGGTGTGCCGGCCTTGCTGAAGCTCGCGCCGGATATGGATTCCATGGTGGCCGTGGGTACGCTGGCAGCCTATGCCTATTCGGTGGTGGCCACCTTTCTGCCCGGCCTGCTGCCGCCGGGCACGGTGCATGTCTATTATGAGGCGGCGGCGGTTATCGTCACCCTCATTCTCATCGGCCGCTATCTGGAGGCACGCGCGCGCGGGCGCACCTCGCAGGCCATTACCCGGCTGGTGGGGCTGCAGGCGCGCACCGCCCGTGTGCGCCGCGCGGGCAGCACCCAGGAAGTGGCCATTGCCGATGTTGCGCCCGGTGATGTGGTTGAGGTGCGCCCCGGTGAACGGGTGCCGGTGGATGGCGAGGTGGTGGACGGGTCGAGCTATGTCGATGAATCCATGATCACCGGCGAGCCGATCCCTGTCGAGAAGAAGGCCGGCAGCACGGTTGTCGGCGGCACGGTGAACCAGAAGGGGGCCTTCGCCTTCCGCGCCACGGCCGTGGGCGGGGCAACGGTGCTTTCGCAGATCATCCGCATGGTGGAGGAGGCGCAGGGCTCCAAGCTGCCGATCCAGACGCTGGTGGACAAGGTCACCATGTGGTTCGTGCCGGCGGTGATGGGGGTTGCGGCGCTCACCTTCATTGTCTGGCTCATTTTCGGCCCCAGCCCGGCATTGACCTTTGCGCTGGTGAATGCGGTGGCGGTGCTCATCATTGCCTGCCCGTGCGCCATGGGGCTGGCGACGCCCACCTCCATCATGGTGGGCACGGGGCGCGGGGCGGAGATCGGCGTGCTGTTCCGCAAGGGTGAGGCGCTCCAGCTGCTGAAGGATGCGCGGGTTGTGGCGGTGGACAAGACCGGCACGCTCACCGAGGGGCATCCCGCACTCACCGATCTGGATCTTGCCGAAGGTTTTGATCATGGCGTGGTGCTGGGGGCGATCGCCGCGGTGGAGGCCAAGTCCGAGCATCCGATAGCCCGCGCGATCGTGGAGGCGGCTCAGGCGCAGAACATTGCCCTGCCGGCCGTCAGCACGTTCGAATCCGTCACGGGCTTTGGTGTCAGCGCGCAGGTGCGCGTGGAAGACGGGCAGGAGATGCGGGTGGATATTGGCGCAGACCGCTTCATGCAGAAGCTGGGGCTGGATGTCTCCACCTTTGCAGCCAGCGCCGAGCGTCTGGGAGGCGAGGGCAAGACCCCGCTCTATGCGGCGCTGGATGGCCGTCTGGCCGCAATCATTGCGGTGGCGGACCCCATCAAGGAGAGCACCCCGCAGGCCATCCGCGCCCTGCATGATCAGGGCCTGAAGGTGGCGATGATCACCGGCGACAATCGCCGCACGGCGCAGGCCATCGCCCGGCAGCTGGGCATAGACGAGGTGGTGGCAGAGGTGCTGCCCGAGGGCAAGGTGGAGGCCGTGCGCAAGCTGAAGGCACAATATGGCAGCCTGGCCTATGTGGGGGACGGCATCAATGATGCCCCGGCCCTGGCCGAGGCGGATGTGGGCTTTGCCATCGGTACCGGTACCGATGTCGCCATCGAGACGGCGGATGTGGTGCTGATGTCGGGCAGCCTGAAGGGGGTGCCCAATGCCATCGCCCTTTCGCGGGCGACCATCGGCAATGTGCAGCAGAACCTGTTCTGGGCCTTTGCCTATAATACGGCGCTCATCCCGGTTGCGGCGGGCGTGTTGTATCCGCTGTGGGGCATCTTGCTCTCTCCGGTGCTGGGGGCGGCGGCGATGGCGCTCTCAAGCGTGTTCGTGCTGGGCAATGCCCTGCGCCTGCGCCATTTCCGGGCCCCGGTGGTCTGAGCGGAGAGGAGTGGCACGATGAATATCGGACAGGCAGCACAAGCCTCCGGGGTCAGCGCCAAGATGATCCGCTATTATGAGCAGATCGGTCTCATCCGGGCGGTTGGCCGCACGGCCTCGGGATATCGCGATTATGATGCGGCGGATGTGCATGAGCTGCGCTTCATCCGCCGTGCGCGTGATCTTGGCTTCGCCATCCCGGAGATATCCGATCTGCTCGGCCTGTGGCGGGACAAGAGCCGGCGCAGCGCGGATGTGAAGGCGATAGCGGAAGCCCGCATTTCCGATCTGCGCGCGCGTATCGCCGGCATGGAGCAGATGGCGGGAACGCTTGAGCATCTGGCGCTCTGCTGCTCCGGCGATGAGCGGCCCGATTGTCCGATTCTGGATGATCTGGAACGCGCGGACCCCTTGCCGGAGGGAGCGGCCGGGCATGGCCGCATGCGGGGTGCGCTGGCGCGCCGGTAAGGTTTGCAGGCCGCGCCTTCAGCCTCATGAAGGCGCGGCTTCTGCCCCTCTGTGCCTTGCCGGGCCATGTTTTCCCGGCCTATGTCCTGCGGGCATATTCGCGCGGGGAAAGACCGGTCGCCTTGCGGAAGGTCTTGGAGAAGTGGCTCAGATTGCCGAAGCCCGTGGCCAGTGCCACCTCGGTCACGCTTTGCCCCTGCGCCAGCATGGAGGCGGCGGCTTCCATGCGCACCTTGATGAGATAGGCATGGATGGAGTGGCCCACATGCGTGCGGAAGCCGCTTTTCAGGCTCTTCTCGTTGAGGCACACCGCACGGGCGAGGCGTGAAATCGTCCATGGCTCATCCAGCCGGGATTCGATGAGCTGCTGGGCTTCCACAATGCGTTGCCGGTCGCGCTCGTTGCGCAGCTCCGGCTCGGATGCGGCCTCACGCAGGGCGGTGATGAGGCCGGCCAGAATTTCCAGAGCCTTGGCCCGCAGATAGAGGCGGCGCACATCCTCCTGCTGGTAGGGGCAGGTGGTGATCTGCTGTGCCGCCAGCAGCAGGGGCGGGGAGGCGGGAAAGCCCATCATCAGCGCGCCCTGTTCCGGCACGCTGCGGTCCACCAGCAGGCCGCTGCCATAGTTGCGCCAGAGCGGCCCGCCGAGATCCGTGAGGAAAGAGCGGGCGTAACGCACATCCACCATGCGCAGGCGCGTGCCGCCACGAATGACATTCAGGCCGGTGACGGTCTGGTCCGTGGTGCAGAACACCGCCATGCCGGACTGTATTTCCAGCGGCTCCCCGCCATCGATGGAAAGCGTGCCGGCCCCTTCCAGAAACATGGAGATGGAGAAGGTGGGCGGGCCGGAAACGGCGATATGCGCATCCTCTCTTGGCATGATGTCGAGCAGGGCCATGGAAATGCCCTCACCGGGTTGCTCCACCTTCAGATGGCGCTGCCAGTCCAGGTCGTGCATCAGCGGAACGGCGGCCGACAGCCACCGGGCATAGGCCGTTTGCGGTGTGCCCCCCATGCAGATGCGTCTGTTCTGCCTCAACTCCATAACCTTTAAAAATCCCCGATCAGCAAAGTTCATTCCCCAAAAGTGTTAGACAGGGGGAAGGCGTAAGCATAGCGCATGTAGAGCACATCGGCGAACGGCTCGGGATTATTTTAGAAATGCTCTCAAAAGCAAGTTATTCTGCTCTTGCAGTCTCATTTTCACTTGTAGCATGGCCTGCATATGCTCAAAATTCGGAGCCTCTTGAGGGCAGTCTGATTAATCTTGAGGAATTGACAGTCACCACCGCCAACAAACGCGCCCAGGAACTGGAGCGGGTGGATGGTGCAGTCTCCGTGCGCACATCGGATCAACTGCGCGAGGCAGGCGTGACGACTGTGGCGGACCTGGAGCAGGTCTTCCCCGGACTTGTGATCCGCACCCGCGGCAATCGCGCCTATGCCAATATCAGCGCGCGTGGCATGTCGTCACCGGATTATTATAACCCGACCGTTCAAATTTATGTGGACGGGGTGCCCCAGCAGCCCTCCGCCTTCACGCAGCCCTTGCTGGATGTGGAGCGGGTGGAGTTTCTGCGCGGCCCGCAGGGCACGCTTTACGGGCGCAACGCCTATGGCGGTGTTCTCAACATCATCACCAAGAAAGCCGACAAGGGCCGGGTGAGCGGGGCGATCACGGCCGGCACGCCGCAATCCTGGGGTGAGCTGAACGGCACCATGCCGGTGGTGCCCGGCAGCACCTATCTCGATTTCGGCATCAAGGCCGAGCGCGCCTTCGGCACGGTGGATGACTGGGCCACCGCTTCGCGCAATGTGGATACCTCCACCGACATGATCGGCCGGGTGGCCCTGCGCTATGCGCCTGAAGGGGGCAATTTCGATGGCGCCCTCACCGCCAGCCGCGAGCGCACCCGCAGCAAGGAAGAGCTGTATCTGTATGACCACCAGATCGGCGACCGGGTCTATTTCAGCACCCGGCAGGGCCCTGTTCCCATGCTGGAGCGTGACGTGACCACGCTTGCCGCCACCGGTAACTGGAATTTCGGCAATTTCCGCCTCTCCAGCATCTCATCCTATCAGGATGTGACCATGGTGCGCGATGTGGCAGCCGGGCCGAACATGTTGATGTCCTTCCCGGAAACCAATGCCGCCTTCTCGCAGGAACTGCGGCTGGCCTATGATGCCGGCGGGCCGCTGGCGGGCGTTGCGGGCCTGTTCTACCAGCATGACAATTTCACCCGGAAATCGGAAGGCTATTCCCCCTATTACGGGCCTTCCCGCAACCAGATCAACACCGACAGCTATGCCGCCTTTGGCGAGGTGACATGGCGCATCTCCCCGAAGCTGGATCTCACCGGCGGCGCGCGCGTCTCTTACGATGACACATCGGTGGAATTCACCCGCTTCGGCTCCAACTATCATGGCTATTATGCCGGAAGTTTCGACAACAGCGCCAATTTCACCAGTGTCCAGCCCAAGGTTTCGCTGGGCTATCAGCTCAATGACACGACCCGTTTCTATGGTCTTGTCTCGCGCGGATACAAGCCGGGCGGTTTCAACCATGCGGTCATCTTCCCCCAGGATGTGAACCCCTACGACCCGGAAACCGCATGGAACTATGAACTCGGCCTGCGCACGGCCACGCCGGACCGGCGGATCGAGCTGTCCACCTCGCTCTATTACATCGCCTCTGACAACAAGCAGATCTATGTGGGGCCGGTGGGCATGCAGGTCATCCGCAATGTCGGCAAGGCGGAAAGCTATGGCGTTGAAGTGGAGGCGAGCTGGAAGGCGACGGAACGGCTGAGCTTCTCCGCCACCGGCACATGGGGCCGCTCGGTGTTTACGGATTTCATCGATCCGGTGAGCGGGCAGGACCTGAATGGCAAGACCCTGCCTTATGCGCCCAATGCCACCGCCAATCTCTATGCCCGCTATCTGCTGGAGCAGAACCTGATCGCCGGCAATATCGCGCTTGAAGGTGCGGTGCATTATATCAGCACCACATGGTTCAACGAGGCCAACACCCTGTCCCAGCCCGGCTATGCCACGGCCGACATCGCGCTGGAGCTGGCCTGGGATTCCGGGGTGAGCCTGCGCCTGTTCGCCGAGAACATCTTCGACGAAACCTATCGCACCTATAGCTACGCCTCCGGCGCCGACGTGTTCTCCAATGTGGGGCAGGGGCGTCTGATTGGTGTGACACTGCGCGGGGCCTATTGATGGCGCAGATGGATGGCGGCCTGCTGCCGGGCGACCCGCCCGGCCTTCCGGCCGATGCACCGGCCGTGCGGGAAGAGGAGGGCGGCTTGCTGGCCGCCCTGCCGCTCTGGCGGATCCTGCTGGCGATTGGCGGGGTGTATGTCGCCCAGAGCATGATTGGCGGCATCACCTTCATGGGCATTCCCGCCGTGCTGCGGGCGGAGGGAAAGGGGCTGGACCAGATCGGTCTCGTCTCTCTGCTGATGCTGCCCTGGGCGCTGAAATTCCTGTGGTCACCTTTTGCGGAGAGGTATCGCATCCGGCCCGATGGCACGCGCCGCTCGCGTCGGGTGGTGGGCATCGGGCAGCTGGCCTGCGCCCTGCTTCTGGCGCTTCTGGCCTGGCTTGGGCCGCAGGCCATGGGGCCGATGTTCGCCATTCTGGCTGTCGTCGCCATCATCGCCGCCACCGTCGATATTGCGGCGGATGCCTTCGCGGTGGAGCAACTGGCGAAAGAGCATCGCGGCTGGGGCAACAGTGCCCAGGTGGGCGGCGGCTATGTGGGGATGGTGCTGGGCAGCGGGCTGTTTCTGGTGCTCGTGCCCTCGGTCGGCTGGGCTGTGGCCATGGGCGTCATGGCGCTCTTCATGCTGGTGCTGGCCGCTCCCTTCCTGCTGACACCGGAACCGGCCCAGGCCATTCCACAAGACAGGCACCGCCCCTCGCTGGGGTTTGCCCTGCGCCGGCCGGAGGTGCGGGCCGGATTGCTGATCGCGGTCCTGTTCGAGGCGGGCGTGCGGCTGTTGCAGGTGCTGGCCGGTCCGTTCCTGATTGATCGCGGACTGGATCTGGCGACCCTGGGCATCGTGAATGGTGTGGGCGGGGTCATGCTGGGCCTCGTGGGTACCCTTCTGGGCGGATTGCTGGTCCGGGTCGCGGGGGCCGAGCGTGCGGTCATGGTGGCGGCCACCGCACAGGCCGTGGCGCTGGCGCTGCTCGCCGCCGGGGCTTTCCTCCATATCGGCGTGGTGCCGCTGACAGCCCTTGTCCTGCTGAAAACGCTGGTCATGGCCATGGGGTTCGTCTCGCTCTATGCGCTGCTGATGGGGCTGTCATCGCTCAAGCAGGCGGGGGTGGATTTCACCCTGTTCCAGTGCGCGGATGCCGCTGTCGCCGGCCTTGCCGGATATGTGGCGGCGCGGATCGCGGCTGAATTCGGCTATGGCATCACCTTTGCGGCCGCGGCTGCGGTGGCTGCCGGCAGCCTGCTCATTCTTCCCCTTCTCATTGGCCGCGCGCATGCGGCCCTGCACATGAAAGCGTAAGCATCATGCCATCCGTTATCATTTCCGGGGCCGGGGTTGCCGGCCTTGCCGCAGCCTGGTGGCTGGCCCGCACGGGCTGGCAGGTTCAGGTGGTCGAGCGTGGGGCGGACCTGCGCGCCGGCGGCTATATGATGAGCCTGTCCGGGCCCGGCTTCGTGAGTGCTGAGCGCATGGGCATTCTCCAGAAGATCCTGCCCTATGCCTATGATGTGAAAGAGAATGTGTATCGCGACAGGCAGGGGCGCGAAGTGGTGCGCCTGCGCTTTCACGAGTTCACCAAGGGGCTGAACCATGTGGCCATGCGGCGCACGGATCTGGTCGCGGCCCTTGCGCAGGATCTGCCCGAGGGCGTTGATCTGCGCCTCGCCACCACCGTGACCGCAATCGAGAATGGGGCAGAGCGCGCCCGCGTCACCCTTTCCGACGGCACCACCCATGAGGCCGATCTCGTTCTGCTGGCGGACGGAATGCGCTCTCCCCTGCGCTCCACCTTCTTTGCGCCGGATGAGGCCTGCCTCAAGCCCATGGGCTACCGTTTCGCGGTGTATGATCTGGAGGACAGGCTGGGGCTGGGTGTGGATTTCGCCTCCTATACGGAGCCGGGCCACATCGTGGAATATTACACGCTGACGCAGGGTCGTCTGGCGGCCCTTCATGTGTGGTGCTCGGATGTCTCCGGCCCGGTGCCGGCGGATGAGCGCTGGTCCGTGCTGGCGCAGGTCTGTGCCCGCAGCAACACCATTGTGCGCGAGCAGATGGAGATTGCCCGCGCCGAAGGTGTAGTGCCGCTGGTGGATGATCTCTCGCTCGTGGAACTGCCCACATGGCATACCGGCCGGGTGATGGTGCTGGGAGATGCCGCCCACTGCCTCACGCTCATTTCCGGGCAGGGGGCCGGCATGGCCCTGACATCGGCGGCCATTCTGGCGGATGAGCTGGCGCATCTGCCGGTGCCGGAAGCCTTGCGCGCGCATGATGCCCGGCTGCGTCCCTCCATTCTGCGGCTTCAGGCCCGCAGCCGGAAGATGGCAGGCATGTTCGTGCCCCGCTCCGCCTTCGCCTTCGGCTTGCGCAACATGTTCCTGCGGCATGTGCCGCGCAAATGGATCGGCCGCTATTTCCTCAATGCCGTGCATTCGGAAATCGCTGCGGCGCAGGGGCCGGAACTGAAGCAAGACCAGCGGGCGGCATAGCTGCGCGCCGGGCATCCTGCCCGTGCCAGGGGGCTCGCGGATCTTCAGAAGAAGCTCTGCGGGTCCACATCTATGGCCACCCGGATATCGCCGGTGGGGCGGGGGGCAAGGCGGCGCCATTCGCGCAGATAGGCGGAAAGGTCCACCTCGCGCGGGCAGCGGGCCAGAAGGCGCCAGCGATGGCGCCCGCGCAGCACGGCGAGCGGGGCTTCGGCGGGGCCGAGAATACGCACCTCCGGCACAATGGGGGCGCTGGCGAGCAGGCGGCGGGCATGGCCTTCCGCCGCGGGCCCGGTGCTGGCGGAGATGATCAGCGCCGCCATCCGCCCGAAGGGGGGCAGAATGGCTTCCTCACGCGCGGCAATCTCGGTGTCATAAAAGGCATCACGCTCGCCCAGCACCAGCGCGCGCATCACCGGATGTTCCGGCATATGGGTCTGGATGAAGCCGCGCCCTTCGGTCTTGCCACGCCCGGCGCGCCCGGCCACCTGATGCACGAGCTGAAAGGTGCGCTCCGCCGCGCGCGGGTCGCCATGGCCAAGGCCCACATCGGCATCCACCACGCCCACCAGCGCAAGGCCGGGGAAGTTATGCCCCTTGGCCACGAGCTGGGTGCCGACAATGACATCCACCTCCCCCTTCGCCACGGCGTCCAGCTCCGCCCGCATGCGCTCCACACCGCCCAGAATATCGGAGGAGAGCACCATGGAGCGGGCATTGGGGAACAGGGTCTGAACCTCCTCCTGCAGGCGCTCCACGCCGGGGCCAACCGGCACCATGCTGTCCTTGGCGTTGCATTCCGGGCAGTGCTCGGGCACGGGGGCCTGATAGCCACAATGGTGGCACTCCAGCCGCCGCCGGTAGCGATGCTCCACCAGCCATGCGGTGCAGGAGGGGCAGCGCATGCGGTGGCCGCAGGAATTGCACAGGGTGAGCGGGGCATAGCCGCGCCGGTTGAGGAAGAGCAGGGCCTGCCCGCCATCTTCCAGGGTCTGGTTGATTTCGCCCTCAAGGCGCGGGGCAATCCAGCGCCCGCGTGGCGGGCCTTCCTTGCGCAGGTCGATGGGCGAGAGGCCGGGCACCTTGGCCCCGCCAAAGCGCACCGGCAGGGCAAGGCGCTGGTAGCGGCCCCGCCGCGCATTCACCTCGGTCTCGATGGAGGGCGTGGCCGAGGCGAGAACAATGGGTGCGCCCACCATGCGCGCGCGCACCACCGCCATGTCGCGGGCATTGTAGGAAACGCCGTCATCCTGTTTGTAGGCCGGGTCATGCTCTTCATCGATGATGATAAGGCCGAGGGACGCAAAGGGCAGGAACAGGGCCGAGCGCGCCCCCGCCACCACCTTGACCTCGCCGGAGGCGACCCCGTCCAGCGTGCGGGCGCGGCGGCGGGCGGAAACGCCGGAATGCCATTCCGCCGGCTTCACGCCGAAGCGCTTGGTGAAGCGATCCAGAAAGGCCTGTGTGAGGGCGATTTCCGGCAGCAGGATCAGCACCTGCCGCCCATCGCGAATGGCCTGTGCCACGCCTTCGAAATATACTTCGGTCTTGCCGGAGCCGGTGACGCCATCCAGCAGGAACACCTGAAAGCCGTGCGCCTCCACGGCAGCGCGCAGGGTGGCGGCCGCCTCGTCCTGCGCGGGGGCGAGTGTTGCCGGGGCGTGGTCCGGGTCTGGCGGATAGGCGGCAGGCTCCGGCGGCAGCACCAGTGTTTCCAGTGCGCCATCATCGACCAGCCCATCCACCACGGAGGGGGAAACACCTGCCTCGCGCGCGGCTTCCGTCTTGCCGCGCACGAAACCGTCGGCAAGAAACTCCAGCAGGCGGGCGCGGGCCGCGGTGTTGCGTTCCGGCTGCTTTCCCGTGGCGCGCACCCCCACACGCTCGCGCGGGGCGCTCACCGTCTCGCCATGGCGCAGGGCCATGCGCAGCACCATGCCGCGCGGGGCAAGCGTATAGTCGGCCATCCAGTCGATCAGGCGCAGCAGCTCGGCCGGCAAGGGCGGGTAGGGCAGTTTCGACTTCACCGCCTTCAGCTTTTTCAGGTCCAGCCGGGGCGGTGTTGGCGCGCTGCCGGGGGAGGGCCACACGCAGCCCAGCACCACCCGGCTGCCCAGCGGCACACGCACAATATCGCCCGGCGCCAGCTCCATGCCATCCGGCACGGCATAGCTGTAGGGGGCGTCCAGCGCGATGGGCAGAAGCACATTCACAAGGCGTGGGGCGGCGAACAGATCCATGGGCGTGTTGTGGGCTGCGGGGAGCCAAACGTCAAAGGGCGGGAGGCATCTTTCACAGGCCGGCGGTGGCCCCTGTGCAGGACGGCGTGTCTGGTCTATCCTGCCTGCAAATGATGCAGGGGCAGCCGGAAAGGCCGTATCTGGCAAAATAAACCGGATATGGCCAGCGCGCGGCAGGCTGCCCCCTTGCTTTGTGTGCGCCGCGCCTCTACCTGCTCGGCCATGAAGTTTCTAGATCAAGCCAAGGTTTATGTGCGCTCCGGTGACGGTGGCGCAGGGTGCGTCTCTTTCCGGCGCGAAAAATTCATCGAGTTCGGCGGGCCCAATGGCGGCGACGGCGGACGCGGCGGTGACGTGTGGATTGAGTGCGTCGATGGCCTCAACACGCTGATCGACTACCGCTACCAGCAGCATTTCAAGGCCAAGAAGGGCGACCATGGCCGCGGCGCGAACTGCACCGGGGCCAAGGGCGCCGATGCGGTGCTGCGCGTGCCCGCCGGCACGCAGATCTTCGATGAGGATGACGAGACGCTGCTGGCGGACATGACCGAGGTGGGCCAGCGCATCTGCCTGCTGCGGGGCGGCAATGGCGGCTTCGGCAATGCCCAGTTCAAGACCTCCACAAACCAGGCCCCGAGGCGCGCCAATCCCGGCCTTGAGGGCGAGGAAAAATGGATCTGGCTGCGGCTGAAGCTGATTGCCGATGCCGGGCTTGTGGGCCTGCCCAATGCCGGCAAGTCCACCTTCCTTGCCGCCACCACGGCCGCCAAGCCCAAGATTGCCGACTATCCCTTCACCACCCTGCATCCGGGCCTCGGCGTGGTGCGGGTGGACGGGCGCGAATTCGTGCTGGCCGATATTCCCGGCCTGATCGAGGGCGCGCATGAGGGCGTGGGCATCGGGGACCGTTTCCTTGGCCATGTGGAGCGCTGCCGCGCCCTGCTGCATCTGGTGGACGGGTCCAGCATGGATGCCGGCAAGGCTTATGAGACCGTGCGCGGCGAGCTGGAAGCCTATGGCAACGGGCTGGATGAGAAGCCGGAAATCGTTGCTCTCTCCAAGGTGGATGCGCTGACCCCGGAGTTTCTGGACGAGCAGAAGGCCCGGCTGAAGGCGGCCTGCGGGCAGGAGCCGCTTCTGCTTTCCGCCCAGTCGGGCCAGGGCGTGCAGGAGGCGCTGCGTGCGCTGCTCTCCATCGTCGAGGGCGCGCGGGCGGAGGAAAAGGAAGCCGAGACCGCTCACCAGACGTGGCAGCCCTGAAGCTGGCAGCCCTGAACCGGCGGCCCTGAAAACACCATCCTGAAGGGGTGCTCCCGGGGAGCCCCCCTTCAGGGCGTGGGGCCGCGCCTCTGCCCCTGCCGCCTAGCCTTCTTGGAGGGTGAGCCGGTAGCGCACGAAATCATCCGCCGGAATGAAGCTGTCATAGAGTTTGCGGGCCGGATTGCCGGCCTGTGTATGCCAGTAGAGGCGGGACCAGCCCTCCACCCGGCCGAGATCGGTCAGGTCCTGTATCAGCGCGCGGCCAATCCCCCGCCCGCGGCAGTTCTGGTCCACAAACAGGTCTTCCAGATAGCACACCGGGCCGCGCACCCAGCTGCCCTCATGCAGCACGCACAGGCTGAAGCCGGACAGGACCCCGTCCTCTTGCGCCACGCGGCCCCGCATGGGCACGGCGGGGTCCAGCAGGCGCTGCCATGTGTGGGAGGTCACCTCATCCGGCACCTGCGCACCGTAAAACCGGTTATAGCCCGCCCATAATGCGCGCCAGCGGGCCTCGTCCCGCTCCTCGATATCGCGGATCTGAAGAGTCATGATGTCCTCACGGGAAGATGCATGCCGGCCGGCTGTGGCGGGTGACGGCAGCATGATCCTCTCTTGTCACAAAGAAAAGCGTCATCAGGTGCCTCACCCTTGCGCGCTGCATCGACGCCCGCCGCAAAAAGCTGTATCAGGCCCCATCCTTCTTCCGCGCACCGCATTCCGGCGGGCGCCTTGCGGCTTTGTGAACCCCCATGAGCATCGTGGATTCTGCACTTCCCGTTCCCGCGCTGACTGATTTCAAGCGCATCGTCATCAAGGTCGGCTCGGCCCTGCTGGTGGATCGTGACCGGGGGCGGGTGCGGCTGCCGTGGCTGATCTCTCTGGTGGAGGATATTGGCACGCTGCACCGGCGCGGCTGTGATGTGATGGTTGTCTCCTCGGGCGCGATAGCGCTGGGGCGCACCGTGCTTCAGCTGCCCGGCGGCGCCTTGCGCCTGGAGGACAGCCAGGCCGCAGCCGCCGTGGGGCAGGTGGGGCTCTCGCGCACATGGGCCGAGGCTCTGGCGCATGAGGACATCACCGCCGGACAGGTTCTGCTGACCCTGGGAGACACGGAAGAGCGCCGCCGCTATCTGAACGCCCGCTCCACGCTGGAGCGGCTGCTTGATCTGCGCGCGGTGCCGATCATCAATGAGAATGACACGGTCGCCACCAGCGAGATCCGCTATGGCGACAATGATCGGCTCGCCGCCCGCGTGGCCACCATGGCCAGCGCGGACCTGCTGGTGCTGCTTTCCGATATTGACGGGCTCTACACCGCCCCGCCGGCCAAGGACCCCAATGCCACGCATATTCCCGTGGTGCCGCGCATTTCCGCGGAGATCGAGGCCATGGCCGGAGCCGCTGCATCGGAGCTTTCCCGCGGGGGCATGCGCACCAAGATCGAGGCGGGCAAGATCGCGACCAATGCCGGCACGCATATGGTCATCGCCTCGGGACAGGTGAAAAACCCCCTGCGCCGTATTCGCGAGGGCGGGCGCTGCACATGGTTCCTCACATCCGCAAATCCGGTGCGTGCGCGCAAGAGCTGGATCGCCGGGGCGCTGGAGCCGCGCGGCACGCTGTATCTGGATGAGGGCGCGGTTGCCGCGCTCCATCGCGGGGCCAGCCTTCTGCCGGCCGGCATCCGTCGCATCGAGGGCCAGTTCGAGCGTGGCGATGCGGTGCTGCTGCGCGGGCCGGATGGCGGCGAGATCGGTCGCGGGCTGGTGGCTTATGATGCCGAGGATGCGCTGCGCATCATTGGCCGTTCCACCCATGAGATCGAGGAACTGCTGGGCCATCACGGCCGTTCGGAAATGGTCCATCGCGATGACATGGCGCTGGGGGCGAAATAGGCGCGGGGCCGCCTTGCGCGGGTTCGTGGTTTTGCCCGCCTGCGCTTCATGATAGACAGATCCTCCCGTTGAACCCCCGCTGAGAGGGAATCTGTATCATGTCCATCGCTTCCACCCCCCGCATGAATGCCCCCGCTGTTGCGGAGCAGGCCATGCCGCCGGCGGAGCTGGAAGCGGCCATGGTGGAGATGGGCCGGCGCGCCCGCGCCGCTGCCCGCACGCTCGCGCTCATGGATGGCGAGGTGAAGACCCGCGCCCTGCGCGCCGCCGCCGCCGCCCTCCGCGCCGCCGCGCAGGATATTCTTGAGGCCAATGCCCGTGATGTGGCCCGCGCCCGTGCGGATGGGGCCAATGAGGCTTTCATTGACCGCCTCACCCTGACCCCCGCCCGGGTGGAGGGCATGGCCGCCGGCGTGGAGCTGGTGGCTGATCTGCCCGACCCTGTCGGCAAGGTGCTGGAAAGCTGGTCCCGTCCCAATGGCATGACCATCGATCGGGTGCGCACGCCGCTCGGGGTGATTGGCGTCATCTATGAAAGCCGCCCCAATGTGACAGCCGATGCCGCCGCCTTGTGTGTGCGGGCCGGCAATGCGGTGATCCTGCGTGGCGGGTCGGACAGCCTTGCCTCATCGGGCGCCATTCACCGCGCCTTCGTGTCCGGGCTGGTTTCGGCGGGGCTGCCTGCTGATGTCGTGCAGTTCGTGAATGTGGCGGACCGTGCTGCCGTGGGCATGATGCTGGCGGGCCTTGGCGGCAATGTGGATGTGATTGTGCCGCGCGGTGGCAAGGGCCTTGTGGCGCGGGTGCAGAGTGATGCACGCGTGCCGGTGTTCGCGCATCTGGAAGGCATCGTCCATGTCTTTGTCGACAAGGCGGCGGATCTGGAGATGGCCAAGAGCGTGGTGCTGAACGCGAAGATGCGTCGCACCGGCATTTGTGGCGCGGCAGAGACGCTGCTGGTGGACAGGAGTGTCGCCGCCACCCATCTCGCGCCGCTGGTGAAGATGCTGCTCGATGCCGGCTGCGAGGTGCGCGGGGATGGCGATGTCCAGAAGGTGGACCCGCGCGTGAAGCCCGCCGGTGATGAGGACTGGGATACCGAATATCTCGACGCCATCATTTCGGTGAAGCTGGTGGATGGGCTGGATGAGGCCATCGACCATATCGAGACCCACGGTTCCCACCATACGGACGGGATCATCACCGCAGATCCGCAAGCCGCCCTGCGCTTCCTCTCCGAGGTCGATTCGGCGATCGTGGTGCACAATGCCTCCACCCAGTTTGCCGATGGCGGGGAGTTTGGCTTCGGCGCCGAAATCGGCATCGCCACCGGGCGCATGCATGCGCGTGGGCCGGTGGGGGCGGAGCAGCTCACCTCCTTCAAATACCGCATTCATGGTGCGGGCCAGACGCGGGCGTGAACAGCATGGCGGGTGCTGTGCAAGAGCGCCCGCCCTTGCTTCCGGCGGGAGGGGAACCTCCGGCCGGAGTGGGGGATGTGCGCCGCGTGCCGCCTGCACGGGCGGGCATGCGCATCGGCCTCATGGGCGGCAGCTTCAATCCGGCGCATGACACCCACCGGGCCGTGGCGCTGCTCGCCATGAAGCGGCTGAAGCTCGACCATGTGTGGTGGCTGGTGACTCCGGGCAATCCGCTGAAGGACAATTCCGCCTTGCCGCCTCTGGAAACCCGGGTGGCTTATGCGCGAAATCTCGCCCGTCATCCGCGCATCATCGTCACGGGGTGTGAGGCGCTGTGGGGCGTGCGCTATACGCATGATACGGTTAGGCAGCTCAAGCGCCGCCTGCCGGGGGTGCATTTTGTCTGGATCATGGGGGCGGACAATCTCATCCAGTTCAGCCGCTGGGAAAAATGGCGGCAGATTGCAGGGCTGATGCCCATTGCGGTGGTGGACCGGGCAGGGGCCAGCCATGCCGCCATCTGCGCGCCCGCCGCCCGCGCCCTTGGCCGCTACCGCCTGCCGGAGCGCGAGGCCATGCGCCTGCCGGTGATGAAGGCACCGGTCTGGGTGTTTCTGCATGGGCTGAAATCCGCCATGTCCTCCACCCAAATCCGTGCCGCCAGGGCACAATGATGCGGGAAAGTGGGTGTTGCACGTGAAAGCAGCACTGCCGCCTTGAAAAATGGCGCGTTTGTCTGCAATCTAAAGACAGAGAAGGTGCACGCTCTTGTGCCCGCAACTGAAGAGGAACCGGAGCCCTGTCCACGACGGCTCTCCCGGCAGACGCCGAGGCGAACACCAACGCCAGCACGCCTGCCCCCGTTTCTGAAGCGCCCAAGGACGCGGAAGAAACACTCGCACTCATCATCGCGCGTCTGGAAGACGACAAGGCTGAAGAGCTTGTCTCCATTGATCTGCGCGGGAAGACCTCCATTGCCGATTTCATGGTCATTGCCTCGGGCCGCTCGCAGCGGCATGTGGGCGCGATCGCCGATCATCTTGTCGAGTCGCTGAAGGCTGCCGGCCTGCGCAATGTGCGCATTGAAGGCCAGCCCGCCTGTGACTGGGTGCTGATCGACGCCAATGACGTGATCGTGCATGTGTTCCAGCCCGAAGTCCGCAGCTTCTACAATATCGAGAAGATGTGGTCGGGGTCCACGCCGGCCTGAGGGCCGGCTGGACAAGGCCCGGAAACACCTTGCGTCTTCTTCTTGCCAGTGTCGGACGGCTGAAAGCCGGGGCCGAACGGGATCTTGTCGCGCGCTATATCGAGCGGGCGCGGGCTTCCGGGCGTGCGCTCGGCTTCGGTGATGTCCAGATGGTGGAGATTGCCGAATCTTCCGCCCGCCGTGCCGAGGATCGCATGGCGGAGGAGGGGACGGCTCTGCTCGCGGCCTGCCCGCCCGGTGCCCTGCTTGTGGCGCTGGACCCGCGCGGCCGCAATCTTTCCAGCGAAGACCTTGCCACCCGCATGGGGCAGGAGCGCGATAATGGACGCGCGGCCATGTGCCTGCTGATTGGCGGAGCGGATGGGCTGAGCGATGCCGTGCGCAGCCGCGCCGGCCTTCTGCTGGCTTTCGGTGCCGCCACTTTCCCGCACCAGCTCGTGCGGGTGATGCTGGCCGAGCAGCTCTATCGCGGCATGACCATTCTTGCCGGCCATCCCTATCACCGCGCCTGATCTTCCAGCGTGAGACATGAAAAAGGCCGGAGGGGCGTCCTCCGGCCTTTTCTTTTGGGCACCCTGACCGTGAGGCCAGGGTGGACCTGTCACTGCTTGGAGGCGATATGCGCGCGCTCCGCATGCTCACGCCCGGCCAGAAGCGAGCGGATGAGCACGGCAATGGTGGTGCCATTGTGCAGCACGGAGGTGGCGATCGGCGACAGCAGGCCCGCCGCCGCGCTGGCGAGAATGGCGGAGTTCGCACCCACCGCGATCTTGAAGTTCGAGTTGATGAGGCGCATGGCCTCCTGCGAAATCTCCAGGATCGAGGAGAGAGAGCCGAGCCGGTCCTCGGTCAGCACGATATCGGCGGTGGCCCGCGCAATATCGGCCGCCTTGGGCATGGCCACGCCCACATGGGCTGCCATGAGAGCCGGTCCGTCATTCACGCCATCACCCACAAAGGCCACCTTCGCACCGGCGTTCTTCAGCTCGGTGATGATGTTGGCCTTGTCCTCGGGCTTCTTCTCGTAGAACACCTTGTCGATCCCCAGCGTCTTGCCGAAGGCCAGAGCCTTGGCCTTCTCATCACCGGTGATCATGACAAGCTGCTTCACGCCCAGTTCACGCAGACGGGCAAGCGTGGCCTCCGCATCCGCCCGCAGCTGGTCACGCAGGGCGATCACGGCGAGCGGCTTGTTGTCCCGCGCCACATAGAGAAGGGACTTGCCCTCCGCCTGGAACTTGGCGATCAGCGCGTTCTCTTCCTTGAAGGAGACATGCTCGTCCTCTTCCAGGAAGCGGCGGCTGCCGAAGCGGATCATCTCGCCCTGCACCACGCCTTCCACGCCATGCCCGACGATGAAGTTCACTTCCTCATGCGGGATGTGCGCCAGATGCCTTTCGCGGGCGAAAGCCACCACGGCGCGGGCGATGGGGTGGGTGGTGTGCTCACCCAGCGAGGCCACCACCGCAAGGGCGTGTTCCTCGGTCACGTCATCGGCGAGGGAGCAGATGTCCGTCACTTGGAGCGTGTTCTCGGTGAGCGTGCCGGTCTTGTCGAACACCACGGTGTCGACAGCCGCCAGCCCCTCGATCGCCTGACCGCTCTTCACGAGGCAACCCTTGCGGGCGCCCTGATACATTGCGGTCTTCAGCGCGATGGGCGTGCCGAGCTTCACGGTGCAGGAATAATCCACCATGAAGACCGATTCCATGCGCTGCACGCTGCGGGTGAGCGCAAACACGCCCGCTGCCGAGGCAAGGGTGATGCCGACGCGCTTGTCGGCGATCTGGTCGGAGATGGCCTCGATTTCCGCCGGCCGTTCCAGCGCATCCTGAATGTAGCGCGTGATACGGCCCGTGGTGGTGGATTCACCCACACGCTCGGCGCGGATGACCAGGCTGCCATCGGTGATGATGCCGCCGGCAAGCGCCGGGCTGCCCGCCGAACGCGGCATGGGCAGGCTCTCGCCTGTCACCGCCGACTGGTCGACATAGGCATCGCCGGAAATCACCGTGCCGTCGATCGGGATGGTTTCACCCACGCCGACAACAACATGCTCGCCGCCCTTGAGCGACTTGAACGGCACCTGGACCTGCTCGCCGGTTTCCAGCTGAACCCACACATCATCCGGCGTGCGGTGCAGCAGCGAACGCAGCAACTCGTCCGAACGTTCGGCGGTGGTGGATTCGATATAGTCGGCAAGCTCCACCAGGAAGCGGGTGAAGTTGGCGGTGGTGTAGTCACCGCGCAGGCTGGGCAGACCCATGGACAGCGCATCCAGCACTTCCACCTTCAGCCCGTGCTGCACACCGGCCACCGCGCCCTTGACGAGGGTGGGGGCGATGTTGAGCCAGGTGACGACGCCCGCTGCCGGCTTGGGCAGCAGCTTGGCCGCCACCAGCGCCGCACCGGAAAGGATCAGCGGCGAGCTGTTGGTGGTGGGTGGTTCAGCCAGCGGGGGAACATTGCTGGGCGGCGCGGCGGCGGTGGAGAGGATCTGCTCCCGGGCTTCCGGCGAACCGTCATAGGTGACGATGATCGACCGGCATCCGGGATTGATCCGAACCGCCTTCACGCCCCGCAAATCACGGACCGCTGTCGCTGAGCGCGACAGGAAGTCCGGATCCGCGTCGAGCCGCAAGCGCAGCCGCGTGGCGACCTCGTGGGCGACACGGATGTTCATGGCCGGTTCAGCTCCCCGATGTGGTGGGGAGGTCACTCTCTTCAGCGGGTTCGGCGGCAGCCGCAACTTCCGCTTCCGCGTCCTGCAGGCGTTCCTTCAGTTCCTCGATACCGTTCTGGAGCAGGGCCCAGACCTGTACGGCCGAACGCAGAATGGTGCGCTGGGCGGTTTCATTGGTCAGCAGATAGGCCGCGCCCGCACCAATCGCCAGACCCTTGATGAGCGAGTCCGCGGAGGGGTGCTGATGCCAGTTGAGGCCACCGGCCGCGGCGCCAGCCGCCTGCCCGTTATTGCCCGCTGCCTGTCCGTTACCGGCCGCGCCGTTCGGCTGCTGCTGGAAGGGGGCGCCGGGAGGGAAGGGGAAGCCAGGCGGCACCGCGCCCGGGGCAAAGCCCGGAGCCTGCTGCGGGCGGGCGGCATAGTCCTCGGCCCGCGCATCCTGCTGGTAGGAGGCGTTCTGGGAGGAGCCCTGCTGATCGGCAGCCTGGGGGGCGCCATAATAGCCGTTCTGGTCCTGCGGCTGGGCCTGCGGATCCTGCGGCTGACCCTGCGGGCCCGCGCCGTAACCGTAGAAGTGATAGTGGTAGTGAACGCCCTGATCGCTACCGTTCTTGTCCGAACCGTTCTTGTTCGACATTGTCATCTTGCTCCTGCAAATGGAATAAAAGGCTGGAAATCCGGAAACCGGAGCGATCAGCCCTCGGCCTTGTCCTTGTTCGAGGCGGCCTTGAACACGTTGCTCACCGCCGAGCGGACATCATGGCGGTTGATCAGCACCACGGCACCGGCACCGATGGCGGCGCCGATCCAGAAATTGGAACCGCTGGCGCGGGCAATGCGGGTGAAGTTGCTGAGGCTGAAGCCGTCACGCAGCACGCCTTCCAGCACGTCCAGCGCATCAATGCGCCGCGCGCCGCCCGGCTGCGGACCTGCACCCTGGGGACCCGCCCCCTGCGGGCCCGTGCCCTGGGAACCTGCACCCTGCTGTCCTCTGCCCTGCGCCCCTGCGCCATAGCCATTCTGGCCATAGAAGGGACCAGACTGCGGGCCACCCCATTGCTGGTTGTAATTCGACATCAGCTTCCCCTTAAACTTTGGAACTCGGGAGGTCCTGGATAGGCCGGCGCAGGATGTGGTTTCCATGCGCCGGGATATGGTGACATCTTGGTTTTCAGGCCGTGTGGGCTTCCAGAATAGCCGTCACTTCCTCAGGCTCCGCCGTGAGCAGACGCTCCCACAACGGTGCGGGAATGGCCTGGGGATCATACTCCACCACGACTGAAAGCGCGGACTTGTTGACCCGCGTCTCCTTCACGCCCTTGACCCGTGCAACCAGATCAACAAAAGGCGCGGGATCGACCTTCGGCAGATGTGCCAGCGCAGTCAGGCTGAGCTTGAGCCGGATGCGGCCCGGCACATGATGCACGATCGTTATGTAACGTCGCAGATGGAGAAAAGGGGTCAGATCGGGGATCATTACGGCTGGCGCTCCTTGTCTTCCACCCATTCGTATACTTCTGGATCAAGGGTTGCCATAGGGCAGTTGCACCCTCCCCAGCTCCCTTTGCCGCAGGTGCCGCAAGAGGATGGAATGAAACGCACCCTTTGTTTTGCCCGCCACATTTCCAGCAGGCTGCGTGCATTATCAGGGGTTGTGGAAACGCCAATGGCCAGCTGGTCCACGGTCACGCGGTGGTGGTTCTGCATGTAGCGTTTCACATCGGACAGAGTGGTCATGGACGCATCTCCTTGAATGTCCCGTCCGGAAGAATCAGCCGGTGCTCTTTCTGCCGCATGGCGGCGACGCGCTTGCCGGTCTGATACAGCGCAATAAAGGCAGCCAGAAGGATGAGGCCGCACACAACCAGCCAGAATGTGGCCGTTGCGGGCGAGCGGTCGAAGCGCATGGCCTGATAGAAGATGACCGAGGCGCACCAGCCAAGCCCGGTGGTCCAGCTCGCCGCGAAGGCGGTCCAGCGCCAGCCGGTTTCCTGATAGATCGCCCCCACCGCCGCCACGCAGGGCATGTAGAGCAGGATCATCAGAAGATAGGCGAATGCCCCGGCCTGTCCGTCAAAGCGCGCGGCCATGGCGCGGAAGGCGGAGGGCTGCACCTCAAGCTCTTCGGCGGCGGCCTCGCCATCCTGCGTGTAGGCCATGTTCAGCCCCATCGGATCGGTCAGGCTGGAGAGCGCATCGCCCAGATTGGCGGGAATGGTGGCGACAGCGGCCATGAGCTGGGCGCTGATCGTCTCTTCTTCCTCTTCCGCCTTGGCCGGCTCGTCGCCCGCCTTGGCGGCATCGGCATCACCAAGCTGGCTGTAGAGCGCGTTCAGCGTGCCGATCACCGCCTCCTTGGCCAGAATGCCGGTGAACACGCCCACCGCCGCCGGCCAGTTGTCTTCGCGCATGCCCATGGGCTCGAACACCGGAACCAGCTTGCGGCCCACTTCGGAGAGAACGGACTTCTCGCTGTCCTGATTGTTGAAGGTGCCATCCGTTCCAATGGCATTGAGGAAGGTGAGCACCACCACCATGGGCACGATGAAGCGTCCGGCGCGGAAGATGAAGCTGTTCAGCCTGTCCCACGCGCGCAGGAAAACCGTGCGCAGGGTGGGGATATGATAGGGCGGCAGTTCCATGATGAAGGGAGAGACCGTGCCCTTCAGCACGGTGTTCTTCAGCAGGAAGCCGGTGCCGATGGCGGCCAGAATGCCGATGATATAGAGCAGGAAGACGAGGTTCTGCCCGGTCTGCGGAAAGAAGGCGGCCGCAAACAGGGCATAGACCGGCAGGCGCGCCCCGCAGGACATGAACGGCGCCATCATGATGGTGAGAATGCGGTCCGTCCGGCTTTCCAGCGTGCGGGTGGCCATGATGGCCGGCACATTGCAGCCGAAGCCGACAATCAACGGCACGAAGGATTTGCCCGGCAGGCCGATGGTGCGCATCGCCCGGTCCATGACAAAGGCGGCGCGGGCCATATAGCCGGAATCTTCCAGAAAGGAGAGGAAGAGATAGAGAAAGGCGATGATGGGGATGAAGGTCGCCACCGTCTGGATGCCGCCGCCAACGCCCTGCGCCAGCAGCACCACCAGCCAGTCCGGCAGGCCGATGGAGGTGAGCGCCTGCGTGCCGCCATCCACCAGAACCGCGCCGACAGCCTGATCGAAGAAATCGATGAACGCACCACCAATGGAAATGGTGAAGACGAACATCACATACATCATGAACAGGAAGATCGGGATGCCGAGGAAGCGGTTGAGCACCACCTTGTCGATATGGTCGGACAAGGTGCGCGAGGCTTCGCGCGGGCGGGTGAGAACGGAATCCACGATCGCCGTGATGAAGCCGAAGCGGGCATCGGCCACCACGATGTCGGTGTCCTCGCCCTCGGTCTCGCTCACCGTTTCACGGGCTGTCTTCACCACAGGCTCAAGGCCAGCCTCGGTCTCCTGTGTGGTGAGGGCGTCACCCTCGATGAGCTTGAGGGCGCGCCAGCGCGGTTGCGCCACGCCAAGCGGCTCCAGTTTTGCGGCCACATCCTTCACGCAGGCTTCGATGACCTGCCCGTATTGCGGCTCGACTTTCGGCGGGTGAGGATCGGCCGTCAGCCTGGCCACATATGTCTTGAGCTTCTCAATACCCGTGCCGCGCGCGGCCACGAGGGAGAGAACCGGGCAGCCGAGCGCCGCGCTCAGCGCCTCGACATCGATCTTCAGGCCGCGACGCTCGGCGATGTCCATCATGTTGAGCGCCACCACCACCGGCACCCGCATTTCAAGAAGCTGGGTGGTCAGATAGAGGTTCCGCTCCAGATTGGAGGCATCGATGATATTGATGGCAAGGTCGGCCTCGCCCGAGAGCACATAATCGCGCGCAACCCGCTCATCCTCGGAAATCTCGATGGTCGCGCCGAGGGAGTAGACGCCCGGAAGGTCCACCACCTCATAGGTGATGCCCTCATGGGTATAGCTGCCGAACTTCTTCTCCACCGTCACGCCGGGCCAGTTGCCCACTTCCTGCCGCGCGCCGGTGATGGCGTTGAACAATGTGCTCTTGCCGCAATTGGGGTTGCCAACCACGCAGACGGTGACTTTCTCCCCGGGCTTGCGTGCGGCATTCATGACAGCTTCTCCACCGCTATCATTTCGGCCTCATCCTTGCGCAGGCTCATGGAGAAGCCGCGCACCTTGATTTCCACCGGATCGCCCAGCGGGGCGACGCGGGTGATCTCGAAGGTGGCGCCGGGGGTGAGGCCCATGGACATCAGCTTCTGGCGATATTCCGGCCGGCTCTTGCCAAGGCCCACGATGCGGGCGTGATCTCCCGGCTGAAGGGCGGAGATGGATGTGGTGGGGCCGGCGGGCTCCAGGGTTGCAACGCACACGCGCAAGGCGGTCTCCCGATCGAGCACGAGGCGCGTATCCTCGTTCACCGCAAGCAGGATGCCGTTCTCTCCATTGTGCTGGAGGATCTCGACGCGCGAACCGGGGTGCAGGCCCAGATCGCTCAGGCGCTTTTCCTCCGCCGGCCCGCCTTCGAGCAGGCGCACGCGCACCTTGCCGGTTTTGACTTCAAACAGTTTTACCTGCGCCATGACACTCGCGCCCCATTTGGTCGGCCGAACCTGAATCGCAACATTCGGGCATCCGAATCTATAGGACCATGGTTTGCATCTGTATGTGAATATAAACTTTGATGATTGTCAGGGGTTTCTGAAAAAATCAGTGTATATTCCGATGAATACATGAATTTGAATAATTATAATCTATGGAATTCTGCTGATTGCGATGCGCCGATGAGGTGACTCTCCGGCATCCGGAGGCTGGCCCGTGAGGTGAGATTCAGTGAAGGCGCTCCTGTGCGGGGGTGAATATAGGACCCGCCATTTTTTCAATTATGAGCGCACTCTCAGGTTGCATCTTGTGGATAATTTTAACAATTGTTTCCAAAATTTGATTGGGGCAATACAACGTTTACGAAGCATTAACTATATCTGTTCACCATATTCGCAAATCGAGTGATTTGTTCCGGCCGTGTTGCCCTGCCTCTTTCAAAGGGGTGCGGTGTGGTTCGGGCACATGGTTTGTTTCAGCCTGTTTCTCGCCGCGCCGCTTCGGGAGTGTTTTATGGTCTTGGCTTTCTGCGACTGGATGGGGTCCGCTCGCATGCCGGCGCTGGCCGTCAGGAATACCCGCAGGCACCATTTCGGCAAGGCTGCCGTCATGCTGTCCTGCGCGCTTGCCGTGGCCGGGTGCAAGACCAATGAGGGGCAGATCAACCATACCGGCACGCCCCCGCTCTCGACCGGCCACAATTATCGCTTCACGGAAATCAACTCGGACCGTTTCCGCCCCTGGACCAACAAGATGCCGGGCTACCGCATCGGCCCGGGCGACAAGCTCCAGGTGAAATATTTCATCACGCGCGAGATGGATGAGGGGCTGATCGTGGGGCCGGATGGCACCATTGCCCCGCGCGCCATCGGCCAGATGCAGGTGGACGGCATGTCCCTGCCGGCGCTGGAAAAATATATCCGCCGTGAATCCCGCAAGGAGCTGGTGGACCAGAAGGTGGTCGTCGCTCTGGAAGAGGCGGCCTCGCCGAAGATCTATGTGGGCGGCATGGTCGTCAATCCGGCGGTCTACAAGCTGGACAGCAACGGCATCAGCGTGCTTCAGGGCATCATGATGGCCGGCGGCATTTCCGAGACCGGCCGCACGACCCAGGTCGCCGTCATCCGCCGCGGGCCGGACAATCTGCCCATGCTGCGCGTGGTGGATGTGAAGGAAATCATTGAGAAGGGATATTCGGATTCCGATGTTCCGCTCATGAGCGGTGACGTTGTGTTCGTGCCTTACAGCGCCATTTCCGAAGTCAATCTGTGGATCGACCAGTTCATCAACAAGGTGGTGCCGTTCCAGCGCCAGTTCAGCTATACGGTGGGCACGTATTCCCAGACGAACCCGGGCGTGAATCCCTTCGGGATGTGATCATCTGGACGTCTCATGTCCCGGGTGCCTTGCGGCCGGGACATGTGGCATGAATGGAGCCTCTATGTCCCAAGGTGATGTCAGCGCGGTCTCTTGCCAGACCATCACTTTTCTGGGGGTGCCCTTTGCATGCCTGGACTACCGGGAGGCGGCCGCCGTCATCGCGGCGCGCCCGGCCGATGCGCCCTTCGCCTATGTGGTGACGCCGAATGCCTCCAATCTGGTGCGCCTGAACGAGCTGAAGGATCCGGTCTTCATCGAGATCTACAAGGACGCATGGCTGCACACCATGGATGTCGCCATTCCGCGCGCCATCGCCCGCAAGCTGTTCGATCTGCACATCCCGCTGGCGCCGGGCAGTGATATCACCGCGGAGCTGTTCAACCATTTCATCCAGCCCGATGACGCCATCACCATCATTGGCGGCAGCGACGAGATGCTGCGCCTGCTGGTGGAACGCTACCACCTGACCAATGTGCACATGCATGTGCCGCCCATGGGCTTCATCAACAAGCCGGATGAGGTGGAAAAGTGCGTGCAGTTCGTGCTGGATCACCCCGCGCGCTATGTGTTCTTCGTCACCGGTTCGCCGCGCTCGGAATATGTCACGCGGCTGGTCTATCAGCGTGGCGGGGCTATCGGCACGGGGCTGTGCGTGGGCAATTCGCTGAATTTCCTTGTTGGCCTGTCCAAGCGCGCGCCGGAGGCGTTTCGCAAGCGGGGGCTGGAATGGCTGCACCGGCTGATCCAGGACCCGAAGCTGTATGTGCGCCGCGTATTCGTGGATTCCATGCCGGTTTTCCTGACCGCCGCAAAGGCCTGGAGAAACCCGGCGGCCTATGGCATGGCGGAAAAGAAAGGCCCACAAGGCTGAAAGAGGTGCGGCACGCCCTCTGGGCGCACAGGCGCGCGCGGGAATGCGGTGAGGCATGACATTGCAGAGAACAGGCCGGGTCAATCCACGGCCCGCACACCGGGTGGACATGCCGCTGAAGCAGCGGCGTCAGGTCATGCCTGTGCAGGCCGTTCCTCTCTGGCGCAGCCTTGTGCTCATCTTCATGCTGCCCTTCTTCGCACAGGTGTTCCACTACACGCTGGAGATGCCGCCGCCCTATTATCTCTCCAAGATCTGGCCGATCCTGATGCTGCCCTTCACCCTTTATGCGGTGTTTCGGATGCGGCTGCCGGGGCGCGATCTCTTCTTTGTTCTGCTGGCCTATATGATCGGTTTCACACCGCTCATTTCTGTCATGCAACTGGGGAACAACTTCATTGATGCCATGACCACCACGGTCAAGGTGTGGCCTTTTACCTATTATTTCGCTCTGGCCGGGGCTTTGTCCGTTCTGGCCCTGCCCATGGTGAAGGTGAAGCGGATCTTCCTCGGGTTCGGCGTTCTCACCTTCATCATGTTCGTTGTGCTCTGGGTGCTTGCGCCGGATTCCTGGTATGCCACCAAGCCCGAGGATGGCAAGCTGCTGCAATATGACAATGAGCGCGGTAACCGCGTTTATCTGTCGACCATTTTCGGCATGATCCTGGTGTTCTATCTGGGGCGCAGCTTCATTGCGGAGCGCAAATGGAGCCATCTGTTCTACATGCTCGTCGCCTATGTGATCATGCTGCTGATCTACAAGCAGAGGCTCGCCATTGCCTCGGCCCTTGTGGTGACAGCGCTTGGTATGGTGATGACCCTGCCGGAGCGCTGGCGCCGGCTGGTGATCGGCATGGGGGTGATGGTGGGGCTGCCGCTCGGGCTGGTCGCCCTTGGCTATATGGGCCTGTTCACGCAGGACGGGATGGACAGCATCATCGCCAAGATTGGCGGCTCCCTGTCGGTGCGCCAGAACTCCTCGGCCCTTGCCTTGGCCTATCTGGGAGAGAGCACGGAGCGCTGGGTCTTTGGCGTTGGCGCCACAACGCGCTTCGGCTCCTTCACATTGAGTGAGATCTTCGGATATCAGCAGTTCTTCATTTCGGATCTGGGCTGGCTTGGCGTGCTGTTCGAGTATGGCCTGATTGGCGCGCTGCTCATTCTCGGCCTGCATATCTGGGCCGCTGTCGCCATTTATCGCAACGGCATCGCGACGGGAGACCGGTTCCAGCTCGTGATGGGGGATTATGTCCTCTATCTCATCCTGACATCGGCGGTGTATTCGCTGGTGTTCGTTCCCGGAGAGCTGGGCGTTGTGCTGGCTGTTGCCATGTATGCCTACAGCCAGTGCGTGCCGAAGGCGAAGCCACAGTCCCCGCCAAGGGTGAAGACAGGACACAGGCCGACAGCAGCGCCCGATGCCGGCTAAAAGCGCGCGGCGCGGCGGTGTCGCATTCGCAATCCCCTGCGGATGAGCGGTCTTTATCTTTGACCGGGCAGCTCCGCTCATGATAAAAGCGCAACAAGATCGTGGTTTGCAACTAGAGAGTTGTGTTTTGCAACCAGGACGATGAAATCCGTGACCGTACTGTCATGGTGAATTAAGGTTCAGACATGCTCGATATTCGGCCCGATTCAACGAACAACAAGTTTCGTGTGCGCCGTGTTGAGCGATTGAAGACACTTGTGTCCTCCTATATTGCCGCCAAGGGCAGTTGTAATGTTCTTGATCTTGGTGGTACTTCCGGTTTCTGGCACACATGGCGCGATCAGTTCGACTTTGAGCGCACGCATGTCACCTGCATCAATCTTGACCCGGAACATGGCGCTGTCAGCGACTTCAAGGGCGTGACGGTCCGTTATGGCGATGCGACATCCCTGCCGGATGTTCCGGACATGTCGTTCGATCTCGTGTTCTCGAATTCCGTCATCGAGCATGTGGGTGACTGGCAGCAGATGATCCGGTTCGCGCGTGAGGCCAGACGGCTGGGGCGCAGCTATTTCATCCAGACCCCTTATTTCTGGTTTCCCATAGAACCGCACGCCCGCACGCCCTTCGTGCACTGGATGCCGGACTCATGGGCCTATCGCCTCGTGATGATGCGCAGATGCGGCTTCTGGCCGAAGGCCGATACGGTCATCGAGGCCGTGACCACGGTGCAATCGGCCCGGATGCTGGATCGCCGGCAGTTCGAGGCGCTGTTTGATGATGCCCGGCATCATCAGGAGCGTTTCATGGGGCTCACCAAGTCGCTCATGGCCGTGCGCCATGTGGAGCCCGCGCGGGAGATCGCACCCCCGCGCTGATGCTGTATGTGTGGAGGCGGGATGCTCTGGCCTGTCAGGCCGCGCTGTCGCCCCGCACCATGCCGCAAACCCCGTTGAAGGCATCCGGCACCAGTTCGTTCACCAGCAGGCGGGCCGGGTCGACAGGGCCGGGCAGGGTCACGCGCCCATGGGGAACATGCCTGAAGCCGAAGCGGGCATAAAAGGGTTCATCACCCACCAGCACCACCAGCCGGTGCCCGGCCTGCCGCGCGGCCTCCAGTGCGGTTTCCATCAGTTGCGCGCCAATTCCGACAGACTGGAAGGGCGGCTCCACCGTCAGCGGCCCCAGCAGCAAGGCAGGGGTTGAGCCGATCCGCACATGGGTGAGCCGCACCGAGCCGACCAGCATGGTGCCCACCCGCGCCGTGAAGGACAGGGTGCGTTCATGCGGGGTGTTCTCGCGAATGCGGAAAGCGGTGCGCGAGAAGCGGCCGGGGCCGAATGTGCGCGCATGCAGCCGCTCGATGGCGGCATCATCATCGGGATGTTCCTGGCGAAGGGAAAGGGGCAGGTCTGTCATGGCGATGTCTCGGGCGAAAGGCCGCGGGGGCGCGTTTCGCGTGCAAAGGTTCAGGCGGGCAGGGCAAGGGGCGCGGCAAGGCGCGGGCTGTCCTGTCGTCGTCGCAATGCACAGATGGCCATGGCTCGGGTTTCTCCTTCGCAGCGCGGATAGCATGTCGGTCGGGGTGGGTCCAGTCGGCACTGCGGGCTGGCAAAACCTGCCCTCCACATCCGGGTGATATGCACTGTTCTTGCAGATTTAAACCGATTGGTTTATTAAAAACTGATCGGTCTAAAAAGGAGCGCGCCATGTCCCCCCTCATTCCCCCTTTCACGGAAGAAACCGCCATCGCCAAGGTGCGTGCGGCGGAAGATGGCTGGAACAGCCGCAACCCCGCCCGCGTGGCGCTGGCCTATACGCCGGACAGCATCTGGAGAAACCGCTCCGAATTTCCGGTGGGGCGGGAGGAGATCGTGGCGTTTCTCACCCGCAAGTGGCAGAAGGAGCGCGAATACAGGCTTATCAAGGAGCTGTGGGCCTTCCGCGCAAACCGCATCGCCGTGCGCTTTGCCTATGAGTGGCATGACGAGCGTGGCCAGTGGTATCGTTCCTATGGCAATGAGAACTGGGAGTTCAATGCCGAAGGGCTGATGCAGCGCCGGTTCGCATCCATCAATGATCTGCCGATCCAGCCGGAGGAACGCAGGTTCCACTGGCCACAGGGGCGCCGGCCGGATGACCATCCCGGCCTGTCGGATCTGGGCCTGTAATGCCGGAAGCGCCGGGGCAGGCCATGGCAGGGAAGGGTTCCGGCGCCTGGCATGCGGCAGATGGGGCAGGGAGGCATATGCGTACGGTTCACGAAAAGGCGGACACCATCCCCCTCATCGCCGAGGTCTTCCGCGAGCTGGGATATGAGGGGGCCACCTTCAGCCGCATCACGGCGAGGACCGGCCTTTCCAAGGGCAGCCTCTATCACTTCTTTCCGGGTGGAAAGGAGGAGATGGCCGCGGCCGTGCTGGCCCATATCCAGGACTGGTTCGAAAGGCGGATCTTCACACCGCTGGCACAGGAGGAGCCAGCCCTGGCGCTGGACGCCATGTGGCAGGCGGTGGAGGCCTATTTCCATGGCGGTGGCCGGGTGTGCATTGTCGGCGTGTTCGCGCTGGATGAAACACGGGACCGGTTCGCAACCGCCATCCACGCCTATTTCACCCGCTGGATGGACGCGCTGGCCGAGGCCCTTGGCCATGCCGGTCTGAGTGAAGAGCGCGCCCGCGCGCAGGCGGAGATGATTGTGGGGGGCATTCAAGGCGGACTTGTGCTGGCGCGGGCGCTGAACGAACCGGCCGTGTTCGTGCGCACCCTTGCGCAGTTGCGCGCCGCCGTGGATGCCGAGTGGCCAGCCTCCGGCATGGTCTGAGGCCGCCGGATGGTGAAATCTCTGCCCTCTGGCCGCCTTGTTTGGCTGGCACAGGGGCTGGCCATGCGCTGTCGCATGTGCCCGCCTTCCGGTTCCGCGCGCCGGGGGCATGGTGTGCACAGCGCTGTTTCAGCGCGCCTTGTCATGGATGCGGCGGTATGCCATCCGGGTGGGGCAGGCTGTGCCTGCTTCCTGCCTGAACGCCGTTTCCGGTTTGCCTGAAGGGGAAAGCATGTCTCCCGTCACCCGCCGGGTGGTTTATCTCGTCATTTATGAGGCTCTGGCCATCGCCGTCGTCACGCTTGGGCTGTCCTTCGCATCGGGGCAGACGGCGGAGCACACCAGTTTTGCCGCCATTGGCAGTTCCGTCATCGCCGTGGTGTGGAACTTCACGTTCAATACCGCTTTCGAGGCGTGGGAATCGCGACAGGTGGTGCGCGGGCGCAGTTTCAGGCGGCGCGCGGCCCATGCCCTGCTGTTCGAGGCGGGACTGGTGATCATGCTGGTGCCGCTGTTCGCATGGTGGCTGGACATGTCGCTGCTGGATGCTTTCATCCTCGATATTGGCCTGACGCTGTTCTTCCTCGTCTATACATTTGTGTACAATCTGGGCTTTGATACGGTGTTCGGCCTGCCGGCCTCCGCCCAGCCCTGAGGCCGTCCGCCCCCTTCAGACATGTGCGGGAAGGGGGCGCAACCGGGTGGTGATGCAGGGGGCAGGGCCTGCACATCAGTGCCTGTGGCCCTCCTTCGCCTCTGCCTCCGCCTTGGCGAGGGCGGCTCCGGTGGCATCCAGTGCCTCCAGCATCCATGCCGCAAAGCTCTCCTTGCCGAGCGGCGCGGTTTCCGTCACTCCGACGACAGGCACATGGTGCGCACGGGCAATGCCGAGCACGCGCTTCGTGGCCTCATCCGTGACCTGGCTGTTATAGAAGAGCACGCGGATGGTGCCATCGCTCAGGCCCTTCTCGAAATCCCTCACCTGCGCGGCGGTCGGCTCTTCATCCTTCATCACAGCCTCCTGAAAGGCCGCGTTTTCCATTTTCAGGCCCAGCGCATCGGCCATATAGCCGAACACCGGCTCGGTTGCGGCAACGACAGTGCCGTCATACCGGCTGCGAAGGGCGGCAATCTTGTCATCCACGGGCTTCAGCGAGGCGATGAAGGCGGCCAGATTCCTGCGGATGTCGGCGGCGTGGCCGGGCGCATCCTTTTCCAGCTGCTGCGCCAGTGCCTGTGCAACGGCAGGGGCAGTCTGCGGCTTGTACCACAGATGCGGGTTCTGTCCGTCCTTCGCGCCCACAAGGTTGGCCGCCACAATCACATGAGCGCCCCTGGGGGCATGGGCGGCCAGCAGCTTCGCCATCCAGCCATCATAGCCGATGCCGTTCGAGATGATGATTTTCGCGTTTTTCAGCGCCGCGGCGGTTTCGGGCCTGGCCTCGAACAGATGCGGATCCTCATTGGGGTTGGAGATGATGCTGGTGACTGTCACCAGATTGCCGCCGACAGCTTCGGCGATCTTTCCATACATGTTCTCGGCAGCCACAATCTTCACCGGCTCATCCGCCTGAGCGGTGGCGCAGGCCAGGGCAGAGCTCATCAGCAAGGCGGACATGAGCAGTCTGCCTTTTGCAAAAATCCCCATCGCACAACTCCCCTTATCGGCCAGAACCTTATGGTTCATCCGGCAAAGGCATTTATTGATACAATGTATCATTTGTCAATCGGACGGAAGGCGCATCCCTTGTCGTCCCCGTGCCGATCCCTTGCCGCAGGGCCGATATGGAAGAAAACAGCTCTTGTTTCTGCATCGGTGCAAACGGGGTTTTTCGCCATGCTGCTGGCCCTGCGCCCGGGCATGGGGCACAAAGGGAAAAGGCCGGCAGATGAAAGGGCGGGACCATGGGGCTTCTGATTGATGGCGTGTGGCATGACCAGTGGTATGACACCGCATCCACAGGCGGGCGCTTCGAGCGTCAGGCCTCGCGCTTCCGCAATTTCATCACCCCGGATGGCACGCCCGGCCCCTCGGGCGAGGGCGGCTTCGCGGCGGAGGCGGGGCGCTATCATCTCTATGTTTCGCTGGCCTGCCCCTGGGCGCATCGCACACTCATCATGCGCGCCCTGAAAAAGCTGGAGGATGTCATCTCCATCACCGTGGTGGACCCGTTGATGGGAGAGAAGGGATGGGTTTTTTCCAGCCCCGAGCCACTGATGGGCAAGACGAGGCTGTATGAAATCTACACCGCCGCAGACCCTGCCTATAGCGGGCGTGTCACCGTGCCGGTGCTGTGGGACAAGGTGCGCGGCACCATCGTCAACAATGAATCCGCCGAAATCCTGCGGATGCTGAATACCGCCTTTGCCGCCTTCACCCCGGTGCAGACGGACTTCTACCCGCAGGTGCTGCGGGACGAGATCGACCGTCTCAATGCGCTGGTCTATGACGATGTGAACAACGGCGTCTACAAGGCCGGCTTCGCCACCGTGCAGGAGGTGTATGAAACCGCGGTGCGCACCCTGTTCGCCCGGCTGGACATGCTGGAAGAACTGCTTTCAGGCCAGGCCTGGCTGGCGGGGGCGCAGTTCACGGAGGCCGATATCCGCCTCTTCACCACGCTGGTGCGCTTTGATGCCGTCTATGTCGGCCACTTCAAGTGCAATCTGCGGCGGATTGAAGATTACCCCGGTCTTTCCAATTATCTGCGGGCCATCTACCAGATGCCGGGCGTGAAGGGGACTGTGAACTTCACCCATATCAAGCGCCACTATTATGAAAGCCACAGGACCATAAACCCCACGGGCATCGTGCCGCTTGGCCCGCTTCTGGATCTGGAGGCCCCGCATGACCGCGCCCGGTTCTGGCACGAGGCGGGCTAGGCTGGCCTCCATGCCTGCGCTGGCCAGAGGGCGGTTATGCCATTATGAGGCTTGTGTGGCGGATGCCGGATCTTACATCTGCCAGGAACAGCCGGCGCTCTGGCCTTTTCAGGGGCAGGCGCGAGGCAGGGCAGGCGCGGGGCAGAGGATCAGATGGCACAGGCACGCATGCATGCGGAACGTCACTTCGTCAATCGCATTGGCTGGCTGCGGGCGGCTGTGCTTGGTGCCAATGATGGCATCATCTCCACCGGGGCGCTGATGGTGGGTGTGGCCACCGCCTCTGCCCAGCCGAAGCAGGTGCTGGTGGCCGGTATTGCCGCGGTGGTGGCGGGCGCCATGTCCATGGCCGCGGGCGAGTTTGTCTCCGTCAGCTCGCAGGCCGATACCGAGCGGGCCGACCTGTGGCGCGAGAAGAAGGAAATCCAGACCGATCCGAAGGGCGAGACGCAGGAGCTGACTGATATCTATGTGGAGCGCGGTGTCTCGCCTGATCTGGCGGAGAAGGTCGCGCAGCAGCTCATGTCGAAGGATCCGCTGGCGGCGCATGCCCGTGATGAGCTGGGCATTTCCCCTGTCGTGGTGGCGCGCCCCATTCAGGCCGGGCTGACCTCCGCCGTCACCTTCACCAGTGGCGCGGCCGTGCCGCTGCTCACCGCCCTTCTGGCCCCGCATGACATCATGGGGCCAGCCATTGCGGCGGCCTGCCTTGTGGTGCTGGCCATACTGGGCGTGATGGGGGCGCTGGCGGGTGGTGCGCGCATTCTGCCCGCAGCCGTGCGCGTGACATTCTGGGGTGGGCTTGCGCTGGCAGTGACAGCCGGGGTTGGTGCCCTTGTGGGGCAGGCTGTCTAGCCGTCTGCCCATCTGCGCCTCGCTCTTGAGGTCTCAGCTCCCTTTCTGAATGGGCCGTCCTTCGGCCCGGGCCTCTGGCGTGACAGCCTCCACGCCAGGGCAGAGGCATGCCCGCAGCCCCGCCATGGCCCGGCCTGTTCCAGGCGCGGACGCCTTCCGGTTGCGTGAGCGATGGGTGGATCGCCGGAAAGTGGCGGCCACACGAACAATTTTCCGGCATTGACCCTCTGCACGGGTGATGGACCGCAAGAAGGGTCTTGCCCCACCGTTATGCAAGAGGCACTAATCAGAGCTGTACGCCATCTGCATCCCACCCATCTCCTGAGGGTATGGCGGGGGGTGTGTTTCTTGCTTGCGTGGTCCCCGTGGCCGTGACCCGCAAGGGCGAATGCAGCACCCATGAAGGGCGCTTCAGGCGGCAGGTTTCCAGCACGGGGATGGCTGATCCCATGGCTGGATGGTTCCCGGAACGGGACCTTCATAAGGATGCACAGATGGCTCTGCGTTTCACGCTTCGGCAACTGGAATATCTCGTGGCAGTCGGGGAATATGGCTCTGTCACGGAAGCTGCTGAACGGGTGAACGTTTCCGCCCCGTCTGTTTCCGCCGCCATATCACAGCTGGAGCGGGAATTCGGCATCACGCTGTTCATCCGCCGCCATGCGCACGGGCTCTCCCTCACACAGGCCGGACGCACCTTTGTGGAGCAGGCGCGACAGATCCTCAGGGAGGCGGCAAAGCTGAATGCCCTGTCCAACGAATTGACCGGACAGGTGCGCGGCCCCCTGCATGTGGCCTGTCTCGTCACCTTTGCGCAGGCGGTCATCCCCTCCCTGCGGCGGGTGTTCTGCGATACCTATCAGGGGGTCGAGTTCTTCCAGTATGAGCGCGATCATGCCGGCATTCTGGAGGGCCTGCGGATGGCCCGGTTCGATCTGGCCCTGAGCTATGATCTCGATATTCCCCCGGACATGGAGTTTCATGAACTCAGCGTGCTGCCACCCCATGCGGTGCTGCATCAGGGGCACCCATTGGCGGGGCGGGGCAGTGTCACCGTGCATGATCTGGCGCCCCATCCCATGATCCTGCTCGATCTGCCGCACAGCTCCAGCTATTTCATGTCGCTGTTCCGGCTGGAGGGGCAGACGCCGCATATTGTCGAGCGCACGCGGGATATGGCGGTGATGCGGGCCATGGTGGCCAACCAGTTCGGATATTCCATCGCCAATATCCGCCCGCTCTCCAGCCTCACGGATGATTGCCACAAGCTGTCCTTCGTCCCCATCACCGGCAATCTGCGCGCCATGCGCATGGGCATCATCGCCATGCGGGGCACGAGTACGGCCCTGACCGTGCGGCGGTTCATCGAGTTCTGCACGCAGATGATGTGCAGCGATGTGGCCACCGGTTCACCGGTGGTGAGGAGAGAGGACAACAGCGCGGCGCTTCCGGCCTAGCCCCGCCGGGCGGGCGTGCCCGATTGCCGGGCATCTGGCGGAAAAACATGCAGGGCGATGCCGGATGCGCGCTCTTTCCGGCGCACCCGGCATCGCCCTGCATGTTCGCGGAAAGGGCAGCTTTACAGATACATGTGCTTGATGGTGTCATCCGCCAGCATTTCGGCCCGCGCACCCTCCACCATGATCTGCCCGCGCACGATGAGATAGCCGCGGTCCGCGATGGAAAGCGCCTTCTCCGCATTCTGCTCGATCAGCAGCACGGTCTTGCCTTCGGCATGGATGCGGGCCACCGTATCGAAATACTCATCGATCAGCTTCGGGGAGAGGCCGAGCGAGGGCTCGTCCATCACCAGCAGCTCCGGATCGCCGATCAGCGCCCGCGCCAGCGCCACCATGGCCTGCTCGCCGCCAGACATGGTGCGCGCCTGCTGGCCCATGCGCTCCTTCACGCGCGGGAACAGATCATAGATCATCTCCAGCCGTTGATCGAAGCTGGTCTTGCAGCCGGAGGCGTCATAACCCAGCCTGAGATTCTCGCGCACGGTGAGTGAAGGGAAGAGCCGCCGCCCTTCCGGCACGAAGCCGACGCCAAGGGCCGTGAGCTTTTCCGTGCCCTTCTGCGCCACATCCTGCCCCATCAGCCGGGCGGTGCCGCCATCCAGCGGCAGCAGGCCGGAGAGCGCCTTGAAGGTGGTGGACTTGCCCGCGCCATTGGGCCCCAGCAGGCACACCAGCTCGCCCTTGCGGACATGGAGCGAGACGCCGCGCAGCATGGAGACCTGACCATAGGAGGTGCTGATGTCATTCAGTTCAAGCATCTTCCACCGCCTTCTGCCCCAGATAGGCCTGCTGCACGCGGGGCAGCAGGCGCACCTCCGCGAAATTGCCCTCGGCGATCTTCTTGCCATAGTCGATGACGATGACGTCATCCGGCAGTTCGGCCACAAGGCGCATGTCATGTTCGATGATGAGGAAGGAGAGACCCGGATTCTCCTTCATCACCCGGCGGATGTCGGCCATCAGCTCGGATGTGTCGCGGTCATCCATGCCGGAGGAAGGCTCGTCCAGCAGGATGAGGCGCGGGTGGGAGGCCAGTGCCCGGGCAATCTCCAGCCGGCGACGGTCCGCCTGCGGCAGGATGCCGGCCGGCTCATAGCGCCGCTCATAAAGCTCGCTGGAGAGGCCCTTGAGAATCTGCCCGGCCTCATCCGCGCAGGCATCCAGCTCGCGCTTCGAGCGGCCCGGCAGCAGCAGGGCTGTGAGCACGCCGGTTCGGGTGCGCGAATGCATGCCGATCATCACATTGTCGAGGATGGAGAGATCCTCGAACAGGCGCGATGACTGGAAGGTGCGGGCAATGCCCTTGGCCGCGATCCTGTGCGCGGCCTGCCCGGTGATGTTCTCGCCCAGCAGCTCCACAGTGCCGGATGTGGGCTTGTAGATGCCGGTGATGAGGTTGAACAGGGTGGACTTGCCGGCCCCGTTCGGCCCGATGATGCAGGTGATGTGGGAGGGCGGCAGATCGAAATTGACATCGTCAACGGCAACCAGCCCGCCAAAGCGGATGCCAAGCCCGCGCAGGGACAGAAGCGGCTGGGTCATCAATGGCCTCCGTAATGGCGCTGGCGCTGCGGGAACAGGCCCCGGGGACGCAGGATCAGGAACAGGATCACCACGACCGACACGAACAGCAGCCGGTAGTCGGAGAAGATCCGCAGTTTCTCCGGCAGCAGGGTCAGCAGGAAGGCCCCGACGATGACGCCGAAGGTGTTGTCCATGCCGCCCACGATCACCATGGTCATGATGGTGACGGAGACGAGGAAGGTGAAATTGTCCGGCGAGATATAGGACACATAGAAGGCGTAGATGGTGCCGGCGAATGCCGCCAGAAAGGCATCCACCGCGAAGGCGAGGATCTTGTACCAGGCCACATTGATGCCCTGGCAGCGTGCCGCCAGCTCATCGGCGCGGATGGCGTTCCAGGCAAGGCCGATGCGGCTGGCGTGCAGGCGCTTGGCAGAGAGGATCGCCAGCCCCAGAAGAGCCGCGGCCAGATAGTAGAAGTTCGCCTGCGAGGGAAGGCGGAAGCCGAGAATGTCGATCGGCCGCATGAAGGAATGGCCGAACAGGGTGGGGGCGGGAATGCCCACAAGGCCATTGGGGCCGCCTGTCCAGCTCAGATTGTTCAGCATCTGGTGGATGACAATGCCGAAAGCGATGGTCACCAGCGCCAGATAGCTGTCCCGCGTCCGCATCGAGGGGATGCCGAGCAGGAAGCCGAATGCCGTGGCCATCAGCGCCGCCGCAGGCAGGGTCGCCCACAGCGAGAAGCCGAAATTGATTGCCAGCAGCGCCGAGGTATAGGCGCCGATGCCATAGGTGGCCCCGGTGGCGAAGTTCGGGATATTGGCCGAGCCGAGCTGGAAGTTCAGCGCCAGCGCCAGCACCGAATAGAGCAGGGCGACAATCACCAGATGCAGCGCATAGGTGTTGCCGTTCAGCACGAACGGATACAGCAGCACAAGCACGATGCCGAGCATGGTCGCCAGCCGGCGCTGGGCCTGGAAGGCGCCGACAATGGCATCCTCGATCTGCGGGCGCACCTGTATCACGGCGAAGCCGAGGCCCATCAGCGCCAGCAGGGCCAGCACCATGGGGGTCGAGTTGGCCGTCAGCAGCCCCCAGAGCAGGGCGGCTCCGGTGAGTTCTGCAAGAATGACGGTGAGGGCGGGGGGAAGCAACATGGACTGTGGAGCGGGGGCAGACGTCACGGACATGAATCAGACCTTCTCCACCACGGCCTTGCCCAGCAGACCGCTGGGACGCAGGCACAACATCAGGATGACCAGCAGGAAGGCGAAGACCAGCCGGTAGGAGGCGCCATCCGCCAGGGTGGCCTGTACGATGGCCTCGATGCCGGCGATGGCGAGCGCGCCGAGAATCGCCCCGGAGATGGAGCCAAGCCCGCCAATCACCGCCGCCGAAAAGCCGATGAGGCCGAGCTGCACGCCGAAATCGAACCGCAGCACGCCGGCATGGCTGGCGAAGAACAGTGCGCCAAGCGCGCCCACGGCCGATGCCAGGAAGAAGGTGAAGGCGAAGATGCGCTCGGGATAGATGCCCATCAGCCGCGCGGTATCACGATCCTCGGCCACGGCGCGGATGCGCACGCCGATGGGGGTGCGCTGCATCAGGGCATAGATGAGCAGGACCACCACGACAGTGACGCCGATGATCACCAGCGGCTGAACCGGCAGGCGGGTGTCTCCCAGCATGATCACGCCTTCCGCTATGGCGGGGAAAGCCTTGGGATTGGAGCCCTGGGGATAGAAGCCGCGGATCATTTCCCGCACGGCGGTGCCCAGAGCCACGGTGGCGACGAGCGCCATCATGGCGGGCGATTTTCGGAACCGGCTGATAACCAGCCTGTCTGCACCAATGCCGATGAGGCCGGTGCCGATGATGGCGACAGCAAGGGCGGCGAGAATGGCCGGCAGCCCGGCATTGCCCGCGGCCCCCAGCAGGGCCTGCAATGCAGCCAGCGCGATGAACGGCCCAATCATCGACACATCTCCATGAGAGAAGTGAATGACGTTGAGAAGCCCGAACAAGAGGCTGAAGCCGATTGCGATGAGGGTATATATACTACCTAGCACAATCCAGTTCAGAAGGTGTTGAACGAGAAGGCTATCCATATCTTTCCACCCTGTTTATCTCGGCTCTTCTAGCGGGACGTTGCGTAAGGTCGGCAGAAGTGTAAATTAGAAATACAGTGCTCGCGCATAGCCTTTTCCGAAACGCGGGTTCAGCAAAAACGAATTCTCAAGCCCCGTGCGTGGCACTGATACTGTCGCCGACACAAGAAGAATGCACGGGCGTGTGGGCTTGAAGACCGGGATTTCCCAAGAGAAACGAACGGTCTCCGCCGTCTGGGCCCCCAAGGGCGCTGCATCAATAAAATGTCAGAGAGGTTTCGCCTGCAAGGCGCGCTTTCGCGCGCACGTTCTCATGACGAGGGACATAGATGGCTCATTTCCACCCCAGCCGCCGCACCGCCATTGCGGGGCTCCTGCTTTCGGCCTTTGCCTTCTCCGCCCCGGCCCATGCTGAAAAGCCGACCGTGAAGATCGGCTTCCTGGGTCCGCTTTCCGGCGGCAATGCCCAGCAGGGTCTCGGTGCAAGGAACGGCTTCCTTCTGGCTATCGAGCAGGCCAACGCCAACCCGGATTCCAAATATGTGTTTGAAGGCGTCGTTCTGGATGACGCCTCCGACCCGCAGACCGGCGTTTCCGCCGCCATGAAGCTGGTGAACGACCCCAATGTCGCCGCCGCCACGGGCCACTGGAACTCCCCTGTCGCGCTGGCGACCATGCCGGTCTTTGCCCGCTTCCAGACCCCGCTCATCGTGTGGGGGGCGATTTCACCCGCCATCACCGCGCAGAACCTGCCGGAAGTCACCCGCGTGACGCCCACCCTGCTCACCGAGAACAAGCCGCTTTCGGAATGGGCGGTGAAGGATCTGGGCGCCAGGCGCATCGCGATCATTGCCGACACGTCGGACTACGGCAAGGCCAATGCGGAATCGGTGAAGGAATTCGTGACCGGGGCGGGCGGGGAGATTGTCTCGACCGACCTGCTGCCGGTGGGCTCCACCGATTTCCGCACCATTCTCACCTCGCTGAAGTCGAAGAATGTGGACGCGATCTATTTCGGCGGTGTCATCACCGAGGCCGGCATTGTCGCGCGCCAGATGAAGGAACTCGGCATCGACAAGCCGATCCTCGGCATTTCCGGCATGTATGACCCGGAATTCATCGCGGTTGCGGGCGATGCGGCGCAGAACGCCATCGTCTCCTATCCGGCGGCATCCGTCACGCCGAAGATGGAGAAGATGAATGCCGATTACGCGGCCCGCAAGTTCTCCGAGCCGGCCAATCCCTACACCAAATATGCCTTTGATGCCGCCAATGTCATCATTCAGGCCATCAACGAAAAGGGTGTGAAGGACAAGCCGGAACTGGCCTCCGCCATTCGCGCCATCAAGCATGACGGCGCCACCGGAACCATCACCTTCGATGCCCATGGCCAGACGGAAACCCCGATCAAGATCGAGCTGAAGACGGTGCGCGACGGCAAGTGGACCAGTTACGAGCCGAAGTGATCCGCCACATGTGCCCCCTTGCGTCCCCGCTTCATGCGGGGGCGCCTTTATCCGCGCCCGGTACGCATCAAGGAAGCTGACATGCCTGTCCATAAACGCATCCGCCCCTTCAATACCAAGGAAACCTATCCCGAGCAGAAGCTGAACAACGATCTGTGCCAGGCGGTCGTGGCCCGCGGCACGACGGTGTTCGTGCGCGGCCAGATCTCGCAGGATCTTGATACGCGCGAGAGCCTGCATGTGGGCGATGCCGCGGCCCAGGCCCGCAAGGCCATGGAAAACATCAAGATGCTGCTGGAGGAATCCGGCTCTGATCTTTCCCATATATGCCGTGTGGTGGTGTATCTGATCGATATCCGCTACCGCGAGGCGGTTTATCAGGAAATGGGCAAGTATCTGCAGGGTGTGTTCCCGGTTTCAACCGGCCTTGTTGTGTCCGCGCTCGCCCGCCCGGAATGGCTGGTCGAGATCGAGGCCACTGCCGTCATTCCCGACGCAGCCTGACGGGGAACGGGATGACCTTTTCCATTTCCGCCCGTTGCGCCGAGAGTGGCATGTTCGGCGTGGCCGTCTCCTCCTCCTCGCCTTGTGTTGCGGCCCGCTGCGCCCATGCACGCGCAGGGGTGGGGGTGGTTTCCACGCAGAATGTGACCGATCCGCGCCTTGGCCCGAAGGGGCTGGACCTGATGGGGCAGGGCCTTTCGGCGGAAGCGGCACTGGAGCGGCTGGTGCTGGAGGCCCCGCATATCGAGTTCCGCCAGCTCGCGCTGGTGGACGGGCAGGGGCGCACCGCCACCTATTCCGGCGCGCGGACCCTTGGCACCTATGCCTCCGCCCAGGGCGACAATGTGGTTGCCGCCGGCAACATGCTGACAAGCCGCGAGATTCCCGCACGGATGGTTGCAGCCTTCGAGGCATCGCAGGGGCAGCATCTGGCGGACAGGCTGCTGGCCGGCATGCGGGCGGCCATTGCCGCTGGCGGCGAGGAAGGCCCGGTGCATTCCATGGGGCTGATCCTTGTCGACAAGGTCTCCTGGAACGTGGCCGACCTGCGCATCGACTGGACGGAGAATGACCCGATCGAGGAATGCGCCGAGCTGTGGGCGCGCTGGCGCACCGAGATGGACGCCTATGTCACACGGGCGCTGAACCCGTCGAATGCCCCGAGCTACGGTGTTCCCGGCGATCTGTGACACTTGGGAGGGGGACATGTCGCCCCCTCCCTTTTAGACCGCACCTGAACGACTGGACAGGTCCATGATTCCTTCCACGACAGACATCCTCGCCCGGCTCATCGCGGAGCCGACCGTTTCGCGCCGCTCCAACCTGGCCCTTCTGGATTATGTCGAGGAACTGCTGCGCCCCACGGGCGCGCGGATCGAGCGTTTCGCCCATCCTGATGGCAGCCGCGCCAATCTGTGGGCCACCATCGGCCCGGAGGGGCCGGGCGGCGTGGTGCTCTCCGGCCATACGGATGTGGTGCCGGTGGAGGGGCAGGACTGGAGCAGCGATCCCTTTACCCTGCAGGAGCGCGATGGGCGGCTTTATGGGCGCGGTACGGCGGACATGAAGGGCTTTGTGGCCGCAGCGCTGCATGTCGCCATTCAGGCCGGCCAGAGAAGGCTGAGCTCGCCGCTGCATCTGGCCTTTTCCTATGATGAGGAAATCGGCTGCCTTGGCGTGCGCAGCATGATCGAGGCTCTGGCGGCCCGGCCATACAAGCCGGATCTGTGCATCGTGGGAGAGCCCACCGGCATGCGCATTGCCAGCGGCCACAAGGGCAAGCTGGCCCTGCGCGCCTGTTGCCACGGGCAGGAGGGGCACTCCGCCCTTGCACCCAATGCACTGAATGCGCTGCATCTGGGGGCGGGCTTCATACAGGCGCTCCAGCGGCGGCAGGAGGCTTTGCGCGAGAGCGGCGCGCGCGACATGGATTACGATATTCCCTATTCCACCATCCATGCCGGTGTCATGCGCGGGGGCACGGCGCTGAATATCGTGCCCAATCTGTGCGAGATCGATTTCGAGATCCGCAATATTGCCGAGGATGATCCGGCGACAATTCTGGCCGGCATCGCGGCCGATGCGGAGGCGGTTGCGGCCCCGCACCGGGAGCATTTTCCGCAGGCGCGGATCGAGATCGAGACCGTTTCCGGCTATCCCGGCCTGAACACCCGGCCGGATGCCGTGGCGATCCGCCTTCTGCAGCGTGTTCTGGGCACCAATGAGCCAACGCTGAAGGTGGCCTTTGGCACGGAGGGGGGCCTGTTCGATCAGGAGCTTGGTCTCTCCACGGCGATATGTGGTCCGGGCTTCATGGATCAGGGTCACAAGCCGGATGAGTTTGTAAGCATCGAGCAGTTGCACAGATGCGACATCATGCTGGCGCGCCTTGTCGCGGAGCTGGAGAGCGGGCTCGCCTGAGCCGGGTTCTTCGCCAGCACTCCCCATTTGCACAGCAGGATCTGTACAGGCCGTGCCCGGCGAGATGAAGCGCCGGGCCGGGGGCGTTTTGTCTGCCGCACATCTTCAGGCCCGCCTAAGCAACGCTGAATGAAACTCTTATTTCGAGCCCCCGGCACCTCTCATAGCATTTCCAAAGTCTTTGGCCGTATCGGCCGAACGCCTCCTGAACTGGACAAGGACGCCGATATGGCAGTAGAGAAAGTGGATACGCTGGTTATTGGCGCCGGCCAGGCCGGCGTGGCGATGAGCGAGCATCTGGGCAAGCGGGGCCTGCCCCATCTCGTGCTTGAGCGCCACCGTATTGCAGAGCGCTGGCGTTCCGAGCGCTGGGATTCGCTCGTGGCCAATGGTCCCGCCTGGCATGACCGCTTTCCGAACATGACCTTTCCGGGCATTGACGGGAACGATTTCGCCCCGCGCCAGAATATCGTCGAGTATTTGGAGGCTTATGCCAAGCAGGTTGACGCGCCCATCCGCTGCGGTGTCGAGGTGACACAGGTGGAGAAGAAGGCGGATGGTTCAGGCTTCCGCGTCCTGACCTCGGAAGGGGAAATCGAGGCGCGCAATGTGGTGGCTGCCACCGGCCCCTTCCAGCGCCCGATCATTCCCACCGTCGTGCCGGACAATGTGGGCATCCAGCAGATCCACTCCAGCACCTATCGCAACCCGGCCCAGCTTCCCGAGGGGGCCGTGCTGGTGGTGGGGGCCGGCTCTTCCGGCGTGCAGATCGCCGAGGAGCTGGCGAAGGCGGGCCGGAGCGTTTATCTCTCGGTCGGCCCGCATGATCGCCCGCCGCGCAGCTATCGGGGCCGTGATTTCGTGTGGTGGCTGGGCGCGCTGGGCCTGTGGAATGCCGAGGCTGTCGAGCCGGGCATGGAGCATGTCACCATTTCTGTCAGCGGTGCGAATGGCGGCTATACGGTGGATTTCCGCCGTCTGGCAGAGCAGGGCATCACGCTGGTGGGCCGCACGGGCGCCTATGAGAATGGCGTGATCCATTTCGCGCCCGATCTGGCCGAGAATATAGCGCTGGGCGATGCCAATTATCTTTCCCTTCTGGATGCGGCGGATGCCTATATCGAGAAGAATGGCCTGGATCTGCCGGAAGAGCCGGAAGCACGGGTGATCGGGCCTGACCCGGACTGTGTCACCCATCCGCTGAGCACACTTGATCTGGCGAAGGCGGGTGTCACCTCGATCATCTGGGCCACGGGCTATGCGCTGGACTTCAGCTGGCTGAAGGTTGGCACCTATGATGAAAAGGGACGGCCAAACCATCATCGTGGCGTATCCAATGATGAGCCGGGCCTGTATTTCCTCGGGCTGGCATGGCTCTCCCGCCGCGCATCCCCCTTCATCTGGGGCGTGTGGCATGATGCGGAATATCTGGCCGAGCATATCGCGACCACCCGCCAGAAGTGAGCGCGTCCTGAGAGGGACATGCTGAAACGGAACAGGGCATCAAGGGCAATCGCACGGCAGCGGTTGCCCTTTTCCTGTCGTGCCTCCGGCTGAACACTCAGGCGGAGAAAGGCTCAGGCGGCATAGATCCAGTCATATCTGTCCAGAAGACGCTGTCCGGTGCGGCGGATGACGAGATCCCGCGCCAGACGCACCGGGCCGGACAGGTGATAGATATTGCCGTTGCGCCGGGCATCATTCTGGATGCGCGCGGTGCGGGTGCGGCGGGCATCTTCATAAGCCCCGAGCGCGGCTTCCGGCTCGCTCTCCTGCCGCAGGGCCTGCTCCAGCCCCACCGCATCCTCGATCGCCTGTGATGCGCCCTGCGCGAGGAAGGGCATCATGGCGTGGGCGGCATCGCCTGTCAGGGTGATGCGGCCATGGCTCCAGCGGGGCAGGGGGGCGATGTCATACAGGCCCCAGCACAGGAAATGGGGCACCTGTTCCAGCAATTCGCGCACATGGGGTGCCCAGCTCCCGAAAGCGCGGCGGACATCCTCATTGTTGCCGGGCGCGTTCCAGTGGGTCACCGGGCGCGTGTCATGCACGATGGCGACCAGATTGAGCATGGCGCCGCCCTTGACCGGATAAACCACCAGATGGGCATTGGGGCCCAGATACAGGCGGACATCCGGCGGATGGCCGGGGGGCGCATGGATCGTGGCGCGATAGGCGATGCGCTGGGCAAATACGGGTGAGACACCGGGACAGACATGGGCGCGCACGGCGGAGCGCACGCCATCGGCTCCCACCAGAATATCACCGCCATGGGCCTGAAGCGCTTCCCCCTGCCTCACCACGGCGCGCACGCCGCCGGTTGTCGGCTCCACGGTCACCAGTTCCGCGCCAAGGGTGATGCCGCAGCCCTCCTCCTGCGCGGCTTCCGCCAGCAGGTTCTGAAGGTCGGCCCGGTGAACCACCAGGAAAGGCGCGCCAAACCGCGCGACTGCGGGGGCATATTCCGCCCGCGCCAGCACCGTGCCCTTGCGCCCGTCCCGTACCTCAAGCGCGCGGGGGGCGACGGCCACCTGCTCGAGTTTGTCCAGCAGGCCGAGATCACGCAGGATGCGGGTGGCATTGGGGGAAAGCTGAAGGCCGGCCCCTACCTCCCGCAGCTTGCGGGCCCGTTCCACCACCTGCACGGCAAGGCCGGCTCGTTGCAGGGCGATGGCGCTGGTCAGGCCGCCAATCCCTCCCCCGACAATGACTGCACTGCGCGCCGCAAGGCGTGCACGGGGGCGAAGGGGGATGGGATCAGCCATGATATCTCAGGGCGCGCCGGCGGCCCGCATGTCTTGAGGAAAGGTCAGGCGACAGACAGGGCCGCCCCATGATCGTGCCACACGCACTCTTCCGGCTTGGCCGCGCCTGCCGCAAGCTGGGGATTGTAGCGATAGAGCGTGGAGCAATAAGGGCACACCTTCTCGGTGTCCTCGCCAAGATCGAGATAGATGTGCGGGTGATCGAAGGGCGGCTTGGCCCCCACGCACATGAACTCCTTGCTGCCCACCTCGATGGTGGTGACGCCAAGGTCGTTGCAGAAATGAGGGATTCCGGTATCCGCCATGGTCGTGTCCATTCCGCGATCTGAATTTGTGCGGACCATACCCCTTGTATCCCTTCCAGAAAAGGCCTTCCGGGTGCGGTATTTCGGCGAACTGGCCCGGGGAGCGGGGAAAAGGGGGAAAGCTGTGGCCCGCAGCCTGATTTTGCCCCTCGCACGGGCCGGCGGATATCCCCATATTGGGGGCGATGATGCGCCTTCTCGCCCTGTTCGCCCTGTGCGCCTCCCTGCTCGGCGCGCTGCCATGGCTGTTGCCGATGGCCAAGAGCGCCGTGCGCCTTCTGGAGGTGCGTGATGATCCGGCCGGATTGTCGGATCTGGCGCTGGCAGGTTTCGATGCGCGGGATGCCGCACGGGCCATGGAGCAGGCCCTTGCGGATGATGATGCAACCCTTGCCGCATCTTATCTGGCGCTTGCGGAGGCGCGCGGCCTTGCCGTGCCGGCCGCCTTGCGCGCGAAGGTGGAGGCGGCCAACAGCACCATGGCCAGCGCCCTGCGCACCGCCCGCGATTTCAGCATGGGCTTTGCCACGGGCGAGCCGGAGGAGCTGGCGGGGTTTGCCGGTGCGCTGGCCGGTGACCTGATGGTGTGGGGCGATATACGCGATGCGAGCCGGGAGGGCTGGCGGCTCTATCAGGGCGAGGATGCCGATGAGCTGATTCTCGGCCTGTCCGTGGTCGGGCTGGCGGTCACGGGGGGAACCTATGCCACCTTTGGCACGGGCCTTCCCGCCCGCGCGGGGCTGAGCGTGGTGAAGGTGGCCAAGCGCACCGGCAATCTTTCTGCTGCATTGGGTCGCACGCTGACCCGCACGGTGCGGGACAGCGTTGACCTTCCGGCCGCGGCCCGCATCGTGCGCGGCAGCACGGGGCTGGATGGGGCGGCGCTGAAGGGCGTGGTGCGCACGGAAAAGCTCTCCGGCCTCGGGCGGATGCTCGGCGATGTCGGCAAGGTGCAGGCCAGGGGCGGCACCCGCGCGGCGCTGGAAGGCATGAAGGTGGCTGAAAATGGCGCGGACCTTGGCCGCGTGGCGCGTCTGGCCGATGTGAAGGGCCCCCAGACCCTGGCCATTCTCAAGACATTGGGCCGCGGCGCGCTGGTGGTGTCCGGCGCTGTCATGAAGCTGGTCTGGGTGCTGTTCATGGCGGTGCTCTATCTTTACCTGCTGGTGTCCAGCCTCAATGCCCTGTGTGTGGGCTGTGCCCGCCGCATGTGGCGCAAGCCCGCGCGTCGCGCCGGTCTGTCATGCGCAGGCCCGGATGCAAGGGAGGTTGGCAGGCGGGCCCGGTGGTTCTAGTTTCGCCTCAGGTCTTGTTGTGAAGACGGTTCCGGTAATGCTCCGCACAGGAGAGGTCATGCCCCATTTCAGGTCCGGTCAAGTGGATATCGCCTATCAGGATGAGGGGGCCGGAGATCCGGTGCTGCTGATCCATGGCTTTGCATCTTCCCGCGAGGTGAACTGGGTGGGGCCGGGCTGGGTGAAGACGCTGCTGGATGCCGGCTACCGGGTCATCAGCTTCGACCATCGCGGCCACGGGGCTTCCGGCAAGCCGCATGCGCCGGAGGATTACAATACGGCCCGCATGGCGGAGGATGCCGCACGGCTTCTCGATCATGTCGGTGTCGGGCGGGCGGATGTCATCGGCTATTCCATGGGCGCGCGCGTGGGCGCTTTCATGGCGCTGCTGTTTCCGGACAAGGTGCGCTCTCTGGTTCTGGGCGGCCTTGGCATCCATCTGGTGGACGGGGTTGGCCTGCCCCAGAGCATCGCCGATGCGATGGAGGCGCCCAGCCTTGCCGATGTGGGTGACCCCATGGGGCAGATGTTCCGCAAGTTCGCCGATGCCAACGGGCAGGACCTGAAGGCGCTGGCCGCCTGTATCCGCGGCTCGCGGCAGGAGCTCTCGCGCGAGGAGGTGGGGCGGATCTTCCAGCCTGTTCTGGTGGCCGTGGGCACGCGCGATGCCGTGGCCGGGGATGCCCATGCCCTGGCCGCCCTGCTGCCGAATGGCGAGGCGCTTGATATTCCCAACCGCGACCACAACCCCGCGGTGGGTGACAAGATCTTCAAGCAGGGCGTTCTGGAGTTTCTGCGCCAGCGTCCCTGATCCGGTCACAATGCGGTCGCTGACGCGTCCAAGACAGCATGTTAGAAAGACAGTCATGTATTCCAAGCAGGAGGCCGGCATGGCGCATTCGCCCGTTCCCGCAGAGCCGGAACAGATGCACCGGCAAACCGAGGACAATGTCCTCAAGGTGACCAACGCATCGGTGGACCGCTGGCATGATGTGGTGGACCCCGTCTGGGCCCGCCTGCGCACGGAGGCGGAGGAGGCGGCCACGCGTGAGCCGCTGATGTCCTCCTTCCTCATTGGCGAGGTGCTGGGCCAGCCGAGCCTTGAGGCGGTGATCGCGGAGCGGCTGGCCTCGCGGCTCGACCATACGGACCTGCCGGGTGCTGTCATCCGCGCCGCCTATCTGGAAGCTGTCGCCAGTGACCGTTCCATTCCGCAGGCCCTGCGCGCCGACATCATGGCGGTGGTGGACCGTGACCCGGCGGTGACCCGCACGCTGGACCCGGTGCTCTATTTCAAGGGTTTCCACGCCATTCAGGGCCATCGCCTCTCGCACTGGCTGTGGGAGAAGGGGCAGCGGGATTTCGCGCTCTATCTCCAGAGCCGGATGTCGGCTGTCTTCTCGGTGGATATTCACCCGCAGGTTCCGCTCGGGCGGGGCGTCTTCCTTGACCATGCCACCGGCCTCGTGGTCGGCATGACGGCGGTGATCGAGGATGATGTCTCCATTCTTCAGGGCGTGACGCTGGGCGGCACGGGCAAGGAGCGCGGGGACCGCCATCCGAAGATCCGCCGTGGCGTGCTGATCGGGGCCGGCGCCAAGGTGCTGGGCAATATCGAGGTGGGCCAGTGCGCCCGTGTGGCGGCCGGTTCCGTGGTGCTGAAGGATGTGCCGCGCAATTCCACCGTGGCCGGCATTCCCGCCCGTGTGGTGGGGCAGGCCGGTTGCGCCGAGCCCGCGCGCGCCATGGACCAGATGTTCGAGGACATGGATATCTTCGCGGGTGCGGATATCTGACATTAGATGGGGATGATGCCTTGAACCCGTCGCATGCGGGAGCGATAAGGCAGGCAGACCATTTCAGGAGGCTTTCCCTTGGATAAAACCGAACTCGCGCGCCTTCAGCGCTATATGCGGACCCTCTTCGGCAACCCGCATATCAAAGTGCTGGGACGCCCGAAGAAGAAGGATTCCGCCGATGTCTATATCGGAGAGGAGTTCATCGGCATCATGTTCAAGGACGATGAGGACGATGACCTGTCCTACAATTTCGAGATGGCCATTCTCGATACCGACCTGGACGATATGGAAGACTGAGATTTTCCATCCGCGCGTGTCATCAGCCTTTCCCATGCCCTGCGTGGGGAAGGCTTTTTATTTCCCGGCGCTCCAGTCCTGCCGGCGGTGTGGTGCAGCCCTCAGTTGAGCCAGAGATGGATGAGGGCCGCCTCCGGTGTTTCAACACCACCATTCTCGACACCGCAATCCCAGAGCATCTGCCCGGCCGCATAGCTGCCCGGCACCAGTCCCCCGCTCTCGCACTGGCTGACAGCGCGCAGGCGCTTGCCTGAACGGCTGGCCCTGGCGAGCAGCACCGGCAGGGCCGGGTCATCCATCACCGTGCCAGCCCCATAAATGCGCAGCACCGCGCCATCCAGATGGTTCAGGGCAGCTTCCAGCGCCACCATGGGCAGGCCGGGAGACAGATGAAGAATGGCCAGACGCCGCCCGGTATCAAAGCGCCGCCGCAAGGGTGGAACCGGGGGTGGCTGGGGAACGCAGCGGAAGGAATCTGCCGCGCTGCTATGGTGTTTTACCAGTCCTTCCGCAGCGAGCAGCCGGCCATTGAAGGCCAGGTGAACGCCGGGTGGCGCGCTGAATATGGCGCTGAGGGCGAGGTGCAGATTGTCTTCCGCATCGCCCCCCATGCCCAGCGGCACCATGGAGCCACACAGCATCACCGTCCGCCCCATGCCCGCCAGAGCCTGGGAAAGCGCCGCGCCGGTATAGGCCATGGTATCGGTGCCATGGGTCAGCAATATAGCGGCATTCGGGGTCGCCTCTATGCTGTCGAGCATCCGGTTCCAGTGGTGCGGGCCGATATTGGCGCTGTCGACCAGCGGGTCGAAGACCTGCGTCAGAAGCTCTGTATCAGGCGCAAGGCGGGCCGCGACGGCCTGCTCCACCAGCCCCGCTTCCGGCGCCAGCCCATGGGGTGTTGGCGCCATGGCGATGGTGCCGCCGGTATGGAGCAACAAAAGGCGGTTCATGCACGTTCACCGGAAGGGGATGGGGGTGACAGCATAGCGCTTTGCACGCACAGGGGAAATGCGTGTGGAGGCAGCCGGGCATGAGCCAGCCGCACCCTGTCTCGCCCGTGCCTGACTGGTCCCATGCGGGCCATCAGGGGGGAGGCCCGGCCGGTCTCAGTTCGCCATGGCCGGTGCGGCCAGTGTCTGCACGGCCTCCAGCGCCACCGGCGAAAGTCCTTCCCCGCCCGCCGCCACATGTTCGGCAATCTTGGTGCGCATGCGCGGATCCCAGAATTTGCGGATATGGGTCCGGGTGGCCTCCACCGCTTCGGCATGGGGAAGCTGGGCGAAGGCGGTGGAAATCTGGTTGGCCATATAGACCAGCTTGGTCATGCCGCCATGTGAATGTGTGTCTTGCTGTTCCATCTGGCTGTTCCTCCGTCCGGGTCTTCAGGCCCGCGCGCCGGTGCGGGTTCTTTCCGCAGTGCTGTGCGGAAAGGCGATGCGCCCGGCATGTGTGAAAACTTCAAAGCCATCCGCGCGCGCCACCGCGCACAGGGTGATACCGGCGGCTTGCGCCGTGCGAATGGCCAGCGAGGTGGGTGCGGAAACCGCCATGATGACCCCCACACCCAGAATGGCCGCCTTCTGCACCATTTCAATGGAAACCCGGCTGGTGAGCAGCAACACGCCCTGCCGGGTGTTCCAGCCCTTGCGGACAGCCTGGCCCACCAGCTTGTCCAGCGCATTGTGGCGCCCCACATCTTCCGAAAGCCCGAGCACTCCGGCGGCAGGCTCGAAATAGGCGGCGGCATGCACGGCACGGGTCTGGCGTCCAAGCGCCTGCAGGGGGGCAAGGGCGGCCATGGCGTGGCGCAGGGTTTCCGCATCGAAGCAGGCCCCAGCGGAGACATGGGCCGCCGGTTTTATGGCGGCGGCCAGACTTTCCACCCCGCACAGGCCGCAGCCCGTGGGGCCGGCAAGGGCCCGCCGGCGGGCCGAGAGATGGCGCATCTTCTCCTCGGCGATCCACATGCGGGCTTCAATGCCATCCTCAAGCGTGATGCTCTCGAACTCCAGAATTTCATCCTGATGCGCGATGATGCCCTCTGTCAGGGCGAAGCCCAGGGCAAAATCCCCGATATCGGAGGGGGTGGCCATCATCACTGCATGGGTGGTGCCATTGAAGGTGAGGGCAATGGCGACTTCTTCCGGAACGGTGCGAAAGCCTTGCCCCAGCGCGCTATCCTCCCCGGGCGGCGCCCGCCATTGCAGGCGTGCGACAGGGCGTGCCGGTGGGATAGGCTCCTGCGGTTCAGGCTCCACCGGGTCATGGAAAGGGGCATTCGGCACGGGGCATATGCCGGGGGTGTCAGTCATTCGCGCAAACCTGCCTTCTCACAAGGGCTCCCGCGAGGGTGGCACAGCTCCGCCATGTGCCAAACAGAAAAGGGAGGCCCATGGCGGAAGGAACGCCATGGGCCTGCGGCGTGGTGTGGTTGCCGGCCCGGCAAGGGAGAAGGGGCCGAAACGCGGGGGAGGGGACTATTCCGCCGCTTCCACAGCAATACGCCGGCTTTTGCGGGCAAGATCCTCATAGGTTTCCTGCCAGGGGGTCGGCCCGTTGGACGGCGAGATCTGCACCGCCGTCACCTTGTATTCCGGGCAGTTGGTGGCCCAGTCGGAGAAGTCCGTGGTCACCACATTCGCCTGCGTCTCGGGGTGGTGGAAGGTGGTGTAGACCACGCCCGGAGCCACCCTGTCCGTAATCAGCGCCTTCAGCGAGATGGAGCCGGAGCGGCTTTCCAGCTTCACGAAATCCCCGTCGCGGATACCGCGGTTCTCGGCATCATGCGGATGGATCTCCAGCAGGTCTTCCGGGTGCCAGGCGACATTCGCCGTGCGCCGGGTCTGCGCGCCCACATTGTACTGGGAGAGGATGCGCCCGGTGGTGAGCAGCAGCGGGAAGCGCGGGCCGGTGCGCTCGTCGGTCGGCACATATTCGGTGAGCATGAACTTGCCCTTGCCGCGCACGAAGCCGCCAATATGCATGGTGGGTGTGCCTTCAGGGGCCTTGTCATTGCACGGCCACTGCACCGAGCCCAGCTCCTCCAGCTTCTGGTAGGAAACACCCTTGAAGGTGGGGGTCAGCGCCGCGATCTCGTCCATGATCTGGGACGGATGATCATAATGCATCTCATAGCCCAGCGCCTTGGCGAGCATGAGGGTCACTTCCCAGTCGGCATAGCCGTTCTTCGGAGCCATCACCTTGCGCACGCGCTGGATGCGGCGCTCGGCATTGGTGAAGGTGCCGTCCTTCTCCAGGAAGGTGCAGCCGGGCAGGAACACATGGGCGTAGTTTGCCGTCTCGTTCAGGAAGATATCCTGCACCACGAGGCATTCCAGAGCCGCAAGTCCGGCCGAGACATGCTTGGTATCGGGGTCGGACTGGAGAATGTCCTCGCCCTGCACATACATGCCCTTGTAGGTGCCCTCGACAGCGGCATCGAACATGTTGGGAATGCGCAGGCCGGGTTCATCATCCAGCTTCACGCCCCACAGGGCCTCGAAGGTCTCGCGGGTGGCATCATCCGAGATGTGGCGGTAGCCCGGCAGCTCATGGGGGAAGGAGCCCATGTCGCAGCTGCCCTGCACATTGTTCTGCCCGCGCAGCGGGTTCACGCCCACACCCTCGCGGCCGATATTGCCGGTGGCCATCGCAAGATTTGCAATGGCCATCACCGTGGTGGAGCCCTGCGAATGCTCGGTGACGCCGAGGCCGTAATAGATGGCCCCGTTGCCGCCGGTGGCATAGAGCCGGGCTGCACCGCGCACCAGCTCCGCCGGCACCTTGGTGAACTGCTCGACATTCTCCGGGCTGTGGCGTTCGTCTGCAACGAAGGTGGCCCATTCCTGGAAGTCCTGCCAGTCGCAGCGCTCGCGCACGAACTGTTCGTTCACGAGACCCTCGGTCACGATCACATGCGCCATGGCCGTGACTATGGCGACATTGGTGCCGGGCTTCAGCGGCAGGTGATAGGCGGCCTCGATATGGGGCGAACGCACGATATCGGTGCGGCGCGGATCGATGACGATCAGCTTCGCCCCCTCGCGCAGACGCTTCTTCAGGCGCGAGCCGAACACCGGGTGGCCGTCGGTCGGGTTCGCACCGATGATGAGCACCACATCCGCCCGCTCCACGCTGTCGAAATCCTGCGTGCCGGCGGAGGTGCCATAGGTCTGGGAGAGGCCATATCCGGTGGGCGAGTGGCACACGCGGGCGCAGGTATCGACATTGTTGTTGCCGAAGCCCGCGCGGATCAGCTTCTGCACCAGATAGGTCTCTTCATTGGTGCAGCGCGAGGAGGTGATGCCGCCGACCGAGCGCCGGCCATATTTGGCCTGGATGCGCTTGAACTCGGAGGCGGCATAGGCGATCGCCTCCTCATAGGTCACTTCCTTCCACGGCTCGTTGATGGACGAGCGGATCATGGGCTTGAGGATGCGGTCCTTGTGGGTGGCGTAGCCATAGGCGAAGCGGCCCTTCACGCAGGAGTGGCCCCGGTTGGCCTTGCCATCCTTGTAGGGCACCATGCGCACCAGTTCATCACCGCGCATCTCGGCCTTGAATGCACAGCCGACGCCGCAATAGGCGCAGGTCGTCACCACCGCATGCTCGGGGGTGCCGATCTCATACATGGTCTTTTCATTGAGCGTCGCGGTGGGGCAGGCCTGTACGCACGCCCCGCAGGAGACGCATTCCGATTGCAGGAACGGCTCGGACATGCCGGGCGAGACGCGGGCGTCGAAACCACGGCTGGAGATGGTCAGCGCGAAGGTGCCCTGAACTTCCTCGCACGCCCGCACGCAGCGGTTACACACGATGCACTTGGAGGCATCATAGGTAAAGTAAGGGTTGGACTCGTCCTTGGTGAGGGCCAGATGGTTCTCGCCCTCATAGCCATAGCGCACCTCGCGCAGGCCCACCGCGCCGGCCATGTCCTGCAATTCGCAATCGCCATTGGCCGAGCAGGTGAGGCAGTCCAGCGGGTGATCGGAGATGTAGAGCTCCATTACGCCCTTGCGGATCTGCTTGAGGCGGTCGGTCTGGGTCTTTACCGAAATGCCCTCGGCCACCGGCGTGGTGCAGGAGGCGGGCGTGCCGTTGCGCCCCTCGATCTCGACCAGACACAGGCGGCAGGAGCCGAAGGCATCCAGCATGTCGGTGGCGCAGAGCTTGGGGATCTTGGTCCCGATCTCCATCGCCGCGCGCATGATGGAGGTGCCTTCCGGCACGCTCACGCTCATGCCGTCAATGGTCAGCGTCACCATCTTGTCGGAGGTCACGGCAGGGGTGCCGTAATCGCGCTCGTGAATGGAGATGACGGTATTGTTGAAGTTTCTGGCGGAAACGGTTTCCGTTGGGCGTTCCATGGGGCGTTCCTCCGGGCTCATTCCGCGGCCACTGGCATTTCGGTCGTGTCGCCGAAATCTTCGGGGAAATGGTTGAGTGCGCTCAGCACCGGATAGGGCGTGAAGCCCCCCAGAGCACAGAGCGAGCCGAGCTTCATGGTGTTGCACAGGTCGCGCAGCAGGAAGAGATTGGTCTCGCGGTTCTGCCCCGCGATCACCTTGTCGATCGTTTCCACACCGCGCGTGGAGCCGATGCGGCAGGGGGTGCACTTGCCGCAGCTTTCATGGGCGCAGAAATCCATGGCGAAACGGGCCATTTCGGCCATGTCCACCGTGTCATCGAACACCACGATGCCGCCATGGCCGATCAGCGCATCCTTCGCCGCGAAGGCTTCATAATCGAATGGCGTGTCGAACTGGGAGACGGGCAGATAGGCCCCGAGCGGACCACCCGCCTGCACCGCCCGCACCGGGCGGCCGGATGCCGTGCCGCCGCCAATGTCGTTCACCAGCTCGCCGAGCGTGATGCCGAAGGCGGTCTCATACAGGCCGCCATGCTTGATATTGCCGGCCAGCTGCACCGGCATGGTGCCGCGCGAACGGCCCATGCCGAAATCGCGATAGAAGGCGCCGCCCTTTTCCAGAATGACCGGAATGGTCGCCAGCGAGATGAGGTTGTTGATGACGGTGGGCTTGCCGAACAGGCCCTTGATGGCCGGCAGCGGCGGCTTGGCGCGCACCACGCCGCGCTTGCCCTCAAGGCTTTCCAGCAGGGCGGTTTCCTCGCCGCACACATAGGCACCCGCGCCCATGCGCACCTCAAGGTCGAAATGATAGGGCGAGCCCATCACATTCTGCCCCAGCAGGCCGGCATCGCGCGCCTTGGAAATGGCCTTCTCCATCGCCACGAAGGAGATGGGATATTCCGAGCGGGAATAGATATAACCCTTGGTGGCCCCCACCGCGATGCCGGCAATGGTCATGCCCTCGATCAGGCAGAAGGGGTCGGCCTCCATGATGAGGCGATCGGCGAAGGTGCCGCTGTCGCCCTCGTCGGCATTGCACACCACATAGCGGTGGTCAGCCTCGGTCTGGGCCACGGTGCGCCACTTGATGCCGGTGGGAAAGCCCGCGCCGCCACGTCCGCGCAATCCGCTCTCCACCACCTCCTCGATGATGGCGGCGGGGGTGAGGGAAAGGGCGCGCTCAAGGCCCTTGTAGCCGCCATGGGCCTTGTAATCGGTCAGCGAGAGCGGATCGATGATGCCGATGCGCGCAAAGGTGAGGCGGGTCTGGTTCTTGAGGAAGGGGATGTCCTCCACCACGCCCACACACAGCGGATGCTCCGCCCCATGCAGCATGCCGGCATGAAGCAGATCCTCCACATCGCAAGCCTTCACCGGGCCATAGCCAACCCGGCCGCGCTCGGTTTCCACCTCCACGAGAGGTTCCAGCCAGAACATGCCGCGCGAGCCATTGCGCACGATGTCATAGGTGATGCCGCGGGCGGCCAGCGCATCCTCGAGCGCATGGGCGACCTGATTGGCCCCGCAGGCCACGGCGGTGGCATCATTGGGCACATAGATGCGGTGAACGGTCATCATGCGCCCCTTTCATTGCGGATGCTGGCGGCGATGTCGTCGATGGAGCTCTCGTCCAGCCGGCCCATCAGGCGGCCATCGACCATGGCGGCGGGCGCGCAGGCGCACAGGCCCAGGCAATAGATGGGCTCCAGCGTGACGGTGCCATCATCCGAGGTCTCGCCCATGGCCACGCCGAGGCGGGCCTCGGCATGGGCGGCCAGCGCCTTTCCGCCCATGGACTGGCACGCCTCTGCCGCGCACAGCTTCACCACATGGCGGCCCGGCGGCTCGCGCCGGAAATCGTGATAGAAGGTGACGACGCCATAAACCTCGGCGCGCGAAAGGTTCAGCCTCTCGGCGATCATGGGAATGACCGGGTCCGGCACATAGCCAAAGGTTTCCTGCACCGCATGCAGGATAGGCATGGCAGCCCCTTCGAGATGTGTGAATTCCTCAATCACCTGCGCCGCGCGCACGGTGTCCCAGTCTTCATAGACCGCCATCGGCGTTTGCCTTCCCCACCGGCAGCCCGCAGGCCGCTCCTTATGATCATTTTAAAAAGAGTGTCACAAATGGCGGGGTGATCAATGCAGCAGACACATGCTGCGATAGAACATTTCTATTGTGTCTGGCCGGTTCAGGAGCGGGCGCCGGGAGAGGTTCGGGAGGCTTTAAGAATAACAATTACAGAATAGGGGCTTAACCCCTCCTCCGGTGGGGGCGGAAGAGGGGTGCGAATCATCATATATATAGCCAGATACAGCTCTTTTTGCAGTGCGGCATGAGGCCAGATGCGGCGGATCAGTGTGACAACTTACCCTCTTGCAGAATCGGGGACAGGCGCCGCGCCTCGGCCACCAGTGCGGCGGTGACGGGGCTGGCGGGCTCACGGTGCGGGGCCACCAGACCGATGGAGTAGGAAATGTCCGGCTCGATGATGGGCAGGGTGCGCACGCCGTCCATCTGCCCCAGCGCATCGATCAGCGTTGCCGGCATCACGCTGGCCCACAGGCCGGTGCGCACATGGGCCAGCAGGACGATATTGGAATTGGATTCCAGGGTTGGCGCATCGCAGCCGCCGGCGGCGGTGAGCAGGCCATCTATGATGCGGCGGTTCTGCATGTCCGGTGTCAGCAGCGCCAGAGGCAGGCGCGTGACCTCCGCCCAGCTGATCTCCTTCTGGTCTTCCGGCAGAAGGGCGGCCGTGGTCACCAGCCGGTAGCGCTCGCGATAGAGCGGAACGGTGCTCACCCGCCCCAGCGGCTCATTGTCCAGATAGGTGATGCCCGCATCGATGGAGAGGTTCTCCAGATCGGTCAGGATCTCGGTGGAATTGCGGGAGAGGATGGTGAAGCGCACTTCCGGGTAGCGGGTGCGGAAGGGGGTGATGAGCGTGCTCAGCATCGGCAGGGCAGAGGGAATGACGGCGATGCGCACCGGCCCGTTGAGGCCGCGCTTGAGGGCATCGATATCCTGCCGCATGGCGCGTGTGTCGGCCACGATGCGGCGCGCCCATTCCAGGGTGCGTTCGCCCTCGCTCGTCAGCCCGACAAAGCGCGAGCCGCGCTGCACCAGCAGGACGCCCAGCACATCCTCAAGCTGTTTGATCCCGGCCGAAAGGGTAGGCTGGGTGATGCCGCAGGATTCCGCCGCGCGTCCGAAATGCCGCTCGCGTGCGAGGGCAATGAGATATTCAAGCTTGTCTATCATGGATCCACTATCAGGTTCGCGCCGGTGAGGGCGCAAGCATCAACTTAGGTCCGGTTCAAGGCCGCACCCTGAAAAAAGCCTGAGACAGGCAGGCTTTGGGGCTGCCGGGAGAGGTGCTCGCAAAAATGTGTGTGGGCGGCTGGAACCGGATGCGGCCTTTCATCTTTTCTTAACATATCCGGCGGGCGGTTCCCGGATCATGCCATTCAGGAAAGAGAAGAGGGAGCCATCATGTTTCACTCTGTATTTTCCGGCTCATCCCTCAAGCGCTCCGGTGCCGGCGCCCGTGTCTCGAAATCGGGCCAGGGCTCTGTACTCATTGGGTTTGTGGCCCTGCTTTTCGCCCTGGTGCTGATCGCCACGCCGCCATTGGCCCTGCTGGCGCAGGCGCGCGAGAAGAGCATGCCCGCCCCACCGCCACTGCCGGTTGAAACACGTTTTGCCTGAAGGGGCAGGGCGTGGCCGCGTTAAGCTTGCTGACAGGCAGGACTGGACGTTCCGCATCTCCCCGGTGTATCCGCAAAGGGCAGGAGAGTTGCCGTGTGCATATCGGCCTCATGCCGGTTCATGGCACAGCGGCCATGCGCCTTGCGCAGTTTCCGGGAAGACAGCGAGAGAATGGGGATGAAACCAGGTGCTCATCTTCAGTTGACTGGGCTGGGCTCCGTCACCCTTCGGGCGGTCCGTGTGGCCGCCTGTCTTGGGCTATGGGGCATCACGGGGATTGCTGCCGCCCATGCGCATGCGCCGGAAATCCCGGTGTCCGGGGCGGGCGCGAAAGCCGGCCTTGTCGCGTCCGTTTATGAGACCCCTGCTTCCGTCATGTCCTCTTCTCCCGTTTCAGCGCATGAGCGCGCGGTGGGCCTGAGCATTACGGCCAGCGCACTGTTGCCCGAGCTTGAAAATGGCCTTCTTGCGCCTTCTCCGCGGGTGCAGGCCGGGCAGGTCGTTCGCCTCGCCCAGTGGGGTGGAGGACATCAGGGCCCCAATCCGATCGAGAAATTCTTCTCCACCCTGTTTGGTGGCAAGAAGCAGGAAGCGCCCGGCGGAGATCGCGCACGTATCGTCATCACTCCCGGCAATCAGGGGGGCGATGGTTCAGGCCAGAGATCCCAGCAGGCGAAGAAGTCTGGCGGCGGTGGTTCGGGGGCATTCTGCGTGCGGACGTGTGACGGACGCTTCTTCCCGCTGGGGGCGCGGGTGGACCGCGGTTCCTATGGGGCCGGAGTGTCCAAGTGCCAGTCCATGTGCCCGGCGGCCGAGATGGACCTCTATATGGGCTCCAGCGACATTGCCTCCACCTATAACAATCGCGGACGGGCCTATACGGCCCTGCCCACCGCCTTCATGTTCCGCCGGCAACTGGTGGAAGGGTGCAGCTGCCATGCCAATGGCGGCGAGGGTGGCCTGCGGCATGTAGACATCAAGGATGACCCCACGCTGAAGGCGGGGGATGTGGTGATGACCGAAAAGGGCCCGCGCGTCTTCACCGGCGGCCGGCGCGGCCCGCCTTTCCAGGATTCGGATTTTGTGAGCCCCTCCAGCTTCCCCAAGCTGTCGAAGGAAATGCGCCAGAGGCTGAAGGAACTCACCCTCGCCGCCCGCTGAGCGCGTTTGCGGGCGCGGGCAGGCGGGCCCTGCTCAGTCTGCCGCGAGCAGGGTGCGGATGCGGCCGGCAAGGCTTGCACCTTCTCCGGCTTCCTCATGAAGCACCGGGCGCACCAGCGCCGGAATGGGAGATGACGCCCCTTCCGCATGCGCGGTGATGGCTGCCATGATGGCCGCGAGCGCCTTCAGACTCTCACGCCGGGCGGCCCTGTGCGCGTCTTCATCGCCGCCGGGGCCATGATGGCGCGCTTCATCCTCGATTCGGTTCAGAGCCTGTTCAATCCTCTCCCGGTGCGGCAGTGCCTTGCGGGCAGGCTGGTGGAGGAGCGCGCGGACATGCGCCGCCATGTCCGCCAGCGCCCGGGCCAGCGGGTCTTCAAGCGGGTCTTCACCTGCCGGGGATATGTTTCGGTCGGAGGCTTCAGCCACGGGACTGTCCATCATTCGGTGCGCCGGCCTGTGCCTTCACGCGGGTCAGAAGGGGTTCCAGGTCGGGCTCGGGGTGAATTTCAGATAGCCGAGATTGGCCCCCAGCCGCACACCCACGCCCGAGCGGATGGGCACCACCACCATGCCATCTGACACCATGGCCGACATGCCGAAGCCCGCCACCGCATAGGCCGAGCCGGAAACGCCGCCAAAACGGCGGAACACATCATCCACGCTGCGCAGATTGTAGACGAGGATCATGGTGCGCGCGCCATCGCCGCCAAAGTCCCAGCCAACGGAGGGCCCCTGCCAGTAGATCTTCCGGTCTCCGGCATTGCGGGTATAGAGCACGCCCTCGCCATAGCGCAGGCCGCCGACAAAGGCGCCGGCCCCTTCCTGCCCCAGAATGTAGCCATTGGGCTCGCCCCATTGCTGCACGGCCTTCTCGATCGTGAGGGCGAGGCCGCGCGAGACATTGCCGAAGAAGGAGTGGCCGTGGCTGACCAGCTCATTGCTGGAATAGGTGGCGGGTTGCTGCTGCTGTTGCTGATATTGCTGCTGCGGGTACTGGGCGGTCGCAGGAGCGGCCATGCCGGCCATGCCGCCAAGGGTGAGCGCACCGGCCAGCACGTGGCGCAGCAAGGCCCGGCGTGAGGGAGAAGCAGGGAAGCCTGAACGCAAACGCATGAGCAATCTCGCTGTGAGCTTCAGGAGAGCGGGCTCTGCCAGCGTGAATGCCCGGGGCATTTCATTCCGGCCGATAGCCCGTCTCCTCCAAGGGAGGCGAGGCAGGGACCCGCCGCAGCCTGAATGAGCTTCATCCCGGCCACCGGATCACGCCTCAAGGCGGCAGGCGTCGCATCATGACACCCGATTATGGCGATCCGGTATCAGAGGACGCACCTCCCGGCCGGAACATGCCACTGCATATCCGCGCACAGAATCGCTGTTTTGCCTTAGCGGGTGGTTAATTCCGCCGCCATGAGAACAGACTGTCCGGTTGAAATGTCCGGATTCTGATTCCCAGGGTTGCATGTCATCCCGGCAGGCGCTCAGTTGCGCCGGCCCCAGGCGACGAAGCCATGCACCTTGAAGTCATTTTCCGGGTGGCCATAGGTCAGGGGCGTGCCATCCGGCCGGGTGAGTGTGCCACCGGCAGCATTGATGAGGGCATGACCTGCCGCGCTGTCCCATTCCATCACGGTGCCCAGACGGGGGTAAAGATCCACCCGGCCTTCCGCCACCAGCGCGAACTTGAGAGCGGAGCCGGCGGGAATGCGCTCGGCAACCTCATAATTGGCAATCAGCGCATCGGTCTTCGGGTCGCCATGGGAGCGGCTGGCGGCAACGGTGATGGGGCCGTGCGGCACATTGCGGCATGCAATCGGCTCCCAGCTTTCCATGGCCACGGCTTCGCCGGGGGCGCGGCGGGCGCGGAAGGCGGCGCCGGGGCGGCCGGCAAACAGCATGTCGCGCGCCGGAGCATAGACAATGCCCAGAACCGGGGTTCCATTTTCCACCAGCGCGATATTCACCGTGTACTCGCCATTGCCGGAGATGAACTCCTTGGTGCCATCCAGCGGGTCCACCAGCAGGAAGCGCGGGCCGCAGACCGTGCCGGCGGCATCGGCCTTTTCAGACATGGCCTCCTCGGCCACCACCGGCACATCCGGCAGCAGCTTGGCGAGCGCGGCGCAGATGATGGCCTCGGAAGCCTTGTCCGCCTCTGTCACCGGGCTGTGGTCCTTCTTCTCCTGCGCCGTGATGCCGGCCATCTCGATACGGCGGATGGCGACACCTGCCTCAAGAGCGGCAGCCGCAAGGCCGGCCAGAAGGGGAGCATCAGTGGAGGAGGCTTTGCGCATGGCAGGACTCGTTTTCGGGAGGGCGTGGCGCATCAGGGCCCGCTGCGGCCCCGAAAGTTCAGCGCGTCTTAACGCTGCAAGGCGCAATTGTCGATGCAGTCAGGGTTTCCAAGCTTGTGGCCATGCTGTTTCCCGGTGTATCTGGACTACTCCCGCACCATGTGGAATCGCAGGGTGCTGCCCTATTGAAGAGCGCCTCTCCATGTCTGATGTGAACACGACCGAAGTGACACAGCCTGATGCCATCCCCGGTGTGTCTCATCTTGAACTGGCCGCGATGCTGTGCTCCCGCCTCTGCCATGACGTGATCAGCCCCGTGGGGGCCATCGTCAATGGCATCGAGGTGCTGGAGGACAAGGACGCGGCGGACATGCGCGATGTGGCGCTTGATCTCATCGCCAAGAGCGCGCGGCAGGCCTCCGCCCGCCTCCAGTTCACCCGCCTTGCCTTTGGCGCGGCCGGGTCTGTCGGCGCCCAGCTTGATCTGGGGGATGCCGAGCAGGTGGTGTGCGGCATGATCGAGGATGACCGCACCAAGATCGAATGGAAGCTGCCGCGCGAGTTCCAGCCCAAGAACCGTGTGAAGCTGCTGCTCAACCTGACCTTGCTGTCCAGCTCCACCATTCCGCGCGGTGGCGTTATCCGTGTGGAGCCTCTGGCGGAAGGCGATCTTTCCGGCTTCGTGCTGACGGCCACCGGCACCAGCGCGCGCATTCCCCAGAATGTGGAAGCACTGCTGGCCGGCCAGGTGCCGGAGACTGGGCTCGATGCCCATGTCATCCAGCCCTTCTATGCCGGCATGCTGGCGCGCGATTGCAAAATGGCCATTTCCTTCGCCCAGGATGGCGACACGGTGCGGATCACGGCCAGGCCGGCCTGATCCTCTTCCTGCCATGATCTTCCCTGAGAAGGGGCAGATGAACCTGATCCGGAACCGGCTTTGGCATATGGCGCTGTTGTGGGGGCTGGCCCTCATGCTTGTGCTTGCGCCCATGGCCGGGCCCGGTATGGGCCATGCCCATGCCCATGCCCATGCCATGGCCGGCGCGCATGCAAGCGGGATGGACGGGCAGGGGCCCGGTTTCGCTTCCGCCACCGCTTTTCCGGAAGTGCCGTCTGCAGGTCTGGCGCATCATGACTGTGCGCAGACAGGCGCGGCGGCAGATGCGCCCCGCGAGGCGGCGGCATCTTCCGGGCAAAACCATGGGCCATCAGCGCCCCATTCCCTACAGATGACCTGCTGCGATGGCATCTGCCTCATGAGCTGCCACGGCATTCTCATGCCGCCCGCAGCGTTTGCCCTGCCTGTTGGCAGGGCGCAGGCGCATGAGGCGCGCAGCATGCCCCGCCTGAAAACACAGCCCGCAGATGTGCTGCTGCCACCCCCGCGAACAGATGCCTGACGTCTGCCGCTTCAGGGCGGCCGGACTGTTCCATCCGGCCGGCTGATGCACCATGCGCATGATGGACGTGCCAAGCTTCAGGCCCCGGCCTATGCGCGCCGTGCAGCCCCGCCGGCCTTCATTCTGTTTTTGAGGATATCTCCATGCATATCATGCGTTCTGTTGCGCGTATGGGCGCGACCGCTTCTGTTTTCACCCTGCTGGCTCTCTCTTCCGCCGCACAGGCGGCGGACCCTGCCCATGAGGGGCACCACATGAACCATGGCGCCGCCGCTCCTGCCTCCGCCACCGGACCTGCCGACACACCCTCCACGGCCGCCTACAAGGCCGCGAATGTGAAGATGCATGCCGATATGGACATTCCCTTCACCGGGGATGCGGATGTGGACTTCATGCGCGGCATGATCCCCCATCATGAGGGGGCGGTGGCCATGGCCAAGATTGCGCTGGAACATGGCAAGGACCCGGAGGTCCGCAAGCTGGCGGAAGCGGTGGTGAAGGCGCAGGCCGAGGAAATCGCCTTCATGAAGGCATGGCTGGCCCGCAAGGGTGTGCCGCAGGAGCCGGCCGGTGACGCAGCGCAGCCGGCCCGGGCCAGCAGCACGCCCCACGGCGCGCACTGAGCATGAAAGGGCGCGGGTGGGCGATGCTGCCCGCCCGCGCCTGCCTGTACGTGACGTTTGCGCCCCTTTCAAACGGCAATGCCCCGCACCGGGCGGGGCATCTGAACATCCGTCATTCGTCTTGAAAGGGCGTGCCTGCAGGCCGGATGCGGTCTCAGACCGCAATCTTCTCCATGCCCGCGGCCGGCTCGCGCAGCACATAGCCGCGACCCCAGACGGTCTCGATATAGTTCTTGCCGCCGGAGGCGGTCGCCAGCTTCTTGCGCAGCTTGCAGATGAACACGTCGATGATCTTCAGCTCGGGCTCGTCCATGCCGCCATAGAGATGGTTGAGGAACATCTCCTTGGTGAGGGTGGTGCCCTTGCGGAGCGAAAGCAGCTCGAGCATCTGGTATTCCTTGCCGGTCAGATGCACGCGGTTGTTGTCCACTTCCACGGTCTTGGTATCCAGGTTCACCAGCAGGTCGCCGGTCTGGATCACGGACTGGGCATGGCCCTTGGAGCGGCGGACGATGGCATGGATGCGCGCCACCATCTCGTCCTTGTGGAACGGCTTGGTGAGATAGTCATCGGCGCCGAAGCCGAAGCCCTTCACCTTGTCTTCAGTGTTGGCGAGGCCGGAGAGGATCAGAATGGGGGTCTTCACCTTCGCTACCCGCAGGGAGCGAAGCACTTCGAAGCCCGACATATCCGGCAGGTTCAGATCCAGCAGGATGATGTCGTATTCATAAACCTTGCCGAGATCGACGCCCTCTTCACCGAAGTTGGTCGTGTAGACGTTGAAGTTCTCGGCCTTCAGCATCAGTTCGATGCCCTTGGCCGTCGCACTGTCGTCCTCGATGAGCAAGACGCGCATGGCAATCCCTTTCCTCGCAACTGGTCGAAAAGCGGCAGAAACCGGCTTTCGTTGCTCGGCCGACGGTGTGATTCGCGGTTCGTATGCCGAATCGTTAACAGACCCGGATTCCAGCGCACAAGGGCTGGCGGAAAAAACTTTGTGCATGAGAGCCGAGAGTGACTCAGTTCCATGCACTTAAGCATTTTCCGCCGACACGGGTGCGGCGAACGTCCCGAAAATCTACCACCGGCCCCGGTCAGCGCATGGTGTTCGCTGCCCGATCCGTGAGGCCATCATTAACGAAGGGGGTAAACGATTGGTTTCCAACCCGACGACAAACAGGATTTCGAAGAGAAATGTGGCGTTGGTAACCAAGGGGCAACGGCTGGCAGGTCATGTTCGCTTCCAGAAGGGTTCGCCGGAGTGCGAATCTCCTGTTGAGACATGTAGCGGAGCTGATGGCGATGAAATCGCGAGAGCCCTTGATCCGTGCCAAGAGATTCCAGATGGACGACGTGCGTCGTCGCATTGCGCAGATCGAAGGCATGATGGCTGATTTCGAGCGTATGATCGCGGATCTGGAACGCGATATCGCGACAGAAGAACAGCGTTCAGGGATTGATGACCCCCGCCATTTCGCCTACCCGCCGCTCGCCCAGGCCGCCCGTGGCCGGCGCGATAATCTGCGCAATTCGGTGGATGAGCTTGCCCAGCAGCGCGATGGCGCCCGTGCGGTGCTCACCCAGATCGAGGCTGATCTGGCGCTGGCGGAGGCCGCTGGCGAGATGGAGCGCAGCGGCAAGGCCGATGTGAGCGCCCGCCGGCGCAACTGGCGTCCCGGTGAGGGCATGCGCCTGTGAGTGGCCCGGCCCGGCGCTGCGCCGGGTCGCCCCTTCAGGGCCTTTGAGGGCAGGGCCCCCGGGCTAGGCGATTCTCTCTCCCCTCCGCCATGCGGTGGTCACGGGGATGCGATGCCATGGCCCATTCCATGCCCGCTGTTTGCCGTCTATGGACGGGCATGCGATGTTTTGCACCAAATGCGGGGCAAGTGCATCTGTGCGGTGGACATGGACAGGCCCAAGTGGCATGTTCCCGCCATTCTGGAATGAGGCTGTGGCCGTGCGACTGCTGGAAATTATCTTCACCTGGTGGAACAAGAACACCGTCGGGACCTGGCTGTGGACCAAGCGCTTTGGTGAGTTCGTCGGAAAGGATGAATTCGGCAATCGCTACTACCGCACCAAGGGCGGCAAGATTGACCCGACCCTCGGCTTCGAGCGGCGCTGGGTGCTCTTCAACGGCTATGCGGAAGCCTCCGCCATTCCACCCGGCTGGTGGGGCTGGATGCATCACCGCGTGGACGTTGCCCCCGTGGATGAGAATTACAAGCCGCACCCGTGGGAAAAGCCGCATCACGAGAACCTGACCGGTTCCGCCGCGGCCTATCGCCCGCAGGGCTCGCTTCTGGCTGGCGGCCATCGCCCGCAGGTGACAGGCGATTACAAGGCCTGGACGCCCGGCGAGTGAGGCAACTTCCGGTTTGATGACATGGAAAAAGGCAGGCGGCACTGGCAGCCTGCCTTGTTCGTGTCCGATTACTGGGGGAAAAACAAGGAGCCGGGCCAGATGGTGCGGCCATATCGCTGCTGGCCTGACAGATTGAAGTTTTCCATGCGCTTGACCCGTATCGCTCCGGCTCTTGTCCTGATTTTCTCAGCGGGCTTCACCCACGGAGCGCTGGGACAGAGCAATGATGGTTTCGAGCAGAGCTATCTGCCGCCGCCATCCGGCTTCGGCGCGCCGACAGCACCCACGCCATCGGCCCAAAGCCACACCTTCCAGCCGGGACAGACCTTCGATGCCAGCCCGGATGACGGGCAGCCCGGCACGGGCATGGCCCCGCCGGCCGGCGATGAGGTGGGCACGGTGGCCCCCGCAGGCGCGGCTATCGTGATGCCGGAAGGGGGAGGGGATGTCACCGTCATCCAGCCACCCTCCGTGCGCATTCCCAACCGTGTTGCGGTCTATGCCGGGCTCGACAAGATCACCGGTCGCATCACCTCTTTCGATGTCCCGCTGGGAGAAACCGCGCAGTTCGGCGCCCTGCAGGTGACCCCGCGGGCCTGCTATACCCGCCCGCCCACCGAGACTCAGAACATCACCTCCTTCAGCGAAGTGAACGAGGTGACACTGAAGGGTGAGGCCAAGCGCATTTTCACCGGCTGGATGTTCGCCTCAAGTCCCGGTCTCCATGCGGTGGAGCATCCGATCTATGACGTCTGGCTGATTGGCTGCAAGGCCCCGGCCCCCGTCACGGCTGAAGGCCAGCAGTAGAAATCGGCCGGGCTGGCCAGCGCGTCCTTCAGCAGCTTCTGATACTGGCGCCGCGGCACCTCGATTGCGCCGAGACTGGCCAGATGGCTGGTGACGAACTGTGTATCCAGCAGCCTGAATCCACCGGCGATCAGGCGGCCCACCAGATGCACCAGCGCCACTTTCGAGGCGTCGCGCTCGGTGTGGAACATGCTTTCCCCGAAGAAGGCCCCGCCCAGCCTCACCCCATAGAGACCGCCCACAAGGCGGCCATCCAGCCAGGCTTCCACGCAGTGGCAGTGGCCCCGATCGAAAAGCTCGCGATACAGCCGGCGGATGGGGGTATTGATCCAGGTATTCTCGCGCCCCTTCTGCGGGGCCGCGCATGCGGCAATCACGGCATCAAAATCCGAATCCACCCGCACCTCGAACTTGTCCGAGCGCACGGTGCGGGCAAGGCGGGAGGGGATATGGAAACCATCCAGCGGGATGATGCCGCGCTGCTCGGGCTCCACCCAGTACAGGCCGGGATCATCCGCGCTGTCCGCCATGGGGAAGATGCCGCAAGCATAGGCCTTCAGAAGCACATCCGAGGTGATCTGGAAGCTGTCATCGCCGCTATGTGTCATGGCTGGGCCTGGATTGGTTTCGAGCGTAGTGAATGCCATTTTGCGTGAAAGGAGCGCACCCGTGCTGGAAGCGTGGGAACTCCTGAGACACAAAGGTGCCGTATCACAGGGCGGGCGGATCTGAAGCGGATTGTAAAAAAGCCGGGCTGCATGGCGGCCCGGCTTTTTTAATCAGCTATGAAGCAGCCAGAACATGGCCTTTTCGCCGGGGCGAGTCATCACCCCGGATGGGTCACTTCTTGAGGCTGGCCTCGATTGCCGCGCCAAGGCCCTTGAAGGAAACCGGCAGGATGATGGGCCGTTCCTGACCCGCGGCGAACACCAGTTCACCCTTGCCATCGCTGCCCTTCAGCGCCTTGATCTGCGCTTCGCTGAGCTGCACGGAAGCGGTGCATTCACGTCCGCAGCGCTTGTAGGTGAGCACGATATCGTCCACACCGTCCACCTTCAGCACCACATTGGACGGCAGCCACACACCCGGGGGCACCTGTGCAACCAGATGCACCGGATCATCCTTGCGGGCATTCACGGCAATATGGGCGAGAATGTTCTTCTGGTCCGCCGTCTGCAGGGTCTGCACGGCTTCACAGATCTTCTCCTCGCCATCACCACGGCAGCGCACGGCCCAGTCATCATGCACGGAAAGGGTCCGCGTGGTCTGCGCGACCTGCTGGATCGCCGGGGCTGCGGCAGGGGCTTCCTGCGGCTTGTCCGCCGCGCTGGCGGGAAGCGCAAGGGTCATTGCGCACAGCCCCAGGGCCGCGGCAAGGCTGTTGCGAAGATGAACCTGCATCGTCGTGCCTTTCTGCATCATCGTGCGCGTTTCGTATCCGGCCCGGTTGCGGGTGCAGGCGGCATCCGCGAACAGGGGTCAATCCATTTCAGCTCACCGGCAGCAGGCATGCCGCGGCCGGCGAGGGTGATCATGTGCCGCCAACCTACTTCAGCACAATCTTGCCGTCGATATCCGCAAGGAAATGCTCAAGCCAGTGGATGTCATATTGCCCTTCCAGAATATCCCGCGTGCGCACCAGCGTGCGGAACAGGGGAAGGGTGGTGTCGATGCCATCCACCACGAACTCGTCCAGCGCGCGGCGCAGACGGTTCAGGCATTCCTCGCGGGTGCGCCCGTGCACGATGAGCTTGCCGACGAGGCTGTCATAGTGCGGAGGTATCATATAGCCCTGGAAGGCGTTGGAATCGACCCGCACACCCAGGCCACCCGGCACATGATAATGGGTGATGCGCCCCGGTGAGGGCCGGAAGCTGGTGGGGTGCTCGGCATTCACGCGGCATTCGATGGCATGGCCATCAATGACGATGTCTTCCTGCTTCAGGGTCAGCGGCTCGCCGGCGGCCACGCGGATCTGCTCATTGATGAGATCAATGCCGGTGACCATCTCGGTGATGGGATGCTCGACCTGAATACGCGTGTTCATTTCAATGAAATAGAACTCGCCATTCTCATACAGGAACTCGATCGTGCCGACGCCGAGATATTTGAGCTCGCGCATGGCCTTGGCGCAGGTCTCGCCGATCTGGGCACGCTGGGCGGCGGTGATGACCGGGGAGGGGGCTTCCTCCCACACCTTCTGGTGACGGCGCTGGAGGGAGCAGTCCCGCTCACCCAGATGGATGGCGTTGCCCTTGCCGTCTCCCAGCACCTGCACCTCGATATGGCGCGGCGTGGAAAGATACTTCTCCAGATAGACCGCATCATCACCAAAGGCGGCCTTGGCCTCGATCCGCGCGGTGGAAAGGGCGGAGGAAAGGTCTTCCTTGGTAAAGGCCACCTTCATGCCGCGCCCGCCGCCGCCCGCCGCCGCCTTCACCAGAACCGGGAAGCCGATCTCGGCCGCGACGCGGAGCGCCTCGGCATCATCCGTGATGCCGCCATCGGAACCGGGGACAACCGGAATGCCAAGCGCCTGGGCGGTTTTCTTGGCCTCGATCTTGTCACCCATGATGCGGATATGTTCCGCCTTGGGGCCGATGAAGTGGATGTCGTGATCAAACAGGATCTCGGCAAAGCGGGCATTTTCGGCCAGAAAGCCATAGCCGGGATGCACGGCATCCGCCCCCGTGATCTCGCAGGCGGCGAGCAGGGAGGGAATGTTGAGATAGCTTTCGCGCGCCAGCGGGGGGCCAATGCACACGCTCTCATCGGCAAGGCGCACATGCATGGCGTCCGCATCGGCGGTGGAATGTACCGCAACGGTGGCGATACCCAGCTCCTTGCAGGCGCGCAGGATGCGCAGGGCGATCTCGCCGCGGTTGGCGATCAGGATTTTCTTGAACATCTGCCGACCCTCTGGTGCGCGCGTCATTCGATGATCAGCAGCGGCTCACCATATTCCACCGGCTGGGCATTGCCCACCAGAACACGGGTGACCGTGCCCGAGCGCGGGGCGGGAATGGCGTTCATGGTCTTCATCGCTTCCACGATCAGGACGGTGTCGCCTTCCTTCACGGTGGAGCCGATATCCACAAAGTTCGGGGCGCCGGGCTCGGGGGCAAGATAGGCGGTGCCAACCATGGGGGAGGGCACGGCGCCGGGATGCTTGGCCAGATCCGCAACGGGAGCCTCGGCCGCAGCGGCGGGGGCGGCATGGGCTGCGGGCGCGGCCAGCGGCGCTGGTGCCGGCGCATATTGCGCGACAGTGACCGGAGCCGGGCTGCGCAGGACGCGAATCCGCAGATCCTCGTGCTGCACTTCGATTTCGGTCAGGTCGCTTTCGGAAAGCAGCTTGGCGATTTCCTTGACGAGGTCGGTATCAAACGGGGTTTTGGAAGGCTTCATCATGTTCCTGCTCTTGCCGGCCACCGGGCCGCACGAGGGCTAGAGTGAAGGGGCGCGCCGCTCAGGCCGCAAGCCCCGCCAGCGCCGCAATGCCAAGGGCGTAGCTCTGCGGGCCGAACCCGCAGATGACCCCCTTCGCCACGGGCGAAAGATAGGAGTGGTGCCGGAACGCCTCACGGGCGAACACATTGGACAGATGCACCTCGATGGTGGGCACCTGCACCGCCGCGATGGCATCGCGCAGCGCCACGGATGTATGGGTGTAGGCTCCGGCGTTCAGCACAATTCCGAAAGAGCCCCGCGCCGCATGGATCAGGTCGACCAGAGCACCTTCGCTGTTGGTCTGCCGGAAGATGAGCGCGAAGCCAAAACGTTCCGCCTCACGCTGGCACAGCGCCTCCACATCGGCAAGGGTTTCGGAGCCGTAGAGATGCGGCTCCCGCGTGCCGAGGAGGTTGAGGTTGGGTCCGTTTAGAACGTGGACGGTATCAGACATCCTGCCAGATCTGCTGTCGGCCCCACTTGGCCGGATCGCATGCGGTTATAGGAGCGCTCCGCCCACAAGGAAAGAGCGCCCCGCCTTCATAAGTCATTTTCCCTTGGCTTTGGTTTAAAAGCGGCAAGGGCTGGTAAAGGGGTCACTCCTTCGCCTTCTCGCGGCTGGCGGCGATGGCCTCCTTGAGCTTGCCGGCCCCAACCGCGCCCACCACCACGCTGTCACCCACAATGTAGGAGGGCGTGCCGTTCAGACCCAGCGCGGAGGCGATCTGCATGCTTTCGTCCAGGGTGGCGTTCAGCTCGGGGGAGCGGACATTCTTTTCCAGCTCGGCCGTGTCGATGCCGACTTCCTTGGCCGCCTCAAGAGCCTTTTCCCGGTCGATCGGGCCGTCCTTGGCGAACAGGGCCTGATGGAAGTCATAATATTTGTCCGGCGCGACCATGCGCACGGTGATGCCGACCTGTGCAGCCTCCACGGAGGGCTGGCCGAGCACCGGGAACTCGCGCAGGACCACGCGCAGATTGGGATCATCCTTGATCAGCTGCTTGAGGTCTGCCAGCGCCTTGCGGCAATAGCCGCAATTGTAGTCGAAGAATTCCACAAGGGTCACATCACCCTTCGGGTTGCCGATGACCACATTGCGCGGGCTTTCAAACACCAGCTCCTTCACGCTTTCCAGCGCCTTGCCGCGCTGGGCGGCCTGGGCATCATTATGGCGGGCCTCCAGAACGGTGATGGCTTCCTCCAGCACCTCCGGATTGGTGATGATATATTCGCGGATGATGGTGCCGAGTTCCTTCTTCTCTTCATCCGTGAAGGCGGCGGCGGGCGTGATGGCGGCCGTGGTGGCGAGAGCGCCGGCCAGCACCAGCGGGGCAAGACGGCCGCCGGGGCGGAGAAAGTGGAACATGCGCTTATCCATGATGATGCAACTTCTGTAGTTCAGCGGCGCGATGATGATTTCGGCGTCACCGGTGGGTCGAGTTTGATGATGTCATCGGCTTTCAGCCAGCCGGGGGACCCCTTGGGAAAGCCCTGTCTGGCGCGGGCGGCCAGCTGCCGGGCGGTTTGATAGTCACCGCTTGCCCAGGCCGCATTGGCGGATGCAAGGTCGGCGTTCGGCCGGTCTCCCCGCTTGCCATAGGCTATGGCGAGGGAGCGCCAGGCGGAAGGGGAATCCGGGTCGCGCAGGGTGGCGATCACCAGTTCGCGGATGGCATCCTGCGTATTGGCCCCGCCCTTGCCGGTGCTGGCGCCCGCATTTGTCCGGCCGCCCTGCGCTGCCGCGCCGCCTTGCCCGGACTGGACAAGCGCCTGCCCCAGCATGGCGCGAATCAGCGGATGGCCATTGCTCAACTCCACCGCCCGCCGCAGCGGGGCAACCGCCTGCGCCGCCCTTCCGCCTTCCAGAAGGGCCTGGCCTTTCAGCTCATGAAAATAGGGGTTTTCGGGCTGGCGGGCGATGAGGGCGTCAATCTGCGTCACGGCCTTGTTCAGGTCGCCATAGATATAGGCGGAAATGGCGCGGGCATAATCCGCGGGCAGGGAGGTATCGGAGGCCGGATATTTGCGGTTGACCGTTTCCGGCCGCTCGGTGAAGCCCACCAGCTTGGCGCGCATCAGATCATGGCGGGCCTGAAGGGCGGGCGGGTCCTTCTTGTGGAAATAGGGGCTCTTGCGGGCGAGCTGTTCCAGCGTGCCGATACGCTCGCGCGCCATGGGGTGGGAGAGCATGTAGGGGTCGATCCGCTGGCTCATGAAGAGCTGGTCGTTCTGGAGGCGGGCGAAGGTCTCCAGCATGCCCTTGGCGGACTGGCCGGTCTTGGTGAGGTAGCTCACGGCGGCCCGGTCCGCGGCCTGCTCCTCTCCACGCTGATAGGAAAGGATGGAACGGCGGGCCATTTCCTGCGGCAGGCTCATGCCGGCCGCGGCGGCATTGCCCAGATTGCGCCCGTCCGCTCCGGCGGCGGCGCCGGCGGCCACGCCTGCGCCGGCCAGCATCATGGCGACAATGGCCATGGTCTGCGCCCCGGCGATCTGCTCGCGCATGCGGGCCAGATGTCCGCCGGCGATATGGCCGCTTTCATGCGCCAGCACGCCGATGATCTGGTTCGGCGTCTGCGAGTCCATCAGCGCGCCGGTATTGACGAAAATGCGCCGGCCATCCGCCACGAAGGCGTTGAAGGCGCGATCGGGAATCAGCACCACCTCGATATTCTGGGAGCCGAGGCCGGCCGCCTTCAGAATGGGGCGGGTATATTCATTGAGCAGGGTTTCGATTTCGGCATCACGGATGATGGACTGGGTGCGTCCACCGCCCGATTGGGCCGAGGCGCCGTGCAGGGGCAGGGCCGCCACGGCCGCCACCGCCAGCATGCGCGCGCCTCTCGTGCACAGGCGGCGCAGGAGGGAGGCGCGCGGGGCAGGGACGGCAGGGCTGGAAGGTGCGAAGGTTGCATCCTGAAGGGGTGAAGATGAAAGTCCCATCAGCTTCCAGCGCCTCGTCCCTGTTTCACGCCATGGCCATGCGATTCGGGATGCAGGATGAAGGCGCGCGCGATATCCCTCAAGCCCTGCGCGCCAACATGGTTCACAAGACGCGCCGGCCGGCGGGGCGGGCGCATGGAGAAGCGCGGTGCATGGCCCCACAGCCTGTGCAATCTGGCATATCCGGCGCGAAGCTGCATGCCCCATGCGCGAAAATGCTCTAGGACACACATGTGAAGGGTGGGTACCATCCGGTCTCCTGATCCAGCTTGCCTCGGGTCCGGGCCGGAATTGCCGGCAGCCTGCTTTCAAGGACAGCCAGAATGCGGCGGCAACACGGCGCGGATCAGCGCCCGGCCGCTGCGGGAAGGATGAATGAGGATGACCACGCCCAGTTTTGCCCGTTCCACATCCAGCCTGTTCATGCCCACCCCGTCCCGCCGCAGCGAGGTCGCGCCCTTCATCGTCATGGATGTGATGGAACATGCGGCCCGGATCGAGGCCGGTGGCGGGCGGGTCATCCATCTGGAAGTGGGCCAGCCGGCCGCTTCCGCGCCCCTCACCGCCCGCAAGGCGGCCGCCGCAGCGCTGGAGACCGGACAGGCAGGCTATACGGCCGCGCTTGGCATTCCCTCCCTGCGCGCCCGCATCGCCCGCCATTATGCCGAGCAGCACGGATTCGAGCTGGACCCCGAACGGGTGGTGGTGACCAATGGATCATCCGGCGGCTTCATCCTCGCCTTTCTGGGACTGTTCGAGGCAGGAGACCGGGTGGCCATCGCCTCGCCCGGCTATCCGCCTTATCGCCATGTGCTGTCCGCGCTCGGGTGCGAGCCGGTGCTGATCGAGACGCGGGCGGAAGACCGTTACGCCCTGACGCCGGAGCTGCTCACCGCCGCCCACCGCAAGGCGCCCCTCAAGGGTGTTCTGGTGGCCAGCCCCGCCAATCCCACCGGAACCATGATGGACCGCGCCGCGCTGAGCGCCCTGCATGCCTGCGCGCGGGAACTGGGCATCGTTTTCATCTCGGACGAGATCTATCACGGGCTGGACTATGCCTTCCCGGCGGTGAGCGCGGTGGAGATCGGCGATGATGTCACGGTCATCAACTCCTTCTCCAAATATTTCTGCATGACCGGCTGGCGCGTGGGCTGGATGGTGATGCCCCCCGGCCTTTCCCGCACCGTTGAGCGGTTGCAGCAGAATCTCTCCATTTCCGTGCCCACCCTCTCGCAGATCGCGGCGGAGGCGGCCTTTGATGGCCGCGCCGAGATGGATGGGGTGAAGCGCGGCTATGAGGAAAACCGGCGCATTCTCACTCAGGGCCTGCCGGGGGCGGGGCTGAAGCATTTCCTGCCGGCGGATGGGGCTTTCTATCTGTATGCGGATGTCTCGGCCTTCACCGATGATTCCGCCGCCTTTGCCACACGCATGCTGGATGAGGTGCATGTGGCGACGACACCGGGTGTGGATTTCGACCCCTTCCATGGCCGCCGGTTCCTGCGCCTGTCCTATGCCGGCTCGGCTGCGGACATGCGCGAGGCGGTGGAGCGGATCGGCGCGTTTCTTGCCCGTGGATGAGGCGGCCCGCCAGGGGCCATGCCGCGCGATGGACGTATAATCCGAACTGCGGGTTGAACCTGACCTTGGGTTACGACACAACAGGGCCGGGCGAACAGCCCATGACATTCTCGGGGGCATGACGCGGTATGGCGGCGACAGAACAACATGTGGTGCAGTTTCAGATGGAGCCGCAGGATCTTCAGCTGGCGCAGAAACTGAATTTCCGCATTCTCATCTTCAGCCGTTCATTCCTGTTCATGCTGGGCCGGGTGTGGATACTGGCCATGCTGGCCTATGGCGGCCTGCTCTATGTGCGTGATGGCTGGGAGAAGATGGCCGGGGTGCTGATCTGGTTCGCCCCGCTGTTTCTGGTGGTGTTGTGGTGCACGCCGTGGGCGGTGATGCGGTTTCTGAGCTGGCGGGCGGCGCGCAAGGCGGCCCGCTCAAGCGATGAGCCGCCGCTGACCATTACCCTGAAATGGAATGACGAGACCATTTCCTGGAGCAGCCGGGCCGGGGATGTCGAAACCCGCTGGGCCGATTTCGTGAAGGCCGGGCAGGATGACCATTTCCTGCTGCTGTTCGAGACCGAGGCGCTCTATCGCATCATTCCCAAGCGCGTTCTTTCCGCTGAAGAGGCCGCCGATCTTGGCGCGCGGATTGCCCGTATCGGCAAGGCGTGAGAACCGGCACGGCCAGCCTGTGACATGACCTGAGCCCGCCCGGGAGGAAGGGGCAGGTCTGCCTCCACTGCCCCATCTTGCCGGTGCGGGGGCAGGGGAGGTCATGTCATGATGCCTCGTCTTTCGTGATGAAACGGGATGTGGGCGCTTTCTGTTCTCCCCTTTTGCAGGTCAGGGGATCATTGTAGTGTTGTGCCTGCTTCGGTTTTCTCTTCACCAGATCTGTTTTGCGTCGAGTTCTGCGTTCGCTGAAATCTTGAAGCATGATTGTTCGCACGCATATCGGCTCTGAAGTCATTGTCATCTGCCGTCTTCCCGCGTGTCGGGTTGATTCAGGGAAAGCAGCACAGGACATGGGCTTCTCCCGAAGGAGAGTGTCATGACCCGCCTGACGAAAAAGCTTGCCGCAGCCCTTGCCGGTGCCGCCCTGCTGGCCCAGCCCGCCATCGCCACAGCCTGCACATCCATCTTCATCAAGACCGGGGATGGCGGTTATGTCTATGGCCGGACAATGGAGTTTGGGGTTCCGCTGAATTCCCGGGCGATCGTCATTCCGCGCAATCTGGAGATTTCCGGCACCGGGCCGGATGGCAAGGCCGGCAGCGGCCTGCACTGGAAGGGCAAATATGGGGTGATCGGCCTCAATGCCTTTGGCCTGCCGGTGGTTGCCGATGGCATGAATGAAAGGGGGCTGGTGGGCGGCTTGCTGTATCTGCCCGCTCTGGCACAGTTTCAGGAGGTGAGCGCGGCGGAGGCGAAACAGTCCATCGCATCCTTCGAGCTTCTCACCTATCTGCTGACCTCTTTCGCCACGGTGGACGAGGTGAAGGAGAACCTGCCGAAAATCCGGGTGAACCGTGCCGATCTCAGCGCCATGAAGATGCCGCTGCCCATTCATGTGACGCTGCATGACGCCAGGGGGGCGAGCATCGTCATCGAATATATCAAGGGTGAGCTGAACATTCATGATAACCCGACAGGCGTTCTCACCAATGCGCCGGCCTTTGACTGGCACCTCGCCAATCTGGGCCAGTATGCCAATCTGAACCCGAATGAGCCGCAGCCCCTCAAGGTGGGCGATCTCACCCTCTCCGCGCCCTCCACGGGGGCGGGGCTGCATGGCCTGCCGGGTGATGTGCTCTCGCCATCACGTTTCGTGCGCGCCTTCTTCTTCTCCCATTATGTGCCGACCCCGGCGAATGTGGATGAAGGCGTGAGTGCCGTGCGCCATATCATGAACAATTTCGACATCGCGCCCGGTGCTGTCGTCACCAGCGCCGCTTCGGCGGCAGGGGGCGGTGTGAATGGCATCGAGATCACGGAATGGACCGTGTATGCCGATGTGAAGAATGTGCGATATTACTTCACCACCTACGATAATCCCGCTTTGCAGGTCATCGATGCGGCGAAGGTGAACCTGAACGCCGCGGCGCCCGCCACCTTCCCCATCACCAGACCCGTTGCGCCGCTCGCCATCGGTCAGTGACCCGTGCATCATCCGGGCCGGGGGCAAGCGATGCTGCCTCCCGGCCCGGCCGCCATGCGCAACAGCTGCCGCCTGATGTATGTTCATACAAGAAGCCGCCCCCTGTATTGATGAGTTTGAATTATTCTAAATAAAACATTGGCCTTTCTGGGGGCTTTGAATTTGCCGGTATGACTGTTTCGATATATCGAGAGGGTGACGACAGACATTTGTGAGTATGCTCATCATGCGCGAGCTTTCCGGAAAGAAGAAACAGGGCGGAAAATCCGGTCACAAGCGCGGGAGCAAGCACAAGCCCGGTTCCCACAAGCACAGTCATGAGCGTGGACACGGGCGCGAGGGGGGCGATTCCGGCGGGCACGGGCACCATCACCACGGTGGCGGCGGCCAGCACATGCGGCATGCCAGCCCCTCCCGGCTTGAGCACCATATCGTGCGCGGCATCAATATTCTCGGCCTGCTGGTCGAGTGGGGGCTGAACCGGAATTTCAACGCGGCCCAGTCCACCCACCATGAGGCCCCCCGGCATGAAAATTATGCGGGCTGGTCCTCACCCGGTTATGGGGCGGGCAATGATGCGGGCTGGCAGGCGCGCGGGCCCGGGCCTTCCCCTTCCGCACCCGGATATTCAACCAGCACCGCGCCCGGGCGCATCGTGGTCTGCACCGGCAAGAAGTGCCGGTCGCGGTGGGAGAGCGGCAATCTGATCGCCGATCTGCAGCGCGAGGCGGCATCCAAGGGCATTCAGGTGGAGATCGCCCCATGCAGCTGCATGGATTTCTGCGATGAGGCCCCGCTGGTCACCGTGGGTTCGCGCGGGGGCTATGGCGCATCATCCGAACGTTATTTCGCGGATGTCGGCACGCGGGACGTGCCGGATATCGTTGCATCCGCAATGTATTGGCGGGACTGATCCCGCCGGTGTGGAACCGCATGCCTGCCCTGCAGGCCGCCGGGCCTTCCCTCTCGTCCTCACGCACCATATCTCCATGGGAGGAGCGTGAGACATGAGCCGGGCCTGAGATTGCGGCGGGGCCGGATCCGCCGGGCGGTTCCGGATGCCCGCAGGCCGGGCTCCAATTGATTGCAGGAGATGTGTGAGGCTATGGAAAACAATAAGGCCGCCCATGCGCTGGAGCGGGTTCGCTATGACATCCGCAGGCGTATCCTCACGGTTTCCGCCGCGTTCGACATCACGCCGCGCATGCGCCGCATCACTTTTACCTGCGACATGAGCGGCTTCCAGAGCCGCTCGCCGGATGATCACATCAAGCTTTTCTTTGGCAAGGAAGCCAATGGGGAAGACTGCATGCGTGATTATACACCGCGCTATTTCGATATTGAGCGCGGTTTTCTGGTGATCGACTTCGCCCTGCATGAGAGCGGCGTGGCGACAGACTGGGCGAAGAAGGCGAAGGTGGGCGATACGCTGGAGATTGCCGGGCCGCGCGGCTCTGTCGTCGTGCCCGATGACTTCGACTATTATCTGCTGATCGGCGATGAAACCGCGCTGCCTGCCATCGGGCGCCGGTTGGAAACCTTGCGCGCGGATGTGCCTGTCACCGCCATCTGCATCGTCCAGAATGTGGCGGAGGCCCAGAATTTCCAGACCCGCGCCAGGCTGGACCTGCGCTGGGTCTATCGCGCGAAGAGCGAGGGCGATGATGCCCAGCTTGTCCGCGCGGAGCTGGAAAAGTGGAAACAGCCTGCGGGTGAGGGGTTCGTGTGGATCGCCGCCGAGGCAAAGGCCGCCCGCACGCTGAAGAACCTGATGCTGACGGAGAGAAGCCACCCGGCGGCATGGCTCAAATCATCCGGCTACTGGGTGGAAGGGGCGGCGGGCGCTTCGGAGAAGTGACCTTGCCCCTTTTGCCTGATGAGGTGTGATGCAGGCCGGCCTTTCCGATGATGGAAGGGCCGGCCTTTTCATTCCGCCATGCCCTTGCCCGCGGATCAGCGCGAGAGGCGAAAGAGTTCCTCATGGGCAAAGGCACGCAGGCGGCCATAGGCGACAGAGAGGAAGGTGCAGGTGACAATCACCTGAAGCGGCATCAGCCCCCAGTTCACCGTATCCCCGAAGGCGGGTGAAACCATCATCTCGGCAATGAGGGAGATGATGGTGAAGGGCAAGGTGAGCAGCAGGGGCGAGATGACCAGAACAAGCGTGTGCCCCTCACCCAGCCGCCACGCATCGCCCCACCGGATGGTTTCACCAATGGCGCGCGAGGGCAGACGAAGGGCAAGGCGCGAGGTGAGCACCAGGCCGACAATGGCCGTTATGAAGATCATGCCGTACCACATGAGTTCCGATCCGCCCGCACTCTCGATGCCGGCCAGCATCACCATGACTATGGTGGGGAACAGGATGATGGCGATAATCAGCGCCACCAGCACCAGACAGTCCAGCATATAGGTGAAGATGCGCCCGCCACTTGGCCCCAAAGCGGGGGAGCCGAAGGTGCTGGGTCCGCGCAGCACCTCATTATGGGTCACCAGCGCCAGAGCGATGCTGGCGAGGCCAAGCGCGATCCAGCCGATGAAGGCGAGGTCTGGTGCGGAAAACAGCAGGATGCCCAGAAAAATGCCCGCAACCATATAGAGCCCGACCGCAAGCTGGTGGCGTATCACCACCGCGACAGCCCATTGGGCAGACCAGCGCAAGGACAGAATGAAGGGAAGTTTGGCTGTGGAAGCGGCCATATATTGCCATCCTTGGTTCCGGTGACCGGATATCTGTGAACCTGCCTTCCGGCAAGAACAGTCCTCGCCCTTTTCACGAATGCGCCCGGAATCTGCCTCTGACCAGGCCCGTTCCCTGTTTCTTCGACACAGGGGGCATCCGTAACTTGTGGAGCGGTTGCGCTTTCTTGATGCCAACCGGTCTATGCTTTTCCGGGCATAGCTCTAAAGCATTTTCCCGTGGCATTGAACCGCCAAAGTGATGCGGTGCACCCTCAAGCGGAGAGGCCGGCCTGTGCCGGATGGATGTGGCGCAGATGCCCCTCTTGCCGCCCCATGCGGACCGCCGATGCGTCCATTCCCACCCCTGGCAGGCGGCAGGGGCTCAGGCAGAAGGGGGCAAGCGGCTTCTGCCCGGTTAGGCAGCCCTGTCATGAAAACACCCCCGCAGCGGCTGCTGCGAGGGTGATATGGCACAGGGCCAAAGCAGAAATGCGGCTGACGCCAGAAGGCGATCAGCGTGCCTTGAAGGTCTGGTGGCAGGAGCGGCAGCCCTCGGCCGCAGCTGCGAAGGCGGTCTTGAAGGCGGCCTCATCGGCTGCGCCCTTGGCCACACCCTCGTCCACGCTCTTGTTGAAGCTGGCGATGGCGGATTCAAAGCCGGCGCGGTCGCTCCACACGACGGCCAGAGCCTTGGTCTCGCCCTTGTCGGAGCCCGGGGGGAACAGGCTTACATAGCCATCCATGCTGGTCTGGAGGGTCTTGAAGATTTCGGCGGCCTTGGCGGAATCAAAGGCAATGGTGCCCTTGGCCATGTCCGCGCCCACCTTCATCTGCGCGCCCATCTCCTTCATGCGTGCCTGACGCTGCTGGATCACATTGTCAGCATGGGCAACGGACAGGCCTGCCGTGGCAACGGCAAGACCAGCGAAGAGGGCTGCAGTCACTTTGAGACGCATCTTCAACTCCCGGTGAGGATTCGGATGGAACCAGTTTATAAGTTTTCAAACTCCATAAACGTGTCCAAACCACGTCACGGGCTGTTTTTTTACGCAAGTGCACATGTGCATGCTTGCAAGTGGGGATGTAGCTTGGTACCGGCCCTTTCAGTTGAAGGGCGCGACCAGCAGTTGCAGCTCCTCATGAACCTGGTCCAGCAGGTGCCGGTCCCGCGAGCGGGCGACAAGATGGGTCTTGAAGCGGTTGTCCTCGTCGCGGAAGGGATATGAGCCAAGCGTCGCCTCGGGATATTTGCGGGCAAGAGCGGCAAGCCCTGCGGCGATATCGCCTTCTCCCGTATTGGCCAGAACCGTCTCGGAGAGCATGGGGCGGCCCTTTTCGAGGTCCGGCAGCACAATCTCCAGCATCGCCTGCATGATGCGCGGCACGCCGGCCATGACGATGACATTGCCGATACGAAAGCCGGGCGCCTTGGAGACCGAATTGGCCACCAGCGTCGCGCCCTGGGGAATGCGCGCCATGCGCAGGCGGGCCTCGTTCAGCTTCTCCTCGGGAATATATTCCAGAAGCATGGCGCGGGCGCGCGGGTCCACATCGATCGGCACCCCGAAGGCGCGGGCGATGGAATCTGCCGTGATGTCATCATGGGTGGGGCCGATGCCGCCAGTGGTGAAGACATAGGTGAAGCGGTTGCGCAGCGCATTGACCGCGGCCACGATCTCGTCCTCCACATCGGCCACGATCCGCACCTCGCGCAGATCGATGCCCACATCCGTGAGCCGCTCGGCGATGTGGCCGATATTCCTGTCCTTGGTGCGACCGGAGAGCACCTCATCACCAATGACGATGAGCGCCGCAGTGACCAGTTGCGCGCCTTCTGCCTCAGCCATGATCAATTTTCCTTCACTCTCTGCCCATGGGGCGTGCACGGCCTGCCTGTTTTGTCATCATGTGCAGCGCCCGCACGGCATGCATATGGCGCTTTTCCCCACCAACACGTGTTTGGCACGATGTTTGTAACGTTCCAAGTGTGACTTATGGGCATGGAGGGGGTGTTCCTATGCATCAGGCATTCGACGAGATGTCCAGTACCGAAGGGCTGGTGCGGCCGGCATATGAGACTCTCCACCGCTGGCTGGAGAATGTGCCGCATGACGTGCTCGACCATCGTCGCAAGGAGGCCGAGTACATCTTCCGGCGCATCGGCATCACCTTTGCGGTCTATGGGGAGGAGAATGCGCAGGAGCGGCTGATCCCGTTCGATATCGTGCCGCGCATCATCACCCGCAATGAATGGTCCGTTCTGGCGCGCGGGCTTGAGCAGCGGGTGAAGGCGCTCAACATGTATATCCGCGACATCTACAGCCGTCGCGAGATCCTGAAGGCGGGCATCATTCCCGACGAGATGGTCTACAACAATCCGGCCTTTCGCCCGGAAATGAACGGCCAGCGGGTGCCGCACGACATTCATGTCCACATCGCCGGCATTGATATCGTGCGCACGGACCCGGACACCTTCTATGTGCTGGAGGACAATGCCCGCACCCCATCGGGGGTCTCCTACATGCTGGAGAACCGGGAGATCATGCTGCGGCTGTTTCCCGAGCTGTTCGCCATGCACAAGGTGGCGCCTGTCGAGAAATATGCCGATGACCTGCTGGCCACCCTGCGCTCGCTTTCGCCGCGCGGGGGGCATGAGCCGAATGTGGTCATCCTCACCCCCGGCATCTTCAACTCGGCCTATTACGAGCACTCCTTCCTCGCCGACAAGCTGGGCGTGGATCTGGTGGAGGGGCGCGACCTGTTCGTGAAGGACGAGGTCGTCTACATGCGCACCACCGAGGGGCCGAAACGGGTGGATGTCATCTATCGCCGCCTCGATGATGACTTCCTCGATCCGCTGGTGTTCCGCACGGACAGTGTTCTGGGCGTGCCGGGGCTGATGAGCGCCTATCGCGCCGGCAATGTCACTCTCACCAATGCGGTGGGGACGGGCGTTGCCGATGACAAGGCGGTCTATTCCTACATGCCGGACATCATCCGCTTCTATCTGGGCGAGGAACCGCTGCTGCCGAACGTGCCCACATGGCGCTGCCGCGAGGCGGACCATCTGAAATATGTGCTGGAGCATCTGCCGGAACTGGTGGTGAAGGAGGTTCACGGCTCCGGCGGCTATGGCATGCTGGTGGGCCCGGCGGCCGACAGGGCGCAGATCGAGGCCTTCCGCGCCAAGCTCATTGCCGCCCCCGACAATTTCATCGCCCAGCCGACCCTTGCCCTCTCCACATGCCCGACGCTGGTGGAAAAGGGGCTGGCCCCGCGCCATGTGGATCTGCGTCCCTTCATTCTTTCCGGTGCGGACAAGGTGCGCATCGTGCCTGGCGGGCTCACCCGGGTCGCCATGAAGGAAGGCTCGCTCGTCGTCAATTCCAGCCAGGGAGGAGGCACGAAGGACACCTGGGTTCTTGATGTCTAGCGGGCGCGCTGCCGCGCCTGTGCCTGTTCGCCCCGTCTGCCCCACATCTTATGAAGATGGGTTGCCTCATGCTGTCCCGCACTGCTGATAATCTGTACTGGCTCGCCCGCTATGTTGAACGCGCCGACTGCCTGGCCCGCATTCTGGATGTGGCCCAGCGTCTGGCCTATACCCCGGTTTCGCAGGGGGGCTCGGCCAATGAGTGGGGTTCGGCCGTGCTCACCGCGGGTTGCGCGGATCTGTTCATCAAGCGCCATGGCCCGCTGGAGGATGCAAGCGAGGAGAATGTCGTCTCCTTCCTTGCCTTCGCCCCGGAGAACCCGGCCTCCATCCGCAACTGCTTCGAGCTGGCCCGCACCAATGCGCGCTCCGTGCGCACGGCGCTGACCAGCGAGATGTGGGATGTCATCAACTCGGCCTGGATCGAGCTGCATCATTTTCCCAACCGGGCGATGACGCGGGAGGAGCTGTCGCGCTTTCTGGCCTTCGTGAAGGAAACATCCCTGCATTTCGATGGCGCGACCTTCCGCACCATGCTGCGCAATGATGGCTACTGGTTTGCCCGCTCCGGCGTGCAGATCGAGCGCGCCGACAACACCGCCCGCATTCTGGATGTGAAATACCATGTGCTCCTGCCGGAAAAGGAGCGGGTGGGCGGTCCGCTGGATTATTTCCAGTGGTCCTCCATCCTGCGGTCCGTTTCGGCGCACACGGCCTTTCACTGGGTGTATCGCGACAGCGTGAAGCCCTGGCTGGTGGCGGACCTGCTCATCCTGAACCGGCAGATGCCACGCTCCCTGGCCTCCTGCTATGACAGCCTGACCCGGCATCTGGATGAAATCGCGGGGGCTTATGGCCGTCAGGGGCCATCCCAGCGTTATGCCCGCTCCATTCTCGCCCGCCTGAGCAATTGCGAGATCGAGGATGTGTTCCAGAATGGCCTGCATGAATTCATCACGGATTTCATCGGCGACAACAACAAGGTGGGGCATGCCATCACCGAGCAGTATCTGACCTGATCCCGCGCGTTTCGTCCTGTTTCCTGTCCGGGGGGCTGTAGCCATGCGTATCCGCATCCGTCACGAAATCTCGCAGAATTTCGAACCCGGCAGCCGCAACATGGCTGCCATCGTCCGCCTTACCCCGCGGCCGCATGAGGGCCAGTTCATCCAGCGCTGGACGCTGGACGTGGATGGCGATGCCTGCCTGCATGCCCAGGAGGATGCCTTCGGCAACTGCTGCCACAGCTTCTCCGTGGAGGGGCCGGCCGACAGTGTCACCATCATCGCCGAGGGGGAGGTGGAAACGCAGGACAGCGCCGGCATCGTGCGTGGAACGGTGGAGCGCTTTCCGCCCGCGTTGTATCTGCGCACGACGGAACTGACCCTGCCGGAGCCAAATGTGGTGGCCTTCGCGCAAGGCGTGCCGCGCGATGCCGACCCGCTCAATCATCTCCATGCGCTGATGCAGGCCGTGCATGAGGCGGTGAAAGAGCGGCCGGACACGCCCAATGGAGATACCATCTCCGCCGGGGAGGTTCTCAGGAAGGGGGCGGCCTGTTCCGGCAGCATCACCCATCTGTTCACCACGCTGGCCCGCTATCTGGGGCTGCCGGCGCGCCATGTCTCCGGCTATTTCGCCACCGAGGAGGCCGGCAATGTGCGCCACTGGGCGGAGGCCCATGTGACCGATGTGGGCTGGATCGCCTTTGATTGCGGCCAGAAGCTGTGCGCGACGGAGAACCATGTGCGCCTTGCCGTGGGGCTGGATGCGCTGGGCGTTGCCCCGCTGCGCACCAGCGGCACCGGGCTGAAGGAGGAGATCAGCGTGCGCACCGGTCGCCTCCTGCGCAATGGTCCGGCGCGCAATCCGCCCGCCAGCAATCCGCCGGTCATCAATCCCGGGGCCGGGGGCATGCAGCAGGCCCAGAGCCAGCAGCAAAGCTGAGGCCCTGCCGGGCGGTTTTTGCCATGAAGTGGAGGGAGCCGGCGGGCGGCAAAGTGTCCGGCAGGCGGTTCATCTCTTCTGCCCCCTTGACCGCGGCGGGTAGCACTGCATTCTCCTGTGCACCATCTAGCAGGAGCGCAGACGCACCATGAGCACCCGGCCCGCCTATGAGAATGACAACATCTTCGCCAAGATCCTGCGCGGGGAGCTGCCCGCCCACAAGGTCTATGAGGATGACAAGGCGCTGGTTTTCCTGGACCTGTTTCCCCGCACCCCCGGCCACGCCCTTGTTATTCCAAAGGCACCCGCCCGCAATATCTTCGATATCCAGCCGGATGACCTCGCCCATGTCGCCAGGATCACCCAGCTTGTGTCCAATGCGGCGGTGAAGGCGTTCGATGCGGAAGGCATCACCATCCTCCAGGCCAATGAGCGCGCCGGCGGGCAGGAGGTGTTCCACCTGCACGTGCATGTGATTCCCCGCCATACCGGCGTTGTGATGAAGGCCCCCGCCAGCGAGATGGAAACGCAGGAGGTGCTGGCCGAGCATGCCGCCCGCCTGCGCGCCGCACTCGAAGGCTGAAGGGGATCTGCCGCGGCGGGTCCATGCCGGGTGGCCTGAAGCCGCCCGGTTTCCCGCGCCGGATACCACGCTCCACCTGTCCCGTTCCATTGCGCCGGGGCAGGGCGCGGCCTATGAAGGCCGGACTGGGCTGCGGGCCCGTCCTCGCCGCGCTGAAATCAGGCCATGTTCCCGGGTTGCCATTTGGCCGGGCAGGCCCTGAGCCGATATGAATTGAGGGGATATGGATCTCGCGCTTCTCGCTCTTTGTGTCCGCCCGCTGGCCACCAGTGCAAGGCGTGCAGGTCTTTCCGCGCTGGCGCTGGATCTGCGGCCGGGGCTGGAAAACCTTCCTGATGGCAAGGGAGAGGTGCGCCATGTGCGTGTCGCCTCTGCTCCGGGCGGGAAAGCCGGTTTTGATGGGGGCGCCCTGTTCCAGGCGCTGGAGCGGGATGTGCCCGCCGGCCTGCCGCTCATTCTGGGCGAGGGGCTGGACGGTGCGCCCGACATTCTGTCCCAGCTCGCTGCCCGCAATCCGGTTCTGGGCAATACGCCGACCACGGTGCGCGTGCTCAAGGATCCGCTGGCCCTGCACGCCCTTTGCGGGCATCTGGGCCTGTCTTTCCCCACAGTGAGCCTTGAGGCCCCCGCGCCGGAACTCTTTTCGGGTGCGGTGGTGCTGGAAAAGCGCATCGGCAGCAGCGGGGGCGGCGCGCTCTGCCGGCGGATGGACACGGACCTGAGCGCGCCCGCGCCCGGCCATTATCTCCAGCGTGCGGTTCCGGGGGAAACCTTCTCCGTTCTTCTGCTGGCCAATGGGCATGGCTGCCTTCCGCTCGGTGCGGTGAAACATGCGGCGCTCGACCCGGATGCGGCAGGGCGCTTCCATCTGGATGGGCGGATCGGGCCGGTGGACCTGCCGGAGAGCCTGCGGGAGCCCATTTTCACCGGCGCGCAGAATATCGCGCTGGCCTGCGGGCTGGTGGGTCTGGTGAGTGTGCGGATCATCGTGGATGGCGCGCGCTGGTTCGTGCTGGGGGTCACCCCGCACCCGGATGACAGTCTCGATTTGTTTGACACGGCGCCCCTGCCGCCGCTTCTGGCGCTGCATCTTGCGGCCTGTGGCGGGCAGATGCCGCCGGGCCTTCCCGCATCCGTCGGGGTGCGGGCGGTGGCCAGCCTGCGGGCTGGTCAGGACATGACCATGCCGAAACTGCCCCCGTCCGCGCTGGTGCGCGATGTGTTGCCAGCCGGAACAGCGGTGGCCGCGGGCACGATTGTCGCCACCGTGCATGTCCGCGATGACAGCGCCGGGCAGGCGCAGGCCCGGCTGATGGAGGCGGTGATGCCCCTTCAGGCCCTTCTGGGGCAGGCCGGAGATGAGGGGCGGGCGTGACAGGTGCGAGAGTGAGCGGGGCGGCTTGCCGGTCACACCTGGTTGAGATCCGCCGGAACCCGCGCCAATTCTTTTGCCGTTACAGCAGGCTTGGGCCATAAGGAGCCGGGCTGCGCTGGCTGGAATCGTTCCGCCATTGCATGTCGTTGCTATCCGTTGCGGGCGCACTGTGCTGAAATGTCGGCGGTGCGCGAGATCCGGCCTTCATGCCGGCCATGAACAGGAGATTTCACGTGGTGAGCCAGATCGTGACCCTTCAGGCGTTCCTCGACCATTGGGCAGGTTCGGACCCGGAAAAGGCTGCGATCGCCAGCACGGTGCGCACCATTGCCGGCACCGGTGTGGGCATTGCGGATCTGGTGGCCCGTGGCCCGCTGGAAGAGGGGCTCGCCCGCATTCATGGTTCCGATCCCAATGGCGGCGGCGATACCCAGAAGGAGCTGGACGTGATCGCCGAGGAGGCCATCTGCGCCGCCTTGCGTGAGGCCCCCGTGGCCTATCTCGCCTCCGAGGAGAGTGAGGATCTCATCGCCCTCAATCCCAAGGGCCAGCTCGTGGTGGCCGTGGACCCGCTGGACGGCTCCTCCAATATCGACACCAATGTTTCGGTCGGCACCATCTATTCCATCCTGCCCTTCACCGAGGCGGACCGGGACAACCCGAACGCGGCGGTGATGAAGCCCGGCACCAACCAGCTTGCCGCCGGCTTCCTGGCCTATGGCCCGGCCACCATTCTGGTGTCCTCGCTCGGCAATGGCACGCAGGTGTTCGTCTATGACCGTGAAAGCTCGGAATTCATCATGGCGCGCGACCAGGTGGAAATTCCGGTCGAGACCAGGGAATATGGCGTCAACCAGTCCAATATGCGCCATTGGGACGAGGCCATGAGCGGCTGGATCAAGGATTGCCTCGCCGGCAAGGAAGGCCCGCGCGGCAAGGATTTCAACATGCGCTGGGTCGGCTCCATGGTGGCGGATGCCTTCCGCATCTTCACCCGTGGCGGCGTGTATGTGTATTCCTCCGACAAGCGCAAGGGCTATGAGAATGGCCGCCTGCGCCTGATCTATGAAGCCTTCCCCATCGCCATGCTGACCGAGCAGGCCGGTGGCGGAGCGACCGATGGCAAGACCCGCATTCTGGACATCACGCCCCACCATATTCACCAGCGCATTCCGCTGGTGTTCGGCTCGAAGGGCGAGGTCGAGAAGATCGCCTCCTATTACTGAACTTGTCCGGGCGGGGCCCTGCGCTCCGTTCACACAGCCGGGAAGCTGCCATGACCACGCCGCTGATTGCCCCTTCCATGCTCGCCAGCGATTTCGCCCGTCTCGGCGAGGAAGTGCGCGATATCACCGCCGCTGGCGCCGATTACATCCATCTGGATGTGATGGACGGCCATTTCGTGCCGAACCTCACCTTCGGGCCGGATATCATCCGCGCGCTGCGCCCGCACACCGGCAAGGTGTTTGACGTGCATCTGATGATTTCGCCGGTGGAGCCCTATCTGGAGGCTTTCGCCAAGGCGGGCGCGGACATCATCACCGTGCATCCGGAAGCGACCCAGCATCTGGACCGCTGCCTTCAGGTCATCCGTGGCCTGGGCAAGAAGGCCGGTGTGGCGCTCAATCCGGCAACGCCTGAAAACGTGCTGGAATATGTGCTCGACAAGGTGGACCTTGTGCTGGTGATGAGCGTCAATCCCGGCTTTGGCGGGCAGAGCTTCATTCCCGCCGTGCTGCCCAAGATCGAGCGGATCCGCGACATGATCCGCGGCCGCGACATTCGTCTTGAAGTCGATGGCGGCGTGAACCCGGAAACTGCGGCCCTGTGCGCGCGGGCGGGGGCGGATGTGCTGGTGGCGGGTTCCGCCGTGTTCAAGGGTGGCATCGAGGGCTATCGCGCCAATATCTCCGCCATCCGCACCTCGGCGGCCAATGCCATGGGGCTGGTGGCCTGAATTCCGGCCCGCCCATCTGCCCGGCAAGATGGATGCCGGAGCCCTGATCCTGACTGGCGGCATGGTCCCGGACCTTGCCGCCAGTCTGTTTTTGCAAGCCTGAGCAGAAGCCGCGCGGCCTTATGCGGGCAGTGCGCCCACGAAATTCCGCAGCAATTGCGCCATCGCCTCGGGCGCTTCCACGGGCGGAAGGTGGCCCACATCCGGCAGGACATGGAGTTGCGCCCCGCGGATCGTGCGGGCAAGCGCGGCGACCAGATCAGGCGGGGAAGCTCCATCCTGCGCGCCGGCAATCACCATCACGGGCAGATCGAGCCGGGCTGTGCTTTCGGCCAGATCCGTTGCCGCGAGCACCTCGCAGGCGGCGATGTAACCGGCATCGTCACTGCGCGCGAGCATGTTGCGCCACAAGGCGAGTTCCGGCCTGCCGTGGAAGACCGGGGCAAACCAGCGCTCCATCACGGCATCGGCAATGGAGGCGGTGCCGGCATGGCGCACGGCCTCGATCCGCTCGGCCCAGCTTTCCGCCGTGCCCATTCTGGGGGCGGTATTGGACAGAACCAGCCCGCGCACCAGATCCGGCCGGCGGGCGGCAAGGGCCTGCGCGATCATGCCGCCGATGGACAGGCCGACAAACACCACCGGGCCCTTGGCCTCGGCTTCCATCAGCGCGGCGGCATCCCCCACATAGTCCTCCATGCCGGGGGTGGGGCACAGGTCTGAAAGCCCGTGGCCGGACTTGTCGAACCTGATGGCGCGCATGTCGGGAAGACGGGCGACCACCTCGTCCCACAGATGCAGGTCGGTGCCGAGGGAATTGGCGAAAACGACAGTCGGCCCATCGGCCTTGCCGTCGATCCGGTAATGCAGGGCGCCCCAGGGGCGAAGCAATGCTGGCATCACAAACTCCTCAAACCCGTTCCAGCGCCACGGCAATGCCCTGGCCCACACCAATGCACATGGTGGAAAGGGAGCGTCGCCCCCCATTGAGATGCAGCTCCAGCGCCGCCGTCCCGGTAATGCGCGCGCCAGACATGCCAAGAGGGTGACCCAGCGCGATGGCGCCGCCATTCGGGTTCACCCGCGGGTCATCATCCCTGATGCCAAGCTGGCGCAAGGTGGCGAGGCCCTGCGCGGCGAAAGCCTCATTCAGCTCGATCACGTCGAAATCGGCCTCACCCAGCCCGAGGCGGGCCATGAGCTTCTGGCTGGCGGGGGCCGGGCCAATGCCCATGATGCGCGGCGGCACCCCGGCGCTCGCCCCGCCCAGAACACGGGCGATGGGTGTCAGTCCATATTTGGCCGCGGCCTGTGCCGAGGCGAGGATGAGCGCGGCTGCGCCATCATTGACACCGGAAGCATTGCCGGCGGTGACGGAGCCCCCCGCAAACAGGGGGCGGAGCTGGGCCAGAGCCGCGGCCGTGGTGGCGCGCGGATGCTCATCGCGATCGACGGTCAGCGCATCGCCCTTGCGCTGGGGAATGGTGACAGGGGTGATCTCGCGGGCCAGTCGTCCATTGGCCTGCGCCGCTGCCGCCTTGTTCTGGCTGGCCAGCGCCATGGCATCCTGCGCCTCACGCGGGATGCTGTAATCATCGGCGACATTCTGGCCCGTCTGCGGCATGGAATCGACGCCATGCAGCGCTTCCATTTTCGGGTTCACGAACCGCCAGCCAATGGTGGTGTCGTAAATCTCCGCATTGCGCGAGAAGGCGCTGCCCGCCTTCGGCATCACGAAGGGCGCGCGCGACATGCTTTCCACGCCGCCCGCAATATAAAGCGCCCCCTCGCCGGAACGGATGGCGCGGGCCGCGGTGATGACGGCATCCATTCCCGAGCCGCACAGCCGGTTGATGGTGGTGCCCGGCACGGCGATCGGCAGCCCGGCCAGCAGGGCGGACATGCGCGCCACATTGCGGTTGTCCTCTCCTGCCTGATTGGCGCAGCCGAAGATGACATCATCAACCGCCTCCCAGTCGATGCCGCCATGGCGCGCCATCAACGCGCGCAGGGGCACCGCGCCCAGATCATCGCTCCGCACGGAAGAAAGCGCCCCGCCATAACGGCCGATGGGGGTGCGGATATAGTCGCAGATGTAAACATCCTGCATGTCAAAGCTCCGGCACGATGAGATCGAGAACGGTTTCGGGGACCACCAGCTCGGCTCCGGTCAGGGACTGGAGTTCTTCAAGGCTGATGGAGGGCAGCTTCTCGCGCAGCACGAAACGGCCGCCTTCAATGTCGAGAACCGCGAGCGAGCTGTAGACACGGGTGATGCAGGCCACCCCGGTCAGGGGCAGGGTGCAGCGCTTCACCAGCTTGGGCTTGCCATCCCTCGTGACATGATCGGTGATCACGGCCACCCGTTTGGCCCCGTGCACCAGATCCATGGCCCCGCCAACGGCCGGAACGCCCTTCGGCCCGGTTGACCAGTTGGCCAGATCCCCGTTTTCCGCCACTTCATAGGCGCCGAGGATCGCCACATCGAGATGGCCGCCGCGGACCATGGCGAAACTGTCGGCATGGTGGAAGAAGGCGGCGCCCGGCTTCAGCGTGACAGCTTTCTTGCCGGCATTGATGAGATCCCAGTCCTCCTCGCCCTTTGCGGGGCTTTCACCGAAATTCAGGATGCCATTCTCGGTATGGAAAATCGCCACGCGCCCCTCGGGGTGGTACTGCGCGACCTTTTCGGGAAAGCCGATGCCGAGATTGACATAGGAGCCGTCTGCGATGTCCTGCGCGGCGCGCCAGGCGATCTGGTTGTTCGAGAGCTTCTGCATGTCTCATGCCTCCAGCGGGTAGGCGGCTTTGGCGAGGTTGAGGTCTTCCTCCTGATGGGGGGTGGGAACCTCGACGACCTTCCGCACGAAAATGCCGGGGGTGATGACGATCTCCGGGTCGATTTCGCCAGCCGGCACGATGCGGCGCGCCTGCACGATGGTCTCGGCGGCGGCCATGCACATGATCGGATTGAAGTTCCGCGCGGCCTTGTTGTAGGTGAGGTTGCCCATCGTATCGGCCAGCTCGGCCTTCACCAGGGCCACATCGGCCTTCAGCCAGCGCTCCTGCACATAGGGGCGGCCTTCGAATTCCTCGACCTTTTTGCCCCGGGCAAGGTCCGTTCCATAGGATGTGGGGGTGTAGAAGGCCGGAATGCCTGCCCCGCCGGCGCGAATGCGTTCGGCCAGCGTGCCCTGCGGCACCAGTTCCAGCTCGATCTTGCCGGCCAGATACAGTTCGGTGAACACCACCGGATCAGCCGAGCGCGGGAAGGAGCAGATGAGCTTGCGCACCATGCCCGCCTCGATCAGCGCTGCAAGGCCGACATGGCCGTTTCCGGCATTATTGTTCACCACCACCAGATTGCGGGGGTGCCCCGTGGCGTGAAAGCGATCAATCAGAGCGTGGATCAGCTCGATTGGCGAGCCGGCGCCACCAAAGCCGCCGATCATCACGGTCATGCCATCCTCGATCCCGGCCACGGCGGTGGCCAGATCGGAAACCGTTTTCTCCATGAGAATCTCCCTCCGGCCGGACAGGGCCAGGCCGCAGCCAAGGCTTACCCAGCGTCGGCAGGGGTCGTCCATGGATCTTGTGCGATATGGAGCATTTGTTTACATATCGCACAAAAGGAGCGGGGCATGCTGATTTCCGAGCGCGACATCATGGGCGGGCTGGCCAAGGGGCTGGCCGTGATCGAGACCTTCACCACCGAGCGCCCGCGCCAGTCCATCACGGAAGTGGCGGCCGCCTCGGGGCTGGACCGGGCGACGGCGCGGCGGTGCCTGCTCACGCTGGCCCATCATGGCTATGCCGATTGGGACGGGAAGTTCTTCACCCTCACGCCCAGAGTGCTGCGCCTTGGCACCGCCTGCCTCGCCACCATGCCGATGCCGCAGATCGTGCAGCCCTTTCTCGACAGGCTCTCGGAAGGGATCGGGCAAAGCTCGTCCGTTTCGGTGCTGGATGGGGCGGAGATCGTCTATATCGCCCGCGCTGCCCAAAAACGGGTGATGTCGATCGCGCTCAATCCCGGCTCGCGTCTGCCGGCCTACTGCACCTCCCTCGGGCGCGTGCTGCTGGCCGCGCTGCCGGAGGCGGAGGCCGGGGTCCTGCTGTCATCCGCCCCCCTGCCGGCCCGCACGCCGCACACCCTCACCAGTCCCGAAGCCCTGATGGCTGAACTGGCGCGGATCCGTGCGCAGGGGCATGCGATCATCGATCAGGAGGTGGAGATCGGCCTGCGCTCTGTGGCGGTGCCGCTTTACAATGCGCGCGGTGCGGTGGTGGCGGCGATGAATGTCGGCGTATCGGCCAGCATTCCGCCGGAGGCTCTGGTGAAGGACTATCTGCCGGCCTTGCTGGCCGTGCAGGCGGAACTGCGGGGCATGCTCCGCTGAAACATCCGGGCTCGCAGGGGCAGCGGGCAGATGTGCCCGGCCTCTGCCGGGCGCTCTCCGCCGGCTGAACCGGAAAGCGCCCGCTCTATTCAGATGGTTGCGACAGGGGTAACGGGCGAGCCGATGGCGCCGGGAAGGCGCAGGGGCGGGGCCGTGAGGAAAACAGCATGCCGCCCGCGCGCCTGAAGGGCCTCGGCCAGATCGCGCAGATACCACAGCTCCGCCAGAGGCAGCCCCAGCTTGAACAGGCAATGGTGGTGCAGCGGCAGGCGCAGGCAGCAGGCATGCGGGTCCGCGTGAGGATTTTCCACGGCGTAATTGTCCGCCGCAATAGCCGCGATGCGACTTTCGCCGATCCAGTTGCGCAGCGCCTCATCGGTGCCATCCAGCACCGCGCCGGTCCTGTCGAGCAGTTCCGGGTCGGGGTTGTCCTGCATGTCCCAAAGGGCTTCGGCATAGCCCGTGCGCAGCATGAGGATATCGCCCTCGCGCACATCCACATTTTGGGCGGCAATGGCCTGGAGCAGATCGTCGAGCGTCACGATCTTGCGCCCATGCCCGAAGGCGCGGACCAGATCCACCAGAACCCCGCGCCCCTGTACGGCGCTCTGCGCCATGATTTCCACGGAGAGCCTGCGGGCATATGAGCCGTGCGGGCTGCCGGGCTCCTGTCCCAGAACATCCCTGTCCGCGCGGTGGCCATTATAATAGACCGCCTCGGCGACCCCATCTCCATCGGCATCAAACATCGCGCCAACATGGGCCAGCGAATCCCACTGGGTGGAATACTGGGTGGAGAGCAGGACCTGATCGTCGGAGAGGACATCCCTCAGTATCGGGTCCACATTCTGCAGCGGATAATTGATATAGGGGGTTTCGCCCAGAAAGGTCGGCTGCAGGCGGGGGGGATGGCGGCGCGGATTGAGCCGCACCGTGCCGGGAATATCCAGCGGCAGGGACAGGCAGAAGGCGATGCCTTCACGAATTTCAGCCGTTGCGGCGTGGCGCTGCTCGGGGCCGATGAAATTCAGCGTTCCCAGCTGATCATCAGCACCGAACCTGCCCCAGTTCGAGCCTTCAGGCGCATGCTTCCATACTGGCATTTCAGTCTTCCTCCCCATGCCCGTTATCCAGGGCCATGCTTTTCGACACGATATCCGCCAAGGCACGTTCGCTGGCCTGAAGCTGCGCCTCCCGCGCCTCGTCCCAGCTGTAGAAGCCGCGCCCCGCCTTGCGCCCGAGCGCACCTTCCGCCGCCATCTCCTGCAGGATGCGGGGCGGGGTGCTGGCGGCGGACAGTTCCGGGTAGAGATAGGTGGCAATGCTCAGATGCGTATCCAGCCCATTCAGGTCACGTTGCAGGAAGGGGCCTGTGAGGGCGAGCCGCACACCGATGGAATATTTCAGGACCGTATCGATCGCCTCTGCATCCGCCACCCCGGTTTCCAGCAGGTGGAAGCATTCGCGCATCATGGCATGCTGGACGCGGTTGGCGATGAAGCCGGGTACCTCGGCCTGAAGAATGACAGGCATCTTGCCTGACTGCCGCAGGATTTCCGCAAGCTTCTCCACCCGGGCCCGGGGCATGGTGGCGCTGCCGATGACCTCGACCGCCGGAATCACATCCGCCGGGTTGAAGAAATGTGCAATGGCAAGGCGCTCCGGGTGCCGCATGCCGGCGCCGATCTCGGCGCTGGTGAGGCCGGACGTGTTGGAGGCGATGATTGTTTCCGGCCCGAAGCCGTGTTCCAGCCCGGCCAGTATGTTGCGCTTGAGATCAAGATTTTCGGGGACAGCTTCAATCACCAGCGGGCAGTCGCGCCAGTGCGCCGGCAGCTCCGTGGCATTGTGCGCCGTGGTGAGATGTCCGGTGTCCACCTGCTGTGATGCCAGGAATTCTCTCGCATTCTCAATGGCCTGATGGGAAGGGTCAACCATGGCCACCTGCTTGCCCGCGCGCAGGAAGTGGCATGTGAGCCGTCGCCCCATCACCCCGCCGCCGATGATGGCCACTGCGTTGGGCATCGCTTTTTTCCTTCACTTATAAGTTGACAATATAAGACTTGAGAATTGATAACAAATCAACATAAGGCAGGGATAGCCTGCTTGAGGAGGAAAAATGAACGCGATTGCCCACTTTTTTACGCGCATAATGAGCCGGTACATGCCGGATCCACTCGTTGTCGCCATCATACTGACGGCGCTGACCGTGTTGTTCGCGATGGCCAGCCAGGGCACCGCGTTCCTCGACGCCACGAAATACTGGGGTGACGGTTTCTGGAATCTGCTGGCCTTCACCATGCAGATGACGGTGATTCTGCTGGCCGGTTACATCATGGCGCGGACCCCGGCCATCAACTGGCTGATGGACAAGCTCATCGCGCCTGTCACCACCCCGCGCGGCGCGATCATCGCCGCAACGCTCATCGCCTGTGTTGCGAGCTGGCTGAACTGGGGTTTCGGCCTCGTGATCGGCACGCTGATCGCGCAGAAGCTGGGCCACAAGGTGAAGGGGCTTCATTATCCTCTGGTGATCGCGGCCGGCTATTCGGGCTTCACGCTTTATGGAATTGGCCTTTCCGGCTCCATTCCGCTGCTCATCAACACGCCCGGCCACTTCCTGGAAGGCACGATCGGCCTGGTCCCGCTGTCCGAGACGATCTTCTCGCTTCCTGTTCTGGGCACATCCATTTTCATCGCAATCACCATGCCCATCTTCAATGCGATGCTGCACCCCAAGAATCCCTCGGAGATCATCGAGGTTGATCCGGGTGCGCAATCGCTGGTCTCGGAAGTGACCGAAGAGCGCAAGACCATTGCCGACCGGATGAACAATTCCAAGGTCATCGGCATCGGTGTTGGCCTGTTCGGCATGCTCTATATCGCCCAGTATTTCTGGGGCGGTGGGGCGCTGACGCTGAACTCGGTGAACTTCCTGTTCCTGTTCCTCGGCATCTTGCTGTTCGTGACGCCGAACCGCTTCCTTGCCGCCGTCAATGACGGCGTGAAGATCCTCGGCGGCATCATCATCCAGTATCCCTTCTATGCCGGTATTCTCGGCATTCTCGCCGGGTCCGGTCTGGTCGTGACCTTTGCCGGGTGGTTCGTTTCCATCTCCTCGCCGGAAACCCTGCCGCTGTGGTCGTTCATCTCGGCTGGTCTCATCAATATCTTCGTGCCTTCCGGGGGTGGACAGTGGGTCATCCAGGGCCCGGTGATGATGGAGGCCGCAGCCCAGCTTGGCGCCTCGATCCCCGCGACCGCCATTGGCGTGCAGTTCGGTGACCAGTGGACCAACATGGTTCAGCCCTTCTGGCTGCTGCCTGCGCTGGCGATCTCTGGCCTGAAGCTGCGGGACATCATGGGCTATCTGGTGCTCATCCTGTTCTACCAGGGGGCGATCTATCTCGGCGCCATCCTGCTCTGGGGCCATGGAGTTCTGTGATGCCCTGGATGGTTGAAACCTATGACAGGCCCGGCACCGCCGCCCTGCGCCTCGAGATCCGCCCCGCGCATCTCGATTATCTGGAGGCCAACAGGCACCTGCTGCTGGCCTGTGGCGCCAAGCTGGATGACGAGGGGGGCGCCGCCAGCGGCGGCCTCTACCTTCTGGCCCTTGAGACACGGCAGGAGGCAGAGGCTTTCATCGAGGCCGATCCCTTCTTCAGGGCCGGCCTTTTCGAGCGGGTCTTCTTTACCCGCTGGCGCAAGGCCTATCTCGATGGCCGAAACACTCTGGGTGAAGACTGACATGCTCTACCAAGTCGAAATGACCGTGATGATCCCCAAGGACATGCCGGTCGATGTTGCCGACGAGATCAAGGCCCGTGAAAAGGCCTATGCGCAGGATTTGCAACGGCAGGGCATCTGGCGGCATCTGTGGCGGCATGCGGGTCTTTACAAGAATACCTCGATCTTCGAGTGCCGGGACAATGCCCATCTCCATGAGGTGCTGATGGGGCTGCCGCTCTATCCCTATATGGAGGTGAGCATCGTTCCCCTGTGCCGGCACCCGTCCTCCATCCGCGAGGATGACCGTTGAGCGGCCCGGCACGGGGCACCGCCCTGATTACCGGGGGCGCGCAGGGCATTGGCGCGGCCATTACCGCACGCCTGCGGGCAGACGGGTTCCGCACCATCGTGATGGACATCGCCACGCCCCCGGAAGGCGTGGCCGACAGCTTCATCCAGCTTGACCTGTCCGATGCCGATGCCACGCGTGAAGCCTGCGCCCGCATTGCGGCGCAGGAAAGCGTGAGCTGTCTGGTCAACAATGTGGGTATCGTTGTGCCAGCCCCGGTAGAGGATGTGGAGCTGCGGGATTTCGACCGCCTCTTCCACATCAATCTGCGCTCCTCGCTGATCTGCGCGCAGGCCTTCATTCCGGGCATGAAGGCTGCGGGGCATGGGCGGATCGTGATGAACACGAGCCGGGTGACGCTGGGCAAGGAGCTGCGCACGCTCTACAGCGCCACCAAGGGGGCGGCGCAGGCCATGGCCCGCACCTGGGCGCTGGAGCTGGGCCCGTTCGGCATCACGGTGAACTGCGTTGCGCCCGGGCCCATCGGCACCGATGCCTTCTGGCGCAACAATCCGCCCGATGCCCCGCGCACCCGCGCGATCATCGACCAGATCCCCATGCGGCGGATGGGCAAGCCGGAGGATGTGGCCAATGCCGTTTCCTTCTTCGCGGCCCCGGAAGCCGGTTTCGTGACAGGCCAGACGCTGTTTGTCTGTGGCGGGGTCACGACGGGCTGATCGCCTTGGCAAAACCGGAAGTCCGCCCGCCGGGCGGGCTTCCTTGCGGCGGACAAACCGAGGGCTGGCCGAGGCCGGGCGCAGGTTCAGCCTGCCGGTTCCGCATCCTCGATACAATCGAGCAGCAAATCGAGGGGCGGGCTTCGGTTGTCCTGCCTGTAAACCAGCGCGATTTCGGCGCGCACGGTGATGTCGCGCAACGGGCGATACACCACGCCGGGCAGCCTCACCCGCCCGAGCGCCTCCGGCACGACAGCCACGCCCAGCCCGGCTTCAACCAGTGATGCGATGGCCGTGAACTGTGGCGCGCGATACACCACATTCGGGGTTATTCCCGCCTCTGTGCAGGCCGTGTGAACCGCCGCCGAAAAGCCGGCGCTGGCGGGCAGGTGGGTGGCGATGAAATCTTCCCCGCCCAGTGCCGCAAGCTCCACATCCTCCTGCTCGGCCATGGGATGGTCCCGGGGCAGGGCGATCCAGAGATTCTCATGATAGAGGGTACGGGTCGCCAGATCCGGTGAGAGGGCGGGATAGGGCAGGCGCACCAGCCCGGCATCCAGATTGCCGGCCTTCACCTCGGGAAACTGCTGGTCCAGATCCATCAGCAGGAGCTGGAGCTGGATCTTGATCGCGCGGGTCCTGAACTTCGTCAGCAGCCGGGTGAGCACGCCATTGAGGGTGACAGCCCCGATATAACCCAGCCGCAATTCCCCAAGCAGCCCATGCCCGGCCTGCAGGGCCACGGCTTCCGCCCGTTTGGCATGGCGCATCACGCCGCTGGCTTCCGGCAAGAGCAGATTGCCTGCACGGGTCAGCTCCACACGGCGACGGTTGCGGTTGAAGAGCAGCGTGCCGACAATCTCTTCCATCTGCTTGAGCTGGTGGGTGAGTTGCGGCTGCGAAATGCCAAGTCTCTGCGCGGCGCGACCAAAATGCAGCTCTTCGGCGAGAACAACGAGCAGTTCATAATGTTTGAGCGTCAGCACGTGGCTTTCCCCGTCAAAATTCTGTTCTGTGCTTCAGGAGGTCACGTGTTCAGGGGCATGAACGCACCGGCCGGGAAGGTTCTGGATGGAATATGTGGCATCTCATGGCAAAGGGGGCGGGCCTTCAGGCATCCTTATCTGGCGGTCATCTTGCGTGTGACGGACAGGCCGGAGGTGGGGTGAAGAATGCGCGTGCTGCTGGATCCTTCACGGGTCTTTTCCCTGTCTATCATATGCCGGTGCGGGTGATTATAGAACTTTTCGATGCCGCCCGAATATGGGCGGGCCGTCTTTTGCGCCGTTTCAAGGGGTTCGGGGCTGCATGCGGTTCCGGCACCGGGTGGGCGGGACGGGCGGCCGGCACGACGGGATGTCGTCGCAAAGGGAGCGGACGGGCTAGCCTGCGCTGTTCAGCAGCTGTTCAGCAGTTCTTGCAGGGGGCCAGCAGGGCGCGGCCCTTTTCCGTGAGTTCCAGGAACAGGCGCTGGGTCCGCTCATCGCGCCGGATGATGGTGATGAGCCCCAGATCTTCGGTCAACATGGTGCATTCACGCAGCACCAGCGCATGGGCAATATCGAACCTGCGGGCAAAGGTGCGGCTGTCGCGCGCAAGGCCCAGATCCAGCGCCACCAGGATGCCGGCGCAAAGTGGTGTGAGGGCGGATGCCTGTGGCCCATCCAGCAGGCGCGCGACCTGTTCCTCCCAGAGCGCGGCCTGCTGTTCCGCCTCCATCATGCCGCGCGGGTGCGGAAGGAGACGAGGATGGATTTCGATGTCGGCGTGAAGCTCTTGTCGCCAAACGCCCCGTGCGGCACCAGCAGGTTCAGCTCGGGATAATATCCGGCAACGCAGCCGCGCGGGATGTCATAAGGCACAAGGCGGAAATCCTCGGCCAGCCGCTCGATGCCATCCTGCGCCATGCCGGCAATATCGATCCTGTCCCCCGCCTGGGCGCCAAGGCGATCCATGTCGGCCGGATTGATGAAGACCACCCGCCTTTCGCCATAAACCCCGCGATAGCGGTCATCCATGCCATAGATGGTTGTGTTGTACTGGTCGTGCGAGCGGAAGGTCTGGAGCACGAACAGCCCTTCATCATCCTGTGTCTGCTGCCATTCCGTGCGTTCCGGCAGGGGGCAGCTGGAGAAATTGGCGCGCCTTGTTGGGGTGTTCCACTCCCGCTCGGAAGCCGGATTGCGCAACCAGAAACCGCGCGGCTTGCGCACCCGTTCATTGAACCCCTCGAAAGCCGGCAGAACGCGGGCGATCATCTCGCGGATGAGGTCATAGTCCCCCGCCAGCATGTCCCAGTCCACCACTGCGCTGCCAACGGTCGCTTTGGCGATGCCGGCAATGATGCCGATTTCCGATTTCAGGAGCGGGGAGGCCGGCCGGTTGATGCCGCCAGAGCCATGAACCATGCTCATGGAGTCTTCCACCGTCACGATCTGGCGGACATTGCGCGGATTGCGGTCAATCTCGGTGCGGCCGAGGCAGGGCAGGATATAGCCGGCCTTGCCGGGCAGCAGATGGGAGTGATTGAGCTTGGTGGCCACATGGACGGTCAGGTCCAGCCGGTCCATGGCGGCCGCGATCAGGGCGCTGTCCGGGGTGGCGCGGGCAAAGTTGCCGCCAAGCCCGATAAAGGCTTTCGCCGTACCATTCAGCATTGCGCCGATGGCGGCCAGCACATTGTGCCCGGGCGTGCGCGGCATGGGCACGCCAAGCTCCTGCTCCATGGCATCCAGAAAACCGGGGGAGGGGCATTCATTGATGCCCATGGTGCGATCGCCCTGCACATTGGAATGGCCGCGCACCGGGCACAGCCCCGCACCGGGCCGGCCGATATTGCCACGCAGAAACATGAAGTTGGCAATTTCACGGATGGTCTGCACCGAATGGCGATGCTGGGTGATGCCCATGGCCCATGTGGCGATGACGCTGTCCGCGCCGAGATAAACGGCCGTGGCGCGCTCCAGATCCGCCCGTGTGAGGCCGGACTGCTCCTCGATCTGCTGCCAGGAGGTGGCTTCAACGACAGCGCGCCACTCCTCAAATCCGGTGCAGTGTTCCTCAATGAAGGCATGGTCCAGAACCGAGGGCTTTCCGGCAGCCAGCGCCGCATCATCTGCCGCAAACACCAGCTTGGCCATGCCGCGAACGGCTGCCATGTCGCCGCCAAGGCGGGGCTGGTAATAGTCGGTGGAGGTTGGCTCGCTGCCGCCAAACAGCATTTCCACCTTGTTCTGCGGGTCCGCGAACCGCATCAGGCCCTTTTCTTTCAGGGTGTTGAAGGCTACGACCCTGGCCCCGCGCTCGGTGGCGCGGCGCAGGTCCGCCAGCATGCGGGGGTGGTTGGTGCCGGGGTTCTGGCCAAAGACGAAAATGGCGTCCGCCTTCTCGAAATCCTCCAGCAGCACGGTGCCCTTGCCGATGCCGATGGCCTCGATCAGCCCCACGCCGCTGGCCTCATGGCACATGTTCGAGCAATCGGGAAAATTGTTGGTGCCAAACAGGCGCACGAAGGTCTGGTAGAGAAAGGCGGCCTCATTGCTGGCGCGCCCGGAGGTGTAGAACTCCGCCTGGTCGGGATGTTCAAGCGCATTGAGCGCCTGTCCGATCTCGGCAAAGGCGGTTTCCCATTCCACAGGCAGATAGCGGTCGCTGGCCGCATCATAGCGCATGGGGTGGGTGAGGCGGCCCTGATGCTCAAGGTCGTAATCGGTCCATGTGCGCAACTCGCGCACGCTATGTTCGGCGAAGAACTCCGGCGTCACCCGCTTGGCGGTGGCCTCCCAGGCCACGGCCTTCACCCCGTTCTCGCAGAACTCGAAGGAGGAGCCGTGCTCCGGGTCGCCCCAGGCGCAGCCGGGGCAATCGAAACCATCGGGCTGGTTGGCGCTGAGCAGGGTACGGGCCCCGGCCAGAGGCTGCCCGCTGCCCAGAAGCCGCTTGCCGCAGCTCTTCAGTGCGCCCCAGCCACCGGCTGCCGCAGACTTCTTTCCGATGAAATCATTCTTGGCCATCTGTGAGCATCTCGTGCCGGAACATCGCCCGGCGGGCATGCGCGCGCGGGGATATTCCTGTCCTGCAAGTTTTCGGGATGTGCTGCCGGAGCCGCTCGCAACTTGCGTTATCGGGCAGCGCGCCTTGCACCTTTCTTGACGAAAGCTATCCGGACTTCAAATGCATGACAAGCAGTCACTGGAAATAGGTCAATAGATTTTCGCAATCGTGCGGTTGTTGTCGTCCGAAATTCTCGATTATACTTTCAAATGGCACGATAGAGATTATCTATATCTCATTCGACCAATTCCAGATCGCGAGGATGATGCGGATCGGGGCTGCCGCCGGTCCGCAGGGGGGGCTTGCCGGAGAGGAGGCAGGCCCGATGCCATTCCACCCGCGCACATATGTTCGTGGATGTTCTCCAGAGCGCATGTCACGCCCGCGGCTCTTTCCGGGCATTCCGGCTTTGGGGCGGGATGATTTATTTCATGCCAGAATATATTCTGAATACATGCTCTTAATTGATGAATATATGTCGATCATAGTGGAAAATAATGGATATAAATGCCGGAAATCTGCATTATTCCGTCTCTCGTGACGATGGGGAGAGATGTGATGCTGTGGGTTTCTGGTTATCGCATGCTTCTGTTGGCCGGAATCCTTGCATCATCTTTGACCGGCATCATGCCCGGCCTTTCCTGCCGCGATGCCCATGCGGGCTCCAAGCTGAAGCCGGGCATCACCACCGGCCTTGCACTGGGTGCGGCGAACCCGGAGGGGCTCACCTCCATCAGCTTTCCCATTTACGGGGTGCGTGATACCTCCCCGCGCACCAATACCACCACGCTCATCCCCTCATGGCTCATCTGGTCCACGCCCTATACGATCGCCGGCGGGCGCATTCTGGTCGATATCGTGGTGCCCTATGTGGATGTGCAGCAGAAGCATCGTTCCGGCTCTTCCAGCTTCGGCAATCCCTTTCTCGATACACAGGTGAAGTGGGATCTGGGGCATGGATTCCATGGCGGTTTCCAGGCCGGCATCTATCTGCCCGTGCATGCGGCCATGGCCACCAATGACCTGTCCTTCCAGGGCATTGCCGCGCTCAGCTATCTTCAGAATGGCTGGAACCTCACCTCCACCCTCGCCATTGGAACGGGCAGCAAGGGGGAGGAGGGCAATCCCGGCTGGTTCAATGTGGATCTCACCGCCACGCGGACCTTCAACAAGTTTGAGATCGGTGCGGTAGCCTTTGGCTCAACCGATCTCAGCTCGCCTTATGAGACATATGGGAAGCAGAGCCAGTTCGCGGTGGGGGCCCTGGTGGGCTATGGGTTCGAGACCTTCACCCTCCAGCTCAAGCTCACGCGGGATGTGTATCAGCGCAATTATGGCGGCTATGAAACCAGCATCTGGGCCAATATCATCGTGCCCCTGTGGCGGCCGGAGCCGTGAGAGGAAGCCGCACCCGCCTTTCAGGGAGGCTGAGGGAAGGCATGAACAAAGCGGCCTCCGGGGCGGGGCCGCTTTGTTCGAGGGGTGCATGCTCTTCTGGTTCAGGCGTAGGTTACCACGGCCCAGACAATGGCGGCCGCAATCAGAAGAAACAGCACAGCCAGCCACACCGGCGCCATGCGCGGGGCGGTGAAGGCGGCGGGCAGGCGGGCCCAGCCTGTCACCATCGGGCGCACCAGATCCTGCCGCAGCAGCACCGCATAGAGCAGCACCGCGGCCACATGCAGCGCCACGGCTATGACGATGATGTCAAAGCTGTAGCCATGCCAGAGGGTGAAGGTATCGCTCCAGGCGCCGCCGACCAGATGGGCCAGGGGGGCTTCCTCGAACATGCCATCATTGGAGAACAGGCCCGTAATGGTCTGGAACAGAACCAGCGCCAGCAGGGCCAGCACCATATAGGCCCCGGCCGCATTGTGGCCCACCTCGTCCTCACGCTCGCGGCGGAGCACATGGCCAAGATGGGAGAGCGCCGCGCCCGGCCCCTTCACGAATTGCGAGAAGCGCGCGGTCTGGCTGCCGGCAAGGCCCCACAGGATGCGGAACAGCACAAGGGTGAGAATGGCATAGCCGAGATAGAAATGGACATCGAGCTTGCCCTGCTTGGCGGAGACATAGGACCCGATCATCAGCAGCACGAGGGTCCAGTGAAACAGGCGCACAGGCCCGTCCCACACCTTCACCCATTTGACAGCACTGTCGGCCTTGCCGCTTTGAGCCTTCTGGTTCATCGGAACTCCATTCTGATCCTGGGCCATGCCAGCCGGAGCATCTCCCCCATGCTTTTCGCACCGCATATGGGCGAGCGGCATGTTCTTCTCATGGCGCAAACCATAGCATGCCTGAAATGACTCTAATGTGAGGTGAAACAAAGATCATTGGTGCGAAAGTCGCACAACTGTTTTTTATGCCCCGCATATGGCCGTGGCAGGCCAAAATGCTGTAATGGCGGAGCCATCGCCCATGTGTTCGCCATGTGCATGCTTCATCTCCCGCCCTTGCGGGATGGGCCGCCCTGAGCCGAGGTTCCCGTGACAGCCGTTCCTGCCGCTTCCAGCTCCTCCCCCACGCTTGCGGATGTCACGGTGGTGTTCGTCACCTATAACAGTGCGGCGGTCATCCTGCGGGCGGTGGCCAGCGTGCCGGCCGCATGCGCCGTGGTGATCGTGGACAATGCCAGCCCACGCGGCACCGCATGGCAAAAGGAGCTGACCCGTCCCGCGACAGTGCTGGACATGGGACGCAATGCCGGTTTCGGCACGGCCTGCAATGCCGGCGCGCGTGCGGCACAGACCCGTTTCGTGATGTTCCTGAACCCGGATGCGACGCTGGAGGAGGAAGCCCTGCCGCGCCTGCTGGCCGCCTGTGCCACATATGGCGAGCCGCTTATCCTCATGCCGGCCATGGCGGATGAGAGCGGGCGGCTGATGCGCAAGGAGGGCACCATTTTCGAGAAGGTGCCGCGCAGCGCCCGCCTGAAGGAGGCGGAGATTGCCGGCGATTACTGCACCCGCTTCGTCCATGGCGGGGCTTTCCTGGTGTCGCGCGAGACTTTCGAGGATCTGGGCGGCTTTGATGAACAGATCTTCCTCTATCACGAGGATGACGATCTCAGCCTGCGGGCGCTGGCACGCAAGGTGGCCATCACGGTTGTGCCGGGCGCGCGGGTGATGCATGCGCAGGGGGGCTCCAGCACACCCGGCATGGGGCAGACCTTCCGCATCAACCGTTTCAAGCAGCAGTCCGAAAACTATGTGCGCGCGAAATACGGGCGCTCGGGTTCACGCTTTCTGCGGGCCTGCAAGCTGGCGGGGGGCTGTGTGCTGGCCCTGTGCATGCTGAACCTGCACCGCTTCATGGTGCGCGCCGGCAAATTGCGCGGGCTGTTCGACCCGGTGGCCGCGCCACATCGGAAATGAAAAGGCCGGGGCGAGGGGGACAGACGCCCCGGCAAGTGGGTGTGGAAGTGGGTCGGAAGAGGCAAGGTGATGTTCAGACGGCACGGTCGATGCGCCGCCTGAGGGGCTATTCCGCTGTCCAGCCGCCATCCAGCATCACGGCGCTGCCTGTCATCAGTGATGAGGCATCGGAGGCCAGATAAAGGGCTGCACCGGTAATGTCGTCCACCTGCCCCAAACGCCCGAGCTTGATCTTGCTCATGCAGAATTCGAGGAAGGCGGGGTCTTCGAAATAGGGCCTGGTCAGCGCTGTCTCGATGAAGGTGGGGCAGATGGTGTTGACGCGGATCCTGTGCGGGGCAAGCTCCACCGCGACAGATTTCGTCAGCCCCTCAAGGCCCCATTTGGTGGCGCAATAGAGCGCGCGCTTCTCGCAGCCAATATGCCCCATCTGCGAGGACATGTTGATGACCGAGCCGCCGCCGCCATCCGCCTTCATCTTGCGGGTGACGCTTTGCAGGGCGAAGAAGGCGGCGCGCAGATTGAGCCCGACAACGACGTCGAAATCCTCCTCCGTCACCTCAAGCTGGAGCTTGGGGCGGTTGACGCCGGCATTGTTGACGAAAATATCCAGCCGGGGCAGGGCCTCCACCAGCGCGCGGAAGGCCGCCACATCCGTCACATCGCAGGCGCGCGCCTCGGCCTTGTAGCCGGCCGCGGTGATCTCGGCTGCCGCCGCCTCCACCTCAGAGGCGGTGCGGGCGCACAGATAGACCTTGGCGCCCGCCTGCGCATAGACATCCGCAATGGCCCGGCCAATGCCGCGCCCCGCGCCGGTGATGAGGGCGGTCTTGCCCTCCAGTGAGAAATTCGGCATCGGGGTCATTGCGCGGCCTCACCATAGGCAATGTTGTCACCGCCATAGCGCCGCACGCGCACATTGGCCTGTTCGGCATGGCCCACAAAGCCTTCAAGCAGGCACAGGCGCGAGCAATAGCGCCCGATGCTGGCGGCGGCCTCATCCGTCAGAACGCGCTGGTAGGAGTGGGTCTTGATGAACTTGCCCACCCACAGCCCGCCCGTATAACGCCCGGCCTTGCGGGTCGGCAAAGTGTGGTTGGTGCCGATCACCTTGTCGCCATTGGCCACATTGGTGCGGGGCCCGAGGAAGAGGGCGCCATAGCTGGTCATTTTTTCCAGGAACCAGTCATCGCGGTCCGTCATCACCTGCACATGCTCGGAGGCCACCTCCTCAGCCGCTTCCAGCATCTCCTCATAGGTGTCACACAGGATCACCTCGCCATAGTCCCGCCAGCTTGCGGATGCGGTGGCGGCGGTGGGCAGGATGGTGAGCAGGCGCTCCACCTCGCTTATGGTCTCCTCGGCCAGCCTGCGCGAATTGGTGATGAGCACGGCGGGGGAGTTGAAGCCATGCTCGGCCTGGCCGAGCAGGTCGGTGGCGCACAGTTCCGCATCCACGGTCTCATCGGCGATGATGAGGGTTTCGGTCGGGCCGGCGAAAAGGTCGATACCCACCCGCCCGAAAAGCTGGCGCTTGGCTTCCGCCACAAAGGCGTTGCCGGGACCGACCAGCATGTCCACCGGCTTGATGGTCTGCGTGCCGATGGCCATGGCGCCAATGGCCTGGATGCCGCCCATCACATAGATTTCGTGCGCGCCGGCCATGTGCAGGGCGGCGATCACGGCCGGGTTCGGCTCGCCCTTGAAGGGCGGGGTGGCGGCAATGATGCGCGGCACGCCGGCAACCGCGGCGGTGAGCACGGACATGTGGGCCGAGGCGACCATGGGGAACTTGCCGCCGGGCACATAGCACCCCACGGACTGCACCGGAATATGCTTGTGGCCGAGAATGACGCCGGGCAGGGTCTCCACTTCCACATCCAGCATGGAGGCGCGCTGGGCCTGGGCGAAATTGCGCACCTGTGTCTGGGCGAAGCGGATGTCCTCCAGATCGCGCGGGGCGACGCGGGCGATGAGGGCCTCGATCTCCTGTTCGCTCAGGCGGAAGCTGGCGGGTTCATATTTATCGAAGCGCGCGCTCATCTCGCGCACGGCATCATCGCCGCGCGCCTCGATATCGGCCAGCGCGGCTTCCACCGTGCGGCGGACATCGGCATCATCGTTTGAGCGCTCGGCTTCCGATTTGCCGCGCTTGAGATAGGTGATGGCCATGGGTGTTTCCTCAACAAACGGGAGAAGGGATCAGAAGCCGACCGCATCGCCGCCCTTGAGGGCGAGCATTTCGCGGGCCTCGTCGGGGGTGGCGATTTCCAGCCCGAGCCCTTCGATGATCTGGCGGGCCATGTGCACCTGCTGGGCATTGCTGTGCGCGGCGATGCCGGGGCCGGCCCAGAGCGAGTCCTCCAGCCCCACGCGCACATTACCGCCCATGGCGGCGGCGATGGCGGCAATGGTCATCTGGTGGCGCCCCGCGCCCAGCACGGACCAGTGATAATTGTCCCCGAACAGCCGGTCTGCCGTGCGCTTCATGTGCAGCACGTCCTCGGGGTGTGCGCCAATGCCGCCCATCAGGCCGAACACGGTCTGGATGAAGAGCGGGCCGCGCACCAGGCCGGCATCATAGAAGTGCTTGAGATTGTAGAGATGGGCGGTGTCGTAGCATTCAAACTCGAAGCGGGTGCCATTGGCGCCCACGCTCTGCATCACATGCTCGATATCGCCGAACGTGTTGCGGAAGATGATGTCCTTGTTGGACAGATACACGCGCTCCCACTCATGCTTCAGGTCCTTGAAGCGGTTGAGCATGGGGAACAGGCCGAAATTCATCGTGCCCATATTGAGCGAGGCGAGCTCCGGCTTGTAGGCAAGAGCCGGCTGGACACGCTCGGAGATGGGCATGGTGGGCGCGCCGCCGGTGGTGATGTTCAGCACCGCATTGGTGGCCTGCTTGATGACGCCGAGAAAGGGCGCGAATGCGTCCGGGCTCTGGTCCGGGCTGCCATCTTCCGGGTTGCGCGCATGCAGATGGATGACTGCCGCACCCGCTTCCGCAGCTTCGATCGAGGCCTGTGCGATTTCCGCCGCGCTCACCGGCAGGGCCGATGACATGGAGGGGGTATGAATCGCGCCTGTCACAGCGCAGGTGATGATGACTTTCTTCTTCGCTGCCATGTTGTTTCTTCCCCGTGCCTGAAGTGGACGCGGTGCAAGACCGCGTCCCCCATTCTTCAGATTCTTGTGATTTCAAGCTTTTTCAGATGCGCGGTTGAGCAGGTGGCGGTCGAGGGCCGCCAGTTCGCCATCGCGCCATTCCTGCCGGGCGCGAATGTCCGCGCGCGTGTCATCCTTGAACCCGACGCTCACCTTTCTGGCGGCTTCAGGGGTGAAGGCTTCTCCGCGTGCGGCATCATTCGCCAGCCGGGCCATGGTGGGGCCAAGGCGCTCCAGATAATCCTGAATGCCGCCCTGTGCGTTGAGATGGATGGTTTCCATCGGCCCCATGAAGGCCCAGCGCCGGCCGAGGCCGTGCTTGATGGTGTCATCCAGCCCTTCCGGGCTGCAGATGCCTTCATTGATGAGGCGCAGGGATTCAGCCAGCACCACGGCCTGAAGGCGGTTCAGCACGAAACCGTCGATTTCCCGGTTCAGCAGAACCGGAACCTGCCCGGACTGCCTGTAGATGGCGGATGCCTTTTCCGTCACGTCCGCGGCGGTATAGGGGGTGGGGCAAATCTCCACCACCGGCACCAGATGAGGCGGGTTGACCGGATGCCCGATGAGGCAGCGCGCCCGTCCTTCCAGATCCGCCGTGAAGGTGGAGGCCATCAGGGCCGAGCTGGAGGAGGCCAGAATGGTCTCGGGTGCGGCCAGCCGGTCCAGATCCGCGAAAAGACGCTGCTTGACGTCGAGCACTTCCGGTCCGTTTTCCTGAACCAGATCGACATCCTTCACCGCTTCCCCAAGATCCGGGCAGGCATGGACGCGGCCGGGCAGGCCATCGGGATCATCGCCCGAACGCCCATGGGCGGTGGCCTTGGCGTGCATGGCGCGCACATCGTCGCCCAGGCGTTCCAGCACGGCGGCTTCCGGGTCCCACACCTTCACATCCATGCCGGCGCGGGCAAACACATAGGCCCAGGAGCGGCCGATGAGGCCGGCGCCAACAATTGCAATTCTGGTCATGTTCAGTCCTCACATCCACAGGAGCTGGCGACGCAGCTCGATATCGGTGGCGAGATCACGCGATGGCACTTCGTGGAGCACACGGCCCATTTCGAGCACGATGGTGCGGTCCGAGAGGGCCAGGGCAAGATCGAGATTGTGATCTACGATCACAATCGAGATCATATCGCGCAGATCGTCAAAAGTACGGAACAACTGTTCCACAACCGCGGGGGCCAGCCCCTCGAAGGGCTCATCCAGCAGCAGCACCCGTGTGTCGCCGGAAAGGGCGCGAGCCACTGCAACCATTTGCTGCTCACCGCCCGAGAGGCGGTCGGCATCGGTATCCAGCCGCTCCTTGAGGCGCGGAAAATACTGGAAAATCTGGTCCAGCGTCCAATGGTCGCCCTCACCGGTGATGCGGCGCAAACGGCCCAGTTCCAGATTCTCCCGCACCGTCATGCCGGCGAACAGGCCACGGCCCTGCGGCACATAGCTGATGCCGGAGCGCGAGATGGCGGCGCTGGGCAGACCCGCCAGTTCCTTGTTCCCCAGACGGATGGAGCCGGAGGAGGGCGTCACAATGCCGGTGAGCGCCTTCAGCAGGGTGGACTTGCCCGCCCCATTGCGGCCGAGAAGGGCGAGAATCTCGTTCTTGCGGATGTCGAGCGCGACATCGTGCAGAATATGACTCTTGCCATAATGGACATTCACCTTGTCCATCGTGACAACCGCTTCCATGGAGCCGCTGCCCTGCCGGGCGGAGGCTGCCACCGCGCTGGTGCCGGAGCCGATATAGATCTCGCGCACCTGCTCGGAGGAGCGGGCCTGGTCGACAGTGCCATCCAGCAGCACCTTGCCCTCGTTCATCACGGTGACATGGTCGGCAAGGTCGAACACGCGGTCGATATCATGCTCCACCAGCAGCACGGGAATATTGCCGGAAACTTCCTTGATGAGGTTGCCCACCCGCTCGCGCTCGGCAACGGAGAGGCCGGCAAGCGGCTCGTCCGCCAGCAGGATGCGGGGTGAGGTGGCCAGAGCCAGCCCCAGATCCAGCAGGCGCTGGCCGCCATAGGAGAGGGAATCGGCTTGCGCCTGTTCCATGCCGGCAAGGCCGACCCATGAGATGATCTCGCGGGCCTGGGCCGCCACTTCCGGCACATGGTCCGCATCGCGCAGCGGATTGGTGCGCGATGCGTGGCGTGCCTGCACCGCAAGGCGGATATTCTCGCCCACGGTCAGGGTCGGGAACAGGTTGGTGATCTGGAAGGAGCGTCCAAGCCCCTGATTGGCAATGATATCCGCGCTCTTGCCCGAGACATCGTTGCCGCACAGCGTCACCGTGCCGGATGTGGGGGGCAGCACGCCGGTGAGCAGGTTGAAGGCGGTGGTCTTGCCCGCGCCATTCGGTCCGATCAGCGCATGCAGGGTCCGGTCGCGCACCCCCAGGGAGACGCCGTCCACCGCCAGGAAGCCACCGAACTTCTTGCTGATCCCATCCGCCACCAGCACATTGCCGATGCCATCCTCACGCGCCTTCAGGGAGGCGGGAAGCGGCTGCTTCCGGGTGGAGCGTCCAGCCATGGCGGCGGCCATGGAGGGGCCGGGGAAGAAGTGGTTCCGGACCTGCGCGCCGATGCCGATGAGGCCATCCCGGGCGAACAGCACGAAGGTGACAAAGATGATGCCGAACCAGATCAGCCAGTTCTCGGTATACATCGAGAGATATTCGCGGAAGATGATGTAGAACAGCGCGCCAAGGGCCGGCCCCATGAAGCCGCGCATGCCGCCAATCACCACCATGGCCAGAAGCTCGCCCGAGAACAGCACGGACATCGGCTCGGCCGAGGTCAGGCGGTTCTTGTAGAGCAGCAGCACGCCGGCAAATGAGGTGACCGTGGCCGAGACCATGAAGGCCGCCAGCTTGTAGCGCCCCACCCGGTAGCCCAGCGCCACGGCGCGGCCCTCATTCTCGCGAATGGAAACCAGAACCGTACCGACCGGGGAATGCAGGAAACGCCACACCAGAGCGGTGAGTGCAAACACCAGTACCGAGACGAGGATATAGTAGTTCCAGTTGTTGTTCAGGTCGAAGCCGGCCCACACCGGGCGCTCGATGCCGCCAAGGCCGTTTTCACCCCCCGTGACCTCCGTCCACCGATAGGCGAGCTGGAAGCACATGGCGCTCAGGGCCAGCGTCATCAGGGAGAAATACACGCCGCGACGGCGCAGCATGAAGAAGCCGAAAATGGCCGCCGCCACCACTGTCACCAGAAGAGCGACAAGGAGCGGGAGCAGGAAATGGTGGCCGGGCAGGGCCAGCGCCGTGAGCCCGGCGGCATATGCGCCAAGCCCGAACCACGCGCCATGCCCGAAGGAGACAAGCCCCGTATAGCCGGCCAGAATATTCAGCCCCAGCGCCGCGAGGGCGAAGATGACGACTTCTGTGGCCGAGCTGGCCCCAAGGCCCAGAATGTCCAGAAAGAATGGCAGCAGGAGCAGCCCGAGTGCAGCCATGACAAGCGGAAGGTTCTTTTTCATGATGGATCTCCGCCTCATTCAAAGCGCGTGATGCGCTCGCCCATCAGTCCGCGCGGCCGCACCAGCAGGACGATGAACATGAGCAGATAAATGGCGAGCATGGAGAACTGCGACAGGCCGATCGCGATCATCAGGCCCTTGACGAGGCCGACCAGAAGCGCGGCAATCACCACGCCCCAGAATGATCCCAGGCCACCGATCACCACCACCACAAAGGCCGCGACAATCACCTCGGCGCCCATCATGGGATGCACGGGGTGAATGGGAGCCAGCAACATGCCGGCAAGCCCCGCAAGCCCGATGGCAATGGCCGCAACCGCCGACAGATAGGGGCGCAGCGAAATGCCAAGCGTGCCCAGAATGTCCGGATTCTGGATGCCCGCGCGGACAATGCGGCCAAATGCGGTGCGGTTCAGCAGCAGCCACAGCGCTGCAACAGCGGCAATCGCCACACCGATGAGGAACAGGCGATAGCGCGAATAGATGAAATCCCCGATGAAGACCTGCCCGCGCAGGGCCTCAGGCATGGAATAGGCCTGCGGAGAAGCACCGAAGATCCAGCGCAGGGCCTGCTCTATGATCATCGCCAGACCAAAGGTCAGCAACAGGGAGTAGAGCGGGTCCACCCTGTAGAAACGGGTGAACAGAAACCGTTCCACCAGCACGGCCAGCGCGGCAACGATCAGTGGAGCCACGATCAGTGCGCCGAAGAAGCCGAGATGCGGGGTCAGTACAAGGGCCAGATAAGCGCCGATGGCAAAGAATGCACCATGCGCTAGATTGACGATGCCGCCCAGTGAGAAGATCAGGGACAGGCCGAGTGCAATGAGCAGGTAGTAGAACCCGTCAAGCAACCCGTTCAGAAGTTGTGATATGAAAAGCATTGCCGCCATGGGAGGTCATCTTTCAGGCATGCGCGACCAGCCAGCGCCACCATGAGGGTGGCGCTGTTCTGTGTCTGTGTAAGAAGATGGCGTCCGCTACATCAGCCGAACGTGCAGGCTCCGCCCACCTGACCCTCGGTCAGAATGCTGAGGGGCTTGTCTCCGGCCGGGATGGGGCCGGATGTGGTGAAGATATCCCACTTGTTTTTCACATCCTGCGGGGGCAGGGCGGTTACGGCGTAGATTTCCTGAAGAAGCTGGTGGGTATTCTTCGTGAAAGTGCCCTTGCGCTGCTTGAGAATGTCAAATTCTGCGCCGGATTCCAGATAGGCCACCAGATCTTCCGTCTTGGTGCCGCCGGTTTCCTTGATGGCCTGCGCCAGAATGCGCACCGCCACATAGTCGCTCCATGCCTGGTTCTCGGGCGGGCGACCATATTTGTCGAGGAAGGTCTTGGCGAAGCGCTGGGATTCGGGCGTATCCACCTGATGGGTCCAGACGCAGGGCCATGTGCCGCGGAAATTCTCCGCGCCGGCGGCCCAGGCCATGGACGTGTTGAAGTCGAACCCGCCGAGCGGGAAGTCGAGGCCGAACTCGCCATACTGCTTGAAGAAGCCTGCCTGCTGCGTGCCCGCAAGGTTCAGGATGACCACATCCGGCTTGGCGGCGCGGATCTTCAGAAGATAGGAGGAAAAGTCGCCGGCATCGGTGGGCACGAGCTCATCGCCGGCCAGGCTGCCGCCATTGCGCTCAAGAAAAGCGAGGGCGGCCTTGCGCAGATCATGGCCGAAAGCATAATCCGCGCTCAACATGTACCATGTCTTGCCCTTCACAAGATCATTGGCCAGAAGATATTCACCCTCAGCATTCACATACATCACGTTTTGCGCTTCAGTATGGAACATGTTGCGCTTGCAGTCTGCCCCGCGCAAGGTATCGGAGTTGGCGCCTGTATTGATGAAGAGACGATTCGTGCGCTGGGCGATCTGGCCAAGGCTGAGGGCCGAGGCGGATGAGATCTCGCCAAGCATAGCCACCACCTTGTCGCGTTCCACCATCCGCTCTGCTTTGGTGGTCGCGGTCTGCGGGTTGATGGAATCTTCCTTTACCAGCTCGATCTTGCGGCCAAGGATGCCCCCCGCCGCATTGATTTCTGCAACAGCAAGATCCGCCGCCATCACGGCATATTCGCCCATCGGCCCGAGAAAGCCGGTGCGGGGCGTGAGGTGGCCAATGATGATGGGGCCAGACTGGGCGCGCAAAACGCCAGGCATGGCAAGGGCGCCCATCGCCAGGGCGCTGGTGCCAAGGAATGTCCGTCGAGTGATGGAACCGGCCATCTTAAGCATCCTCCCGATTATGTTTTTTTATCAATTTATTAGGCCCCTTTATGGGTGCCAGATCTGTACTGTGATCTCAGATCATACTATCGTCGTAAAGACGCCTGTCAATCACTTGAGTCGGAGTTGGTGATGAATGAGACCGCTATTTCCAAATTGCCGGTCAGAGACCGTTCCCTCACCGAGCAGGTGCATGACGCGTTGTGCGAGATGCTGCTGGGCGGGAGCATGCGTCCGCAGGACAGGACATCCATTCGCGAGCTGGCGGAGAAGCTGGGCGTTTCGGCCATGCCGGTGCGCGATGCCGTGAGCCGGCTGGTGGCGCAGGGCGCGCTGGTGGTGGAGCGCAACCGCGCCATCACCGTCAAGCTCCTGTCCGCCGAGGAGTTCCGGGACCTGACGGAAATCCGCATCCTGCTGGAGCGGGAGGCGGTGCGAAAAGCGGTGGAGCGCGTGACACCCGAAACGCTGGCGGTGCTTGAGGAGATCAATGCCCGCTTCGAGGAGGCCATGTCCGACCCCTCGGCACCGGATGCGGTGCAGCTCAACCAGCAGTTCCATTTCCGCCTGTATGAGGCGGCAGGTTCGCCAACCCTGCTGCATCTCACCACCATCAACTGGCTGAAGGCCGGGCCGATGATCAATCTGGATCTGGGCCTGCCCTCGCGCCGGCAGCGCAATGCGCTTTCCGTATCGGCCCACCGGGCGATGATGGACGGGCTGCGCAATGGTGACCCCCAGGCGGCGGCGGATGCCGTGGAGTGCGATATTCGCGGCGCCTTCGAGTTCATTCTTGAAAATACGCTCAAAACAAAAAACTAGGGAGAAAGAGCCATGGATCTTGGGCTGAAGGGCGCGCGCGTCATTGTCACGGCCGGGGCCGGCGGCATCGGACGCGCGATCGTGGAGGGGTTTCTGGCCGAAGGGGCGCGGGTGGCCGTCTGCGATATTGACGGGCAGGCGCTCGCAACCCTGCCGAAGGAGGTTCTGGCCGTACATGTGGATGTCTCCGATGAGGCGGCGCTGACCGGCTTCATCGATTCCTCCATCGCGGCGCTGGGCGGGCTGGATTGCCTCGTCAACAATGCGGGAATCGCCGGGCCCACAGGGCGGGTCGAGGAGATTGACCTGGCAGACTGGGAGCGCTGCCTGCGGATCGTGCTCACCAGCCAGTTCCTTACCGTCTCGCGCGCCGTGGCCGCGCTGCGGGAAAGCGCCAATCCCTCCATCATCAATCTGTCTTCTGTGGCCGGGCGCGTGGGCTTTGCGCTGCGCACGCCCTATGCCGCGGCCAAATGGGGGGTCATCGGCCTGACCAAATCCCTGGCGATCGAGCTGGGCGAGGCGGGCATCCGGGTCAATGCCATCCTGCCCGGTCTTGTGGCGGGCGAGCGCCAGCGCCGGGTGCTGGAGGCAAAGTCCCAGAGGCTGGGCAAAAGCTTTGCGGAGGTTGAACGGGAAGCCTTCTCCTACACCTCCATCAAGGAATATGTAGAGCCGGAACAGATTGCCGCACAGGTGCTGTTTCTGGCGGGAACGACGGGAAAGACGATTTCCGGACAGGCGGTTTCCGTCTGCGGAGATACCCGCATGCTGGCCTGAGGCGGGAGGGGCTGATTCACCCCCCTTTTCCATGCGCCATGGCCTGTGTTTCAGGGGCGGGACTGCGGCGCAAGGGATTGCGGTGGCGGGGATGTGATGCCTTCACACCACCCGGAGGTTTCAGTCCGGCGTTTGTATCGTTATAGTCTGCATGTGCCGGGAAGGGGTGGGGCCATGGCCCGCCCCTGATCTGAGATGTGGGAGAGCCCTGTTTGTCCAGCGTGAAATGGAAGCCGGATGCTCTGCCATTCATGGGGCCCCGCACTGTTCAGGCTGTTTCGCGGCCTGCCGTTTCATCACAAATTCTGACCTTGCCGGAGGGGACTGTGCGTTGCACCGTGCGCCTCTCCTGTGTAAGCCTCGGTCTTGCCGGAGTGAACCGGCGCGGAGTGGGTTCGTGACGTCCCTGAAGACACCGTTGCTTGATACCATCTCGGATGCTGCCGATGTGCGGCGTCTGTCATCAGACCAGCTGCCCCAGCTCGCGGATGAATTGCGGGCGGAAACCATTGATGCCGTTTCGGTAACGGGCGGGCATCTGGGCGCGGGCCTTGGTGTGGTGGAGCTGACGGTGGCCCTGCACCATGTGTTCAACACCCCTCATGACAGGCTCATCTGGGATGTGGGGCACCAGTGTTATCCGCACAAGATTCTGACCGGCCGGCGCGACCGGATTCGCACGCTGCGGCAGGGTGGGGGGCTTTCGGGCTTCACGCGCCGCGCGGAAAGCGAATATGACCCCTTCGGCGCGGCCCATTCATCCACATCCATTTCCGCCGGCCTCGGCATGGCCGTGGCGCGGGATCTGGCGGCGCTGGACCGCAATGTGGTGTGTGTCATCGGTGATGGCGCCATGTCTGCCGGCATGGCCTATGAGGCGATGAACAATGCCGGCGCGATGGACAGCCGCCTCATCGTCATCCTCAATGACAACGACATGTCGATCGCCCCGCCCACGGGCGCGATGTCGGCCTATCTGGCGCGGCTGATTTCCGGGCAGACCTATCGTTCCCTGCGCGAGATCGGCAAGCAGCTGGCCGGTCGCCTGCCCAAGTTCATGGAGCGCGGCGCGGCGCGGGCGGAGGAGTTCGCCCGCGGTTTCCTCTCCGGTGGCACGCTGTTCGAGGAACTGGGATTCTATTATGTGGGGCCGATTGATGGCCACAATCTCGATCACCTGCTGCCGGTGCTGAAGAATGTGCGCGACGCCAAGGGCGGCCCCATTCTGGTGCATGTGGTGACCCAGAAGGGCAAGGGCTATGCCCCTGCCGAAGCCAGTGCCGACAAGTATCATGGTGTGGTGAAATTTGACGTGCTCACCGGCACGCAGATGAAGGCAAAGTCCAATGCGCCCGCTTATACGCGCGTGTTTGCCGACAGCCTGATCGCCGAGGCCAAGCGCGATGACAAGGTGGTGGCCATCACCGCCGCCATGCCCTCCGGCACGGGGCTGGACCAGTTCGCCAAGGCTTTCCCCGGCCGGACATTCGATGTCGGCATTGCCGAGCAGCATGCGGTGACCTTCGCCGCCGGCCTTGCGGCCGAAGGCTTCAAGCCGTTCTGCGCCATCTATTCCACCTTCCTCCAGCGCGGCTATGACCAGGTGGTGCATGATGTGGCCCTTCAGGGCCTGCCTGTGCGCTTCGTGCTGGACCGCGCCGGCCTTGTGGGGGCGGATGGGGCGACCCATGCGGGCGCTTTCGACATTGCCTTCCTCGCCTGCCTGCCGGGCATGGCCATCATGGCTCCTGCTGATGAGGCCGAGCTCTCGCACATGATCGCCACCATGGTGGCGCATGATGATGGCCCGATCGCCGTTCGTTTCCCGCGTGGCGAGGGCATCGGCATCGAGCGGCCGGAGCGCGGTACCGTGCTGCCCATCGGCAAGGGGCGCATGGTGCATGGCACGGGTGAGGGCGATATTGCCATCCTCTCCCTCGGCACCAGGCTGGCGGACAGCCTGAAGGCAGCCGAACGGCTGGAAGAGGCCGGCTTCAAGGTGAGTGTGGCGGATGCCCGCTTCGCCAAGCCTCTGGATCGCGATCTGGTGCTGCAGCTGGCCGCCGGCCACCGCGCGCTGATCACCATCGAGGAAGGCTCCATTGGCGGCTTCGGCAGCCATGTGCTCCAGCTTCTCACCGATGAGGGTGCGCTGGATGCCGGCCAGCTCAAGGTCCGCTCCATGGTGCTGCCCGATATCTATATCGATCAGGACACGCAGGCCCGCCAGCTGGCAGAGGCCGGGCTGGATGCGGATGCGATTGTCGCCAAGGCACAGAGCGTGCTGGGGGCGAAGAGCGCTGGTCTGGTGCGGGTCGGCTAGGGCTGTTGCGCGGCGGGCAAGCTCTTGCCCGTCCTTCGGTTTTTCGCGCGGGTCAACCGGCTGGCAGAAAGCCTTGCCGGGAATATGTTGAGAGATCCGGTTCCGGCACGGCCGCGTTCCGGGTGCATATGAAAAGAGCGCGTGAGGCAATTCTCACGCGCTCTTTTCATATGCACATATGTCTCGAACAGGAGGGCTGAGAGGCGCTTGTTTCAGGGAAACGAAGCGCCCCTTTCCTCACTGGGCCGCTTCAAGCGGATGCCCGAGGCGCTCCGAAATGGCCAGGACCAGATCGCGCGCCGCATCGGCAATCACCGTGCCGGGCGGGAAGATGGCCTGTGCACCGGCGGCATAGAGGGCATCATAATCCTGCGGGGGCACAACGCCGCCCACCACCACCATGATATCGCCCCGGCCTTCCGCCTCCAGCGCGGTCTTCAGCGCCGGAACGAGGGTGAGATGGCCCGCGGCGAGCGAGGAAATGCCCACCACATGCACGTCGTTTTCCACGGCCTGCCGGGCCGCTTCCTCGGGGGTGGCGAAGAGCGGGCCGATATCCACGTCGAAGCCCAGATCGGCGAAGGCCGAGGCGATGACCTTCTGTCCACGGTCATGCCCGTCCTGCCCCACCTTGGCGACGAGGATACGCGGGCGACGCCCTTCCGCTTCCTCAAACTCTTCCACCAGCTTCTGCACCTTGCCCACCTTGTCGGTCATGGCGCTGGCCTCCCGCTTGTAGACGCCGGAAATGGCACGGATCTCGGCGCGGTGGCGGCCGAAAACCTTTTCCAGCGCATCAGAAATCTCGCCCACAGTGGCCTTCACCCGCGCGGCATTGATGGACAGTTCCAGCAGATTGCCATTGCCGGCCGCGCCATTGGTGAGGGCGGTCAGCGCCGCCTCGACATCGGCACTGTTGCGCTCGGCGCGCAGGCGGTTGAGCTTGTCGAGCTGGGCGGCGCGCACCGCGGTGTTGTCCACCTTCAGCACGTCGATCAGCTTGTCCTTCTTGGGCTTGAACTTGTTCACACCCACCACGGTCTGGGCACCGCCATCAATGCGGGCCTGCGTGGTGGCGGCGGCCTCCTCGATGCGCAGCTTGGGAATGCCGGCCTCGATGGCCTTGGCCATGCCGCCCAGCTCCTGCACTTCCTGGATATGGCCCCATGCCTTGGCGGCCAGATCATAGGTGAGCTTCTCGACATAATAGGAGCCGCCCCACAAATCGATCTGCCTTGTGGTGGCGCTTTCCTGCTGGAGCAGGATCTGCGTGTTGCGGGCGATGCGGGCAGAGAAGTCGGTGGGCAGGGCCAGCGCCTCGTCCAGCGCATTGGTGTGGAGCGACTGGGTCTGGCCCTGTGTCGCGGCCATCGCCTCGATCGCCGTGCGCATCACATTGTTGAACACGTCCTGCGCGGTGAGCGACCAGCCGGAGGTCTGCGAATGGGTGCGCAAGGGCAGGGATTTGGGGTTCTTGGCGCCCAGATCACCCATCAGCCGGTTCCACAGCAGGCGGGCCGCGCGCAGCTTGGCGACCTCCATGTAGAAATTCATGCCAATGGCCCAGAAGAAGGACAGGCGCGGGGCGAACTTGTCGATATCGAGGCCCGCCGCCATGCCGGCCCGGCCATATTCCACACCATCCGCCAGCGTGTAGGCGAGTTCGAGATCCTGCGTCGCCCCCGCTTCCTGCATGTGATAGCCGGAAATGGAGATGGAGTTGAAGCGCGGCATCTCCTTGGACGTATAGGAGAAGATATCCGAAATGATGCGCATGGAAGGCGCGGGCGGATAGATATAGGTGTTGCGCACCATGAACTCTTTCAGAATATCATTCTGAATGGTGCCGGAGAGCTGGTCGTGCCGCACGCCCTGTTCTTCCGCCGCCACCACATAGAGCGCCAGAATGGGCAGAACCGCGCCATTCATGGTCATGGAAACGCTCATCTGGTCCAGCGGAATGCCGTTGAACAGGGTGCGGGTGTCATAGATCGAGTCGATCGCCACGCCCGCCATGCCCACATCGCCCGCCACGCGCGGATGGTCTGAATCATAGCCACGGTGGGTGGCCAGATCGAACGCCACCGAAAGGCCCTTCTGGCCGGCCGCAAGGTTGCGGCGATAGAAGGCGTTGGAGTCCTCGGCCGTGGAGAAGCCCGCATATTGGCGGATGGTCCAGGGCTGGGTGGCATACATGGTGGGGTAGGGCCCGCGCAGGAAGGGCGCGATGCCGGGATAGGTGTCGATATAATCCAGCCCGGCAATGTCTTCCGGTCCGAACACGCTTTTCACCGGAATGCCCTCGGGGGTGTTCCAGGGGGCCGCGCTGGCTGAAGGCTGCGCCAGATCCGGGGCGCGCCATGCAATATCGGCGAAGGATGGCAAGCGGCTCATGAGGATGATCCTCTCTCAATCTGTGGCGCGCGGCGGGCGGCGACCATGAAACGGCGTATCTGGCGAAAAGAACAGCGGCAGGGCCGCGGTTCTCACAATCCGGCGGCGGCCTGCGCGGCGGTGAGGCGCTCCAGCACATTGCAGCCGACAAAGATGAAGCCATCCACACCGGCATCGGTCAGTTCGGCTTCCATATTGGCGGGCTTGCCGGCAACCCACACGGCGCGCGCGCCAGCAGCCTTCAGCTTCTGCGTGGCGATGGCGGCATCCGCCGTATAGCCGTCATCCGAGGAGGCAAGGCAGGCGAAGGACGTGCCGGAAGCCTTGAAGGCGGCAACCAGCGCATCCAGATCGGCAAAGCCGTTGGGCACATCGGCCTTCAGGCCGCCCGCCTCGAAGAAGTTCTTGGCGAAGGTGGCGCGCGCCGTGAAGGCGGCAACCGGCCCGAGCACGGCGAGGAAAACCTCGGGCTGCCTTGCGGCGGCTTCCGCCTTGTCCCGCAGCGCCTCATAGGGCTCGGCGATACGGTAGGGGGCAAGCGCGCCATCGGCCAGAGGGGCAGAGGCCGGGGCGGGGGCCAGAACCTCCGGGGCTTCCTGCACCAGAATGGGGAACTCCGACGTACCGGTGAGGGGCGCCTTGCGGGTGGCGACATCCTTCTCGCGGGCTTCACGCACGGCGGCGATGCCGGCATGCAGCCAGCGGTCTTCCAGAACGGAGGCGATGCCGCCGCGCTGTTCAATGGTGCGGAACAGGTCCCATGCCTTTTCCGCCAGACCATCGGTGTGCGCCTCGACAGCGCCAGCGCCAGCGCCCGGGTCCGCCACGCGGTGGACATTGGATTCTTCCAGCAGGATCAGCTGGGTATTGCGGGCCAGATGCCGGGCAAATGTTTCCGGCAGGCCCAGAGCCTGGGTGAAGGGCAGAACGGTGAGGCTGTCTGCCCCGCCGACACCCGCGGCAAAGGCGGCGACAGTATTGCGCAGCAGGTTCACATAAGGGTCCCGCCGGGTCAGCATGCGCCAGGCGGTGGTGGCATGCAGCTTCAGCCGGGTTTCCGGCAGGCCGCACTCGCGCAGCACCGCACCCCACAACAGGCGCAGCGCGCGGAATTTGGCGATGGTCGCAATCTGGTTCACATCCGCCGCCAGCGCGGCCTCGATACGGGGTGCGGCATCCTCAAGCTTCACCCCCGCCTCGGCATAAAGACGCAGATAGGCGACGGCGGTGGCGAGAACGGCGGCAAGCTCCTGCGCATCCGATGCGCCGGCCGCGTGGAAGACATGGCCATCGGCACGGGCAATGGGGCCGCGGAAGCCCTGTGCGGCGAGGGTTGCGGAGGTTTCGGTGAACCGCCGGATCTGCTCGCCCAGCCCGTTCGGCGTGCGGCCGGTGGCGGCAAGGTCGCCAAACGGGTTCAGGCCGAAGGAAACCTGCATGGCGGCGGGCTCATGCCCGCGCTTTTCCACCAGCGCGGCAAAAGCCAGCGCTGTCTGGTGGGTGTTGAAATTGCCGGCCTCAAGGCGGGTCTCGATCAGGTCGAGAAGCACATCCTTCAGAACCGTATCAAGGTCGCTGTCATCCGGCAGGCCAAAGCCATAGGCCTGGGCGGAGGAGGAAAACACCAGCGCAAGGCCGGAAGCGCCGCTGTTCAGGTCTTCCAGCGCCTGTTCATTGGCGGCGGCGGCCTCCGGCTGGTCCACCCGGGTGCTGATGATCCATGGGGCGCCAGCCTCGCGGCCCGCCAGAATGGGCGCATGCGCCTTGCGGGGGGGCAGGGCATCCAGAGCCAGCCCTTCATAGGTGGGGGTGACCAGCTTCTTGTCATAGGCCGCGCCCTTGAGCACGCCTTCCACCATCTTCAGCCAATCCTCCCGCGAGACGGGGGCAAGACCTGTGGCAAAGGGAAGAAGGGTCATGGCTGGGTCTCCGGAACGAGGCGGATGAGGAGGCCCGGCGTTATCGCCGGGCTGAAGGGTGTGTGGAGCGGTGCGCGCTGGCCGGGTCGTGTCATCTTCGCCCTTCGCGTGCCGCCAGCGCGCGCTCGCCATCGAGCATGTAGTCGCGCAGCACCGGCACATCGTCCCGCTTCTCGGAAAGGAGAAGCTGGAACACCATGTTGGAACCGTGCAGGAAGCCCAGCTCCACTGCGGCGAGATAGAATTCCCACATGCGGCCGAAGCGCTCGCCCATCATGGCATCGGCTTCCGCGCGTTTGGCCATGAAGTTCTGGCGCCAGGCGCGGATGGTCCAGTAATAGTGCAGGCGCAGCACCTCGCAGTCATCCACCCACAGATGGGAGCGCTCGGTGGAGGCAAACACCTCCGAGAGGGCCGGCACATAGCCGCCGGGGAAGATGTATTTGCGGATGAAGGGCGCCGTGGTGCCGGGCGGGGACATGCGGCCGATGGCGTGGATCAGCGCAAAGCCGCCCTCATCCAGCAGGTTGCGGATGGTGCTGAAATAGTCATCGAAATGGGCGACGCCCACATGCTCCATCATGCCGATGGAGAGGACGCGGTCGAACTTGCCCTCAAGATGGCGGTAATCCACCTCGCGGAAATCGATCATGTCCGCCACGCCGGCCAACTGGGCCAGACGGCGGCTTTCGGCCAGCTGTTCGGGCGAGACATTGATGGCCGTGACCTTCGCCCCGCATTCCTTGGCCATATAGATGGCCATTGCCCCCCAGCCGGAGCCGATCTCGGCCACCCGCATGCCGGGGGTGATGTTCAGCTTGGCGGCGATATGGCGGAACTTGTTGCGCTGGGCATCGGCCAGCGGCTCATCGGGGCTGCGAAAATAGGCGCAGCTATAGGTCATCGTCTCATCCAGCCACAGGCGGTAGAATTCCGCCGGATGGTCATAATGGCTGGAGACGTTGGATTTCGCTTTCTTGACCGGATTGGACTGCTGGAACCGGCGCACAGCGTGCCAGCCCTTGCGCAGGGCCTTCTGCACGGGGTGGCTGCCCAGACCCTTGCGGTTGACCGAGAACAGGGATAGCAGCGCGAATGCATCCGAGCCATCCTCAAAGGAGAGGCGGCCATCCATATAGGCTTCGGCGGTGGTCAGCTCGGGGTTGAAGAACAGCTCCTTCTCCAGCTTCCGGTCATGCAGGCGCACGGTGACGGACGGACCATCCACACCCGAACCGAAGACATGGCGGACATTGTCAGCGGTGATGACCGTCAGGCGGCCCTTTTCGACAAAACGTCCGAGCAGAGTGGAGAGCAGGCGCATCAACAGCCTCCGGCTGTTCTCCTCCCCCGGCCGGTCTGGGCGGGAGAGGGAAGGGGGTGGGACATGAAAGCGGCGAAGACCGGAAAAGCCGCTTGCAGAATGTCAGGGTAGCATGAAACCACCCTGTCTGCCCCTGACCCGTTCGGGGCCAGGAGCCTGACAAGCATGAACCTTCGGTGCTTCGCCATCATGTCAGGCGAATTCCAGAATCACCGCATCCACGGCGAGACTGTCGCCGGGTTTGGCATGGACTGCCTTGATAACCCCGTCGCGCTCTGCGCGCAGCACGTTTTCCATCTTCATGGCCTCGACAACGGCCAGAATCTCCCCGCTCTTCACATCCTGCCCGGGTGTGACGGCGATGGAGACCACAAGGCCCGGCATGGGGCACAGCAGTTCCTTGCCGCCGCCGGCATTCTCCTTCTTCGGCATGAGGGCCTGAAGGCGGGCGGAAAGCTCGGTATAGACCTTCGCATGGGTGGCGACGCCGCGATGGGCCAGCGCCACGCCATTGGAGATGGGGCGCACCTGCATGGCCACCTGATCGGCATCGATGGTGCCGGTCCACACTGCATCGCCCGGCTTCCAGTCCGAGCGCAGAAGATGGGCATGGCCGGGCGTGCCGTCCTCGCCGAAGATCTGCACCTTGTAGCCGCCCTCGACAGGCTCGATCTCGCAGGCGACGGAGATCACATCCTCGCCCGCCGAAAGATTGACGATACGCCGCTTGGAGAAGGCCACCGGCACGCCGGACGTCTGGCCGGAAATCTGGCGCTTGCGGGTGTTCTGGATATGGTCGATCACGCCCGCCACCGCGGCCAGATCGTGCACCAGCTCACCTTCCGGGCGGCGGGGGACGAAGCCGTCGGGATATTCCTCGGCAATGAAGCCGGTGGAGAGATTGCCCGACTGCCAGCGCGGATGCGCCATCAGCGCGGAGAGGAAGGGGATGTTGTGGCCGATGCCGTCAATGGCGAAGGCATCCAGTGCATCCGCCTGCGCCTCGATGGCCTGCGCGCGGGTGGGAGCGTGCGTCACCAGCTTGGCGATCATCGGATCATAGAAGATCGAGATTTCCCCGCCTTCATACACCCCGGTGTCGTTGCGCACGGTGATGGGGCCGGTCTTGCCTTCGGCCGGCGGACGATAGCGCACGAGGCGGCCGGTGGAGGGCAGGAAGTTGCGGTAGGGATCTTCCGCATAGATGCGGCTTTCCACCGCCCAGCCGGAAAGCTTCACCTCATCCTGCGTGAGCGAGAGCTTCTCGCCCGCCGCAACGCGGATCATCTGCTCCACAAGGTCAATGCCGGTGATGAGCTCGGTGACGGGATGCTCCACCTGAAGGCGGGTGTTCATCTCCAGGAAGTAGAAGCTCTTGTCCTGTCCGGCGACGAATTCCACGGTGCCGGCGCTGTCATAGCCCACCGCCTTGGCGAGGGCGACGGCCTGCTCGCCCATCTTGCGGCGGGTTTCCTCGTCCAGCAGCGGGGAGGGGGCTTCCTCGACAACCTTCTGGTTGCGGCGCTGGATGGAGCATTCACGCTCGCCGAGATAGATGACATTGCCGTGCTTGTCGCCCAGCACCTGAATCTCGATATGGCGCGGATCGACGATGAACTTTTCCACGAACATGCGGTCATCGCCGAAGGAGGACTTGGCTTCCGACTTGGACCGGTCGAAGCCATCCTGCACCTCATCGCGGCTGTAGGCGATGCGCATGCCCTTGCCGCCACCACCGGCGGAGGCCTTGATCATCACCGGATAGCCGATCTCGTCGGCGATCTTCGCGGCTTCCTCGCCATTGGCGATTTCGCCGAGATAGCCGGGCACGGTGGAGACATTGGCGGCAGCGGCCGCCTTCTTGGATTCGATCTTGTCACCCATCGCCTCGATGGCGTGGGGATTGGGGCCGATGAAGACGATGCCGGCTTCTGCCAGCGCCTGCGCAAAGGAGGCGCGCTCGGACAGGAAGCCATAGCCGGGATGCACGGCCTCGGCCCCGGTGGCCTTGCAGGCGTCGATGATCTTCTCGGCGATGAGATAGGACTGGGCCGCCGGTGCGGGGCCGATGAAGACGGCCTCATCGGCCATTTCCACATGCAGGGCATCCTTGTCCGCCTCGGAATAGACGGCCACGGTCTTGATGCCCATCTTGCGCGCGGTCTTGATGACGCGGCAGGCGATCTCGCCCCGGTTCGCAATCAGGATTTTTGAGAACATATCAGTGTCTCCTGCGCCTCAGCGCTGAATTCCTCGGTGACCTCGGGCTTTCCGCCGCACGCATTCGGGGCGCAAAGCCGTGCCGGGAGGAGCCTCCCGGCGGCAGGGCATCACAGCGGCAGGTTGTCGTGCTTGCGCGGGGGCTGCTCCAGCTTCTTGGTGCGCAGCATGGCGAGCGCGCGGGCCAGACGCCGGCGGGTGGAGCGGGGGGTGATGACCTCATCAATGAAGCCACGCTCGGCCGCCACGAAGGGCGAGAGGAAGCGGTCTTCATAATTCTTGGTCTGGGCGGCGATCTTTTCAGGATCGTTCATGTCCTGACGGAAGATGATCTCCACCGCCCCCTTCGCGCCCATCACGGCGATCTGCGCGCTGGGCCAGGCATAGTTCACATCCGCGCCCACATGCTTGGAGGCCATCACGTCATAAGCGCCGCCAAAGGCCTTGCGGGTGATGACGGTGACCAGCGGCACGGTGGCCTGCGAATAGGCGAACAGCAGCTTGGCACCATGCTTGATGAGGCCGCCATATTCCTGCGCGGTGCCGGGCAGGAAGCCGGGCACGTCCACAAAGGTCACGATCGGGATCTCGAACGCATCGCAGAAGCGCACGAAGCGGGCCGCCTTGCGGGAGGCGTCACTATCGAGCACGCCGGCCAGCACCATGGGCTGGTTGGCCACGAAGCCGACCGTGCGCCCCTCGATGCGGCCGAAGCCGGTGACGATATTCTTCGCGTAGGCGGCCTGAATCTCGAAGAAGTCCCCCTCGTCCACGACCTTCAGGATGAGTTCCTTGATGTCATAGGGCTTGTTGGGGTTGGAGGGCACGAGCGTGTCGAGGCTCTCATCCAGCCGGCCCGGTTCATCGAAAGAGGGCCAGTGGGGCACGCCCTCGGTATTGTTGGAGGGCAGGAAGTCGATCAGGCGGCGGGTTTCCAGCAGCATCTCGACATCGTTCTCGAACGCGCCGTCGGCAACCGAGGATTTGGAGGTGTGCACCTTCGCGCCGCCCAGTTCCTCGGCGGTCACGGTCTCGTTGGTCACGGTCTTCACAACATCCGGGCCGGTCACGAACATGTAGGACGTGTCGCGCACCATGAAGATGAAGTCGGTCATGGCCGGGGAATAAACGTCACCACCCGCGCACGGCCCCATGATGAGGGAGATCTGCGGGATGACGCCGGAGGCCAGCACGTTGCGCTTGAACACCTCGCCATAGCCGCCCAGCGCCGCGACGCCTTCCTGGATGCGCGCGCCGCCGGCATCGAACAGGCCGATGATGGGCGCGCGGGTCTTCACCGCCATGTCCTGGATCTTGGTGATCTTGCGGGCATGCTCCTCGGAGAGCGAGCCGCCGAACACGGTGAAGTCCTTGGCGAAAACGAACACCTTGCGCCCGTTCACCGTGCCCCAGCCGGTGACGACGCCATCGCCGGAGATCTTCTGCTTCTCCATGCCGAAATCGACACAGCGATGCTGGACGAAGGTGTCATATTCCTCGAACGTGCCGCGGTCGAGCAGCAGTTCGATGCGCTCGCGGGCGGTGAGCTTGCCACGCTTGTGCTGGGCTTCGATGCGCTTCTCGCCGCCACCCAGGCGGGCAATCTCGCGCCGGCTCTCAAGCTCTTCGAGGATAGTCTTCATGCCACACGCCTTTGTTCCACAGTGACGTTCAAACGGCAGGAACAAAACAGAAAGGCGCAACTGTCCCGTGCGCCCTCCCTGTTCGTTTCCTCTTATTCGTTCATTTACAAAGTTCGCTATCAGGAGGCGAACCGGATTTGAATATGTAAAAGTTTTGCCTTGTAACTTGTGAAAAATTTGCAATATCAAGGGGGAGCTTTTTAGGGTTCAAATCGGTGTTATGGTAGGGGTGGCGGCATGTCTCTGCGCCAAAAGGTTTATGCTGGCCATGCGGTCCGGCGCCTGCGTGAGAAGCTTGGTCTGAAGCAGACAGAGCTTGCCCAGCGCCTCGGAATCTCGCCGTCCTATGTGAATCAGATCGAGAGCAACCAGCGCCCGCTCACGGCCGCCATTCTCATCGCCATATCACGGACTTTCGCGGTCGATATCACCTCCTTCGGCGCGGAGGATCTCGACCGGCTGGTGGCGGATCTGCGCGAGGCCGCGGCGGACCCTTTCTTTCAGGATCTGGAACTGGGCCTGCAGGATGTGAAGGCGGTGGCGAATCTCTCCCCCGCCTTCGCCCATGCCTTTCTGCGCATGCATGTGGCCATGCGGCGCACCACGGAATGGCGCGCCTCGCTGGATGACATGCTCTCTTCCGGCATGGAGCCGCGCGCGGATGAGGCCCGCCTCATTCCCTATGAAGAGGTGCGCGATTTCTTCCATTACATCGACAATTATGTGGATGCGCTGGACCGCGCGGCCGAAAGCTGCGCACTGGAACTAGGGGTTCTGGACAGGACGGACCCGGTGGCGGCCTTCTCCGCGCATCTGGCGCGCCGCCATGGGGTGAGCGTGGAGATCAGCGCGGCGGATACGCCCCTGTCACGCTTCGATCCGCGCACCCGCCGTCTTGCGCTTTCGGCTGTGCTCTCCGCGCCCACGCGCGCCTTTCGCATGGCTGCCACCATCGCCCAGCTCGAACATGCGGCGCTGGTGGCCGATACGGTGGCCGCCGCCGGCTTTCGCAGTGAAACCGCCACCGAGATCTGCAAGATCGCCCTGTATAATTATTTCGCCGGGGCGGCCCTGCTGCCCTATCGCCCGTTTCTGGATCTGGCGCGCCGGCTGCGCCATGACCTTGACCGGCTGGCGATGGAAACCGGAGCGAGCCTGGAGCAGGTGTGCCATCGCCTCTCCACGCTCCAGCGGCCGGGGGCGAAGGGCGTGCCCTTCTATTTCGCCAAGGTCGACCGGGCCGGGAACATCATCAAGCGCCACTCGGCCACGCGCTTCCAGTTCGCCCGCCATGGCGGGGCCTGCGCCGCATGGAACGTGCATGAGGCTTTCGAGCTTTCCGGCCGCACGCTGGTGCAGCTGGGCGAGATGCCGGACGGGGTGCGCTATATCAGCTTCGCGCGGGCCGTGGCGGCTCCGCCACCCGCCTATGGCCAGCCCACGCGCGCCTATGCCTATGGGCTGGGCTGCGAGGTCGCCTTCGCGCACGAGATTGTCTATGCCGACGGGATGGACCTGAAAGCGGCGCCGGTGGCCAAGCTGGGCGTTTCCTGCCGCATCTGCCCCCGGCGCGATTGCCACCTGCGCGCCTTCCCGCCGCTGGATCGTGATATCCGCGTGGATGAGAATGTGCGCGATATTGTGCCCTTCACTGTGGCCTGACGCAATCGCGCCGCACTCATGCTGGGTAAAAGTCGTGTATTGGCAAATGAATCGCCATATCCGACAGTCTAAACTGTCCCCGGCAGCGCGCGAAGTTCTGCCTGTTACCATCCTGGAGAGTGCTCATGAAGATGCTGCGGCTGGCCGGCCTTGTTGCCGGGCTGGCATTGGGAGGCATGGGGGTGGCGCAGGCAGCGCCCGGCTATGCAACTGCTAATGTGAATCTGCGGGCGGGGCCTGATACCAATTTCCCTGTCGTGACGGTGATCCCCGATGGCGCTTCGGTGAATATCGAAGGCTGCCTGAATGATGAATCATGGTGCGATGTGAACTGGCGCGGCAATCGCGGCTGGGTCTACAGCACCTATCTGGCCGCACCCTATCAGGGCCGGCGCGAGCTGGTGCCCGACTGGGGGCTGGCGGCCATTGGCATCCCGATCATCGCCTTCGTGGCGTCCGATTACTGGGGCCGTTACTATGTGCGGGAGCCCTGGTACCGGGATCGGTATCGCTGGTACAATTACCAGCCGCGCCCGCGCCCGAACTGGGGGCCTCCCCCGGCGGGTCCGCGCCCCGTGGGCTGGTGGCGTCCGGGCTATGCCGGGCCGTCCGGCCATCCGGGGCAGAGGCCGCCCATGGCCGGGAATCCCGGCCGTCCGGGTGGGCCGGTGATGGTGCAGCCGGGGCGTCCCGGTGGGCCCGGCCAGCCGCAATACAGGCCCGGCCAGCCGGGGCCGGGGCCAAACCGCCCTGTGGCCCAGCAGCCCGGCGGCCAGCGGCCCGGCCAGCATCCGGGGCCTTTCCGTCCCACGCAACCGGGCCCGGCAAAACCTGGCCCATCCAAGCCGGGGCAAACCAAGCCCGGACAGGTCAAACCCGGACAGGTCAAACCCGGGCACACCAAGCCCGGCCCTTCAAAGCCGGGGGGCGGCCATCAGGCCAGGCCCGGGCAGGGCAAGCCGGGGCAGCAGGGCAAGCCCAATCCGGCCCATCCCGGTGGGCAGCCGGGCCAGCAGCGCCCGGGTCAAGGCGGGCCACATCCGCGCTGATGGAACTGTCATGAGGACGCGCACGGCCTTTTTACCGGAAAGGGCTGTGCGCCCCATGCGGATGCAGAATTCTGCATGCTTCTGGAGCGGGATGAGGCGAGCCGGTTGATTTTCCGGTTTCAAGGCCATGGCAAAATGCTCTATGGCCAGTAGCATGTCTGAGCAGCTCTCTTCCCGTCCCGTCCTGCGCTTCGCGCCATCCCCCACCGGCCTCATCCATGTGGGCAATGCCCGCACGGCCCTGCTGAACGCCCTTCTGGCGAAGCGCGATGGTGGCACCTTCATCCTGCGTTTCGACGATACAGACACCGCCCGCTCCCGCCCGGAATATGAGCAGGCGATCGTCGAGGATCTGGAATGGCTTGGCCTCAGGGCGGACCAGACCTTCCGTCAGTCTGCCCGGCTGGCGCTGTATCAGGCGGCGGCGGAAAAGCTGAAGGCCGCGGGCCTTCTCTATCCGGCCTATGAGACCGAGGAGGAACTGGAGCGCAAGCGCCGCCTGCAACGCGCCCGTGGGCTGCCCCCGGTCTATGACCGCGCCGCCCTGAAGCTTGCCGATGATGAGCGGCAGAAGCTGGAGGCCGAGGGCCGCAAGCCGCACTGGCGTTTCCGCCTCGCCCACCGGCTGGTGAGCTGGGATGATGGCGTGCGCGGCCCGCAACAGGTGGATACGGCCAATCTCTCCGATCCCGTTCTGGTGCGGGAGGATGGCTCCTTCCTTTATACCCTGCCATCGGTGGTGGATGATCTCGACATGGGCATCACCGAGGTGGTGCGTGGCGAGGACCATGTGACCAATACGGCGGTGCAGATCGAGATTGCCGAGGCGCTGGGCGGTGTGGCGCCGCGCTTCTCGCATCACAATCTGCTGACACTGCCCAGCGGAGAGGGACTTTCCAAGCGGCTTGGCCATCTCTCCCTGCGCGCCCTGCGCGAAGAGGGGCAGGAGGCTCTGGCTGTGGCCGCCACCGCGGTTCTGGTGGGCACATCACAGGCCCTGCGCCCGGTGGAAAGTCTGGATGAACTGGCCGGGCTGGTGGATCTTGCCGCGATTTCCCGCGCGCCTGCGCGCTTTGATCCGGAGGATGTGGGCCCCCTCACCGCGCGCACGCTCCATGGCCTGCCTTACACGGCTGTTTGCGATCGCCTCGCCGCCGCCGGCAGTGCTGGCGGTGCAGCCTTCTGGGAAGCGGTGCGCGGCAATCTCACCCGCCTTGATGAGGCGCGCTCATGGTGGGCGCTGTGCAATTCTCCCGCCCGGGGCATCATTGCGCCGGAGGATGCGGATTTCTGCAGCAGGGCCGCAGAGGAACTGCCCGCGGAACCGTGGGACGACAACACTTATGGTCTCTGGATCGCAGCCGTGAAGGCCAGTACCGGGCGCAAGGGCAAGGGGCTGTTCCATCCCCTGCGTCTGGCGCTGACAGGCCGTGAGAACGGGCCGGAACTTGCCCGTCTGCTGCCCCTGATGGGGCGTGCGCGGGTGGCTGCACGCCTGAAGGGCGAGATGGGCTGAATTCAGCCCATCGGCCTGCCGCCCGGCATGAGCGGCAGGCCGATGGGATCAGAGCACAACGACGCGGCTGCCAATGGCCGTGCGGTTGTAGAGATCAATGATATCCTGATTGAACAGGCGGATGCAGCCGGAGGAAACGGCGGAGCCGATGGTCCATGGCTCATTGGTGCCGTGCAGCCGGTAGAGGGTATCCTGCCCGTTGCGATAGAGATAAAGCGCACGGGCGCCGAGAGGGTTGGTGAGCCCGCCGGGCAGGCCGGCGGCATAGGGGCCGTAGCGCTCGGGCTCGCGGGCGATCATCGCCTGGGTGGGGGCCCAGCGCGGCCATTTCGCGGCCCGCTGGATATTGGCCGTGCCCTGGAATTCGAGCCCCGCCTTGCCCACGCCGATGCCATAGCGCATGGCGCGGCCACCGGGCTGGACCAGATAGAGAAAGCGCTCATGCGGGTCCACCACGATGGTGCCGGGCAGGTGCGGGCCATCATAGGGCACATTCTGGCGCAGGAAGCGCGGATCGATCTCTGACAGATCGACGGCAGGGATCAGCACATTGCCATCCTGCTTCGCGCCATACATCTCCTGATACTCGGGATTGTTGGCCATGCTGGCCGGCTTCATCTGGTCCTCGCGCGGATAGGTCACGCAACCGGCGAGGCTGAAAGCCCCCAGCAGGATGAAGGCGCGGCGCGAAAGTGCAGGCATGGGTGCTGCGTGGGAAGTCAGGTGGGTCATTCTTTGCCTGAAAGGTTGGATCTGCATGGTCGGGGGAGGCAGCTCATGCAGGCAGGCGTGGTGGACGTATGGGAGGCTGCGCTTTCAGGCCGTGCGGCGCCGGATAGGGCGGATGAAGGGGAACACGGACAGCCTGGCGCAGGGGAACATTGATGCCGGCGGAATGGGACAGCGGCCCGATATGGGTGGCGCTGACACAGGTGCCAGCAGAGATGGTGCCACCTTCATCGCGCGTGTCCGCTGTCTTGTCCAGTTCCTGAAGGGTCAGCGAGAGAATGGGCAGCTGGGGTGTCGTGCCATAAAGCTGGGCGGCCTTGGCGATGACGACCCCCTTGGCCAGACAGCCGACAACAAGCAGCAGCAGTGCGGCGCGATGCAGCCAGCGCATGGAAGCCGGTTTTCTTGCCGGTGCGTTATGGTTCCATGCAGCAGTCAAGGCGGTCCTTCCGGGCAATACGCAGCCTTGGTTCCAAGGCTGGAATTCCGTGATTCCCCTTGGAACTACAGCATCATCCTTTTCAAATTATGATCACTTGCCCCATATGAAAAAGCCGGGCCTGCAAGCCCGGCTTTTTCATATGGGGTGTGCCTTGTTCGTCACGCCTGCTGCCGTGAAGGCGGGGCGATGGCGCGGATGCTCTCAGTCATCCCCGCCGAGCGCCGGCTCCTGCGGCAGGTTGCGGGAACGGGGCAGGGGAATGATGCGCACGGGGCGCTGGCCGGGCTGTTCCGCCGCCGGGGCAAGAGGGGCCTCCGAGGTGGCGGTGACCGGTGCGGAACCCGTCTGGGCCGGGTCCTTGCGGGGCGTGCCGGGCTTGGAAGCAAATTTCGGCTTGGACATTTCCTTCGCCTGCTGCTCCGTCACCAGAATGTCGCCCTTGCGCAGGGTGCTCTCATTCTCGATGCCATCCAGCGCCTGCGCCCAGGACTGGCCGGGAGCGCGGCAGGAACAGTCCTGAACCAGCTCCTTGCGGTAGCGCAGCGCATTGGGCAGCGACATGTAGTTCTCGCCGCTCATGCTGACAGCGGAGCGAATGTCATCGCCGGAATAGGAGAAGAGCTGGGTATCCGCCGCCGGGCACAGGCGCTTGCAGAGCTGGTCCTCTCCTTCGAAGCGGCTGGGATTGGAGCCGCGGGAAAGCGGGAAGAAATAACCGTCACAGGTGCGCACGCACACGGTGCGCGAATAGCTGGTACGCGCCGGCTCGACAGCAGAGATGTCCACGTCCGGGATCGTATCCTCGGCCCCGCTCTCGACGGGAGCGCCGAAAATGGCTTCCAGAAAGTTGCGCGGGCGCTGCTGCTGGCGCTGGCCGCCCTGCTGCACGGCATTGGTATATTGCTGGCCGCAATTGTTCTGCGCCAGAGCCAGAATGAGCGCGCGGCGCTGGCCGGCCTCCTGCTGTCCACCCTGCTCAAGCCCGGCGATGGAGGAGCGCAGGCGCGAGATCTGGTCGTCGATCTGGTCGCACTGGGGCGGCCTTTGCGGACCCTGGAAAATGAAGAAGCCACGGGGCGCGTCACACCCCATGGACTTGGCGCGGGAGGTGAGATTCTGCAATTCCGTCCGCTGCCGGGCAGCCTGCGACTGGCGCGCGGCCCAGCTGTTCGGACCACGATCCAGCGAGGCCAGGGAGGCTTCGAGCTGGGCGCAGCTGGAACCCTGCGCCAGCGCCGGGGCGCTGAGCGAGGACAGGCCGATGACAACAGCCGCCGGCAGGCCGATGGCCGATGAGATGCCGCGCACCGGCATGCGGACAGTGGCGAGGTGTTGCGCAATCCCGCTGGAAAGCTCACTGACAATACCGGCGATGCGGCTGCCGAAGCGTCGCGTAAATCCCATCCTCAACCTTCTTGGGTCCATCTGCAGCGGCTCATGGCTTCAATGGTATCTCTATAACTGCTCTCAGATGGTTAATGGTGACGAAACTAAGGAAAGTCTATGCTCTTTCGGTCACACCGGCTGAGATGTCACCCCCGGGTGCGGGTCCGGATATTGAAGCTGTCGAAGGCGTATTCACCGATCTGGAGCCACACAAGCTGTTCATTGCGAATGGCATTCATGGAATCGAGACAGGCCTTGAAGTCGCTGTTGGCGGCCGCCAGCTCCTCATAGAGGGATTGCGCGGCCTTGTAGGCCGCATCCATGATGGGGGCCGGGAAGGGGCGAAGTTCCGCCCCCTGCTGCACCAGGCGGCGCAATGCGGGCGGGTTCACCGAATCATATTTTGAAAGCATCCAGTTGTTGGCGGCATCCGAGGCCAGCCGCAGGATGGTCTGGTAGGATTTGGGCAGGCTGGCCCAGTGGTCCGTATTGACCATGAGATGCAGCAGCGCGCCGCCTTCCCACCAGCCGGGATAGTAATAATATTTGGCCACCTGAACGAGGCCGAACTTCTCGTCATCATAAGGGCCGACAAATTCGGCCGCATCGATGGTGCCCCGTTCGAGGGCGGCATACACATCGGTGGGCGGGATCTGCTGGGGAATGACACCCAGACGGGCCAGAACCTGCCCGCCAAGACCCGCGATACGGAACTTCAGGCCCTTCAGGTCATCCAGCGTTTCCAGGGGCTTGCGGAAGAACCCGCCCATCTGGCACCCGGAGTTTCCGGCCGGAATGGCGATGACCTTGTATTTTTCCAGAATGCCGTTGATGAGCTGCTCGCCGCCGCCGAAAGACCACCACGAGAGCTGCTGGCGCGTGTTGAAGCCGAAGGGCACACCGGTGCCGAAGCCGAGCGCGGGGTTCTTGCCCACATAGAAATAGGTGGCGCTCTGCGCGCATTCCACCGAGCCGTTGGAGACGGCATCCATGGCCTGCATGCCGGGCACCAGCTCGCCGGCCGGGAAGGTCTGGATCTGGAACCGGCCATCGGTCGCCTCGCTCACATAGCGCGAGAGCATCTGGGCGGCGCCGAAGATGGAGTCCAGCGAGCGCGGGAAGGAGGAGGTCATGCGCCAGCGCAGTTCCGGCTGGCTCTCGACAATGGCCGGGGCCGCAAGGGCGGGGGAGGCCCCGATGGCGCCGCCGGCAAGGGCTGCTGTCGTTGCGCCAAGGAATTTGCGGCGGGCGATATCCATGCCAGGCTCCCTGCTTCATCAGCATGTTTCACGCATGGCGTGCGTGTTCGCGGGCAGGGGTGTCATGTCGGCATGGTACACGTCAACTGTTTCGTGACAGCGCACCCTTTTCCAGCCTGCGGGGCGGGGCCATATAGTGGGCATGGACAGCACAAGGAAAAACAGTTGATGCAAAGCGTGACCCAGATGCTGCGGGCCATTGTGCTGGGTTCGGCCTGCCTTGCGGCCCCCGTGGCCGCCTCTACTGGCGCACTGGCCGCCGAGCCGGATGTGATCTTCAAGAAGTCCACGGTGTGGAAGTTCATGACCCCGGATGACAAGCTCGTGGTCTCGGGGATCGACGATCCGCTGGTGGATGGGGTGGCCTGCCACTTCACCCTGCCGGAGAAGGGGGGCGTTTCAGGCATGTTCGGCGTGGCGGAGGAGGTGTCCGATGTCTCCCTGGCCTGCCGTCAGGTGGGGCCCGTTTCCTTCCGGGAAAAGTTCTCGCAGGGCGATGTGGTGTTTCGCCAGAGCCGCTCGGTGATGTTCAAGAAGATGCAGATCGTGCGGGGCTGTGACACGAAGCGCAATGTGCTGGTCTATCTCGTCTATACGGACAAGCTGATCGAGGGCAGCCCGCAGAATTCCACCTCCACCGTGCCCATCATGCCCTGGGGGCCGAATGGCGAGGTGCCGAAATGTGCGGACTATCTGAAATGAGGCCGTGATCCGCCGGCTTCAGCGCGAGCAGGTGATGGCCACGACAGCCGGGCATTCCTCATCTTCCCGGCAGGCGGGCGGGGTTGTGCCGGAAAGCTGGATGGCGGGACCATTGCGATCCACCGGGCCGAAATCCAGCGCGCTGGCATAATCATGGGAGCGGCACCATGCGGCCGCAACCTGCGCGCCGCAGCTCGCGCCAGTGGAAAGGCACGTGTCGACGCCATAGCTGCCCGAGGATTCAATCAGGAAAATGCGGGATTCCGCAACAGCATCCCCCATCTGGCCAAGGCCGAGAGCCGTGCCCAAAGCCAGCACGGGAATCAGATGGCAGGAACGCGGGAAAAGAACGCGCGACAGACGAAATCTGGGCATGGACAGGGTAGAACGCCTTTGTGCTTCCGCTTGCATGCCGGTGCCGGCACGCCACGGCAGGGCCAACCGGATGGCCGCACCATGTGAGCGATGACTGATATATCCCCCATTTCCGGGATAATCCTGCATGCCATGCCGGTCAAGCCATGCTTTGTGCCCCCCGTGGCCGGCCAAAGCGTGCTGGAACCGTGCCAAAAAGCCTTGACGCAGCGACGGCGTCGCACCATTGTCCCGCCCATGAACGGTCATGTCTCCATTTTCGGCATTCTTGCGCCGATTATTTGCGGTTAGCCCCAACGCTGGCCGTGGCCGTCCTTTGCTGCCCCTGACATTGAAGGATATGGACCCCCGGCCGGTGGACCGGCGCGAGCGCATGGGTGCGTTTGCGGGGCACAGGCCGGACATGTCCTGAACGGGCATGTCCTTGCAGATCCAGATCCGGCCCCTCGGGGCGGGGCAGGCAACAGGGCGCGTTGCGCCCGACAGGGAATTGGAGCGATCCATGGAGCTGCGGCTTCACAATACGCTGACGCGATCGAAGGACGTTCTGCGTCCGCTCGATCCCACCAATGTGCGCATGTATGTGTGCGGCCCCACGGTTTATGACCATGCCCATATCGGCAATGCCCGGCCGGTCATCGTGTTCGATGTGCTCTTCCGCCTGCTGCGCCGCCTGTATGGCGAGAGCCATGTCCGCTATGTCCGCAACATCACGGATGTGGATGACAAGATCAATGCCCGTGCGGCGGAGCGCGGCATCGCGATCCGCGACCTGACGGAAGAGACCTATCGCTGGTTCCGCGAGGATACGGCCGCGCTCAACTGCCTGCCCCCCACCGTGGAGCCGCGCGCCACCGAGCATATCGCCGAGATGCATGAGCTGATCGAGCGTCTGGTGGCATCCGGCCATGCCTATGTGGCGCAGGAGCATGTGCTCTTCCATGTGCCCTCCATGCCGGATTATGGCGCCCTCTCGCGTCGCCCGCTGGATGAGATGGTGGCCGGTGCGCGCGTGGATGTGGCCCCCTACAAGCGCGATGCCATGGACTTCGTGCTGTGGAAGCCCTCGACAGAAGGGCAGCCCGGCTGGCCTTCACCCTGCGGCATCGCCACGCCGGGGCGTCCGGGCTGGCATATCGAATGCTCGGCCATGAGCTGGAAGCATCTGGGCGAGACCTTCGACATCCATGGCGGCGGCATCGATCTGGTGTTTCCACACCATGAGAACGAGATTGCCCAGTCGCGCTGCGCCTTCCATTCGGGCGTGATGGCGCAGACATGGGTGCATAACGGCTTCCTGATGCTGGAAGGCGAGAAGATGTCGAAATCGCTCGGCAACTTCGTCACCATCCGCGAGCTGCTGGAGGAGTGGCCGGGCGAGGTGCTGCGCCTTGCCATGCTCTCCACCCACTATCGCCAGCCGATCAACTGGACCCGCCAGGGGCTGGGCGCTGCCGCACGCACGCTCGACAAATGGTATCGGGTGATCGGTGATGTGGAGGCCGAAACCGGGCTGGACAATCCCTTCGAGCACGAGATTGCCGAACGGCTGAGCGATGATCTCAACAGCCCCTCCGCCATCGCCCATCTCCATCATCTGGCCGATGTGGCCGAGCATGAGGAAAGCTCCACCGCCCTGCGCCGTCGCCTGAAGGGGGCCGCCAATCTGCTGGGCCTTCTGGGCGAGAGCGACAGTGCATGGCGGGCACGGGCGCGGCAGGCCGTGGCGCTGGATGAGAAGGTGATCGCCGATCTGGTGGAGCAGCGCCTTTCTGCCCGCAAGGCCCGCGATTTCAGGCGCGCCGACCAGATCCGCGAGGAGCTGGCCGCGCAGGGGATCGTGCTCATGGACAACAAGGACGGAACGACAAGCTGGGAGGTGGCGCGATGAGCATGGGTGTGAAGGCGCGGCGCATCGCCCTGCGCCCGTTCCTGCCCGCCGATACAGCGGTTCTGGCCGCCCTGTTCCGCACCTCCATCGAGGAGCTGACGGGCGACGACTATGATGTGGACCAGCAGGAGGCATGGGCCGCGGCGGCAGATGACGAGGCGGCCTTTGGCGAAAGGCTCGCCGGCCTTCTCACTCTCATTGCCACCCATGAGGGGCAGGTGGCCGGCTTCGTCTCGCTGAAGGACAATGAGCATATCGAGATGCTCTATGTGCATCCCCAGGCTGCCGGCATGGGGGTTGGCGCCGCGCTGTGCGAGGCGGCGGAGACACTGGCGCGCGCGCGCGGGGCCAAGGCCATGAGCGTGGATGCCAGCGACAGCGCCCTCGGCTTCTTCCAGCAGCGTGGCTATGCGCCCCAGCAGCGCAATTCCGTTTCCCTCGGGGATGTGTGGCTGGCCAATACCAGCATGAAGAAGCCGCTGGGCGCAGAGGCGCGGATGCAATAGGCCGCCGGGAAAGCCGGCCCCGCACAGCACGAGGCGGGGGCAAAGTGCGGAACAGTCAAGACCTGCATCGCGGTAGCTGTATGCCAGGCGGGGAGGTATGAACCATGGCCCTGAAAGAGCGCCTTTTTCTGTATGACACCACGCTGCGTGACGGTGCGCAGACCAATGGGGTCGATTTCACCCAGGCCGACAAGGTCAAGGTCATGTCCATGCTGGACAAGCTGGGCGTGGATTATGTGGAAGGGGGCTATCCCGGCGCGAACCCTTCCGATACCGAGCTGTTCTCACAGCGGCATGACCTGCGCGCGCGCCTTTCCGCCTTTGGCATGACCAAGCGGCCCGGCCGCTCCGCCTCCAATGATCCCGGCGTCGCGGCCTTGCTGGAGGCGCAGGCGGATACCGTCTGTTTCGTGGCCAAATCCTCCGCCTGGCAGGTGAAGGTGGCGCTGGGCGCGGAACCGGAGGACAATCTGGAGGGCATCCGCGACAGCGTGAAGGCAGCCATTGCCGCCGGACGCGAGGCGATGGTGGATTGCGAACACTTTTTCGACGGTTACAAGGAAGACCGCGATTACGCCCTCTCCTGTGTGAAGGCCGCCTATGATGCCGGCGCGCGCTGGGTGGTGCTGTGCGACACCAATGGCGGCACGCTGCCCCATGAGGTGGAAGAGATTGTGGCCGATGTGGCGCGGGTGGTGCCGGGGGATCATCTGGGCATCCATGCCCATAATGATACCGAACAGGCGGTGGCCAATTCGCTGGCGGCGGTGCGGGCCGGTGCGCGGCAGATTCAGGGCACGCTGAACGGGCTGGGCGAGCGCTGCGGCAATGCCAATCTGTGTTCCATCATCCCCACGCTGTTGCTGAAGCAGGATTATGCGGCGCGTTTTGACATTGGCGTTTCAAAGAGCGCGCTGACGGAGCTGTCCACCCTCTCGCGCACGCTGGACGAGATGCTGAACCGCGCGCCCAACCGCCATGCGCCCTATGTGGGCGAAAGCGCGTTTGCCACCAAGGCGGGCATCCATGCCTCGGCCATTCTGAAGGATCCCTCCACCTATGAGCATGTGCCGCCGGAAGCGGTGGGCAATGCCCGCAAGCTGCTGGTGTCGGATCAGGCCGGAAAATCCAATGTGCTGGCGGAGCTGGAGCGCTTTGGCATTGCGGTGGAGAAGGATGACCCGCGCCTCGCCCGCCTGCTGGAGGAGGTGAAGCAGCGCGAGGCGCAGGGCTACAGCTATGAGGCGGCCGATGCCTCCTTCGCGCTGCTGGCGCGCCGGGCTCTGGGTTCCGTGCCGGATTTCTTCCATGTGGAGCGCTTCAGCGTGAATGTGGAGCGCCGCTACAATGCCCGGGGCGAGCAGGTTTCCGTGGCCGAGGCGGTGGTGAAGGTGGAGGTGGATGGCGATGTGTTCATCTCCGCCGCCGAGGGCAATGGCCCGGTGAATGCGCTGGATGTGGCCCTGCGCAAGGATCTGGGAAAATATCAGCCGCTCATCGTCGGCATGCGCCTGACGGATTACCGCGTGCGCGTGCTGAATGGCGGCACCGAGGCGGTGACCCGGGTGCTGATTGAAAGCACGGATGAGAATGGCGAACGCTGGGGCACGGTGGGGGTTTCCACCAATGTGATCGACGCCTCGTTTGAGGCCCTGATCGACGCCATCACATGGAAACTGCTTCAGGCTGGCGCTGCGGCCTGAGTGCGGGCCGGGCTCTTCCGGCCTGCCCGGATATGTAGAGGGTGTTCAGGCTGAGGACTTTCCCTCATGGCTGAACACTTCCGCCCTGCTTTTGAAAAAGGGCGTGAAGACAGAAAAAGCCATGGCGGTTTTGTGGCAGATCCATGCTAATGCTTCATTGAAGCGTGCTTCGGGATGGATCTGTCAATAAAGGCGCATGATGCAGCAGATGGCCGTGGTTGATCCCAATCTTTTTGTTCATGTGCGCATGCTCATCGGCATTATTGTGGCCTTGAGCCTTGGGCGCCTGTTGAGCGGGCTCGCCGCATTCGTGCAGCATCCCAGCCGCAAGCGGGTGAGTGCGGTTCATATTCTCTGGGTTGCCTTTACGTTTCTGTTCATCGTTCAGTTCTGGTGGTGGGAGTTCAATCTTTCCACCGTAAAATGGGATTATGTGAAGTTCTGCTTCATCATCCTGTATGCCAGTACGCTTTACTTTCTCTGCACCCTTCTGTTTCCGGACTCATTGCACGAGTATGATGGGTATGGAGACTATTTCATGTCTCGCAGAATATGGTTCTTCTCCATATTCATCTCATTCATGATTTTGGATTATTTCGATTCCTTCCTGAAGGGTGCGCAGCATCTGTCGGCTCTGGGGGTTGAGTATCACGCCCGTGCGGTCATGTTCATCTTGCTGAGCCTTGTCGCCATGTTCGTGCAGAGCCGGAAGTTCCACATTACTTTTGCCGCATTGGCGATTGTTTATGAGTTTTTGTGGGCCTTGCGCAAATATAGTGACCTGATCTGAAATGAATAAAGGCCGGGAAACATCCCGGCCTTTTCTGTTCGGAGCCCTTGCAGCCTGCTCAGCCATTCCAGAATGCGCGCATGTCGGCCACATCTGCCAGGGCGCGTTCATGGCCATTGGCCAGGCAGGGGGTGATCCATTTCGGGTCCATGATGCTGTCGACATGGGTTGCGCCGGGGATGAGGCCCACCACCTTGAGGATCACCTGCGTGCCCTGCTGCTCCAGGGTCTTGATTTCCTGCTGGAGCGTATTGGGCAGGCCGGATGTGCGCAGGCCCACTTTCACCGCCTCCGCCCCGCCGTCCGACAGGGAGACGACGAGGGCTTTCTTCACCCCCGCCACCACATCGCAATGGGTGCTGGTCTGGCAGATGCCGCCATCCATGCACAGGCGGTTATCGAGCCAGGTGGGCCCCATGGAGCCGGGCAGGGAGGAGCTTGCGGCGCAGGCATGGCTGATGGGAATGCCCGAGGCTTCTGACACCACAAGGCGCTGGCCGCTATAACAATCATTCGCGGTGGTGTGCAGCCTGGGGGAGGGCCAGCCTGTTTCACCCAGCAATTCCTGAACATGGGCGAAATAATTGGCCGGGCCAGCGGGATTGCGCGCGGCCATGGCGGCGCGGCCGATGCTCTGGATCACCTCCGACGTGGCCTGTGTGGCATTATCTGCCGCCGCGCGGGCGCGCAACTGGCTGGGATTGGGGGGAAGGGCGGGAATGAGTCTGGCAAACAGCTCGGGAGATTTGCCGAGGGTTTCCAGCTCGGTGGCAAAAGCTTCCAGCCGCCCGCCCAGAAGCACGGCGCCCACAAGCGAGCCGGCCGAGGTGCCGACCGCAATATCTGTATTGGCGATATCGATGCCATTGGCTTTCAATGTCCGGAAATAACCCGCCATCCAGGAGGCCAGATAAATGCCGCCGCCACCCAGAACCAGCCCGCGCGCCTTGCCCGCGCCCAGATGTGGCGCATAGGGAATGGGGTGGGCGAGGCCATCATTCCAGCCGGTTTCAGCAGGGGCGGGGGGTGTTTGCGCGCCTTGCCCGGCGGCGCTGGCGGACTGCCGGGCGGATGCCGGTGCACTGGCCAGTATGACCGTTGCACCGAACGCGGTGAGAAACGTGCGTCTTCCCAGCATGAGCTGTCCTCCGGACATGATGGGAGGAGGCTATGTGGTGTTCCGCAGGAATACAATATTCACTGCAACATCAACCCATATGCAGGCACTCTCTATTCAAGCGTCAAAGCATATGGGGGATGAATAGAGGGGCAGGCGCAGACATTCAGGCCCGCTATGGCCCGAAATGGCGTTTTGCCTCGATGGTGAGACCGACGCCGACAGAGCCGAAGGTGTCTCCCTCCACCACCCGGCCTTCTCCCACCGCCTGCACGATCGCCTCGCGCACATGGGCAAGGCGGGTGGAGCCGCCTGTCAGGAACAGGGCGTCCACATCCGAGCGCCGCAGGCCGGCATCCTTGAGCAGCATGTCGATCCGCGCGGCGATGCGATCGGCCAGAAGCGCGGTGATGGAGGCCAGTTCCGGCTGGGTGATGCCCAGGGCAAGGCCCGGTTCCATCCACTCCAGGGGAATGCGGGTCTGCGGCCCGGCGGCCAGATCAATCTTGGCGGCCTCCACCACGCCGGCCAGTGCGTGGCCGCGCCGCTCCTCGATAACCTGCATCAGCCGTTCCAGCCGCTCGGGCGCCTGCGCCTCGCGGCGCACCTCGCGGATCTCGCGCAGGACCTTGGGTTCATAGAGGCGATTGATGGAGTGCCAGCTCGCCAGATCATGAAAATAGCTGGAGGGCACATCGAGGCCGGCCCGTTTCATGGGCGTGCCATAACCCAGCAGGGGCATGAGGGTGGCAAGGCTCAGCAGCCGGTCGAAATCCGTGCCGCCAATGCGCACGCCATCATTGGCCAGAATATCGGAGGAGCGATCAGCCAGATTGCGCCGCTCCGGGCTGATGCGGACGATGGAGAAATCCGATGTGCCGCCGCCAATATCGGCAATGAGGGCGATTTCCTCGCCGGCGATCTGCTGTTCATAATCCAGCGCGGCGGCGATGGGCTCATACTGGAACAGGATATCGCGAAAGCCGATACCATGGGCGATCTCGCGCAGGGCATTCTCGGCGGCGCGGTCGCCTTCGGCATCGCCATCCACGAAATGCACCGGGCGGCCATGGACCACAGCCGTGATCTCGCCATCCGCCTGTTCTTCCGCACGGGCCTTCACGGCGGCAATGAAACGGGCGATGACCTCCCGGAAGGGCGCGCGATCACGCCCGATTCGGGTGGTTTCTTCCAGAAGGGCGCTGCCGAGAACGGATTTGAGGGCGCGCATGAGGCGACCTTCCGTCCCTTCAATATAAGCGGAAATGGCGGCGCGTCCAATGCAGCTGCTGCCATCCGCACCGAAGAAGATGGCGCTGGGCACGGTTTCATGCGTGCCTTCAAGCCTGCACAGACGCGGCCCACCGGGATGATTGAGGCCGAGCGTCGTGTTCGATGTTCCGAAGTCCAGACCGCATGCGACCATCACACCCTCCAAAAGCCGAGCTTTTTGGCGGTCTTGTGCTAGAGTTGCAAGAGGGGCGTGTGTAAGGCAGTTATGCCTCATGCGCAGGGGCATGCGTTCTATTGGTAAATCGTCTCATATTTGCTGCATTGAGTGGGGAGGATTCCGTTCCTCTTCGCTGCACTTCCGCATGCGGCTTTTTTCCGGATCGATTGCGACATGGATGATTGTGGAGACCAGTTTCGTCGCCTTCATGAAACCAGCCCTGTCCTCATGGCGGCTTATGATGGTGATGACCGGTTGCGCTATGCCAATGCCGCCTACCGGGAGGCCTATGGGGTGGAGCCGGGCGAAAGCCCGCTCTGGACAGAGCTGGTGCGCCGCAATTTCGCACTCGGGCGTGGAAAGGTGATCAGCGCTCCCGATTTCGAGGAGTGGCTGGTTTCCGCCCTTTCCAGACGGGGCAAGACCCCGGTGCGCACCATGGAACATCCGCTGCATGACGGACGATGGATGCTGGCAACCGAAAGCGTGGGCGATGATGGCTGGCTGCTTTCCATCGAGTGTGACATCTCCAATCTGCGGGATGATGCCCGCACGCTGCGCATGGCGCGCGACAGGGCGATCCAGGCCTCGCATACGGATGAGCTGACGGGCGTGGCCAACAGGCGTTTCGTGATTGCGCGGGTGGAGGACATGCTGGCGCGAAAGGGCATGGGCCTTGGCGCCGATACCAGCGGCTGCGTGTGCCTGCTCGATCTCGACAACTTCAAATATATCAATGACCGCTATGGCCATCAGGCCGGCGATGCGATTCTCCGGGACTTTGCCGCCCGCATCAATGCCCAGGTGCGCCGCTCGGACTGTTTCGGCCGGGTGGGGGGCGAGGAGTTCGTGCTGGTGCTGCCGGATACCTCGCGCGAGGATGCGGTGCGCATTCTTGAACGGATGCTGCACATGGTGCGGACATCGCGCCCCCTGAAGGGGCGGCCGGACTTCTCCTACAGCTTTTCCGGCGGGGTGGCGGCCGTGCGTCCGGACGATACTTTCAGCAGCATTTACGGGCGCGCCGACAAGGCGCTCTACAGCGCCAAGATGGCCGGGCGGAACCGGGTGCAGATTGAGGAGGACGATGAGCTGCCGCTCTTCTCCTAGGTAAAAATTCCTTTTTAGGAAAATTGTCCTTGACAGCGATGCGCTCGACGGGTAGTGTTTGTGCATGTTCCAGAGTTGCGCCCGCCACGAAGGCGCTGTGCGGCGGCTCTGGTTTTTCATATCCGGCATGAGCTTTTCGCACTGGGCTTTTGAAGCGCATGCCCGTGCGCCGCTGTGCCGGCATATTTCATTCTGGACATGCCATGCCTGAAAAAGAGCTGCCGCGGCAAGCACTTGCAAAAGTGCAGCCGGAGACGGCGCGGCTTGCCCGCGCGCTTTATGAAAATGGAGTGCCGCTTGCTGAAATCATCCGGAAAACCGGGCTGACCTCACATTCTGTCTATTACTGGGCAGACCGGGAGATTGGTGCGGATGGAACAGTCACGCTCAACCCCATGCCGCGCCGCCAGACTGGGGGGCGCAGGCGGGGCCGGGTGCAGCCGCGCTCCGCCCGTGTGGCGGGGCGCGCTCAGCCCGGGCCTATCTCATCGGCACGGGAACAGGCCGGTTCAGGAGCTTGCGCGGAGGCGCCGGCAGAAGATGCGGGGGCGGAAAGGGCGCGCAACCGGAAAGCGCCGGCAAGGCGGGCTTCCCGCCTTCCGCCGCGTGCCGCCCGCACATCCGGAGGGGGTAGCGCAAGGCCGCATCCCCGCCAGCGGCTGCTGGAGCGATTGTGGCGGACGGCGGAGCGGCAGGTTGCCGAGATTGAGGGCCGCATGCGCGCATCGCTCAATATGGGCGATGACGGCGCAGACCTTGTGCGCAGCGCGGCGGACAGTGAGAAGGATGCCCGTGCCCTGGCCCTGATCGCGCGCACCTTGCGCGAGCTGACGGCGGCCGAGGATGAGGCCATCCGCACCCATGCGGCAACAGGCGAGGATGACCATGTGCGCGATCTCGACGAATTCCGCCGTGAACTTGCGCACCGCCTTGAGCGATTGTGCGCAGGTGGAGGGGCTGGTCCAGCGCTTTCTGGCGAGCCTGAATGAGGCCGAGGCACAAAGGCTGCTGACAGACTGGGCCATGTGGGCGCGGGAAGACCAGTTGCCGCCTTTGCAGGCGCAGGGTGGCGGGCCGTGGAACACATGGCTGGTGCTGGGCGGGCGGGGTGCGGGAAAGACCCGCGCGGGAGCGGAATGGGTGCGCGGGCTGGCGCTGGGTCGCCCTCCCTTTGCCCACCGCCCGGTGACACGTATCGCCCTGGTGGCCGAGACCATGGCCGATCTGCGTGAGGTGATGGTGGAGGGCGTTTCCGGCATTCTCGCCATCCATCCACGCCGCGAGAGACCGAAATGGGAGCCCACGCGGCGGCGGCTGGAGTGGCCCAATGGCGCGGTGGCGCAAGGCTTTTCGGCTGAAGACCCGGAAAGCCTGCGCGGCCCGCAATTCGCTGCGGCATGGCTGGATGAGCTGGCGAAATGGAAACGGGCGGACGATGCCTTCGACATGCTGCAGTTCGGCCTGCGTCTGGGAGACCAGCCCCGCCAGATGGTGACGACGACCCCGCGTGCCGCGCCAATTCTGCGCCGCCTGCTGAATGATCCGCATGTGGCGGTGACGCGGGCGAGGACGGCGGACAATGCGTTGCATCTGGCCCCCGGCTTTCTTACCCATGTGTTGAAGCGCTATGGCGGCACAAGACTGGGACGGCAGGAGCTGGACGGCGAACTGATCGAGGACAGGCCCGATGCCCTGTGGACCCGTGCGGCGCTGGAGGCCGCGCGTATCGAGGTCGCGCCGCCCCTCCAGCGCATTGTGGTGGCGGTGGACCCGCCGGCCTCCTCACGCGCGGGGGCGGATGCGTGCGGCATTATCTGTGCCGGCATGGATGCGACGGGCACTGTGCATGTGCTGGCCGATGAAAGCGCCCAGGGCCTGCGACCGGCCCAGTGGGCGGGCAAAGCGGTGGCGCTGTATCGGCGTTTCGAGGCGGATCTCATCGTTGCCGAGGTCAATCAGGGTGGGGAGATGGTGCGCGCTGTTCTGGCCGAAGTGGATGCCGGCGTGCCGGTGGAACAGGTGCGCGCGACACGCGGCAAGTTCCTGCGGGCCGAGCCGGTAGCCGCACTTTATGAGCAGGGCCGTGTGCATCATTGCGGCACCTTTCCCGCGCTGGAGGACGAGATGTGCGATTTCGGGCCACAGGGCCTTTCCTCCGGCCGCTCGCCGGACAGGGTGGATGCGTTGGTCTGGGCTCTGACCGCACTGGCGCTGCAACCACAGGCCCCGCCGCCACGGGTGCGGGGGCTTTAGGGCGCGCTCCTGTCCCCGGGAAGTGCGGGCCTCTTGTGCCCGTATGCGGGCCGGTGGGGCCGCATGCTGCCGATAAGGTGCATTCATCATTCATTCTGGCCGCCTTTGGGCGGCCTTTCTGTTTTCGGGGTTTGTCATGCTCTCTTCTCTTCTGGCGCCCCTGCGGCGCGCACCGAAGCCGCAGGAGGTGAAAGCCAGCCGAACGGCGGCGCTTGTGGCCCTGCTGGGCGGCGGACATGCGCGCTGGAGCGGGCGTGACTTCGCCAGCCTCTCGCGCGAGGGATATGCGCGCAATGCCATTGCCTATCGTGCCGTGCGGATGATCGGAGAGGCGGCAGCCTCGGTGCCGCTGGTGCTGATGGAAGGCGCGCGGGAACTGGATGAGCATCCGCTCCTGTCCCTTCTGGCGCGACCCAATCCGCGCCTCACCGGCACATCCCTGATCGAGGCGGTGGTGAGCTATCTGCTGGTGGCGGGCAATGCCTATGTGGAGGCCGTGGCCGTGGATGGGCGCCTGCGGGAGCTGCATGTGCTGCGGCCGGACAGGATGCGTGTCGTGCCCGGGCCGGATGGCTGGCCGGAGGCTTATGACTATACGCTGGCCGGGCGCACGCAGCGCATCTGCCAGGCCAGCCTGGTGGAGGCGGCGGATGTGCCGCCCATTCTGCACCTCACCGCCTTCAACCCGCTGGATGACCATTATGGTTTCGCCCCGCTGGAGGCGGCAGCCCAGGCGCTGGACCTGCACAATTCCGCCAGCGCCTGGAACAAGGCGCTGATTGACAATGCCGCGCGCCCTTCCGGTGCGCTGGTCTATGGCGGGGCCGGGGTTCTCAGTGATGAGCAGTTCGAGCGGCTCAAGGGCGAGCTTGAAACCTCATTTCAGGGCGCGACCAATGCCGGACGTCCGCTATTGTTGGAAGGGGGACTCGACTGGCGCCCGCTCTCCCTCTCGCCCAAGGACATGGATTTCGAGGCGGCGCGAAACTCCGCCGCGCGCGAGATTGCACTGGCCGTGGGCGTGCCGCCGCTGCTGCTGGGGATTCCCGGTGACAGCACCTATTCCAATTATGCCGAAGCCAACCGTGCCTTGTGGCGCCAAAGCGTGCTGCCGCTGGTGAAGCGCGTGGCGGAGGGGCTTTCCTGCTGGCTGGGGCCGGCCTATGGCGCGGATTTGCGGCTGGTGCCGGATCTGGACCAGGTGGAGGCGCTTTCCGGCGAGCGAACGGAATTGTGGGCGCGGGTGGGCGCCGCGGACTTCCTGAGCGAGGAGGAAAAGCGGGCCGCCGTGGGCTATGGCGCCTGAGGGCGAGGCGCGTGCTGCGGGCTTTCAGAAGCCGGAAGAGGAGGGATGCGATGGAGCCGCTTGTCCGTGCCTTTGCGGAGCGGGGTGATCTGGCGCATCTGGCGCTGCTGTTATGGGCGCTGGCGGCCTCGGCCGCATGCTGGCGCGCGCTGCAGGCCCTCTCGCAGGCCAGCTCGCGGCTGGATGACTTCATCCGCGAGCTGGCGCGTTTCAATGCCCATTATGGCGATGACATGTGAGCGCGGAAATCACTTTGCGGGCTGTTCGGTGCTCGCGCTGGCATCCGCATTCTCGGGCTTCTTGGGCGTCAGCGTGTTTTCCGCACGGAAGAGCGCCCATTCTTCCACGACCCGCCCATCGGGCAGATGGCAATAACCCACCCGGCCATGATCACTCTCGCGGATCTCAAGACTTCCGCCCTTGGTGACACAGTATTCAGTGGCCGGATTCGCCAGATGTACCGGGCCACCCTTCTTTGCTTCCGATTCTGAATACGCAGCAAAAGGCACAAGAAGAACTGCGGCAAGCAGAAGATATGGCAGGGGATGGGCCATGGCGGGGATGCCTCACGATGAAAGTGTGAGTATTTCACCCGTCTTTTGAGGCGTGGCTATGGCGAATGAGGGGCGTTCACATGATGGGCGCCACTTTTCTATTTCATCCTTATTGATTTGATAAAATGGAGAGCTTCCATGCCTGCTCCTTCCCGGAAGGCGGCGGCGCCGCGCATTCGTGCGCTGGATACGCCCGCCCGCCCATGTGCCACCATGCCCGGATCCGCCGCCGCCAAAGGCCGCGGCAAGGCTGCTCCCGGTCAGGTGTTCCGCGATTTCGTGGCGACGCTTGAACGGCTGGACAAGGTGCGCCGCCACAAGGCCGGCCCCACCGGCGCGGAGGGTTGAGCGTGTCGTACATGGAGAATGAGGCCAGCCCCTCCTTTCAGGTGGAAGGCTATGCCTGCCTGTTTGGCGTCACGGATCTGGGGCGCGACATGGTGCTGCCGGGCGCCTTCACCCACAGCCTTGCACGGCTGGGGGCGGGCGGGGTGCGGATGCTGTATCAGCATGATCCGGCCGAGCCCATCGGCATCTGGACCCATATGGAGGAGGATGCGCGGGGCCTTTATGTGCGTGGGCGTCTCTCCTGCGGGGTGGCGCGTGCGCGCGAATGTGCCGCGCTGGTGGCGGAAGGGGCGCTGGATGGGCTCTCCATCGGCTTCAGGGCCGTGGAGGCGCGCAAGGACCCGCGCAGCCGCGTGCGTCAGCTCTCCCGCATTGATCTGTGGGAAATCTCCATCGTCACTTTTCCCATGCAGCCGGGGGCGCGCATCGCCCGCCACCCGGTGTCCGCACCACCCGTTCTGGCCCCGCCGCCCGCTTTGGCGCTGGCCTCGGCCACCACCCGCCTGCGCGCGAGCCTGTGCGGGCACTGACTGTCCCTTTTTTGTTTTTCCTCATCGGTTTCCGCCGGGTGTGCCCGGTGGATGGGCCGTGCTGTTTTCATGTCACAGGGAAATATATCATGTCGAATATGATGGGTGCGCCGGAGAAGAAGGTGGCCATGGTTGAGGCCAATACTGCCGAAACGCGTGCCGCCATGGCGGATTTTCTCTCCGCTTTCGAGGCATACAAGGCCGCCAATGATGCGCGTCTTGCTGAAATGGAACGGCGCAGTGCCGATGTGCTGACCCGCGACAAGCTTTCGCGCATTGATGCCGCGCTGGACCTGCAACAGGCCCGTCTCGATGCGCTGGCGACCAAGGCGCGGCGCCCGGCACTTGAGGGGCGCAGGGGCGAGGCCGCGGGCATGCCGGCAAGCCATGAGCATGGCGCGGCCTTTGATGCCTATGTGCGCCATGGCGAGATGGGCGGGCTGAAAATGCTGGAGGGCAAGGCGCTCGCGGCTGGTGCAGGCGCAAATGGCGGGTTTCTCGTGCCCTCCGCGATCGAGAGCGAGATCGGTCGCCGTCTGGCCGCGCTTTCCCCCATCCGCGCCCTCGCCACGGTTCGCACCACCGGGGCCGGCACGCTGCGCAAGCCTTTCATGACCTCCGGGCCGATGGCCGGCTGGGCGGCGGAAACGGCGGCCCGCCCGCAGACCGATACGCCGGTTCTGGCGGAGCTGACCTTCCCGGCCATGGAGCTGTACGCACAGCCGGCGGCCACCCAGGCCCTGCTGGATGATGCCCAGATGAATGTGGAGGACTGGCTGGCGGAAGAGGTGGATGCCGCCTTTGCCGCACAGGAGGGGGCCGCCTTCGTCCATGGCGACGGGGTGGCCCGGCCGCGCGGCTTCCTGACCTATGACACGGTTGCGGAAAGCGCATGGACATGGGGCAAGGTGGGCCATGTGCCGAGCAAGGCCGATGGAGGCTTTGCGGCCTCCAGCCCCGCTGATGGCCTGCTGGATCTCGTCTATGCCCTCAAGGGCGGTTATCGTCACAATGCAACCTTCGTGATGAACCGCCGCACGCAGGCTGCCGTGCGCAAGCTGAAGGATGAGAACGGCAACTATCTCTGGTCGCCCCCTTCCGCCGCAGGACAGCCCGCCAGCCTGATGGGCTTTGCCCTCGTGGAATGCGAGGACATGCCGGACATCGCGGCCGATGCCTGCGCCATCGCCTTTGGCGATTTCCGCCGCTTCTATCTGGTGGTGGACCGGGCCGGGGTGAATGTGCTGCGCGATCCCTTCTCCGCCAAGCCCTATGTGCTGTTCTACACCACCAAGCGCGTGGGTGGCGGCGTGCAGGACTTTGATGCGGTGAAGCTGATGAAGTTCAGCGCGGCCTGAGGCGTGCGCGCCGCGAGGATGACCCATGCGGCGCACGGATCAGGACAGGATACCGGGCGGTGGCAGAAGCTGCCGCCCGGCGGGCCTTTCCCCCTCTCTCACTCCAGCGGGCGCGGATATTGCGGCCAGGATGGGACAAGCCGGCTGAGCACGCTGGCCGAGATGACGACCACCAGCGTGAAAGGCAGGACGATGGTGATGGGGAACCAGATGCTGGTGTGAAAAAGCGGCGGAAACAGCGCAAGAGCCACACCGGGCGGATGATAGGCCCGCATCTTGGGCAGGGCTGTGAGCGCCACGAAGGCCGATGCGGCGGCAATGAGGGGGCCGGTGCCGAATATCTGGCAGGCCGCGGTTCCGATCATGGTGCCGATGGTGGCGCCGAACACCACCGCGAAGGGCTGGGCGGTTGGAGATTGCGGAAGATAGAGAATGACGGTCATGCTTGCGGCAAAGGGCGGGATGAGGAGCAGGCCGATATTCTCCTTGTCCAGATAGGCCAGCCCGAGAAGCAGGGTGAAAATCCAGATCATGCCGGGCAGGAAGGGCTGCTCCGTGGTGCCCCATCGCGAGATGACGCGGTGAAAGAAGTTCCATATGTCCATGCGGTTGCTCGTGGGGACAATCCATGAAGCTCTGCCGGGCCATGTTGTGGTTCGGCAGCATGCTTCTGCATGATATGGCCGGGCGTGGAGGGATGGGCGCGGATGGCCCTCAGTTCGGCATGACGATGCAGGCACCGCCCGCATTGCGCAAGCGATTGCACAGGGCATTGGCTTGCGCGCGCGTTTCCGCCGGCAGGCGAACCCGATAGAAAGTGCGGTTTCCGCGTCCGCCAAGGCGGGTTGCGATGATCATGGGGCGCTGATCTCCCAGCACGGCGCGATGGCGGGCCGCCACGCGACGATAGGATGCAAGCGCGACTGACCGGGAGTGATTGCCCGAGACCTGCACCCCCCAGGGGGCGAAAAGCTGGCTCATCTCATCATCCGGGCCGGGATGACCCTTGCGGATGGAGGCCAGTGTGACCATGCAGGATTCCGCGGGAAACAGGGCCGCCCCCGTCGGGTCTGCCACAAGGGGAGGGGGGCTTTCCTCCGCCGCGCCTTTCCGGGGCGCGGCTTCTCCCAGATCTTCCGGTGTTGCGAGGGAGACCAGTTCCCGCCGCTTCAGCGCGCCCCATTGCTCGGCGCTGCGGCCGGTGATGAAGCGCACATAATCCCGCGTTTCCTGCGGCAGACCGCTGCCGGCGAGAAAGCGGTTCACCCGGCCTGGCCCGGCATTGTAGGCGGCCGCGGCAAGGCCGAGATTGCCGAATTCCTTCAGATGGTCTGCCAGCAGGGCGGCGGATGCGGGAATGGCGCTGGCCGGATCAAACGGATTGTCCAGCCCGCGCGCCCTGGCGGTGGCGGGCATGAACTGGGCGATGCCCTGCGCCCCGGCATGGCTCACCACATGCGGACGAAATGAACTTTCCCGCCAGATGAGGCGGGTGAAGAAGGGTGTGGGCAGCCCCTCCTTTTTGGCAGCCTCATCGATGAGGCGGCAGATGGCGTGGTCGAAGCCCTCATCCTTCTGCGCTGCGGCCGGGCTGGTGAAGGCCGCGCCGGCCAGGCATGTGGCGCCAAGCGCCAAGGCTGTCATGGCCCGGCGCGCTGATCTGAAAAAGAGGAGCAAGCCGTTGGCCATGGATCATTCTCCGATCGGACTGCCGAGATTGCGGGCCGTGCTTGTAATCCAGTCCCGATGCAGTGAAACGAGTGTGACACCCGTGACCCCGCCGCATCCGCGCTTTCCGCCTGCGGCTGTCACCCAGCTGGTGACCCCGGCGAGCGCGCCATTGCGAAAGGCGGGGCCGCCGGAATCCCCCGTGCAGGCCCCCGCGCCGCCCCCCTTGGACAGGCGCACCATGATGCCGCCCGTTGTGCCAATGGAGGGCAGGGAAACAGCGCGCAACTGGCCGGCTGTCTGCTCCGCGCCATCACTTGTCATGCCATAGCCGGCAAGGAGCAGGGAGGAGCCCTTGGGCGGAATGCCATCTGATGCGAGCCGCGCCGGGCGCAGGCGCGCGGGCAGAGGCTCCGCCAGCTTCACCAGAGCCAGATCCGGCGTCGGTGTCCGGCTGCGGAACTGGCCGGGATCAAAGCGCGGGTGCAGGGCTATGCGGGTGGCCGGAATGAGGCGTGGCGGGTTTTCATCCACCAGCGCCACGGCATAATCCGCCGCCGGCCCCACGCAATGGGCTGCCGTGAGCAGCAGGTCTGGCGCGAGAACCGTGCCGGTGCAGGAGGCGCCGCGTGTGGAGACGATGAGCACGCTGTGTGCCGCAATCTCGGCCGAAGCCGCCCGCCCGCCAACAATGGCCTGTGCGGGGCTGGACAGGGCGAGGCCGGCGGCAAGGGCCAGTGCGGCGGCAAGGGTGCAGGAGCGCTTCATGCCCTTGGTTGTGCCGCTGCCTTGAAGACACGTCAATCCACTGACTGACACCCATGGTGGATATTCCTGCGCCGTGTCCGCAACGCCCTTCCCGAGGCTGTGGCGGCGGGCAGGGCGCGGCAAGGAAGGCATGGCCATGCCCCTGTGTGGCGGTATGGCTGACCCCCCCCCCCCCGGCAGGCATGACCCTGCCCGTTCCTCCGCCCCTGCGGCGGCCTATTCCCGAATGGAGCCTTGTGATGGCAGAACTTGTTGCCGGCCCTGTGGCCGAGCCGCTGACGCGCGCGCAGGTGAAGGACTTCCTGCGGATCGACCATGATGATGAGGATGGGCTGGTTGATGCGCTCATCAGCGCGGCCCGCCGGTTTGTGGAAGCCCATACAGGCCGGGTGCTGATGGCCCAGAGCTGGAGGCTGACCCGGGATGGCTGGCCGGGCAGCGGGGTGCTGGTTTCCCCCGTGGCTCCGGTGCGCGCCATTCTGGCGGCGCAGGTGCGCGGGCTGGATGGGCAGGACATTGCGGTGCCGGAAGAGGCGCTGATGGTGGGGCGCGGCGGCGGCGGGCTGATCCATGTGAACCTCTTGCATGTGCCACAGGCCATGGGACGCGATGCCGTTTCCATCATTGTGGAGGCCGGCTATGGCGCCGATGCCGCCGATGTGCCGGCGGATCTGGTGCAGGCCGTGCGCCTGCTGGCGGCGCATTTCTATGAACATCGCGAAGGGGCGGGAGATGCAACCCGCCTGCCGGAGGTGGTGAGGACGCTGCTGGCGCCTTACCGGCTGGTGCGGCTGTGAGCGCGCAGGTGATTGCCCTGGGCACGCTGCGCCGCCGGCTGGTTCACCAGACATTCGTGGATGTGCCCGATGGCGCGGGCGGCGTGGCGCGACACTATGTGGATGTGGGGCGCCTTTGGGGGCGGCTCGATCATGTTTCGGCAGACCATGCCATTGCCGAAGAGCGCGCGCGGGCCAGCCATCTCTGGCGCATCACCGTGCGCGCGCCATCGGCCATCACGCCGGGTGACAGGCTGTTGGCAAGCGGGCGGATCTTCCATGTGGAGGCCGTGAACGAGGGCGATGGCTGGGGGCGCTTCCAGCGCTGCCGGTGCCGGGAGGAACAGCCATGAGGGTGAACATATCCACGCGCAGCCTTTCCGGGCTGGCGCGACGGCTGCGCGTGGCCGCCCTGACACCGGCAGTGGAAGCCGCCGCCACGCAGGGCGCGCAGGAGCTGGGACAGATGATTGCGGATGAAACCGGGACACGGGCGCAGATCAGCGGGGCTGCCGCACGCCCGATCGTGCAGGTGCGGGATGAGGAACTTCTGGCCCGCATGCGCGGAGAGGCCGGGGTGGAGGCAGACCCGGTTCTGGATCGCATCCGCATGGATTTCCAGCGTCGCAAGCGGAGGGCTGGCGCATGACCATGGCCCTGAACAGCCCGGTGCTGAGCCTGCGGCGGGCACTTCATGCCGCGCTGACGCAGGATGCGGCCTTGCTGGCGCTTCTGGGCGGCCCGCGCATTTATGATGTGCCGCCCAATAATGCCGCCTTTCCCTATGTTGCGCTTGGCGAGGCGGTGGTGAGTGACTGGTCCACCGCTACGGAGGCGGGCACGGAACATGCCCTGACCCTGCACATCTTCTCCCGCAGCGGCGGGCGGGCAGAGGCGTTCGCGCTGGCGGCCTGTGTGCATCAGGCGCTGCATGACGCGCCACTGGAGCTTTCCGGCCATCGCCTCGCCAATCTGCGGGCCACGACATCGGAGGTGGTGCGCGAGAAGGACGGGCGCACCTTTCATGCCCTCGTGCGGTTTCGCGCCGTAACGGAAGTGGCCTCAACATCCTGAAAGCATGGAGAAAGACATGAGTGCGCAGAAGGGCCGTGACCTGCTGTTGAAAATGGATTCCGGCGCGGGGCTGGTGACGGTGGCGGGCCTGCGCGCACGCACCCTCTCCTTCAATGCCCAGAGCGTGGATGTGACCCACTCTGAATCCGCCGGCCGCTGGCGTGAGCTGCTGGAAGGAGCAGGCGTCAAGCGCGCCTCCATCTCCGGCTCGGGCATCTTCAAGGATGCGCAATCCGATGCGCTGATGCGCCAGGCATTCTTTGCCGGCGCTCTGGTGCGCATGCAGGTCATCATCCCGGATTTCGGCATGGTGAGCGGCCCGTTCCAGATCACCGCGCTGGAGATTGGCGCGGATCATGACCGGGAGGTGACCTTTGACCTGACGCTGGAAAGTGCGGGCGAACTGCTGTTCGAGGTGCTGTGATGGGGCAGGGCAGCGTGAATGCGCGGCGCGGTGAGATCGGCGCGGTGCTGGATGGGCAGACACGCACACTGGTGCTGACATTGGGCGCGCTGGCGGAACTGGAAAGCGCATTCGGTGCGGATGACCTGATGGCGCTGGCCGAGCGGTTTGGACGCGGGCGGCTTTCGGCCCGGGATGCCGCGCGCATCATCCATGCCGGTCTGCGGGGGGCGGGAGCGGATGTGACACTGGAAGAGGTGGAGCGCATGCGGGCGGATGGCGGGGCAGCCGGCTTCGCCCGCATCGTCACGGATCTTCTGGGCGCAACATTCGCCGCCCCTACAGGGGAGACGGCGCCGCGCCCCCCGGAACTGCCGCAGAAGGACTGACACAGGCCGCGCCATCGCCTCCTGCCTTTCCGTGGGATGCCGCGATGGCGGCGGGTCTTGGCCTTTTGCGGCTGCCCCCCGAACAGTTCTGGCGCATGACCCCGCGCGAGCTGGCTTGTGCGCTTGGAGCATATGCGCCGGCTCCGGACCTCGCCCTGCGCAGAAGCGGGCTTGAAAAGCTGATGGAGCGTTTTCCCGATGACCGAGACAGTTGATATCGCCATCGCCGTGGATACGCGGCAGGCCATGGCGGCTCTTGAGGACATGGAGGTTTCCACACAGGGCGTGGCGCGGGCCATGTCCTCTGCCTTTACCGGGCTGGTGGTGCAGGGGAAGGATTTTTCCAGCGTGATCCAGCAACTGGCCGGCCGCCTCTCCAATCTTGCCCTGACAGCCGCGCTGAAACCTCTGGAGAGCGGCTTGTCTTCACTGTTGTCCGGCTTCACGGGTGGGCAGGCCTTTGCCCATGGCGGGGTGTTCCAGAATGGGCAGGTGCAGCCCTTCGCCCGTGGCGGTGTGGTGGCGGCCCCCACCTATTTTCCCATGAGTGGGGGCGGGGCCAGTATTGGCCTGATGGGAGAGAAGGGGGCGGAAGCCATCATGCCGCTTGCCCGGGGCAGTGACGGCAATCTGGGGGTGCGCATGGCCGGTGCAGGCGCGGCCCAGGTAACCGTGAATGTGAGCACGCCCGATCTGGCGGCATTCCACCGCTCCGAGGCTTATCTTTCCGGGCTTGTGGGGCGGGCCGTGATGCGCGCGCGAAGGAGCGGCTAGGACCGTTTTCCATGGATATTCCGCTGGCTGGCGGAGCCCCTTGAGCGGTTGAAAGCCCGGCGCTCCGGGTGTTCCGGGTGGTGCGTCATGCCCGAGCAGTGGCGCGGATGGCTTTCCATGATGCCGCCTTGGGGCGGGACAGGGCCACAGCCTCTGCCTTTGTGCGCATGCATGCCGGCGAGCCATGTCGCGCCGGGCTTTTCGCCCCGGCGCCAGAACCGCTCATCCCGGCGTGTGCGGCCTTGGATGAGGCTGCCTTCGGGCGGGTGCTGCTGGCCGCTTCCGCCTTGATGAGAGGGTGGGCGCTGTCGGGGCGCCTGGCTTTTGTCTTGCCGGCGGCTGTTCGAGCGGGCTTCGCGGGCATGTCATCACTCCCTCCACATCACAGATGAGGGAAGTGAAAACATCCCTTTCATTGAAGTCAACATGGTTTCTACTGGTTTGTTGGAGCAACAGGGGCAATGGAGGCCATATGTCTGCATTCCATGAGATTTTATTTCCTCTCGATATTGCTTTGGGTGCTGCCGGCGGGCCGGAGCGGGTAACGCAGGTGGTGACAACGGCTTCCGGCCGGGAGGAACGCAATACCAGGCTGGCGGATTCACGACGCAGATGGGATGCGGGATATGGCGTGAAAAACCTTGCCGCACTCTCCGAAGTGGTTGCATTCTTTGAGGAAAGGCGCGGACGTTTATATGGTTTTCGCTGGCGGGACAGGCTCGATCATTCCTCGGCTCCACCTGCCGTGCAGATTTCACCGCGCGACCAGCATATTGGCCATGGGGATGGCGCACGGCGCAGCTTTTCGCTGAGCAAGACCTATGGCGGCATGCATGCCCCCTATGTGCGGCCCATTTCCAAGCCGGTGCAGGGCTCTGTCCGTATTGCCGTGGAAGAGGTGGAGCAGGTGGCCGGAACCGATTTCACCGTGGATTACACGACAGGCACGGTGCTGTTTGCCGAAGAGCGCGCCCCGCCGGAGGGGGCCATGGTCACCGCAGGGTTCATGTTCGATGTGCCGGTGCGGTTCGATACGGATTTTCTTGAGGTGAACCTCTCGGCATTCGCGGCCGGTGACATTCCGCGCATTCCGCTGATCGAAATCCGCCCCTGAAAGCTGCAAGGACAGATCCATGCGAAAGATCGATGAAGCGCTGGCGGCGCATCTTGCCGGCGGCGTCACCACCTTGTGCCATGGCTGGCGACTGGTGCGGCGTGATGGCGTGGTGATGGGCTTTACAGACCATGACCGCGACCTGGTGCTCCAACATGTGGTGCTGAAGGCGGCATCCGGCATCTCCGGTTCCGAACATGCCAGTGCGCAGGGGCTGGCCGTGACAGGCGCAGAGCTTTCCGGGGCGCTTTCCCACGATGCGCTGGGCACGGATGATCTGGCCGCCGGGCTTTATGACGGGGCGGATATTGAGCTGTTCCTCATCAACTGGGCGGCCCCCGAACAGCATGTGTTGCTGCGCAAGGGCGTGATTGGCGAGGTGCGCTGCGCCGATGGCACCTTCACCGCCGAAATCCGCGCCTTGAGCGATGCGCTGAACCAGACACATGGCCGCATCTTCAGCGCAGGCTGCGATGCGACGCTGGGGGATGCGCGCTGTGGTGTGCGGCTCGATCAGGCATCCTTTTCGGGCGAGGGGATCGTGCGCGCGATAGAGGGAGCCTTGCGGCTGCGCATCGAGGGGCTGGAGGCGTTCCCCGCCGAGACGTTCGCGCGCGGCCGGCTGGAGTTTCTGGGCGGGGCCAATGCCGGTTTCGTCACCGAGGTGAAGGCCCACGAACGGGCGGGGGAAAGCGCCATTGTGCGCCTGTGGCAGCGCCCGCCAATGCATGTGCAGGAAGGTGAACGGGTGCGGGTGAGCGCGGGATGTGACAAGCGCTTCTCCACCTGTCGCGACCGTTTCCGCAATGCTCTCAATTTTCGTGGTTTTCCGCACATGCCGGGCAATGATGCCATCATCTCCGTCGCCGTGCCGGGCGAGGGCGGATATGACGGGAGCCTGAGATGATGGCGCAGCGGCAAGGCCCTGCTCTTTCCCGTGCGGCCATTCTGGACGAGGCGCGCAGCTGGATCGGCACACCATATTGCCATCGCGCTTCGCTGAAGGGACAGGGGGCCGATTGTCTGGGGCTGGTGCGGGGCGTGTGGCGCGCGCTCATTGGGCCGGAGCCGGAGCCGCTTGCCCCCTATGCCCCGGACTGGGCAGAGGCCGGGCGACGGGAAACGCTGGCGGAAACGGCCGCAAAGTATCTGCGGGAGGTGCCGGTTGCACAGGCCCTGCCGGGAGATGTGCTGCTGTTTCGTTTTCGCGCGCATCTACCGGCCAAGCATGTGGCCATTCTGGCGGAAGATATGCGCATCATACATGCCTATGACGGCGTGAGCGTGTGCGAGGGGCATCTGGGCCCCTGGTGGCGAAGGCGTACCGTTGCCGCCTTCGCCTTTCCCGGTGTGGGGCACGTGTAGCGACGCCCCGGGGCCGTTCATTTCTCTGATTGTGTGAGGATTTCCATGGCGACCTTGCTTCTGGGCACGGCTGGCGGGCTGGTGGGTGGCGCATTGTTCGGCCCCATCGGCGCGGTGGCCGGGCGCGCTCTTGGTGCGCTGGGTGGCGCGGTGGTGGACCAGACCCTGTTTGGCGCAAGCCGCACCAGCACCAGCCATGGCCCGCGTGTGTCCGATCTGGATGTTATGGCCTCCACCGAGGGGGCCGGTATTCCCCGCCTGTATGGTCGGGCGCGGCTTTCCGGGCAGGTCATCTGGGCGACGAGGCTGAGGGAAGTGGCCACGACACAGACCCAGTCTGTCGGCGGCAAGGGCAGCAGCATGGCCGCGAAGGCCAGCAGTGTCACCTATAGCTATTATGCCAATTTCGCCGTGGCTCTGTGCGAGGGCCCCATCTCGCGCATCGGCCGCATCTGGGCGGATGGCAAGCTGCTGGATACGCGGCAGAACATGGTGCGTTTCCATTTGGGTGGGCCGGACCAGATGCCCGATCCGCTGATCGAGGCCCGGCAGGGCGGCGAGGGTGCGCCGGCCTATCGCGGCATTGCCTATGTGATGTTTGAAAATCTCGATCTTACCCGCTTCGGCAATCGCCTGCCGCAGATTACCGTGGAGGTGGAGCGGGCAGTGGGCCGGCTCGAGCGGCAGGTGCGGGCGGTGACCATGATCCCCGGCTCGACCGAGTTCGGCTATGCCACGCAAACGGTGAGCCAGCTTTATGGCCCGGCCAGCTATGGCGCCGAAAACCGGCATGTGACGAACGCTTCCAGCGATTTCAATGCCGCGCTCGACCAGTTGCGCGCCACCTGCCCCAATGTGGAGCGGGTGTCTCTGGTGGTGTCATGGTTCGGCGATGATCTGCGCGCCGGGCATTGCAAGGTGCAGCCGCGTTGCGAGAAGCTTTTCAGGGCGACCGTGCCGCTGGAATGGTCCGTGGGCGGGCTCACGCGCCTTGCGGTGCCGGCTGTTTCACAGCATGGCGGCCGGGCGGCCTATGGCGGCACGCCATCTGATCTCAGCATCATTCAGGCTGTCCGGCGGATGAATGCGGCAGGGCTGAAGGTGGCGCTCAACCCCTTCGTGATGATGGATATCCATGAGGAGAATGCGCACCCCGACCCATGGACGGGGGCCGACCGCCAGCCGCCCTATCCCTGGCGGGGGCGTATTGTGTGTGACCCTGCGCCGGGCAGGCCGGGAACCGTGGATGGCACGGCGCAATGCCGGGCGCAGGTCCAGGCGCTGTTCGGCAAGGCGCAGGGCGCGCATTTCATGCGCATGGGTCAGATGGTGCTCTATTACGGCCCCGCCGAATGGAGCCTGCGCCGCATGGTGCTGCATTATGCGCATCTGGCTGTGGTTGCGGGCGGGGTGGAATCCATTCTCATTGGCTCTGAAATGGTCGCGTTGACGCGTCTGCGCGATGAGGAGGGGCGCTTCCCGGCGGCAGAGGAGCTGGCGCGTCTGGCTGCTGACGTAAAGGCCATTGTTGGCCCGGATGTGCGCGTTTCCTATGGGGCGGACTGGACGGAATATGGGGCGCAGAGCTTCGGGAATGGGGATGTCGCCTTTCCGCTGGATGAGTTGTGGGCCAGCCCCGCGGTGGATTTCATCGGCATCGATTATTATCCGCCGCTTTCGGACTGGCGCGATGGGGTGAACCATCTCGATCTGGAACTGGCGCGCGTGCTGCATGATCCGGCCTATCTGAAGAGCCGCACACGGGCCGGCGAGGCATATGACTGGTATTATGCCGATGAGGCCGCCCGCGCCGCGCAGCAGCGCCTGCCGATTACCGATGGTGCCCATGGCGAGCCATGGCTCTACCGGCAGAAGGATATATGGTCATGGTGGGCCATGGCGCATCATCCGCGCCGCGCCGGGGTGCGGGACGATGCGCCGACCGCCTACAGGCCCGGGTCCAAGCCCATCCGCCTGATGGAGGCAGGATGCGCCGCCGTGGACAAGGGGCCCAACCGCCCCAGTGCCTTTCCGGACCCGAAATCATCTGAAAACGCCTTGCCGCCCTTCTCCAGCGGCCTGCGGGACGACACCGTTCTGCGTCGCTGCAATGAGGCTATTCTGGCAACATTCGACCCGGCCGCCGGAGCGGATGAGCAGGATAATCCACCCGCCCCGCTCTATGGCGGGCGCATGGTGGAGGAAGGCTGTGTCTATCTGTGGACATGGGATGCGCGCCCCTATCCGCAGTTTCCCCTGCTGGAGGATGTGTGGGGCGATAGCGCGAACTGGCATACCGGCCATTGGCTGAATGGCCGGCTGGGCTCCGCCCCGCTGGATGGGCTGGTGGAGACCCTGTGCGCTGATTTCGGTGTTCCGGATGTCGAGAGTTCCATGCTGGAGGGCGTTGTCGAGGGCTATGTGGTGCAGGAGCCCATGACAGCCCGCGCGGCGCTGGAGCCGCTGGCACGGGCCTTCGCCTTCGAGGCCAATGAGGAAGATGGCCGGATGGCTTTTCGTCCGCGCGGCACGGGTGCGGTGGTGGAGATTGCGGAAGCCGGTCTTGTGCAGGTGGATGGCGAGCCCCTGCTCAGCATGACCCGCGCGCAGGAGAGCGAACTGCCGGCACAGGTGAGTGTCAGCTTCATCGACCCCTTGCAGGATTACCGGCAGGCCAGCGTGTCCTCGCGGCGGCTGGCCGGGGGAAGCCACCATGCGGCCCATGCCGCCCTTGCCGTTGTGGCGCCGGCCAATGTGATGGCGCGCGCGGCCGATGTGTGGCTTCAGGATCTGTGGGCCGGGCGCGAGAATGTGCAGTTCACCCTGCCGCCTTCCTCTCTCGCGCTCACACCGGGAGATGTGCTGCGCCTGTCGGCAGATGGAAGGGGGCGCCTGCTGGAAATCACCCGCGTGGAGGAGGCCGAGGCGCGCATCATTTCCGCCCGGAGCATCGAGCCGGAAGTGTTCGATGCGCCTCTGGCGCCGATGGAGGGTGGCAAGCCGATGCTGCCGCAGGATCTTGGCCCGCCGGAGGTGGAGGTGCTGGACCTGCCGGCCCTGACGGCGCAAGAGCCGGTGCCGCTGCAATATGTGGCCGCAGCGGTTTCGCCCTGGCCGGGGACATTGGCGGTGTGGCGCTCTCTTGATGGGGGCAGTTTTGAGGCCGTGGCCCCCATCACCAGCAGCGCGGTTTTCGGCACGCTGATGGAACCGCTGAAGCCCGGCCCCCTGTGGCGTTTCGACAGTTTCAACACCCTGCTGGTGCAGCTGGAGCGTTCCGCCCTGCATTCCGCCAGCCTCGCGGAGGTTCTGGCCGGCGCCAATGCACTGGCGCTGCTGGCTGCGGGGCGTGAGGCGGAAATCATCCAGTTCACCGAGGCGGAACTGGTGGATGCGCGCAGCTACCGCCTCTCCGGCCTGTTGCGGGGCGTGGGCGGGACAGAGGCCGCGGGTGGGCAGCCATGGCCGGAGGGCACCAGACTGGTGCGGCTGGATGCCAGCCTTCTGCCCGTGGCGCGCGGAGTGGGTGAACTGGGGTGCAGCTATGTCTATCGCGTCGGTCCGGTGCGGGAGGACCATGGCGGGGAGAATGTGACGGAACGCCGGGCTGATGTGGGAGGGCGGGCCTTGCGTCCGCTTTCTCCCGTGCATCTGCGTGCGCGGCGCGGGACGAATGGTGTTGCGGTTTCCTTCATTCGGCGCACGCGGGTGGACGGGGATGGCTGGGATGCACTGGAGGTGCCGCTCGGCGAGGCACAGGAGCGCTACCGGCTGGATATTCTGCACGGTGAGACGGTGGTGCGGGTGCTGGAGAGCGATACACCCTTCTTCCTGTATCGGGCGGAAGATGAAGTGGCCGATTTCGGCAGCCCCCGGCGCCGCCTGTCCTTTCGTGTGATGCAGCTCTCCCAGAGTGTTGGGGCAGGTGATGCCCTGTTTGCCAGCGTGCTGGTGTGAGCCTTCTCTTTCAAGCAGGAAAATCAGATGTCCGAAAGCTCGGCGCGGCTGGGGCTGCCTTATCTGGCAGCGGCCCAGGCGCAGAAACATGTGACGCATAATGAAAGCCTGCGCAGGCTGGATGCGCTGGTGCAGCTCACACTCGAAAGCGTGCGTGCGGCGGAGCCGCCCGCCGAACCTGCGGAGGGCGCGTGCTGGTTCGTCCCAGCGGGCGCAACCGGCGTGTTCTCGGGCCATGACGGACAACTGGCCAGTTTCGAGGCTGGAAGTCTCGAATTCCTGCCGGTTCCCGTCGGTTGCCTGGCCTTCATCCGGGATGAGTGGCGGGTGGGGGTGTTTGACGGGCAGGGCTGGGTTTCACCCCTCGCGGCCACCCGGAACCGGGCCGCGATCGAGGCCCATGTTGTGGAGGAGGATGTTCCCCTCAGCGGGGATTATACGCAAACGCAATGCGTCATCCCGGCCCGCGCCATTGTCTTTGCGGTTTCCACCCGCACGCTGACCGCAGTCACGGGGGCTTCCTCCTATGATTGCGGCGTGCCGGGTGAGCGGAGCAAGTTTGGCGGAATGCTCGGTATCGGGCGTGGCTCTTCAAATGAGGGTGTCATCGGCCCCACAGCCTATTATTCCCCCACGCCCGTGCGCCTGAGCGCCAATGGCGGAGCCTTTTCGGGCGGGCTGGTGCGGGTCGCCATCCATTATTTCCTGTGTCCGGTCGCCGGTGTTTCCACCGGGGATGAGCTGTGGTGGCGCGGGCCTTCCTTTCTTCTGGATGGCCATATGCCGGTTCTTGCGGCAGACCTTTCGCGCGAGCGCTATGTGCTGAATGGAGAGTATCGCACCGCGCAGGACCTGTTTGTCCGCTCAGGTGGGGCAAAGCAGGTTGCGGGCGTGAACGGGGAACTGGGCACGGTGCCGGGGAACCGGCTCGCCTTCGAGCAGAATGGCGGACGGCGGCGGCTTCTGGTGGAAGGGGCGGCAACCAATCTCATGCTGCATTCTGCCGGCTTCACAGGCTGGGCCATGCAGGATGTGTCCATCACGCCTGAAGGGGCGGCCTTCAAGATGGTGCCGGGTACGACAAATACCATGCATTATGCGCAGCCGGGGAGCTTCATCCCCATTTCCGCCGCCACCTCCTATGTCGCCAGCATCTTTCTGAGAGCGGGGGAGTATGCACAGGCCCGTCTCTCGCTTGCCGGAGTGGTCACCCAATGGGAAGCCGGCCTCCAGCCCATTGCCATCTATGATCTGGCCTCGGGACAGGTGAGTGGCATGGGCCCGGGCATCACGGCGGGAATGGAGCCTGTTGGCGGGGGTATCTGGCGCTGCTGGATCTGCGCGCGCACGGCAGCGGATGTGAGCGGCAGTACGCGGATGACCGTCTGGGTGCGCGATCCTGTCGCCGGCAATGCATTCGCGGGGGATGGCGCGGGTGGACTCTATATCCATCATGGCGCGCAGATGGAGGTGGGGACATATCCCTCTTCCTATATCGCAACCGGGGCTTCGGCCGTGACACGGGTGGCGGATCAGCTGGCATGGAGTGCGGCTGCAAGGGCGCTTGTCTCTTCTGCCGGCCCCGTCACCATCGCCCTGCGGTTCCGCAGCGCCGAAACGCTGAATCCCGATGTCATCGCGCCGGGTGTTCTGGGGCGGACGAGGGCAGGCTCCAATCATGTTTTCATGAACCAGAGCCCTGTTCTGGTGCCGGATGTCTCCACTCCTGATGATGAATTTGCCGTGTGCTTCGGGTGGAGCGGACGTGAGCGCACCCTCTCGCAGAACGGCCATGCGGCCAGATCTTCCCAGGCGGGAAGCGATATTCCGCAGCCGCACGGGTTCAGCTCAAGCGGAGTCACGCATATCGACGAACTGGTGATCTGGCCGGTGAAGGGCTCTGCGGCGGCGATTCAGGAGCAGGCAAGGACATGGGCATGAGGACGATCTATCTGCGGTTTGCCGGGCGTCCGGCCGCACTTGCCCGGCTTCAGGCGGTGCTGGGGCATGGGGTGATGGAAGATGGCGGCCTTCTGCCCACCATGGGCACATGGCAGGGCGAACGTTTTGACCTTGATGAGGTGGGCATCATTCATGCGCCGATGCCGGAGGATGCGGGTGAGGATAGCCCCCGCACGGCATTGCCCGGCTGGCACATCAACCTGCTGTGGTGGGGGCTGGACGAAACGGCACCCGATTTCGGGGCGGATGAGATCCGCCCGCAGACACCCAGCCGGATGTTCTCATTCTGAAGCGATGCGCTGCTGATGCGCCTTGGCGCCATGATGCCCGGAGAGCTCAAGCTTTCCGGGCTTTTCTTTTGTCTGGAAGGAGAGAGGGATGACCCGCTTCGCTTTTGAGCGGATACAGGCCGATTATGTGCAGCGCTGGAACGGAATGCGCATTCACGACGCCAAACGCGCCGCCATCGACAGCGCCGCGCGCCGGATCATGGGCGGAAAGGCACTCTACCGGAAGGTGGAGGCCATGACCGGCGTGCCATGGGCTTTTATCGGTGTTCTGCATTATCGCGAAAGTGCCTGCGATTTCAGGGGCGTCCTCCATAACGGGGAGAAGATACTCGGCACCGGGCGCAAGACTGGGCTGGTGCCGAAGGGACGCGGACCGTTCGCCACATGGGAAGAGGCCGCATGTGATGCGCTTGCCCTCAAGGGGTTCCGCCCCGGCGCGCCTGTCTGGTCCATCATCCGATGTCTGTATGAAGGGGAGCGCTTCAACGGGTTCGGATATCGCATGCGTGGGGTGGCCAGTGCCTATCTGTGGAGCGGATCTGACCAATATGTCCGGGGCAAATATGTTGCGGATGGAAAATGGTCGGCGACCACGATTGACCGGCAGCTTGGCATTGCACCGCTGATGAAACGCCTGCTGGAACTGGATTCAACTCTCACCTTCGATCCACCGGCGGGGCTTGCCGCGGTGAATGTTGCCGATGGTCTTTCCGCGGCTGAAATCCGTTCTGTCCAGCAGCGTCTGCGGGATCTGGGTTATGCAGAGACCGGACGGGTGGATGGCATTTGGGGTCCGCGCACCATTGCCGGCATTTCTGCTTTTCAGGCGACCGTGGGGCTGCCGGTCACCGGGGTTCTGGATGGGACTGTGGCGGCACGGCTGGCGACAGCAGGCCCGCGGCCGGTGAATGCGGCGCGCGCCACCCTCTCGGCCCGCACGCTGCGGCAGGAAGGCGATGTGGTGGCGCGGACATCGGCGGCAACGCGCATGCTGGCCATGTCTCTGGGCGTTCCGGCAGCGCTCATTGGCATCATGGACCAGATGCAGGCCGCCTCATCGCGCCTCTCCCATCTCTTCATGCTGGCGGGGGATATTCCCGGATGGGTGATGGCTCTGGCGGTGCTGGCCGTATCGGTCGCGCTCTACCTGCTGGCTCGGCAGGGGGAGATGGCGCAGATCGCCGCCGTGCGGGCCGGACGGGATGCAGGGCCCGGCTGAGGCCTGTCTCTGTGGCGGTTATAGCACTGTTTCCGTGTCATTCTCTGTATGGCCCCCAAGACCAGTTGAAGCGCAGGGCCGATGGTATAAGAGAAGTTCGGCTACCCCTGTTCTAGAGTGGCCTTTCTGTCACAGTTTCACGCCCTCAAGGCAATTGCGTCGAGAGTTCGGGTCAATGTTCGTGCGTATGAAACCAGCATCCCTGATGGTGGCGGTCTTCCTCGGGGGAGGCGTGTCCGGGTGTGTCAGCACAGGCATGTCTGGCCCGGATGCAGGTTCGCTCGCTCAACCGCGCGCGGTTTCCGGCGGTTTCATCTCCGGCAATATGGGGCAGGGGCTGAGCGCGGAGGAGCGCCAGAAGGCATATGATGCCGAAGTTTCGGCTCTGGACAATGGCAGCCCCGGCTATCCCGTGGGCTGGAGTGTGGAAGGCGGGCCGCGTGGCACGGTGATTGCCGGGCCAGCCTACAGGCGGGCGGGTTTCCAGAACTGCCGCGACTATTCGCACACCATCTATGTGTCCGGCCGCCCGCAGATTGCGCGGGGCATGGCCTGCCAGGGTGCCGATGGCAAGTGGCAGGCCGTCAGCTAGGCCATTCCGTAACGGCAGGAGCTCTGCTTTGCGGTCGCAACCGTTGCGGATCAGGAAGGGCCGCCCGAGACCTTTCCTGATCCCAAAGCCCGTTCAGTAGGACATGAACAGCGGCACCTTGCTCTCGCGCAGGAAGGACTGGGTGACGCCGCCCAGTATCCATTCACGCAGGATGGAGCGGTTGAATGCGCCCATGACGATGAGATCGGTATTGGTCATCATGGCCTGCTCCTGAAGGGTTCCGGCAATTCCGCCCTCGCGCACCACCAGATTCTTCACGGAAACATTGACCCCATGGCGGGCCAGGTGCGGTGCAAGCTCGGCCCCCGGAATCTGGCTTTCCAGATCCTGCTCATTGCCGACGGAGATGATCTCCACTGTTCGCGCAGCCTTGAGCAGGGGCAGGGCATCGTTCACGGCGCGCGCCGCACGGGCGCCGGCATCCCAGGCAATGATGATGTGCTCGCAGCGGAATGTGTCCACTTCCGGCGGCACCACGATGACCGGGCGACCGCTGTTGAACACCAGAGCCTCGATGAGGCCGCGGTCCGCATTGATGGTTGCCGTCTCGGCGTCGAGCACGGAAAGGTCATGCACCCGTGCCTGTGTGACGAACGCATTGATGAGATCGCTATAGGCCAGATGCGGTGTCTCGGTCGAACAGGTGACGCCGGCAGCTTCTGCATCCCCGCGCGCCCGTTCCGCCCATTCCTCGGCGAGCTGGCGCAGGCGGCGGTTGTGGTCGTTCAGCAGGCCTCTTGCAACGCCGCTGACAAAGGCGCTGCCCATGACCACCTTGAGGGATGATGCCTGAATGGTTGCATGCGCATTCGCCTGGCGGGCGAGGGATATGCCATAGCCCAGGGCCGAGGAGGGCTCGTCCAGCCCTTCCTCGGTCATGCCGATCAGCACGCTCTTGATATTCTGCACCATGGTTTTCCTCGCGACATGCGTGACAGGCGGCCTGTCGAATCGTAGCCTTACTCTAAGTCAGCTCCGCGCCCCGGAACAGGAGAACCGGTGCGGCGCCTGCGCGCAATGGCTGTATATCTCAGGGAGGCGTGGGGTGAAGGCGGTGATAGCGGCCGCGATAGAACAGCAGGGGCCTGTCATCCCCCTCCGCAAGCAGATGGACGACACGGCCGACAAAGATCACATGATCCCCCCCGTCATAATGCGCATAGGGCACGCACTCGAAACAGGCATGGATATGTTTGAGGCGGGGCGCGCCGGAAGGGCCGATCTCCCATGCGATATTGGCAAACTTGTCTGTGCCCGGGCGTGAGAAGCGGTGGGAAATCTCGCTCTGGTGCTCCAGCAGGATGTTCACGGAATAGGAGGTTGCCGCTTCCAGCCGGCGCAGGGAGGACAGGGTCCGCGCCATGCAGAAGGAGACCAGCGGCGGATCCAGCGAAACGGCGGAAAAGGAATTGACGGTGACACCAAGAAGGCCCTCTTCATCCTGGGCCATGACAACGGCAATACCTGTGGCGAACCGACCAAGGGCATTGCGCAATTCGCGGGCATCAAAACATATGTCCAGATCAATGTTGCTCATGAAATGTCGGGTCCACTGAAAAACACGGGCACATTGGTGCATTATAGGAATGTTTCGCAAGAGCGAAATCCGCACCGCCGCGCCCGTGCGCAGGCCATCCACCCCCGCATTTCGCAGAGGACGGCGGGCAGCTCTGCATTTGTAATGCTTCCCTGCTGTACGTCTTCAGTCTAAAGCATTTCCATCATGGCCTATGCTGTTAAAGAAATGTTCCGGACCCTCCAGGGCGAAGGTGCCCAGGCGGGGCGTGCCGCGGTGTTCTGCCGGTTTGCCGGCTGCAATTTGTGGACTGGTCGCGAAGCCGACCGGGCAGGAGCGGTGTGCCGCTTCTGCGATACCGATTTCGTGGGCATGGATGGCCCGGGCGGCGGGCGCTTTGCCAGCCCTGAGGCGCTGGTTGATGCCCTTGAGCGGGTCTGGGGGCCTGAGCGGGCCCGGCGTTTCGTGGTGTTTACCGGCGGCGAGCCCCTGCTTCAGCTTGATCCTGCCCTGATTGATGAAGTTCATGCGCGCGGCTTCGAGATCTCGGTGGAAACCAATGGCACCCTTGCAGCCCCCCCCGGAATCGACTGGCTGACAGTGAGCCCCAAGGGCTCAGCCCCCCTCGTGCAGCGCAGCGGGCAGGAGCTGAAGCTGGTTTATCCGCAGGTGGAGCTGGACCCGGCCGGGCTGGCTCATCTGGATTTTACCCACTTCTTTCTCCAGCCTATGGACGGGCCGGATCGACTGGGCAATACAGAGGCCGTTGTGAATTACTGTCTGGAGCACCCGCAATGGCGGCTCTCTCTCCAGACCCATAAAGTGATCGGTATTCCATGACCAATGTGCGGATTACGCAGGGCTTCACCTTCGAGGCAGCCCATTTCCTTCCCCATGTGCCCGAAACCCATCGGTGCCGCCGCATGCATGGCCATTCCTATCGGGTCGACCTGACCCTTGAGGGGCCCGTGGACCCGAAAACCGGATTCGTGGTGGACTTCTTCGATCTGGAAGCGGCCTTCGCCCCGCTGATGGAGCGGCTGGACCATCATTGCCTGAATGAGGTCGAGGGGCTGGAAAACCCGACAGCCGAATTGATCGCCATCTGGATATGGGATCGCCTCAAGCCCGGCATGCCCATGCTTGCGGCGGTGCGGGTATATGAGACCCCCATGTCCGTGGCGGAATATACGGGGGCCTGAGCCCCCGTTCATGGCGCATTCTCACATCCGGTTCACAAGGTCGGCATCCGCGGTTTCCAGATGCTGCATGTCATCCGCCGCCGCCTGAAGAGCTGGCAGGATATCCTCCGCCCGATCCGCCGTGAGGAAATCCACCGGGTAATGGGAGCGGATGAAGCCTGTGGCCCGCATATGCTCCATCAGGGTCAGAAACGGGTCCCAGAAGCCGGCAATATTGGCGAGGAGAATGGGCTTGCGGTGCTGGCCAAGCTGCGCCCAGGTGAGCTGCTCGACCAGCTCCTCCAGCGTGCCAACGCCACCGGGAAGGGCGACGAAAGCATCCGCATGCTCGAACATGAGCCGTTTGCGCTCATGCATGTCCTCGACCACGATGATCTCGGCTTCATGGGCGAATTCGCGCTCGCGCACACGCAGGAAATCCGGGATGATGCCGGTGACAGCCCCGCCGGCCATCGCGGACGCGCTCGCCACTTCTCCCATCAGCCCGATGCCGCCGCCACCATAGACGAGGCGGACGCCATGGTAGGCCAGCAATGCGCCAAAACGCCGGGCCTCCTGCACAAAGACAGGATCGGTGCCGGGGGAAGAGCCGCAATAGACGCAGACATTTCTGATTCTTGCCATGCTGTTTCCTTAGAGCATTTTCGGGCGAATTGGATACTGCGGGCGTGAAGGAATTACGACCTCTCAATCAGTTGGGGGTGTCGAGGGCAGGCTGCATGCCCTTCTTTCATAATCGAAAAGGCAGGCGTGGCCCATCCGGCGGGTGCCTTGATCCTGTCATCATCATCGTATATCGACGATGAACGATGAGTAAGAATTCCCCCTGCACCATGTCCCCGATCGGGCCGGATGAGCTGGATTATGATGATCTGGCCGAGCGCCTGCGGGCCTTGTCGCACGCCGTGCGCCTGAAGGTGCTGGTGCGCCTCGCCCGCCGGGAGCGCTGCCCCTGTGGCGAGATCGTGCGCGATTTGCCGAAAGCGCAGTCCACGGTTTCCCAGCATCTCAAGGTGCTTGTTGAGGCCGGGCTGCTGAAATGCGCGCCGGAAGGCCAGCGCACACATTATCAGATTGATCGCGATGCCATTTTGACATTGCGCGCAGAAATGGACGCCCTCTTTGCCGAGCTTGAGCCGACAGACGGGCAGAGTGAATAGAACAGGCAGTCAGGCTTTCATGTCCTCCACATCGAAGACCTCCGCGAGCGCGCCTCCCGCAACTGGCGCCCCCGCTTCCCGTACGCGTGAACCCGGCAATATGGGAGCGACGATGGCGGCCCTGTGGCCCTATCTGTGGCCCCATGATCGCGCGGATCTGCGCATGCGCGTCATCATCACCATGGTTCTCCTGTTTGCCTCGAAGGGCGCGACCATGGTGGTCCCCTTCGTGTTCAAATGGGCGACAGATGCGCTGGCCGGCCAGCCCGACGCGATGTCGCGCCTGGATGAGAACTGGGGCTATATCCTTGCCATTCCGGTGCTTTTGACACTGGCCTATGGTGGCGCGCGCATCATCATGGCGGCTGTGACGCAGGTGCGTGACGGCATTTTTGCCAAGGTGGCGCTACATGCAGTGCGCAAACTGGCGATCCAGACCTTCCGGCACATGCACATGCTCTCGCTGCGCTTTCATCTGGAACGCAAGACGGGCGGGCTGACACGTGTGCTGGAGCGGGCGCGCAATGGTATTGAAACCATCGTCCGCATGCTGTTGCTGCAACTCGCCCCCACCATTGTCGAGTTCATCATGGTGCTCGGCGTGCTGCTGTTCGCCTTCGACTGGCGCTATGTGGCGGTGGTGGTGATAACGGTGGCCGCCTATGCTCTCTTTACATACAAGATGAGCGAGTATCGTCTTTCCGTTCGCAAGGAAATGAATGACAGCGATACGGATGCCAATACGAAGGCCGTTGATAGTCTTCTCAATTATGAGACGGTCAAGTATTTCAATGCCGATAACTGGGAAAACCAGCGCTATGACCGCTCCATGGCGCGCTATGAGAAGGCGACGGTGACCACCTTCACCTCTCTGGCATGGCTGAATGCGGGACAGGCGGTCATTTATACGATTGGCCTTACAGCCATCATGGTCATGTGTGTGTTCGATATCCGGGCCGGACGGCAGACCGTGGGGTCTTTTGTCATGGTGAATGCCATGATGATCCAGCTTTATGTGCCGCTCAATTTTCTCGGTTTCATCTATCGCGAGATCAAGCAGGCCATGCTGGATATCGAGACGATGTTTGGCATTCTGGCGCAGAAGCCTGAAATCACAGACCGCGCCGATGCCCGCAATCTGGTGGTTTCAGGAGGGGAGGTGCGGTTTGAGAATGTGCGCTTTTCCTATGATGCTGGCGGGCGGGAAATTCTGAAGGGCGTTTCCTTCGAGGTTCCGGCCGGGCGCACCCTCGCCATTGTCGGCGCTTCGGGGGCAGGAAAGTCGACATTGTCGCGTCTGCTTTTCCGCTTTTATGATGTCAGTTCCGGTCGCATCCTGATCGACGGTCAGGATATCCGTGATGTGACGCAGGAATCCCTGCGCGCTGTTATTGGTATGGTGCCGCAGGATACTGTGCTGTTCAACGACACGATCGCCTATAATATCCGCTATGGCCGGATGGATGCGAGCGATGCCGAAGTTGAGGAAGCCGCACGTCTGGCGCAGATCGACAGTTTTATTCGCTCCACCCCGGATGGATACAAGACACAGGTGGGAGAGCGCGGCCTGAAGCTTTCGGGGGGTGAGAAGCAGCGCGTCGCCATTGCACGCACCATTCTGAAGGCGCCACCCATTCTGGTTCTGGATGAGGCGACCTCTGCACTCGACAGCCATACCGAGCGGGAAATTCAGGGCGCCTTGGATCAGGTCAGTGCAGGACGGACAACGCTGGTCATCGCGCATCGCCTCTCAACGGTGGTGAATGCCGATGAGATTCTCGTTCTGGCTGCCGGGCAGGTGGCGGAGCGGGGCACCCATGCGCAGCTTCTGGCCCGTGGCGGATTGTATGCGGACCTCTGGAACCGCCAGCGTGCGGCAGAGGAAGATGAGGCGGCCGTGGAAGCGGTGGAAGAGCGCATGGAACATGCTTTGCCTGCATGAGTGATGCGGGGCCCGGCGCGTCGGCCTATGGTGCGCCGGGCGAGCATGTCTCAGCCCAGTATATGGTCCGGCCAGGGATTGCGTCCCTCTGCCAGCCAGCTGAGCGTGTCTGTCCAGAAACCGCTTTCATGGCTGGCATGGAACAGGTTGAAGTGGCCGATCTGCTCCCGCCCATAATCCCCGGGGTGAAGAAGAACGGCTGTCCGCGGCGCCTGTGCATAATAGGACAGGGTGCGACGGATGGCGCGCACCGTTCCCAGTTCGTCATCCGACATGGCTACAGCCAGAATGGGGGCGCGGAATGAGGACATTCCGGCCAGCACCTTTTCTCTCTCCGGCTCCGGGTGGCTGAGTTCAAAGCGCTTCCTGCGGAAGCTCCACTCATGGGCCACCCCGGCGGGCAGGTCTTCCAGCCATCCGAATTTGCGCCCAGGAAAATAGCCCCACAACGCTGTCGCCATGGGCATGGCCACATGCCATTTCAGCAAAAGGCGCAGGCGACGTTCGCGGGCATAATCTCCACACCATGCATATTGCGCGCCCATGGTCAGCATGCGGTCGATATCACCGCAGCTTTCGGCCAGCCCCGGCAGAAAGCCGCCAATGCTGTGCCCGATAACCATGAGAGGCGCCTTGCCCGGATGCTGCTTCATGAAGCGCAGCGCGGCCTCAAAATCCCTTTCCCCCCAATCCCGCCACCGATAGCCGCATCCGCGCAGACGCGCGGGGCGAGACTGGCCGATGCCGCGATAGTCATAGGTCAGCACCTCGAAGCCGTGGCGCGCCAGAAAACGGGCATATCTGTGGTAGTATCTTGCCAGAACGCCCGTGGCGGGATTGATGATGACCTTTCCCTTCAGGGGCTGGCCCGTGGCGGGAAAAAGCTGTGCGCCCAGCATCACACCATCGTGGCAGGTGAGGGTGATGTGCGCATCTTCATGCGGGGGGTGTGAAGCAGCCGGTTTCATGGCTTGAAGATAAGCACATATCATGCTCATGTATATTCACTGGTCAGTATATATGAACCCATGGACAAGCCCCAGCCTTCCACATCCGAGCGCATTGTTGAGGCTGCCAGCGGGCTGTTTCACGCGGAAGGCATTCGTGCCGTGAGCATGGATGCCGTGGCCGCCCGCGCAGGGGTGACCAAGCGCACTCTCTATTACCATTTCCGCAGCAAGGATGATCTGATCGCCGCCTATCTGGAGAGGCGTGATCTGCCCAACCTTGCCGCGTTCCAGCGCTGGTTCGAGGCTGCGCCGGGGGATGTCGCCGATAAGGTCGGGGCGATCTTTCTCAAGCTTGCGGAACGGGCCCGGAAACCGGAATGGAAGGGGTGCGGCTTCCTGCGGACATCGGTGGAGCTGATAAACCTACCCGGCCACCCGGCTCTGGTGCGCGGGCGGGAGCACAAGAAGCGCGTTGAGAACTGGTTCGCCGGCATGCTGGAAGAAGCGGGAGACACGGTACAAGCCCGTCTTCTGGCACAACAGATCATGGTGCTGCTGGACGGGTGTTTCTCGGTTGTCCTCCTGCATCGCGACCCGGGCTACATGGCGGCAGCAGGACATGCCGCCATGATGCTGGTGCGGGCGCATATGCGGGAAGCGGAAGAATGAAACGGGGCTGGCCCCGCCTGTCCTTGTCCTGCCTCTGTCAGTGGGTCTCTTCCAGATAGCGCCGCTTGAGATGCGCCTTGAAGATAGCGGCATTGAGCGGCTGTCCGCTTGCCTGCCGCACCAGCTCATCCGTTTCCAGCAGGCTGCCCTTGGCGTGGATATGGGCGCGCAGCCAGAGGAGCAATGGCTGGAAATCTCCGCGCGCAATGCCCGGCAGAATGTCTGCATCCGCGCGGCATGCGGCATCGAAAAGCTGCGCGGCGGTCATGGCGCCCAATGTATAGGTGGGGAAATAGCCCCAGCCGCCGCTGGGCCAGTGAATATCCTGAAGGCAGCCCAGCCGGTCATCCGGCGGTGTGATGCCGAGCAGGGCATCCATCTGCCGGGCCCATGCCTCCGGCAGTTCGGCGAGGGGCAAATCCCCGGCAATCATCGCCTTTTCCAGCCGGTAGCGCAGAATGACATGGGCCGGATAGGTCACCTCATCCGCATCGACCCGGATGAAACCGCGGGAGACGCGGGTATAGCTCCGCCACATGGCATCTTCCGCCCATGCCGGGCCGGAGCCGCCAAATGTCTCGCGCATCCGGGGCGCGGCGAAGGTCAGGAACTGGCGGCTTCTGCATGCCTGCATCTCCATGAGCAGGGACTGGCTCTCATGAATGCTCATGGAGCGGGCCTGCCCCACAGGCTGTTCAAAACAGGCGGAAGGGCGGCCCTGTTCATACAAGGCATGGCCGGTTTCATGCAGCACACCCATCAGAGCGCTGGAAAAGTCGCTTTCATCATAGCGGGTCGTGATCCGCACATCATGGTCTGCACCGCCGCAGAAGGGGTGGGTGGAGATATCGAGGCGGCCGCGATTAAAATCGAAGCCCAGCACCTTCATCATCTCCAGACCCAGTGCCCGTTGCCGCTCCACCGGAAAAGGCCCCTCGGGGGCTGGAGTCTGCGGGCGACGGGCCTGTTTTTCCAGAACCTCCACCGTGAAGGCGGGCAGAAAAGCGGCCAGATCATCGAACAGCACATCAATGCGTTCCGAGCTGCCGCCGGGCTCATAGTCGTTCAGCAGGGCATCATAGGGAGAAAGCCCCAGCTTCTCTCCTTTCGCCACTCCCATCTCGCGTTTCAGGCGCAGAACCTCTTCGAGGGCCGGGCGCAGGGCGGCGAAATCGGCATCGGCCCGGGCCTGTCGCCAGGCTATCTCGCTATTGGAAACAGCCCGGCTGAAAGCCTCCACAAGATCCGCAGGCAAAGCGGTTTCAGCCGTCCACAAGCGACGGATCTCGCGCAGGTTGGCGCGCTCCCATTCTCCCAGATTCCCATCACTGTCCGCCGCGGCGAGCCATTCCCCGATCCGGGTGTCGGTCACCATGTCGTGGTGCAGCACGCGCAGCAGTGCAATGCTTTCGGCGCGGCTTCCTGCCGCCCCTTTCGGCATCATGGTTTCCACATCCCAGTGCAGAATGCCGATGGCATTGGAAAGAGCGGAAGCGCGGGCAAAATGCGCGCTCAAATCGGCATAGGCGGTCATGGCTGTATCCTGTACGGGAATCGCGAGGGGCCGGAGCGATCAGGCTAAGTCCTCAACAGGGCAGGAAAAAGCAGAACTCCCGGTGACACCCATAAAAAAGCCCCGACGCAGGACTGCGCCGGGGTGCGAGGAGGTCAAACATATGGCGTCAGAAACGGACGCCTGAAACTCAGGCCGCCTTGTTGTCCAGCCGGAGCGAGAGCACGGACTCGAAGCCTTCGAATTCCGGGCCGCCAATATAATTGACGCGGTTGCTGTTGGCCCCCGCATCCTTGTGCGCCTGGCGGAAAGCCTCGGACTTTGTCCAGGCCTCGAAATCCGCCTTCTCCTTCCAGATGGTGTGGGAGATATAGAGCGTGTGATCCTCGCGGACGGGACCCTTGCACAGATCGAATTCCACAAAGCCCGGCACTTCGGCGATATAGCTGTCGCGCTCGCGCCAGACGCGCTCGAATTCGGCTTCCGAACCGTGTTTTACCTTGAAACGGTTGGTGGCAATGAACATGGGTTTCACTCCGTTTGAACTGCTCTGTCCCTCAGGACATCACTTGATATAGGGGGAGGGGGCCGCGGCTGCGATCACATCGCCCCCAAGGGTTACCCGCAGGCCCGCCTTGAAGGTGAGCCCCGCGCTGGGGAGGAACTGCTGATACTGAGTATACTGCTCGTTCAGCAGGTTCTCCAGTGCGAAGGAGGCGGTGACCCACTCATTCGCCTGATAGGAGAGATAGGCGTTCACAAGGTTGAAGCTGTCTGTCTCCAGGGCGGCCAGGGAGCTGGCGGAAAGGTCGGAGGGCAGGTCGCTTGCGGTCTTGGCGGCAACCCACTGCCAGCGCACGGAGGCCGTCAGCCGGCTGTCGAACAGGCGCGTGCCGATGGTAGTGGCCACGGTGTTGGGCATCACCGTGGTCAGCGGCTCGTTGTCTTCCTTGTTCTTGCCGGAAGAGACGGTGGCGTTGAAGCCGATGAACCACTGGCCGGCGTCATACATGCCCTCGAACTCGAAACCCTCGAGCTTGGCGGATGACACATTCTGGTACTGATAGCACATCATCCAGCCGGTGGCGCGGCAGATGGGGCTCGAGCCGGTCATATAGACCGTATTGATGAAGTCATCGACATCATTGCGATAGTAGTTGGCCTTCGCACGGATCTTGTCGCCGCCGGTGAACAGGTCATCATACTTCAGATTGACGCCGATTTCCTTGTTCTTGCCGATTTCCGCCTTCAGGTCGGGGTTGGGCAGGAAGCCGAAGGAGAAGAAGGGGCTGACACGGGGGTGCTCGCCATCCACCAGGGATTCAGTCACGGAAGGCGCGCGATAGCCTTCGGCATAGGTGCCATAGACCGTCAGCCATTCCACCGGGGTGATCGCGACGGTGATCTTGGGGGAGATGCGATCCCCGCTGGTGCCGTCCGTATATTCACCCTTCAGGTCATAGCTGTCCCAGCGCACCGCGGCGATGGTTTCGAGCCAGCTGGTCCAGTTGCCCTTCCACTGGGCGAAGGCGCCGCCCACCGAGCGCTTGCCCGAAGGGTTGTAGCCGGCGCCGAAGCCGAAATTGTCCTCGTTCTTCACGTCATCATGGAAATAGTCGCCACCCAGCGTGATGACATTGCTGATCGACCCGACATTGAAGCGCGAGCTGTTGTTGATATCAAAGCCGAGCGTGTCGATCTTGAACTGTCGCGGGTCGCCAAGGCAGCCTGTGGTGGTGTTGCAGGTGCCGGCCACCTTCACCTGATCCTGCTTGACCTGGTTCCAGTAGGCGCTGGAGCGCCAGTCGATCAGGTTGTTGTCCGGATTGCTGTAATTGTAGCTGATGGTCGCGGTACGGTTGGTGACATCCGTCTGGTACTGCGTGGCCGATGCCGGGATCTGGCCATCGACAAGGGCGCTGTTATAGGTGGTGTATGTGCTGTCGAAGTTCAGGCCTTCGAGCTTGATCTCGTGGAATTCGGCAGGGCGGAACGTGGCCTTTGCGATGCCGGTCCAAGTCTCATTGTTGGTGTTGGGGACGACATTGCCATCACCATCCTCATAATTGGACCGGGCCCGCTTGGTGAAGCCGAGGAACAGGTCCACATTCTGGCCAACCCGCGCCGCGCCAAACAGGGAGCCGAACCCTTCCGGGCCATTCGATCCGAATTCGCCATTGGCCTCCATGGCCCAGAGCTGGCTGTCCTTCAGCAGGTCGCTGGCATCCTTGGTGCGGAAGTTGACCACGCCACCGATGGCGCCCGAGCCATAGATATTGGCGACCGGGCCGCGGATGACCTCGACATTCGTCAGCAGGGAGGGCTCAAGGAAGAAGGAGCCGGCGCCATCATTATGGCCGATCTGCGTAAAGTTCTGGCGCGCGCCGTCAATCGTCACGGCAACACGGCCGAAATCCTGCAGGCCACGGATATTGATCGAGGCCTGGGTGGAATTGCCATTCTGCAGCACGGTGGTGCCGGGCATTCCGAAGAACACCTCCTGCACCGTGGAGGGCATATAGTCATGCAATTCGCGCTGGGTCACCACGCTCACGCCGGCCAGCGCATCGACAGCGCGCTCGGCCTGGCTGCGGGTGGCGACAACTGTCATGGTATCAAGTGCAATCTCATCCGTGCCGGATGATGCGGCGCGGGCCGTATCGCTGGCTGGGGCCTGTCCTTGGGCCTGCCTCTGGGCCGGAGGTTGGGTCTGGGCGAAAACCGCCGAACTGGATGCAATAACCAGCGCGCCAACCGCTACACCACGCAAAAGGGTGTCCTGAAAATGCATTGAAAAAGACGAGAAAAACCGCCGTTGAGCCATAACCATCTCCAGATCGATCAGGCTGGCTACCGCCCAGAAAATGGACGTGGCGTGCCGCAGGCGCCTCAAGCCTGCCGCAGTTTGACTATCGTTCTGCCTACATATAGTCAAGTAATCGTCAATACGCTCCCCGGAAGTGGAGCTATTCAAAACTGTATCTCGAAAATACGCCCCCGGGAATGGGCATCAAGGCATTTGATTTGCTTGATTCATGCGCCATTTTAACAGGGTTGTTTGGAGATATTCAAAGATGGAGCTGTTTTAAAGTGATCAAGAGCCTGCTCCTTGCTCTCTCCATCACGTATGCCGCCGGGCTATACGGTGTGGCGGGTGCCGCCATGGCTGCGGAGACACAATCAGCGAAAACCCCTGCCGCATCTTACAAGGTGACCGATGCCCGTAACCGGGAGGTTGTGATCACCGATGCATCCCGCATTGCCTCCATTGGCGGTGCGGTGACAGAGATTCTCTATGCGATGGGGCTGGGTGACCGGGTCATCGCGGTGGACCAGACCAGCACCTTCCCCCTTGAGGTGAAGGCCAAGCCTGATGTCGGCTATGCGCGCACCCTTTCGCCGGAGGGCGTCCTTTCGGTCGGGCCCAGCCTGATTCTCGCCACCGACGGGGCCGGCCCGCGCACCACTATTGATGTGCTGGAGCACGCCTCGATTCCCGTTGTCATGATTCCCGAGGCGCATGATGCCGATGGCGTGGTGCGCAAGATCGAGCTGATCGCGGCGGCTGTCGGCGAGCCTGAAAAGGGACGTGCTCTCGCTGAAGCTGTCCGGGCAGATTTCGAGGTGGTGGCCAAGGCGCTGGAGCAGGTGAAGGATGAGCCGCGCGCGGTCTTCGTCATGTCCGCCTCCGGCGGCGCGGCGGTCGTGGGTGGCTCGGATACCAGTGCGGATGCCATGTTCCGTCTGGCACGGGTTACCAATGCGATGTCCGCCATCAAGGGGTACAAGCCGGCGCAGGACGAGGCGGCGATGATCTCCGAGCCCGACGCCGTGATTGTGATGCGCGATGGCGGGCAGAAGCTGGATGCCGATACCATTTTCGCGCTTCCCACCTTTATGGGTACGCCTGCGGCACGGGACCGCAAGCTGCTGACCTATCCCGGCTCCTATCTTCTGGGCTTTGGCCCGCGCGCGCCTTTTGCGGTGCGTGATCTGGCGGTGGCCCTGCATCCCGGCCTGGAGATTCCCGAATTGCCCGCGCGTCCGTGGCATACGGAGCTGGCTCAATGAGTGTTGAAAACTCCTCGCTGCCGCTGACGGCTGAGCGAGATGCGGCCCGCCCGGTGCTGGCGGGGCTGGTCCTGTTCGGGGTTCTGGCTGTCGTGGCCTTTGTCTGTGCGCTGGCGATCGGCCCGTTTTCGATTCCCCCCAGCCGCATTCTGGCGGTGATGTGGGAAGCGTGGAACGGGGTTGAAACCCATACGAGCGCCATGCTGCGTGAACGTGTGGTGGTGATGGATGTGCGTTTTCCGCGTGCGGTTCTCGGCATTCTGGTGGGGGCGGGCACCGCGGTTGCCGGGGCCATCATGCAGGGCATTTTCCGCAATCCTCTGGCAGATCCGGGCCTTATCGGCGTTGCGCCGGGGGCCGGGCTTGCCGCTGTGGCGTGGATGGTGATCGGCTCATCCTATCTTGTGCATCTGCCGGATTTCTTTCAGGTGATGGGCCTGCCGATCGCGGCCTTTCTGGGCGGCCTTGTCACCACCCTTGTGATCAGCCGTCTGGCGACCAAGGATGGGCGGACCTCGGTTGCCACGCTGCTGTTCGCCGGTCTGGCCATCGGCGCGATGGCGGCGGCAGGAACCGGCATTCTGGTCTTCATCGCCACCGAGCAGCAAACCCGTGAGCTGCTGTTCTGGACCATGGGCAGCCTTGCCGGCGCCACCTGGATCAAGGTTGCCATCGCGGCGCCTCTTGTTCTCGCGCTTCTGGTGCTTGCCCCCTTCATGGCGCGGGGGCTGGATGCGATGGCACTGGGCGAGGCGGAAGCCTTCCATGTGGGCATTCCGGTGCAGAAGCTGAAATGGGTGGCCATTATTGGCGTTGCGGCAGGTGTTGGCGCTTCTGTCGCGGCCGCGGGCGTGGTGGGCTTCATCGGCCTCATGGTGCCGCATCTGGCCCGTCTTGCGCTTGGGCCATCCCATCGCGCCCTGTTGCCGGCCTCCGCGCTTCTGGGGGCGGCGGTGCTGCTGAGTGCGGATATATTCGCGCGCATGGCGGCTCCCCCGGCCGAGGTTCCGATCGGCATCGTCACCGCGCTGGTGGGTGCGCCCTTCTTCCTGTGGCTGCTTCTGCGCCGCCGAGCCTTCGTGGGGTGATGATGTACGAAGGAAAAGATGTTCGCGTGGTCATGAATGGCCGCACCCTGCTGAATGGCGTGGATCTTCAGCTTCGCGAGGGACAGATCACGGTTCTGGTCGGGCCGAACGGGGCGGGCAAGTCCACGCTGCTCAAGGCGCTTTCCGGGGAGCACAGGCTTGCCGGCGGGCGTGTGAGCCTCGATGGCATATCCATATCCGATCTCTCGCCGATGGATATGGCGCGGCGACGGGCCGTTCTGCCCCAGTCCGTGGAGGTGGCCTTTGCCTTTACGGTGGCCGAGGTCATCACCGTGGGGGTCATGGGGGCCGGCAAGCGGGAGAGCGCGCGGGTGACGCGCCTTCTGGACGCGGTGGATCTGCCCGGCTTTGCCGGGCGGCGTTATGACAGCCTTTCCGGTGGCGAGCGCCAGCGGGTGCAGCTTGCCCGCGTTCTGGCGCAGCTGGAATGCGGCCATGCCGACAAGCCGAGCTATCTGTTTCTGGATGAGCCGACAGCCAGTCTGGATCTCGCCCATCAGTTCGTGGTGCTGCGCCTTGCGCGTGCGCATGCGGACAAGGGCGGCGGGGTTCTGGCCGTGCTGCATGATCTCAATCTTGCGGCGATGGTTGCAGACCGGATCGTCGTTCTGGCCAGGGGAGAGATCGTGGCGGATGGCACGGTCGAGGACGTCATCTGTGATGAGGTGATCGAGCGGGCATTCGGTGTATCCGTACGCGTGGGGGTGCCCCCGGCCGGGCCCTATGTGCTGCCCCAGAATATCCGCCATCCGTCCGGCCCCGCCTGAGGCCGGAGAGACAGGAAAGGGGCGGCCCGGATTATCCGCTCGCCCCTTTCATTGGCCGGTTCAGGGCAGCTCCTGTGCAGCTTTCAGCACGGCTTCGGCATGCCCGGCCACTTTCACTTTGGGCCAGACCTGAGCGATATGTCCTTCGCGGTCGATGAGGAAAGTCGTGCGGGTGATCCCCATGAACTTGCGCCCATACAGGCTTTTTTCACCCCACACCCCATAGGCTTCCAGCATCTCGTGGCTTTCATCCGAGCCGAGGGGGAATGCCAGCGCGTTCTTGTCGCGGAACTTGTCCTGGGCCTTCACAGGGTCGGCCGAGACGCCGAGAATGGCCGTATCCGCCGCCTCGAACTGCGCGCGCAGGCCATTGAAGGCAATGGCCTCCTGTGTGCAGCCGGGGGTGCTGGCCTTGGGGTAGAAATAAAGCACCAGCTTGCGCCCTGCGAAGTCCGACAGCGCAACCTCGCCCTCTCCATCCCGCTTGAGGCGAAAGGGGGGTGCTTTCGTGCCAGTTTCGGGAATATTCGTCATTCGCCTTCCTTTCGACGTGTTCCGCGTCATAGGGCTTAACGGAGTGATGAGTATGGGGGTGCTCACGGGCCGTGAATACCCTGTGGCACAGGCGCTGCCTTTCGGCGCGCGCCGGGCCGGACCGGGGATGCAGGATACGCCCGTCTGCAAGACATGTGGTATCCCGCAAAATGGTCTTTCCCGCATCTTTACGCCGCGGGTGCAGCATGGGCAGTGTGCCATGGTAGCGAATCGCATCCCTGATTACCGGGGCGACATGTAGGAGCGCGTTCAGGCCGTACGCGTCTTTGCGGGAGGAAATGGCCGGCATGCAGCAGGGGACGCCGAATCCGGCACCGATGCCTCGTGAACCACGCCGCGCGCGCGTGCGCGGAATCATGGGCGCCATGGTGCCGCGTGGGCGTGCGGGCCGGGTCTTTGTCGGCATCTGTCTCAGCCTGATCGCCCTGGGCTCCCTGGCCGCTCTCATCCTTTACGGTCTCATCGCCTCCGGCGCTGTCACGGCCAATATCGCCACGCCATATATCGAGCAGGCTTTGGCCGAGCGGATCGGCAAGGGGCACAAGGTCACCATTGGCGAAACCTCGCTCGAAACCTCGAAGGATGGCGCCTTCGCGGTGGTGGTGCACGATATCCGCGTGACCGGGCCCGATGGGCAGCTCATCGTCAATGCGCCCAGCGCGGCCGTGGAGCTGGATGGCTCTCTGCTTTCGCCCATGCCCAAGGCGCGGCGGGTGGATCTGATCGGCGCGGAAATGATCATCCGGATCAGCGCGTCAGGCCATGTGGAGGTTGCCGCCGGCACCGCCAGCACCCCGCCTGCCGCCATCGAGGACAACAGCGCCGAGCCTCCGCTTGAGGTGGAGCGCCACGAGCCGGAGGGGTCCGGTTCCCTGATCCCCGCACCGATCGCCGAGGCCATCGGCGCGGCGGACCCGCTCCATCTCACCGCGCTGGCCCACTGGGCGGATGCCATGGACAAGGCCGGCTTTGACGGCAATGCGCTGGCGGATGTGGGGCTGCGCAATGGCACCCTCATTGTCGAGAATGAAAGCTCCGGGCGTCGCATCATCTTCCGGCATATCAGCATGCGCCTGGCCCGCCCGGTCGGCGGTGGGGCAGACCTGACCTTCACCTCGCAGGGCCCGCATGGGGTGGCGACGGCGCTTGCCCAGATCGGGCCGATGCGGGAGGGTGAGCGTGAGGTGAAGCTCACCATACGTGATGTTTCCACGCGGGATCTGGTGCAGGCTTTCACCAAGGATCACCGCCGCTTCTACATGGATACCCCGCTCAATGCGGCGCTCAGGGCCCGCATTGGCCCCGCAGGAGAGGTGAAGGAAGCCACGGCACAGGTGGACCTTGGTGCCGGCTCCTTCGGCAATGGCGAGCACAAGCAGGAGCGGTTCGTCATCGATTATGCGCGTCTGGGGGCGCGTCTTGATCCTGAAAAGCGGGTCATCATGGTTTCCCCGCTGATTGCGCAGAAAAACCAGAACAAGGTGGAGCTGCGGGGGCAAATTCAGGTGCCGGCCCAGGCGCGGGACCCGTGGAAGTTCGAACTCTCGCCCATGGAAGTGGTGTTTCAGGGCGATGAGATGGAAGAGCCGCCCCTGCATATCAACCGCTTCCGCATGGCGGGGGATTTCAACCCGCTCACCAGGCAGCTCATGGTCCAGAACGGCTTTCTGGGCAGTGACACAGGCAGCTTCGATTTCACGCTGTTCATCGATTTCGGGGCGCAGGTGCCCTATCTGAAGCTGGATGGGGTGGCCTCTCCCATGCCGGTTGCCACGGTGAAGCGCATCTGGCCGGTGAACATCGCCCCGGGTGCACGTGATTTCACCATCCAGAATGTTTCCGGCGGTACGGCAGATGGCATCACGCTGGCCGTGAACATCCCGCTCAATCTCATCGGCCAGAAGGATGTGCCCCTGCCGGAGGATGCGGTGCGCTTCACCATCCGTGGCGAGGGGGTGAGCCTGCGCCCGGTGAAGGGCCTGCCGCCGGTGGTGGATTCAAGGCTGAATATTCTCGTCACCGGCCGCACCGTGCGGATCGACATGCCGGAAGGCACGATGGTGACCCCCCGCAACCAGCGCATTGCCGTGCGGGATGGCGTGATGTTCATGCCTGATTATTTCCCGCGTGAGCCAGCCGCGCAGATCAGCGTGAAATTTGACGGCCCTGCCGATGGCGCGGTCGAGATTCTGGGGATGGAGCCCTTGAAGGGCCCGACAGGGGCGGCCTTTGATCCCTCCACCACGCAGGGGCATTTCTCCGCGCTGCTGCAGCTCAATGTCATCTTTCGCAAGATCATGCGTCCGGAGGATCTGGACTATTCGCTGGAAGCCACGCTGACCGATTTTGGCGTGGCCAATGTCTTCAAGCAGCAGCGTCTGGAGGGGGCGACAGTGAAGGCCTTCGCCTCGCCCGCCGGCATTGTCCTGCGTGGAGACGGGCGGCTGGCGGGTGCGCCCCTGGCCTTTGACTATGACAAGAAGAAAGAGGTCGCTGACGCCAGCATCAGTGTGAATGCAAGGCTGGATGAAGCCGCGCGCAAGCGGCTGGGCATGTCTATCCCCGGCCTTTCCGGCGTGGTGGGAGTGAGCCTTGTGGGCACCACCAACAACAAGGACACGAAGGCGCAGACCGAGCTGGACCTGACCAATGCCGGGCTGACAGACCTGCTGCCCGGCCTGAGCAAGCGGGTTGGGCGTCCGCTCAAGGCGCGCTTCACCATGGATGATTCCGGCCCGAATGTCCGCCTGAAGGATCTGGTGGTGGAAGGCTCGGGTATTCTGCTGCGTGGCAATGTGGAAATGACCGATGGCGGAGACCTGCTCAACGCCTCCTTCCCTGTCTTCCAGCTCTCCGATGGCGACAAGGCCACGCTGAAGGCGGACAAGAGCGGCAGCGTGCTCAAGATCCAGATCAACGGGGAGGTGATGGATGCCCGTCGCATCCTCGACAGCCTGATGGGCTCTCCCAGTGATTCAGGGGGCGGCAGCCAGAAGATGCTGGATGTCGATCTGGATGCCCAGATCGGCGCGCTGACGGGGAACCATGGGGAAATCCTACGCCAGTTCAGCCTGTTCGTGGCGCGGCGCGGTGTGGCGGTGACCGATTTTCGCCTGAAGGCGCGGGTGGGGCGCGATTCCGCGCTGAGCGGCGGCATGCGCACTCTCCCCGATCGCCGGAAGGTGCTTGAGGTTTCCACCGCCGATGCCGGCGCCATCATGCGCTTTCTGGATCTTTATGCGAAGGTGCGCGGTGGTGAGGCGGAGCTTGTCGTCGACCCCCCGCGCAGTGATAATCGTCCGCAGGGGGGCATCATCAATGTGCGCAATTTCGCCATTCAGGATGAGCCGGCCCTTCAGCAGCTCTCCACGGCGGCGCGCGATGCTTCCGGCAATATTGTCGGCGGTACCGCACCTTTCGAAAAGGCGCAGGCCAGTTTCGTGCGCTCGCCGGGCAAGCTGGCGATCAGCGATGGTGCGATCTGGGGGCCTTCGGTTGGCGCGACTTTTGATGGCAGCCTGAATTTCGCAACAGACCAGATTGCCATTCGCGGTACATTCGTGCCGGCCTATGCGCTCAACAATATTTTCTCGAAGGTGCCGGTTCTGGGCATGTTTCTGGGGGGCGGGCCAAATGAGGGGCTGCTGGGGGTGACCTTCGAGGTCGTCGGCTCCATGAGCCGCGGGCCGACCTTGCGCATCAACCCCATTTCCGCGGTGGCGCCGGGCTTCTTGCGCAAACTGTTCGAGTTCCGCGACAATTCCGGCAACCAGACCCGTTGATGGCCGTTTTCAGCGCACCCGGTTCCGCACCCTGTGGAACCATCGCCCGAGACCGGAGCGCTTGGGCGGGCTTTTGACGGGGAAGCGGGAAAGGGCGCGTGTCCATTCCGCATCATGCCCTTCCCAGCGCCAGCCGCCGGGAATATCCGGGTCGATCGCGATGGTGGTGATCTCCGGGCGGGGGGAGGGCGGCTCCCCTTCCGGGGAGATCATCGCCACATGCCATTGCCGGTGGTAGCGGCCCAGTGCCTGCACCAGCCGCTCGGTCTGGTCATCATCCAGAAAACGGGAGATGACATAGAGGGTGGGCATGTTGCGGGTGCGCAACTGGGTGCGAAACTTCCCGGCGAGATAATCGAACCGCTGGCGGGCGATGGGGTAAAGCTCCACCATTCTTTCGGGTGTCAGATCATAGACATGCTCACCGAACTGGTGCGGGTGCGAGGTGAGCAGATGCTTGTGACGGGCACAGCCCTCCGGGCCGATTTCCAGATCCTCCAGCTCGAAAACGCCGCGGAAATCCTCTCGGAAATAGGTGAGCAACGCTTCCGGCGGGGTGACCTGCCAGTCAAACAGGAAGGTGCCGGGCGGCCGGATGTGCAGGGATTCCAGATGCCGTGTGATCTGGTAGCGGGTCACGCAGAATTGCCCGAGGCTGATGAGATACTCATAAGATTCAGGTTTCTGGTCCCGGCTGGAGCGCATATCCGGTTTCCGTTCTGGCAATTTTTCTGTCAGTCCATGCCTGAACATGGGCACTGTGCAGTGCAGGCCCGGTGCAGGGATGGCCGGGCGGAAAAGCCGGCCCATTGAGGCCGGCTTTCCCGCAAATCGTGTCCGCGCCTCACACGGGCTTGAGAAGGACGTGCTTCTTCTTGCCCAGGGAGAGCTTGATGACGCCTTCCGCTGTCAGGTCGCGGGCAGAAAGCTGGGCCTTTTCATCGCTCACGGTTGCATCATTCACCTTCAGCCCGCCGCCCTTGATCTGCCGGCGCGCCTCGCTGGTGGAGGCGACAAGGGATGCCAGCACAAAGGCATTGGCCACACCAAGGCCAGCCTCAAGCTCGGCCTGCGGCACCTCGATGGTGGGCAGGTTCACGGCCAGAGCCCCTTCCGCAAAGGTGGTGCGGGCGGTTTCCCGGGCCTGCTCGGCAGCCGCGCGTCCGTGCAGAATGGCGGTCGCCTCGGTGGCCAGAACCTCCTTGGCCGCATTGATCTCTTGCCCCTGAAGGGCTGCAAGGCGGGCAATCTCATCCAGCGGCAGCTCGGTGAAGAGCTTGAGGAAGCGCTCCACATCGGCATCACCCGTATTGCGGAAATACTGCCAGTATTCATATGGGGCGAGCAGGTCAGCATCCAGCCACACCGCCCCGCCAGCGGTCTTGCCCATTTTCGCGCCGGAAGAGGTGGTGAGCAGCGGGGTGGTGAGGCCATACAGCTCCAGCCCATGCATGCGCCGGCCCAGCTCCAGCCCGTTGATGATGTTGCCCCACTGGTCCGATCCGCCCATCTGCAGCACGCAGCCATGGCGCTTGTTCAGCTCCACGAAATCATAGGCCTGAAGGATCATGTAGTTGAATTCGAGGAAGGTGAGCGGCTGCTCACGCTCCAGCCGCAGCTTCACGGAATCGAAGGTGAGCATGCGGTTGATGGTGAAATGCGGCCCCACCTCGCGCAGCATGGCGATATATTTCAACTCGTCCAGCCAATCGGCATTGTTGACGAGCTGGGCGCCGGCATTGAAATCAAGGAAGGTTTCAAACACCCGGCGGATGGAGGCGATATTGGCGTTGATCTGCTCTTCGGTGAGCATCTTGCGCGCTTCATCCTTGCCGGAAGGATCGCCGATCTTGGTGGTGCCGCCGCCCATGAGTGCAATGGGGTTATGCCCCGTGCGCTGCAGGGTGCGCAGCATCATGATGGAGAGCAGATGGCCGGCATGCAGGCTGGAAGCGGTGGCATCAAAGCCGATATAGGCGGTGATCGGGCCGGCCGCTGCCTTGGCGTCGAGTGCCTCAAGGTCCGAGCACTGGTGAATATAGCCGCGCTCATGGAGCGTGCGCATGAATTCTGAGCGGAAGGCAGGAGAGGTCATCGTTCTCTTTTCGGCCGTGCAGCGGGTGGGTTGTAAAGCGGAAAGATGTGCTGGTTTATCAGGTCATGCACAAGAATGCATCGGCCAAGAAGCGGGGCGGAGAAATGCGTGTCATCGGGCTCATGAGCGGCACCTCCATGGATGGGGTGGATGCGGCGCTGATCGATACGGATGGTGAAGCGGTGTTCTGGCTCGGCCCTTCCATCACCCTGCCTTATGATGCGCAAACCCGCGCTTTGCTTGTACAGGCCATGGAGGATGCACAGGGCGTGAACGAGCGCACCAGCAGGCCCGGGGCGCTGGCCGGAGCCGAGCAGCGCATGACCGATGTGCATGAGGAGGCCGTGCGGGCCTTGCTGGCCTCACTGCGCCTTTCCCCCGCCGATATCGATGCCGTGGGCTTCCATGGCCAGACGGTGATTCACCGCCCGGATGTGCGCCTGACGGTCCAGATCGGTGAGGGCCAGAGGCTGGCTTCCGCTCTTGGCGTGCCGGTGGTGGCGGATTTCCGTGCGGCGGATGTCGCGGCAGGTGGGCAGGGCGCGCCGCTGGTGCCGGTGTTCCATGCCGCGCTGGCAGCGGCGTTGGGAGGCGAGGGGCGCTGGCCCCTGGCGGTGCTGAATGTTGGCGGGGTGGCGAATGTCACCGTTCTTTCCCCGGATACATCGCCGGTGGCCTGTGATACCGGCCCCGGCAATGCGCTGCTGGATGATTTCATGATGGCCCGCACGGGCCGTCCCTATGATGAAGATGGCGCAATGGCTGCGCGCGGGCAGGTGGATGAAGCCTTGCTGGCGCTGTGGCTGGACCACTCCTTCTTTGGCCAGGGCGCGCCGAAATCGCTGGATCGCAATGCGTTTCGTGCATTCATTGCCAGCCGTGGAAGCACGGACCACCTCTCGCTGGAAGATGGCGCGGCGACGCTGACGGCGCTGACCGCCGCAACGGTTGCACGGTTTGTGGATCATCTGCCACAGGCGCCTCGGCGCTGGATCATTGCCGGCGGTGGCGCCCGCAATCCCACCTTGTGCGCCATGCTGGGCACGCGGCTGGGGGTGAAGGTGGAGCCGGCCGAAAGCGTCGGCTGGTCTGCGGATGCGCTGGAGGCGCACGCTTTCGGCTTTCTGGCCGCACGCAGCCTGCGCGGTCTGCCGCTGACTTTCCCCAGCACAACAGGCGTGCCGGAACCGCTCAGTGGCGGGGTCTGCTTCCGTCCATAGCTCAGTTGTCGAGGTGCAGGTGATAGGTGAAAAACTTTTGCTCCCGCACCCAGCCACAGCTTTCATAGAGGGCCTGCCCGGGCAGATTATCAACCGCCGTGATAAGTGAGAGCCTTGCCGCGCCCAGTGTGCGGGCATGGCGCGCGGCAGCTTCCAGCAAAGCGCGTCCCGTTCCGGTGCGGCGGGCCTGTGGTGCCACGAACAGGTCATTCAGCACAAAGACGCGCCGCATCAGTACGGATGAGAAGGTGGGGAAAAGCTGGGTGAAGCCGACGGTCTCGCCCTTCTCTTCGGCCAGAAACAGCACGGACTGGCCATGCTCGAACCGGGCCTTCAAAAAGGCGCGCGCACCGGCCAGGTCGCCCGGTTGCCCATAAAACTGGCGATAGGCATCCAGAAGCGGGACAAGGGCCTCCAGATCTTCCAGCGCGGCCTGACGGATGAGCGGCATCACTTCTTCTCCACTGGAGGGGCAGGGCATGAAAAAGGGCCGGAAAAGCTCCGGCCCTTGATGCTGTCAGGCATTCTCCCGGCAGGGATCAGCCTTCGACACTCACCCCTCGGCATCGACCTTGCGGGAGCCGGGCAGGCGCTTGTCCAGATAGGTGCCGATGACACCCATCAGCTCATCCGTGCGGCCATCGAAGAAGTGGTTGGCCCCTTCAACAACCTGCTGCTCGATGACGATGCCCTTTTGTGTCTTCAGCTTCTCCACAAGCGTGGCGACGGCCGAGGTGGGCACCACCGAGTCCTTGTCCCCATGCACGAAAATGCCGGAGGAAGGGCAGGGGGCAAGGAAGGAGAAGTCATACAGGTTCGCGGGCGCGGCCACGGAGATGAAGCCCTCCACCTCCGGCCGGCGCATCAGCAGCTGCATGCCGATCCATGCGCCAAAGGAGAAGCCGGCGATCCAGCAGGCACGGGCATCGGGATTGATGGACTGCGCCCAGTCCAGCGCGGCGGCGGCATCGGAGAGCTCGCCCGTTCCATGGTCGAAGGAGCCCTGCGAGCGACCCACGCCACGGAAGTTGAAACGAAGCACCGAAAAGCCGCGGTTCACAAACTGGTAGTACAGATTATAGACCACCGGATTGTTCATCGTGCCGCCAAACTGCGGATGCGGATGAAGAATGATGGCGATAGGTGCATTGCGGGTCTTGGCGGGCTGGTAACGGCCTTCGAGCCGCCCTTTTTCTCCAGGAAAAATGACTTCAGGCATGAGAATCCGCAACCTCTGTGTAGCAATGCCACGGGCGATGAAGAAAGATCTTGCCGGTCTTACAGCTGATCTGACAAAAGAAACGCCGGTGCCGACGCAACGTTCAGCCTGACCGATACACTCTGCTGAACCCGGCCATGCCTTGACTTCAAGACAGGTGCAACCTATCGCTCAACGATATATTGCATGATGTTTCCGGCAGGCATGTGAAGGCAAGTTACGTTGCGTAACGGAAATAGGTGGAATGTCACATATGCCTTTTATTCAAGGCAAATGCAAGCAAAAGCCGGTTTTCCGGCCGCATGAGGGGGCCGCGCCTCATCTGCCCGGCTGGGGCCGGTGGCATCTGGCGTCTTGCCGGCATGGCCTGTGCGGCCGGCGGGTTTGGATCTGAAGCGCATGGATCTTCAAGACAAGGACGGGTCCGGCCGCAGGCGGGTATATCTGGATCATAATGCAACCGCGCCCTTGCATCCGCAGGCGCGCGCCGCCGCGCTGGCCTGTATGGATGGGCCGTGCAATGCCTCCTCCATCCATGCCCAGGGCCGTGCCGCGCGCGCTGTGGTGGAGAAGGCCCGCGGTGAAGTTGCCCGGCTCGTGGGTGCGCCGGGTCGCAATGTCGTGTTCACCTCCGGCGCAACCGAGGCGCTGGCGCTGGCCCTTCAGCCGGATATGGAGCTGGCGGGGAAGCCGGTTCACTGTGATATATTGCTGGCCAGCGCGGTGGAGCATCCAGCCGTGTTGCGCGGCCATCGTTTTGCGGACATGGAAACCATTGAGGTCGATGCTTCGGGCCGGCTGGTTCCCGATGCGCTTGAAGAGGCATTGGAGCGCCATGCGGCGGCAGGCCGGCGGGCTCTGGTTGCCATTATGGCCGCGAACAATGAAACCGGGGTTCTCCAGCCCGTGGCCGAGGCCGCCCGGCTGGCGCACCGGCATGGTGCGGTGGTGCTGTGTGATGCGGTGCAGGCTGCCGGTCGCGTGAATCTGGACATCAAGGCGCTGGATGTCGATTTTCTGGCGCTCTCGGCCCACAAGATTGGCGGATTGCAGGGGGCGGGCGCGCTTGTTTCTGCCGAGGCCACCCACCGTCTGCCGGCGCTTCTGGCCGGTGGCGGGCAGGAGAGGGGGCGGCGCGGCGGCACCGAGAATGTGCCCGCGATCGCCGCTTTCGGCGCGGCGGCAAAACGGGCGCTTGAAAGCCGGGAGAGTGAGGCTGCGCGCTTGTGCTCGCTGCGTGACCGGCTGGAACGTGCTATTCTTGAAACCGTATCCGGCTCTCATGTCATCGGCCATGATGCGGAGCGGCTGGCGAATACAACACTCATCGCTTTCGAGAATGTGCGGGCGGAAACACTGGTGATCGCGCTGGATCTTGCCCATATCAGTGTCAGTTCCGGTGCCGCCTGTTCATCCGGCAAGGTTGGCGCATCCCATGTTCTGGCTGCCATGGGGGTGGATGCCGCCCATGCCAGTGGCGCTGTGCGGCTTTCCCTCGGCTGGTCGAGCGATGGGCGTGATATTGATCTGGCGGTGGCAGCCTTTGGCGAGGTTGTGCCGCGTGTGCGTGGCCGTCCTGTCCGGACGGTGTGAGACTTGACCCTCGGGCTTTGACCCCGTGCGGGAAAGGAGAAGAAAGATGCTTGCCCTTCAGGAGATCGTCGCTGATATCTGCGACGCCTGCTCGCCCGGATTCGGCCCCCGTGTCGTGGCTGGCGGTGCAGTGCGCGCGGAATTCCCGCTGCCCGGCACATACAAGACATTTTCTAAGGCGCAGGAGCGGCCCGCATGAACAACGCGCAAGGCACCGAGAACAACCAGCCGCAGATCCAGTCCGCGATCCCTCAGGATGAGTTGACAAGGCTCACCGATGATATCGTTGACGCGCTGAAAAGTGTGTTTGACCCTGAAATCCCCGTGGATATTTACGAGCTGGGTCTCATCTACAAGGTCGATATTGCCGATGATCGCACCGTTGCGGTCGAGATGACGCTGACAACCCCGAACTGCCCGGCCGCTGCACAGCTTCCCAGCATGGTGGAAAATGCGGTGGCTTCCGTCCCCGGCGTTTCCGGCGCAACCGTCGAGATCACCTTTGATCCGCCATGGGACCAGAGCCGCATGTCCGAGGAAGCCCGGCTCACGCTCAATTTGTGGTGAGTGCGAAAAGATCAGGCCCGCCTGCCCGCCGGGACAATCCCGGCGGGCAGGCGGGCCTTTTTGCGTTCAGCTTTGCCTTTGGCCTGCCTGAGGCTGCATGTTCACCACTGGCCTGCGGACAGGCGCGCCAATAACAGGGCTGCTCACGAGCTCCACAGATTGCCGGAAGCCAGCGGCACTCCCTTCCGCACAAGCTGCTCCAGATCATCGACAGGCAGGGCCTTGCTGAACAGGAAGCCCTGTCCCAGATCGCAGCCATGCGCATTCAGGAAGCCATATTGGGCTTCCGTCTCGATCCCCTCGGCCACAACCTCAAGGCTCAGCGCGCGCGCCACCGCAATGATGGCATCGGTGATTTCACTGTCCGGCACGGAGCGCGGCAGGTCTTTCACGAAGCTGCGGTCGATCTTCAGCTTGCTGATGGGGAAGCGCTTGAGATAGCCGAGCGAGGAATAGCCGGTGCCGAAATCATCCAGCGCCAGCCGCACGCCCATGGCATGCAGTTCCTCGCACTTCTTCTCCGCTTCCGCCCGGCGGTTGAACAGGACGCTTTCGGTGATCTCGATCTCAAGGCATTCCGGCGGCAGGTCGACATCTTTCAGAACCTGCGCCACCCATTCGCACAGATTGTCGCGATTGAACTGGCGGGGTGAGAGATTCACCGCCACATAATCGCAGACCTTCCCCTCCCGCAGCCATTGCGCCATCTGCCGGCAGGCCTCTTCCAGCACCCAGTCTCCCAGCGGGACGATGAGGGAGGTTTCCTCCGCCAGCGGAATGAACTGGCCCGGCATGATGAGCCCCCTGGTGGGGCTCTGCCAGCGTACCAGCGCCTCCACCCCGCGCACATGCCCGCGCGCCAGCTCGACAAAGGGCTGGTAGTGCAGCACGAACTCATTGCGGGTCAGGGCGCGCCGCAGATCGCTTTCCAGCTCCACCCGTGTCTTGGCCTCCTGCGTGAGGGCCTGGGTGTAGAAGCTGAATGTGCCGCGTCCATTGGCCTTGGCCTCGGAGAGGGCCGAATTGGCATGCTGGACAAGGGCCTGCGCACTGTTGGCATCATCCGGCAGCAGGCTGATGCCGACACTGGCGCCGATATAGGCTTCTATGCCATCTCCAAGCACATAGGGGGCGGCGAGCGTGCGAATGATCTGGCTGGCGACATTCGCGGCCATTTCCGGCCCGCTCAGCCCTTCCAGCAGAACAACGAACTCATCCGCGCCATAGCGGCCAAGCGTGGCATTGCCGCCAAGAACGGCGCGCATGCGCTCGGCCGAGATCCGCAGCACCTGGTCGCCGACCAGATGGCCGAAGCTCTCATTGATGGTCTTGAAGCGGTCCAGATCCACGCACAGAACGGCGCAGCGCGCATCCTGCCGGCTGGCGGCATGGTCCACCAGCGAGGCCAGAAGCGTCCGGTTGGGCAGATCGGTCAGAAGGTCGAAATGCGCCATGTGATCAAGCGCCTGTTCAGAACGCTTGATCTCGGTGATGTCATGGAAGGAGCCGACATAGTTCTGCGGCTGCCCGTCCTTGTCATAGGCCGTGGTGATGGACAGGTGCTCAAGAATGATGACGCCGTCCTTGCGCCGGTTCCACAGCTCGCCTTCCCAGCTTCCCTTCTTTTTGATGGTCGTCCACATATTGGTGTAGAAGTCCCGGTCCTGCCGGCCGGACTGGAGCTGGCGCATGTTGCCGCCAATGACATCCTGTTCCTCATAGCCGGTGATCCGGGTGAAGGACGGATTGACGGCGGAGACCTGCCCATGCAGGTCCGTCACCACAATACCCTCGCGGGAATTGGCAAAAACGGCGGCGGCGAGCTGAAGGCGACGGCGGATCTGCTTGCGCTCGGTCACATCACCCAGCATGCCGACAATGCGGCGCAAGGCACCATCCTCATCATAGGTGGCGCTGCCGCGGATGCGGTATTCGCGATATTCCGCCGGCCCTGCATGGTCCGCGCCCTTGCGCAGCCGCAGCTCGCACTCAAACAGGTTCGTGTGCCCCTGCCGCAGCCTCAGCCAGGCCTTGCGGAAAATATGGCGGTCCTCCGGATGAATGCAGAAGGACCAGAAATAACGCAGATCGACAACGCGTTCCTCATCCATGCCCAGCAGGGCCCGGCAGTGATGAGAGAGAAAAAGGCTCATGGTCTGGCGATCCAGATCCCACACACCCTCCTCTGTGCCCCGCACAGCCAGTTCAAACCGTTGCTGACTTTCGCGCAATGCCTGCTCCTGATTGCGACGTTCCGTAATATCCTGGAAAACCTGGATGAAATAGTTCTGCTGGCCTTGTGGCGCATGGGCAATGGATGTGGTGCAGGCCAGCCATATGAAGGATCCATCCTTGCGCAGATAGCACTCCTCGGTGGAGCTGAAGGGCATGCGCCCCTCAATCTGCTCCTGCTTGACGGTCTTGATCCTGTCCCGGGATCCAGGTGCCAGAAACTGGAGGGATTCCGCCCCTTCCATTTCCTCCTTGCTGTAGCCGAGGAGGGCGCACAAAGTGTTGTTTGCGCGTAATATGGTGTTGTCCAGCGCCACATGGGCAATGCCGATGGCCGCCTGCTCAAAGGTGGCGCGGAACCGGGCCTCGGCCTGGCCAAGGGCCTTGGCCTGCCCCAGAAGGCGTTTATTGGTGCGGCTCTGGTTGCGCTGATAGATCGCGGCGCTGATCGCAATGGCCAGCAGCAGTATGAGGCCGGCCACAGCCGTGGAAAGGGCTGTGAGAATGCGCGCATTGTCCAGCACGACATCGCGGTCGATCTTGGCGACCAGCATGGCCTGTGGCCCATTCTGCCCGGAGGCGGAAATCGGCTGCTTCACGGCCAGCACGAGCTGGCCATCATGATCCCGCCCGATGGCCGGCTCAGAAGCGATGCCGGGCGCGGCCGCGAAATCATAGGTATTGGCTTCCACACGGGTGGTAAGCGGGGGAATGGAGCTATCACGCTGCGGAGTGGAAATGAGCCAGGAATTGTCCGGCTCCCGCCGCATCAGGAAGATATCGGCCGTCTTGTTGTTGCGCAGGGCGGAGGCCAGCGCCGCATAGAGCGATTCCTTGAGCGTTGTCGTGACGAGCAGGGCCACATGGGCCGGCTGCTGTCCTTCCCGCGCCACGGTGATCGGCGTGATCAGGCTGGAGACGTAATTCTCCCCCGTGCTCTTCCAGAAGGGGGTCTGCACCGGCTTGCCTGTGGAAAGGGCCTTTTCCACAGCCTGAAGCAAGGCGGGCGACATTTCGGCAGGCTTTTTGTTGCCGGTGATGCACTGGCCTTTGGTATCGATCAGTTGCAGATCATAGAAGCCGAAAATGGCCTTGTATGTGGCGAGTTGCCGCCTGAGATTGTCGAGGGCGGTGCTGGAGCCGGTGCTTGCCCACGCGCTCAGCTCATCACGCAGTCTTTGATTGTTGGCAATCGCCTCTGAAGCCATATTGCGATGCCGGACACGATCCGCGATGGATATGCCCTGCAGTTCCGTCACCGCACTCAGCATCTGCTGCTGGTCCAGGAGTAAAGCGCGAGTTGTGACCTGATAAAAATAGACAGCCGACGCGATGAGGACCGCGAACAAGGTCAGAGCAGTTACAATAATAACCCTGGGTCGAAAAATGTATGACCCAAGAATATGACGGCGCTTCGATCTACTTTTCATGCGAAAGCTGCAAGGAGGAAGGGGCACATGATATTCGCGCATGTGTCATCAGGTTACGAGCGATTACCGTATGGGGGATGCTCCAGGCTCGCATTGATGTGCCGCATAAACAGGAATGAAAAGCTTTGTGTTCCAAGCCTATACCAGCGGTGAGAGACTGCAATGCGATTTTTTCGGTATGAGGCAATAAGTTGGGGTCAAGTCGCGATCGCGGTGTGCGACCACTAGTTGCGTTTTACAACCTGCTGTGCCTGCGGGGTTCGGGGGCCCTTGTATGGAGCAAAGATGTCGCCCATGTGATAAGAGCATGTCCGGTTTGTGAGGATCATGCAGGAGGATTGTGATGAGCGAGGTTTCCGTTACCGGCACTTCCGGTCGTACAGCGCCGCCTGTGTTGACCATCACGGATGAGGCCGCCGAACGCCTGAAGGAACTGATCGCCGATCAGGAGGATGAGGGCATGATGCTGCGCCTCGGCGTGGCGAAGAGCGGTTGCGCCGGCATGGCCTATACCATGGACTATACAGACGAAATCACGCCCTTTGACACGGTGGTGGACCAGAAGGGCGTGCGCGTGGTCATTGATTCCAAGGCCCTGATGTTCCTGCTCGGCACACAGATGGACTTCAAGACCGACAAGATGTCTGCCCAGTTCGTGTTCAATAATCCCAATCAGGTTTCGGCCTGTGGCTGCGGGGAGTCCGTGGAGCTTTCCCCGGTCGATCCCGCCTCCTGCCCGCGCACGGCCTCCTGAGGCGGGGGCCTTTCAAAGCGGGGGAACCTTGCATGGATGCTCTGGCTTCGGCCTGTGCATCCCGTTACAAGGAAACCAGTGCGGACGTGGCGGAACAGGTAGACGCAAGGGACTTAAAAAGTCTTTTTTCTACCATCCCACAAAAAAGTTCGCGGCCGAGAAAAGATAGGATAAGCAATGCATTAGGAGGCGTTGGCTTTCGAGGGTGAAAACGAACGATTCGGCGCTAGGTGCAACATAGGTGCAGAGAGCTAGGGTTAGAATCGGCGGCAAAAGGCGGACGTGGCGAAATCGGTAGACGCAGCAGACTTTAGAATTGGAGTGCCCGCGGGGAAATCCGCGGAGTAGAACCGCTCAAAGTCGGGGAAAGCTAACGGGCACTGCCCTAAGCCAATCCCGAGCCAAGCCCCGTGAGGGGAAGGTGTAGAGACTGGACGGGCGGCGTCTAAAGCCTTCGGGCCATGGCGAAGGGACAGTCCAGACCACGAACGCCGAAAGGCGGCGGCGAAAGTCGAGGTGGTACGAAAATCTGCTTCTCTGTGAGAGTACGGGTTCGAGTCCCGTCGTCCGCACCAAAATCTACCAACACTTTCCAAGGTTGGGTCGAGGGTTCGAATTTCCTTCGCTCGCTCCAGTTTTCTCCAAAAAAATCAGCTTTTTAGAACATTCTCTTCGAGACATTTTTGCTACACGGGCTTTCCGGCCGGTCGTGGAAGCACCATGTAAGCAGCGGAGAGGACATTGAGGGATATTGCAGCGTCCTATGGGCCGGTGTGTGCGGCTTGCACGGTGCTGGCATTGGTGGTCGGTTCGCGTGGATATGGGAAGAGCTACGGCTTTTGCGTGTAGCGCGACGCCGCGGGAACAGAATAAAGTTCAACCTGCTCGGCGAAGCCTCTGAGATCGTGACGACCGACCGGGATCACCGTCCTCAAATCGAGAAGCGTCGCGAAACGCTTTGACATCAAAAGCGGGCAACCCGTCGAGCTGCACACACTCTGAATGCGGCTTACAAGATTAACATCCCGACCGATCAGGGTGAAATCCAGCCGGTGACCGGACCCGATATTGCCGTATCCGGCCTCGCCGTAATGTAGAGCAATGCCAGCATCGAGGTCAGCATCGGGTGCTGTAAAACGGGCCAAGCTGTCCAAGGCGCCCAAAGCGCCCCGTAGGGCAGCGGAGCAGGATGCAGCGCTGCTCTCGTGATGAAAAAAGGCGAGCACCGCGTCGCCCATGAACTTGATTACCTCACCTCCTTCTCGCGTGATCGCCGGCAAGATTCGGTCGAAATACGAATCGAGCAATTCGAGCACACGAGACCCCGGCAATCTGTTGGATAGATCCGTAAAGCCGCGCAAATCGCACAGCAGCAATGCAGCCTCGAAGGCTTCGATTTCGCCGCGACGTATGTGACCGGCCATGACCCGTCGTGCCGTCGTCGCTCCGACATATGTGTTCAGCAGGGTCAGTTCTGCCCTTCTGAGCGTGCGTAGTTCGCAGGCGTTTCGCAATGCCGGTATTATCCGCTCCAGCACCGCTCGCACACTCGACGTAAAGCCGCTGGCTCGTGTCGTGGAGAAAGATGCGGCGCTTACGAGACCGTCGGCCCCGCATAGCGGCACAAAAATAAACTCCTTCAAACCTCGGCCGCGGTAGAGGTCCGTATGAACCCAAGTAGGCTCGACGGAACCGTGGAGGCGTACTGTCAGCGCCTCGCGCGTGTTCATGACGCGTCGAAGCGGGCTGTCCGAGAACCCAGGCGTAGTTTCAATGCCTCGCTCCCTATCGAGCACCTCAACGGATTCTCCCGGCGACCATGCCACGCTACGCCCGAGGTACTCGGGATGAAGGGTTCGGAAGTGGAGCGTGAGCCTGTCGAGCGGCAATCCAGCGGCGCACAAGCATTGCCCCAGCCCCTCCGCCAGCGTCGCTTCGTCAAGATCATAGCATTCATCCCCCGCGAGCCATTCGATTAATTCGACGGCCACTGTTGGATCAACGGGATCGCCAGCGACCTCCGACGGTGATTTTCGTGTCGTCCGCTCTTCGGTCATTATTTTTCTTTCGTTCTGGGCTGCCGCGAGCTACGGCGCCCTCTTCGGATCTCCTCTCAAGTCCGCGTCGCAGTGCCTTCGTTCACGATGGCTGCCGACGGGAGGCTTTCGAGAACTTTGAAATGACGATCTTTGCAGTAACGAGCACGGGCGCGGCCGCGAGGAAGAACAGCGCGATCGTTAGAAATGCGGTATTGAAGGCGATCACCGTTGCCTGAGTTGCAATTTCGCGACCGAGCATCTGAATGGCGGACTGGGCGGCTGCGCCTGCTTCCATGCCGCGAGCCGTCAGGGCCTTGGTCATCATCGCAATGTGCTCAGACACGGCGATGTTGCCGGGCACGATGTGAGCGCCTAGCACGCTTTTATTCAGGGCGGTCTGATGATCAATAAGCGTTTCAAGGAACGCGACACCGAGCAGACCGCCCGTTTGACGGCCAACATTAAACAGGCCGACGCCATACGCCACGAGTGGCCGCTGAAGGTCTACGAGCGTGATCAACGTGATCGACAGGAACAGGAAGCCGAGACCGAAACCTCGAAGGACAATGGCGGGCATCATGTCTGGTGCGCCGCTCTCACCATTTGATCCAGACAGCATCCACATCGTCGCCATGAAAATAAGTATGCCGAACGGGACCGTAATGATCGGCGGGCGTCCTCTTCGGACGAGGAAAGCTGTTATCAGCAAGCTTGCGATGAACACGCCGCCGCTGGGAAGCAGGAGCATGCCTGCACCCGTCGCGGTCATTCCCAGAACAGAAACGGCAAAAGACGGTATGAGGTAGGCGCTGCCGAACAGCGCCACGCCTGCTGCAAAGCTCGCCAGAAAGCCGAAGGCAAATCCTTCATCCCGGAAAATCGCGAAATTAAGCAGAGCGCCATTGCGCTGCGCGCGGAATTGCTGGAGGAGGAACAGTAGGAACGCAAGTCCGCCGATGGCGGAAAGACGGCCAATGCGAGGCTCTTCGAGCCAGTTCCAACGGCTTCCCTGATTAAAGACATAGGTCAGGCAGAAAGCCGCGATCGTGAAAAGCGCGAGTCCTATCCAATCGAGACGCGCCTGGTGTACTTCGGTATCCTTGCCGAGGTTCGTCGATGCAAGGATCGCTACGCCCGCCAACCCGACAGGTACGATTGCGAGGAAAATCCAGGTCCACGACAAGGTATCGATGAACCAGCCCTGCATAGATGGCGCTAGAGTCGCGGGCGCGACGACGGCTCCCATCGCGAATAGCGCTTGAATGATAGGTTGTTGTGTACGCGGGAATGCCTGCAACAGCATCGTTTGGCCGCTCACAAGCAGAAGGCCACCCGACATTCCTTGCAAGAGTCGCAAGAAGAACAGGAGATCGAGATTGGCCGTGAAGGCCGCACATCCGCACGCAAGCGTCATAAGGCCCGTGGCCGCTCGAAGGCACGTTTGCGCGGAAAGCCGACCCATCAACCACGGCGCAAGCAGAAAGAAGCACAGCTTTACGGCAGTATAGCCGACGTCGAGGCGCGCGAATTCATCGGGCGTGGCATGGATGTCGCCCAACATATCCAGGCGTCCGAATGACAAGATTGTAGAAGCGACTGCCTCGGTGAGCGCTGAGAGCGTGACACCGACAACGAGTAATGCCGCCGATGTCGCTCCGAGGGGGTGGCTCACCGAGGCAGCCTCAACCGGATCAGTTGCGTGGGTGGGGGTCAACGCGCATCGCCTCCCGATCCGGTTGTACGAATGGCAACACGCGCCGATAGCCCAGGCACGAGGCGTCCCTGCAGCGGATTTCCGTCGAGAGTGATCTTGACCGGCACGCGCTGGACGACGCGGACAAAATTCCCGGTTGCGTTGTCAGAAGGTATCAGGCTGAATGATGCACCTGTGCCAGGAGCAAGGCTGACAACCGTTCCAGTTATCTCAGCATGTGCGTAGCCATCGATCCGTATCCTTGCCTTCTGACCTGGCTGGATGTGTTCGAGTTGGACTTCCTTGAAATTGGCGACAAGCCAGATGTTGTCGACGGGCACAATATCGAGCAGCGATGTCCCGGTAGTAACAAAACGGCCAACACGAGCCTGTCGATTGCCGATTACTCCCGCTACGGGAGCGCGGACGACCGTGTTGTCTAGATCGATTTGGGCGAGATCGCGAGCTGCCTCGGCCTGCTTCAGCGCCGCCTCAGCAGCCTGTTTCTGGGCAGCAAGTGCATTCAGTTTCCTATTGGCCGCCTCCAAGGCCGCCTTCGCACCATCGACGGCTGCATTGGCTTGCTCGCTGCCGGCCTGCGCCTGCTCGAATTGTGCCTCGCTCGCTGTGCGTGATCGGGCGAGGCTCTCATAGCGCTCGAAGTTCAACCGCGCGAGAGTTTGGGCGGCAACTGCCGAGGCCAGTTGCGCCTTCGCTTGCGCGATGGCCGCGTCCTGCAAGCTACGCTCCGCTTCCAGATTGGCCAAGGCGGCATTCGCAGCCGCAATATTTGCATCTGCCTGTGCGAGCCGGGCCTTATAGTCACGGTCGTCGATGCGAAACAGGATGTCACCGGCCTTCACCTGTTGGTTGTCATCGACGCGCACATCAACGATATAGCCCGCCACTTTCGGAGCGAGTGATGTGATATCTGCCCTGAGATAGGCGTTGTCGGTGGTCTCTTCGTATCTCCCACTCCCCCACCAGCCCCAACCCATGACGCTTAGGGCAAGTATTAGGCAGGCCAAACCGCCCAAGATCACAATTCTAAGAAGTCGTTGCACGAATGATCACCTTTGGTACGGACTATTACCAGTTGCCTTGACCAGTACGGTAACTTACCGTACCCGTCAATTGGAATCTGCGTTGGAGAGTCAGAGTGACCAGTTCAATCACTGCAAGGCGCCGCGCCTCGGAGCAGCGGAGAGCCACCATCCTCAAGGCGGCGGCGGCTGTCTTTTTCGAGCAAGGCTACGCAGCCACGAGCATCGACGCAATAATCGCGCAGATCGGCGGATCTAAACGCAACATCTATAACGAGTTCGGCAGCAAGGAGGGCCTGTTCACGGCACTCGTCTCGGAAGCCGCGGAAGAAGCGCTGGAAGCCCTTGCGGTCGAAAACATCGGCAGTCGCGATCTTGACGGATCGCTAAGGGAATTCGGGCGCCGGCTTCTGGGTATATATATGTCATCGACGCTCATCGGTGTGCTCCGTACCGTAATGGCAGAGGCCTCACGTTTTCCGGAGCTTGCAAAGGCCTTCTACGAGAAAGGACCCGGACGCACGTCTGATCGGCTGACCGCTGTCCTTGAGGTGGCTCGTGCGAGGGGCGAGATTGACGTCCCCGATTGCCGCATGGCGGCCGAACACTTCGTCGGCATGCTGCGCGACAACCTGCATCTGAGGGTACTTCTCGGGCTACAAGATCCGCCGGAAGCGAAAGATGCCGAAGCTATCGTCGCGTCGGTGGTGAGCATCTTCCTCAAAGGCGTACGAGCCGATCGCACCGTCTCGGAGATGCACTGAAAACCCATTTATACCATGAAAGATACCCGCACGGGCGAGCAATATGCTCGCGCGCGCAATCTCGCTGCGACTGATCCAGCAAAGCATCGATGAGCGTCATAGGGGCGACTTTATCCCGCTCAAGCAAATCAAAACTCATGTCGGGGAGGCAATGCCGGATCTATCGCTCGATTTGAAATACCTACGGTATGCACTTGCCGCAGCTCAGCACCAAAGTTTCCGGCGCGCGGCGTCAGCGCTTAATATCTCACAATCAACTTTGGTGCGGCGGGTGCAGTTGCTTGAGCATAGAATCGGCTTTCGCATATTTGACCGCGGCCCTAGCGGGGTAAGGCTAACCAGCGCAGGCGAACTTTTCCTCGAAGAGGCATCGGTAGGAATGCATCAGCTCAGCCACGCAATTGAACTCGCATCGTCGGTTCGACGCGGCGAGCGTGGGGAGATTCAGGTAGGCGTTCTATTATCGCTTGCTGCTGGCCCCCTCCACATTGCGCTTCGGGAGTTCCACCGACGCTATCCGCATATTCGGGTATCATTCCACGAAGGAACCGCCGAGCAAGACCTCGCGCGGGTGACGACCGGAGAACTCGATATTTCCTTCATCGCCGGAGAACCGAAACTCGCGGGGCAAAAGGCCCTTCGGGTTTGGTCGGAAAGCGTCCATGTCGCCCTTCCCGCTGACCATCGTCTAGCTGATCATCACGAGTTGCATTGGTCCGACCTCAAGGAGGAGACTTTCTTGGTGACGCGGCAAGGTGCGGGACCGGAGGTTCGGGATTATCTCGTGCGAAAACTATCGGCGCCTGGCTTCAGACCAAAAATTGATGTTCACAATGTCAGCCGGCAGAGCCTCCTCAATGTTGTTGCGATGGGATACGGCATTACGCTCGCGAGCAGTTCCATCATTGGTGGTACGGCGGACGGAATCAGGTTTCGCCCCATTTGCGGCGATCCCGAGTTGCTCCCTTGGACGGCGATCTGGTCACCGGGAAACTCAAACCCCGCGCTTCAATACCTGCTTCGCATTGTCAATGAGGTCTCGTCGGGCAAAATGCCAAAGCGCCACGCGAACGGAGTCCGGCGGTTCATCGCGTTCGCGGTCTATTTCAATGCCTTCCAGCACTCTTGGATTGACGCGATGGGCCAGCTTCTTGAGGCGATTCTCTGATTTGAGGGCCGACTGCGCACATTACTCACTGTGGACGCTTAGGTTGGGTGAGAATGCCGTCGAGGAAAATTGCCACAGCAGAATCGACGACCTTCTTCTTCTCGTCCACAGTCAACGGAGGTTGCAGACCTAGCACGACGCGCAGGTGAATGTTGTCGCGTAGCATTCCGGTGAAATGATCTGCCACGATGCGGCAATCGTCAATTTCAATCTCGCCGCGCTGCTTTGCGTCTTCCAACACCTCGGCAAGCCGAAGAGCAGTACGGCCAGGACCGCGATCATAGAACGCTTTCGCAAGATCCGGGAATCGGAACGCCTCGGCCATCGTCACCCGATAGACGCCGATTAGTTTTGGCGACATGTAGATTTCGATCAGCTTTTGGGCAAATTCTGTGAGGGTCTCGCGCAGATTTCGCCCGCCGATTTCCTCGGCGGTGAGCGCTCGAAGTGCGCTTTCTGCCGCTTCGGAGACAATCGCCGTGAACAGGCCCTCCTTGCTGCCGAACTCGTTATAGATATTGCGCTTGGAACCTCCGACGCGCTCAATGATCGCGTCCATGCTGGTCGCTGAATAGCCCTGTTCAAAGAAAACGGTGGCTGCGGCATCTAAAATCAAGCTGCGCCGCTCGTGTGACGACAGCCGTTTCGCCGGCCGTCCAGCATCCTTGTTCATCCTGCGATAATCCCAGCGTGGTACGTTGCGTTACCATAACCTTCAAAAATCGGAAATTCCACATCGCAGAAGCGATATACAGCCGTTGAACCGCCAGGAATTTGTGGAACATTGGATTGTTTGCGATCAGGAACCGCGCGTCTCGATCCCGCGCAGAAAAATCTCGATCGCCTGATCAACCGATTGCTCCAATTCATTCTCGGAAGGTGGCGGCTGGAGACCGAGCACGACTCGGAGATGAACGTCATCGCGCAACATGCCGAGAAAGCGTTCGGCCGCGCGCTGGCAATCAGCGATCGAAATCACTCCGCTCGCCTCAAACTGGTTCAACACTTCAGCCAACCGCTTTGCCACTCGGCCGGGGCCATTGAGGAAAAAGGTCTCGGCTACGTCGGGTTGCCGTGCACTTTCGGCAATTACGGCGCGGTACAGGGCAAGTGTGGTCGGCATCATAAGCACCCGGCTCACCTCCATGCCAAACGTCTTCAGCGTCCACCCGAAATCGCCGCTTACCTCATCGCTGCGCGGCAGCGAATCGATGATCTTGCTCGATGCGTCCGTGACGAGCGCCAGGAATAGTTCCTTCTTTCCGCCGAAATGGCTGTAAATTGCCCGCTTGGAGCCGCCAACCTTCTCAATGACGGCTTCGATACTGGCACTCTGGAATCCCTCCTCAAGGAACACCTCCGACGCCGCTGCGAGCAGAGCAGCGCGCAATTCCTCGCTGTCTCGTCTCTGCCGACGCCCCCCGCTTTTCCGCGCGATCTCGCTCATTTGTGCTCCACAATCGAATTCAGTCTTGCATCTTAAGGTACTGTGCGTTACCTATCCATGGTAACAACCAGTACCAAGAGAGCGCAATAGATGCCCGAGAAAAAATCGAAAAGGAAGATTGCCCGCAACGTCGTCGTCGGACTGCTCGTGGTGGGAGGACTCGCTTATGGCGGGAAATACGGTTGGTACTGGTGGACGGAGGGGCGTTTTGTCGAGAGCACCGACAACGCCTACGTTCGTGCAGACGTAACCCTATTGGCGCCGCGCGTGGCGGGATATGTCGAGAATGTGGAAGTCGTCGACAACCAGGTTGTGAAACGCGGACATGTTCTCTTCAGAATCGACAATCGTGATTTCCAAGCTCGGGTTGATCTTGCACGGGCCGATGTCTCTGCGCGGCGGGCGGCGATTGAAGCAGCTCGAAGCCAACTACAGTTACAACGCGCAGTGATCAGCCAGACCGAAGCGGACGCAGATTCGGCAGCGGCCGAGGTCGAACGCGCCAAGCGCGACCTCGAGCGGGCTGAAGCACTTGTTCGCACGAACGCTGTTTCCATCCAAAGCGCGGATCTCGCGCGCAGTAATGCCACAAAGGCGATCGCTGCGGTGCGCGCGGCCCAGGCGCGCATCACATCCGAAAAGGATCGTGTGTCGGTTCTCGACGCACAAGAAAAGGGAGCGGAAGCGGCGTTAGCGCAAGCGGAGGCGTCTCTCAAACTTGCTGAAATCGACCTTGAGAATACGGTCGTGCGCGCGCCGATCTCTGGAACCGTGGGTAATCTTCAAGTTCGGGTCGGCCGGTATGTCCAGCCGGGCACGCAGATGCTGGCGCTTGTTCCGACCGAGGACGCCTATGTCGTTGCGAACTTCAAGGAGACGCAGGTTGGCGAAATGCACGTCGGGCAACGCGTCGAACTTGAAATCGATTCTTATCCTGGCCGCGTCATTCACGGTCACATCGACAGCCTCTCTCCGGCATCAGGCGCACAATTTGCCCTGCTTCCGCCGGATAACGCCACCGGCAATTTCACGAAAGTGGTCCAGCGAATCCCGGTGAAGGTCGTCGTCGATGGTGAGAGTGCGCACGTCGTCGACTTGCGTCCCGGAATGTCGGTGATTGCAAAGGTCAACACCAAAGGCGCCGAGGATCAATCTGACGCGGAGCACCTGAAGGTATCAAGCCGATGACCGATATCACGGCCAGCGCTCACCCATCGCGAGAGCAGTCTGCTGTTCCGTTCCGTAACTGGCTTGCGGTGTTCGGCGGGGTTCTCGGCGCATTCATGGCCGTCCTGAACATTCAGGTTGTGAATGCGTCGCTCGCTGACATCCAGGGCGCGCTGGGCGCCTCTATCGACGAAGGCTCTTGGATATCGACGTCCTATTTGATCGCCGAGATCATCGTCATTCCGCTGACCGGGTGGCTGTCGCAAGTCTTCAGCATCAAGCGCTACATTCTCGGGAACGTCATCTTGTTTGTCGCCTTCATGATTGCAGGCGGCTTCGCGTGGAACCTTGAGGTAATGATCGTGCTCAGGGCGCTGGCGGGCTTTTTTGGTGGAGCGCTGATCCCGGTCGCGTTCACCATCATTCTGACGAAGTTGCCGCCGGCCAAGCAGATGATCGGTTTTGCGCTCTTCGGCCTGACAGCAACACAGGCGCCTTCGGTCGGCCCTGCGCTGGGTGGATGGCTCACGGACAACTACGGCTGGCAGTATATTTTCTACATCCAGATTATCCCCGGCGTCATGATGTTCATGCTGCTTCTGCGGGGCCTTGATGACGAACCAATGCAGCTCAACTTGCTTCGGAAAGGTGACTGGCTCGGCATCGGGTTGATGGCAACCGGGCTGGCGGCGTTTGAGCTTATGCTGGAAGAAGGAAATCGGGAGAACTGGTTCGACTCCGAATTCATCGTCAAAACCGCATGGATCGCGGCGATCTTCCTGACGGCCTTTGTCGTACTGCAAATGAGACGAAAAGAGCCGCTGGTAAATCTGCGGCTATTCGCCGATAGAAATTTCACGGTAGGGTCCGGGATAAATACAATTCTCGGTATGGGACTTTTCGGGACAGTGTTCCTCGTCCCGAAATATCTCGCGCAGATCCAAGGTTACAGCCCGTTTCAGATCGGTGAGGTCATGATGTGGCTGGGCATTCCCCAGCTCTTCATGGTTCCGGTTGTGCTGCGCCTGTCCGCAAAGGTGGATACAAGATATCTGCTCGCCTTCGGGTGCCTTGTGTTTGCGGCCAGTTGCTTCATGAACATCCACATGACCGCCGACTCGGCCTACAGCCAGATGGTCTGGTCGAACGTCGTGCGCGCTATCAGCATGCCGTTCATCATGCAGCCAGTATCAGGGGTCGCGACCGCGAACATTCCGCCGGCACAAGCGGGGTCCGCATCGGGACTTTTCAACGTCATGCGCAACCTTGGAGGCGCGGTAGGGATTTCGATGGTCGGATTGATTCTGACCGTGCGTGAGCACTTTCACTCCAACATTATCACCGAGCATCTTTCGCTGCTTGAGCCAGCTACCCAAGAAAGGATCGCCGCTCTCACGCAACGGTTTGTCTCGTTGGGTTCGGGCTCGGAGCTGGCGCAGATGCGCGCACTCGCAGCGATCGATGGCATCATGAGGAGGGAGAGCAATATCATGGCGTTCAGCGACTGCTTCTACGCGATGGGCGTCGCCTTCCTGGTAGGATTCCTATTCTGCTTCCTGCTGAAGAAGGTCGAGCCGGGATCAGGTGCCCCTGGGGCGCACTGACGAGGTGCGCCATGTCTCAGGAGCATCGTCGCGAAGTCACGCTTGAAGAAGCACTGAACGATCCGATCGTTCAGCTTCTCATGAAGCGCGATGGGGTTACTGCCGATGATGTTCGGGCGGTCGTCGAGCAGGTAAAGGCCCGATTAGAGAATGGCGGAAACAACGCGGAAGGCGGCGATGGGCCGGAGGGCTAAGGTCGCTGCGTCGGCCGTAGCGGTTTACGGCTTGCTGGCGATCGCGTGGGCAGTGGGATGGCAATGGCTGACGGTTCACGTCTCAGAGCAAAAATCCGAAACCGCCTACGTTAGGTCCAGACTGGCATCGTTCGACGGAGACTCCGACGACGATGTTTTGGTTATCGCCAGTTTTAGGGAAGCCCAGCTTGATCATGTAAGAGTTGGGCGCTCAGCCCGTGTTGTCATCGATCGATATCCGGAAGCCAGGATACGCGGCGTTGTCGATGGCTTGTGCTCAGGAAGCTGCCCCGACAATTACAAAGGGCAAGCAGCAACCCTCGCCGTCACCGTGAAGCCGCTATCGGCTAGGATCTTGCTCACGGAAATTCCCAAAGGCATTCATCTCGACGCTGGCATGTCGGCGTCTGTCACATTGGGCGCGGGGCCTGAAGACATTGCATCATGGGCGCTTTGGCCGTGAGGTGATCCGATTGTGCGCTACCGCAATCCGCCGGAAGCGATGAGAACAACCTTGATCACCAGCGTCGGCGTCAAGGCAGTATTTCATTCTTGCCGATTTGAGCTGGTTACCGGAGACCTATTGTAGCGTCGACTTCGCAACGATTGACAGCATATGGTTCGATGCCTCCAGACGACTGGCGTGCACGGTTTTTGCGCGGGTCCTTCCCCCGACTGTGTGGAGGACGGTGGCATACTGCGCGGGATAGAGGCGAATGATTTCCTCTTTACCGGCATACTCGCATGTCCAGGTCGACTCGTTTACCAGCCGCCAATAACGTACCGGATCCAGCCGGCTCAGGTCCTGCCTGAATGCGCCCGCTGTCGAGTATCGACACGCGGGATCGGATGCGACCGCCTTTCTGATGATGCGTTTCAACTTCTCAGGAACGTAACCTTGGAAACCGACGACATCGGCGATGTTCTCCCCGTCTTGCATGGACTTGCGCGCTTGGCTTAGACGAGTGTGAAAGGCGTATTGGTTGTTTGCCGCACGGAGAAGCGTCAACCCCATACCAAAGATATCAGTAGCCACCGAGAAGCCCGCTCCAGCAACGGTCTCAGGCGGTATATAGGGACCATAAAGGAGATCGGATACGATCCTCCCCGTCTCCTGATGTTGTGCAGCACCAAAGTCGGAGAGCTTTGCGGTCTCGCTGGCGAGCATGATGTTGTCAGCGGTCACGTCGCGATGAATGATCCTGTTCCTATGGACCCAACCCAAGCCGGTGATGACGAGATTGGTGGAGATATCCGCGCGCGACGGTTTCACCAGCACATGAACGCGCCGCGTCTCGCCGGAGCCGCTCTCGGTGTCGCCGATGATCCAGCGGGCGGTATCGCCGGCGGCGATCGGTCCGGTGCCGGTCAGGCTTTCACCCGGCTCCAGCGCGATGTTGGTGATCTGACCGGGCGAGGCATAGATCTGATAGAGCGCGCCGTCGCTCCACGGATAGACCTGGATGGCGTTGTAATAGCCCTCGCGCCGCGGCTCGACGCGCGCGGCGAGATTGGCGTTCTCGACACGGGCGGTCGGCGTGCTGGCCGCGCCGCCGCCGCGGCTCACCGTCCAGGCGGGCGGGATGTGGATCGGCTTTGGTGTCGTGTCCGTCACGGCGGCAGGTACGGCCGGCAGCGGCGGCACGTCGGAATCGTAGGTGATTGCGGGCGGCTTCTTCGCCGAGGCGCAGCCGCCGAGCATCGCCGTCGAAACCAGCAAAGCCGTGATCACGGATTTACGGAAAGCCGGGTTTGCGGCATTGCGGAAGTGCGGCGTCATTGTCCCAACTCCCGCGACCAGTTGATTGCATTGACGTAGATGCCGAGCGGATTGGCCTTGAGCCGTTCGGCGTCGCGGGGCGGCTGCACGACGATGGTGAAGATCGCCGTCCAGCGCTCGGTGGTCGAAAGCTGGCCGTTCTCATAGCGCCGCTCGATCCACGCAATCCGGAAGCTCTCCGGCGAGGCGCGGATGACCGAGGAAACCTCGACGGCGACCTGCTGCTTGCCGACCTTGGTGAAGGGGTCGTTGACGCGGGCATAGTCGTTGAGCGCGGCCGCGCCCCGGTCCGTCGTCCATTCATAGGCGCGCAGCCAGTTCTGCCGCACGATGATCGGATCGGCCGGGACGGAGCGGACCTGTTCGATGAAGCGGGCGAGATGCCATGCGATCTGCGGATCGGTCGGACGGTAGTCGGCGGTTGCCGCGGCGACGGTCTGGGCCTGTCCCAGCTTGTCGACCTGAACGATCCAGGGAACGACGGTGCCCCGCGCCGACTGGACGACGAGAGCGGCCGCGAAGCCGGCCGACAGCGCCAGGCATCCGAACGCCATATAGCGCCAGTTGCGCGCCTGGACGCGGGCGGAGCCGATACGCTCATCCCAGATCTGGGCGGCCTTCTGATAGGGGGTCTCGGGTTGCGGCGTCTTGCCGTAGTGGGTGGCGGGTCGTCGGAAGAGGTTCATGAGCGGTCGCTTTCGGAGAGATTGACGGAGGAGCCGGAGCCGTGGCTGTCGCCGGAGCGGACCGCGTGGGCGGCCGCGGAAACGCCATGGCTCATCGTCTGGCCGCGCTTCATGCGCTGCGCCCAGGCCGGCGGGGTATTCACAGATCCGGCAGCGGCAGCGCCGGCCGAGGCGTCGTTGGCAGCCTGCCCGCCGCCTCCGACGGTTCCCATGGTCGAAGAGCCGCCCGTCGTTTCGAAAGTGCTCTTGACGCCGCCGGTGTGGCTCGACTTGAGGCTTTCAGCGGCGCGGGCGAGACCGCGACGCAGCGGCGAGGCAGCGCCCGAACCGGCGGCGCGCGCCACGCCGCCGAGACCGGAGGCGATGCCCGACATGCCGGACTGGCCCATGGAGCCGAGTGTGTAAGCCGAGGAGGCTGCGCCGGCTGCGGCAGCGCCGCCACGCGCGGCGGCTGCGCCTCCGGACAGAGCGAGCGCACCGCCCTTGGCGGCCAGCATGGCTCCGCCGCCTGCGGCGAGCGCTGCGCCTCCGACCGCCAGCCCTGTGCCTACGGCGGCGCCCGCGCCGAGCTGAGGTCCGCCGGAGACGAGGCCGTTGGCGATGCCGGGGCCGAATATGCCGAGGCCGAGCAGGGAGAGCGCGGCGAGCACGATCGCCATGGCCTGGTCGATGGTCGGCGTCGCTCCGCCGAAGCCGGCTGTGAACTGCGAGAACAGCGTCGAGCCGATGCCGATGATGACGGCGAGAACCAGGACCTTGATGCCGGAGGAGATCACGTTGCCGAGCACCCGCTCGGCCATGAACGCGGTCTTTCCGAACAGGCCGAAGGGGATCAGGACGAAGCCGGCCAGCGTCGACAGCTTGAACTCGATCAGCGTGACGAAGAGCTGGATGGCCAAGATGAAGAAGGCGAGGATGACCAGCACCCAGGCGAAGAACATGCAGGCGATCTGGATGAAATTCTCGAAGAAGGCGATCCAGCCCATGAGGTCGGAGATGGAATCGAGCAGCGGCCGTCCGGCGTCGAGCCCGGTCTGCGCCACCTTGCCGGGGCGCAGCAGATCGGCGGTGCTGAAGCTGGTTCCGGAGCCCTTCAGGCCGAGCCCGGCGAAGCTGTCGAAGACGATCTTCGCGAGGCTGTTCCAATTGGAAATCAGGTAGGCAAAGACCCCGACGAAAAGCGTCTTTTTCACCAGCCGCGCCATGATGTCGTCGTCGGCGCCCCAGCTCCAGAACAGGGCCGCAAGCGTCACGTCGATCACGATGAGGGTTGAGGCTATGAAGGCGACCTCGCCGCCGAGCAGGCCAAAGCCGCTGTCGATATAGGACGTGAAGACCGAGAGGAAATTGTCGATGACGCCGGTGCTGCCCATCTGCGCTCACCGTTCGTCATTCGCCGCGGGCGCGACCGGCTGCGGCGTGCGGCCGAGAAAGCGATCGCGGGTCTCGGCCCAGACGCGCAGGCATCCGGCATCCTTGCCGGCGGCCTCGCCAAGCTGCTGGCACCGGCGCTGTTCGACACGAAGTGCATCGATCGAGCGCTCGACGGTCCGCGCCGGCTCCGGGGCCTTTACCTCGTCCTTGCGGGTCAGCTCGATGGCCGTCGCGGTGATCGCGACAGCCACGAAGACGACGGCGCCCAGCCGGGCCAGCATCTTGCCGTCCATGGTCGTCCCCTTTCCTGCGTCTCAGTTGCCGTTGAACATCTTGGCGTTTCCAGGCTGGTAGCCGGAGCCGGGCGTGAGGAAGCGGCGGCGCTGCTCGCGTCCCTGTTCGGCCGCGGCGGAGCGCTCCGCGTCGGTCAGGGCCTGCGCCCGGCCGTTCGCGGCGATCACGGCGGTCAGGTCGGCGAGCTGCTGCGCCTGAAGGGCGAGGAGCTGGTTGCCGGCCTGGGTTGCCTGAAGTGCGCCGGTCGCGCCCTGGCTCTGCCCGACCAACGCCGACATCTGGGTGCGGTTGGTGTCGATGTTGCCGACAACGGTGGCTTGGACGCGCATGGCGTCCTGCAGACCGCCGACGGTGTTCTGCCAGCGGGTCTTCGCGTCCTCGATCAGCTTGGCGTCCGAGGCGGTCAGCGAGGCGTTGCCGTATTGCGTCTTGAACGCCTGATCGATCTGACCGACGTCGAAAGCGATGTTCTGCGCCTGGCTCAGGAGCTGCTGCGTGCGCTGCACGGACTGCTGGAGCTGCTGGAGCGAGGAGAACGGCAGGCTCGCCAGGTTCTTCGCCTGGTTGATGAGCATCTGCGCCTCGTTCTGGAGCGACGTGATCTGGTTGGTGATCTGCTCCAGCGCGCGGGCGGCCTGAAGGACGTTCTGGGCGTAGTTGGTCGGATCGTAGACGATCTTCCAGGCGTGTGCCGGAGTGGTCAGGACCGGAGCGACGGCGAGCGGTACGGACAGCACGGTGGCGGCAAGCAGGGCGGCGGAGATGCGAGGCGAGGTGCGCGGCATGTTTTAGTTCTCCTGTTCGGGCTGGGGGTCGAAGTTGATGAGATCGGGGATGAGGTCCGCGGCCCATGCGACGTCGCGCGCCGCGAGCCACGCGGGCAGGAAACCGTCGCGGCCGTGTTCGGCGACGATCTGGGCGATGAGGGTCTGGTCGGATTTCGAGGAGGCCGCGCAGAGCGCGAGTCCGACTTCCGACAGGCCCAGCTCGAACATCCGGTTGCCGCGCCGCGACTGGCAGTAGTAGTCGCGCTTCGGCGTGGCGCGGGCGATCAGCTCGATCTGGCGGTCGTTCAGACCGAAGCGCCGATAGATCGCCGTGATCTGGGGCTCGACCGCGCGCTCGTTCGGCAGGAGCAACCGGGTCAGGCAGCTTTCGATGATTGCGGGCGCGATGCTGCTGCCATCGATGTCGGAGAGCGACTGGGTGGCGAAGATCACGCTGGCGTTCTTCTTGCGCAGCGTCTTCAGCCATTCGCGGAGCTGACCGGAGAAGCCCTCGTCGTCGAGCGCCAGCCAGCCTTCGTCGATGATCAGGAGCGTCGGCCGGCCGTCGAGCCGGTCGCCGATGCGATGGAAGAGATAAGCCAGCACCGCCGGGGCGGAGCCCGAGCCGACCAAGCCCTCGATCTCGAACGCCTGTACGGACGCCGAGCCGAGATGCTCGCTCTCGGCGTCGAGCAGGCGGCCGTATGGACCGCCGACGCAGTATGGGCGCAGCGCCTGTTTCAGGTCGTTCGACTGGAGGAGCACAGCAAGGCCGGTGATGGTGCGTTCGCCGACCGGCGCGGAGGCAAGCGAGGTCAGCGCGGTCCAGAGGTGTTCCTTGACCTCCGGTGTGATCTGCACGCCCTCGCGCATCAGGATGGCGACGATCCAGTCGGCCGCCCAGGCGCGTTCCGGCACCTCATGGATGCGGGCGAGCGGCTGGAGGGAAACCGAGGTTTCCGAGCCATCGGTCAGGTCGCCGCCGAGATCGTGCCAGTCGCCGCCCATGGCGAGCGCTGAGGCGCGGATGCTGCCCCCGTAATCGAAGGCGAAGACCTGCGAGCGCTTGTAGCGGCGGAACTGCAAGGCCATGAGCGCGAGCAGCACGGACTTGCCGGCGCCGGTCGGGCCGACGACGAGCGTGTGGCCGACATCGCCGACGTGAATTGAAAGCCGGAACGGGGTCGAGCCTTCGGTCCTGCCATACAGCAGCGGGGGCGCGCCGAGATGCTCGTCCCGTTCCGGCCCCGCCCACACGGCGCTGAGCGGCATCATGTGGGCAAGGTTGAGGGTGTTGACCGGCGGCTGCCGGACGTTTCCGTAGACGTGGCCCGGCAGGCTGCCGAGCCAGGCGTCCACGGCGTTGATGGTCTCGGGCATGCAGGTGAAATCGCGGCCCTGGATCACCTTCTCGACCAGCCGCAGCTTCTCGTCGGCCACGCGGGCGTCGCCGTCCCAGACGGTCACGGTGGCGGTGACGTATGCTTCTCCGGCGAAGTCCTGGCCGAGCTCCTGAAGCGCGAGATCCGCATCCTGCGCCTTGTTCGCGGCGTCGGTGTCCACGAGCACGGATTGCTCGTTGGTCATCACCTCCTTGAGGATCGCGGCGATCGATTTGCGCTTGGCGAACCACTGCCGCCTGATCTTGGTCAGGAGGCGGATGGCGTCGGTCTTGTCGAGGAGGATCGCGCGCGTCGACCAGCGATATTCGAAGGCGAGCCGGTTCAATTCGTCGAGAATGCCGGGCGTCGTCGCGGTCGGGAATCCGACAATGGTGAGGATGCGCAGGTGCTGGTCGCCCAGGCGCGGCTCCAGCCCGCCGGTGAGCGGCTGGTCGGCGAGCAGCGCATCGAGGTACATCGGCGTCTCCGGCACGCGGACACGGTGCCGGTTGGTCGATATGGTCGAATGGAGGTAGGTCAGCGTTTCGCTATCGCCGAGCCAGGCGCATTCGGGCATGAAGCCGTCAAGCAGCGCCAGGATACGATCGGTGCGGTCGGTGAAGGCGCGCAACGCCTCGTGCGGATCGACGCCGGAGCGCTCCCGCCCCTCATAGAGCCATGCTTCGGTGCGCGCCGCTTCCTCGGCCGGCGGCAAGTGAAGCATGGTGAGGAAGTAGCTGGAGACGAAATGTGATCCTTCTTCCTCGAAATCGGCCTTACGCTCGGAATCGACAAGTGCCGAAGCGGGATCAGGAAAGCGGCAGTCGGGATAGGTCGCGGCCTCGCTCCGCTGCGCCTCAACGAAGATCGCCCAGCCGGAGCCGAGCCGGCGGAAGGCGTTGTTGAGGCGCGCAGCGACGGCGACCAGTTCGGCCGCGACGGCGGAATCGAGATCGGGGCCGCGAAAGCGCGCCGTGCGCTGGAACGAGCCGTCCTTGTTGAGGACGACGCCAGCGCCGACGAGCGCCGCCCAGGGCAGATAGTCGGCAAGACGGGCGGCGGTACGGCGATATTCGGCGAGGTTCATCATGGCCATACTCTCAAACCAACAGATGGCCAGGGATGCGCAGATGCCGGCGGCCGACTTCCACGAAAAGCGGATCGCGCTTTGCCGCCCATACCGCAGCGAAATGTCCGATTGCCCAGATGGCGATGCCGACAATCCATAGCCGCAGGCCAAGACCGACGGCGCCAGCCAGCGTCCCGTTCATGATTGCGATACTTCGCGGTGCGCCGCCGAGCAGAATGTGCTCGGTCAGTGCGCGATGGACCGGAACCGAGAAACCCGGCACGGAATCAAGTTGTTCGAAGCCAGCCATCAGACGAGCGCCCCGCCGCCGAAGGAGAAGAACGATAGGAAGAAACTCGATGCGGCGAATGCGATCGACAGACCAAATACGATCTGGATCAGCTTGCGGAAGCCGCCTCCAGTGTCTCCGAAGGCAAGCGTCAGGCCCGTCACGATGATGATGATGACTGCGATGATCTTGGAGACCGGGCCCTCAACCGATTCGAGAATTTTCTGAAGCGGCGCCTCCCACGGCATTGATGAGCCAGAAGCATGAGCCGCCGGGATCGCGGCCATAAACATGATCGTCGCAAGGGCTGTAGAACCGGCGAGGCGCTTGCGTGCGTCCCGCAGGACGGACGGCTTGGGCTTGGCCGGAGGGACGGGTTGGGATGGCTCGACAAAATCGGCCGGTGTTTCTGGCCGGGTCGGAACAGTGGAGAGGATCATGGGGGCGGCGACGTGCGGCGCGATAGGCGAGACATGCAGGCTCATGCGAGATTACCTTTCAAGAGTGGATAGGGATCGGAATGGAGCAGCGCGTTGAGCGTGCGGTAATCGCCGGTCGTGGGATCAATCCCGTCGACAATGGCGATCTCGGCGAGGCGACGCGCGGAACCGCGGCCGGAAAGCACGGCGATCAGGTCGATGGTGTCGGCGATAAGCGCGCGGGGGACCGTGACAACGGCTTCCTGCACGAGTTGCTCCAGCCTGCGCAGCGCGCCGATAGCCGAATTGGCGTGGATCGTGCCAATGCCGCCGGGGTGTCCGGTTCCCCACGCCTTGAGAAGATCGAGCGCTTCGGAACCACGCACCTCGCCAACTGGGATGCGGTCGGGCCGCAGGCGCAGCGACGATTTCACCAGATCGGACAGCGATGCCACGCCGTCCTTGGTCCGCATGGCGACCAGATTGGGTGCAGCGCATTGCAGCTCGCGCGTGTCCTCGATCAGCACCACGCGGTCGGTGGTCTTTGCGACTTCGGCCAGCAGCGCGTTGGTGAGCGTCGTCTTGCCGGTGCTGGTCCCGCCGACGACAAGAATGTTTTTCCGCCTCTCAACGGCGAGGCGCAGCACGTCGGCCTGCTCGACCGTCATGATGCCGTTGGCGATGTAATCAGCTAGGGTGAACACCGCGACGGCGGGCTTGCGGATCGCAAAGGTCGCTGCCGCCACGACAGGAGGAAGCAAGCCCTCGAAGCGCTCTCCGCTCTCTGGGAGTTCGGCGGAGACGCGAGGATTGCCTGGATGGACTTCCGCGCCGACATGATGGGCGACCAGCCGCACGATGCGTTCGCCATCGGCGGCGGACATCACCATGCCTGTATCTGCCAATCCTTCCGAAAGGCGATCCACCCAAATGCGTCCGTCTGGATTGAGCATCACCTCGATGATCGCTGGATCTTCGAGAAACCGCGCCACATCTGCGCCGAGCGCGGTGCGCAGCATCCGGGTGCCGCGTTGGATTGCTTCCTGTCTCTGATGAGTAGATGCCATATCGTCCCCGTTCGTTCGTGGGGACGCGACAGATGATCCCCGGATCGGGGATGATTAAAAGAGCCCTGATTCCGGCCGTTTCAACAAGTTTCGGTCGTAGTAGTAGCATGGCGTGCAAATACAGGAGAACGGCGGCGCGGCCGTGGTCTTGAATGCGCTGCGCCTATTCCCACATTCTGCGCGCGAGACGCTCAGCCGTCTGATTCGGCCACATCTTCCGAAAGCTCCTGACGGAGTTTTGGCCCCTGCGCCAGGCGCCGACCGAGAGCGGTGATGAACGCCTGGTAGCGCTCAGCAGATTTTGCCCGCGCTGCCTGAGCGGCCGGCTCCGGCAAGGCGGGCGTCGTGGTGATCCAGAAGCGGATGAACACCGCAAGGGTCTCAACAGCAATACCGACGTCCCGTTCAAGGCGGGTCATCCGCCGGTCAAGCTGGTCAAGGCGCTTGGCGACAATCGCCTCGCGCCGTTCGGCATCATCCGGGGAAAGGAAGGAAGCGATGGCCGCCTCCGCAATCATGGACTGGGACTGATCGCGGCGGGCGGCGAAATCCGCCAGCGTTTTCTCAACATCGGGGTCCAGATAGATCGTGGTCTTTATCTTCTTCTTCCGGCGAGTGGTCATGGCGCCTACAGCTCCATGCCGTCATTCGGATCGAGCGAGACCTGCCGCGCAACGCCCTGCATCTGGCGAAGCATGCGCCGGTTGCGGAACAGCTTGCGCCGTCCCTATGAGATCATTCCGCAGCGACGAGGTGCTGCCGGTCTTCTTCGTCTTCAGCCGCCGGTTCCTCGTCGTCACCGTCACTGGCGAGGAAGTCGGGCAAAGCCTCGACCTCGCCATCGGCGTCGGGGGCAGCGTTGCCGTCGAGATCGACCAGGCGCAACGGTTCGGGCAGCCAGCCGGTGTCGGCCAGCAGGCGCTCGGCTTCCTTGGCCATGTCACCCTTTTTCAGATGGTCGATGAGCTGCGCCGCCCGTTCACCCGCGCCCTCGCGCACCGCCGCGAGGATCTGGGTCTTGGTCACGCGACCGAGATAGTTCTCGACCGTGGGCCGCCACCCCGCATCGACCACCATGTCGAAGTCGGTGGCGCGAGCAATCCGGTCGGCTCCGGCAAGGCGACGATCAAGGCCATGCTGCGAGATGCCGGAAGCGCTGTGGATGTTCGGGCGCTCGTAAAGCGCATTGACGCCATAGCTGACGCAATGGGCGAGAAGCGCCATGCGGCTCGCTTCGTCAAGCGCAGCGATCCAGTCCCACAGTTCCGCTTCGTCTGCCGGCAGATCGGCCTTCCACCCGTCGAAGCGCTCGCGGATCACCTTGGCCGAAAGGCTGTCTGCGAGATCGGAGCCCTGCGAATACAGATACCTGTGGCGTACCGAGACCTCCAGGCACCCGGTCGGCGCGGAGTAGTTATAGCGCTCCATCACCATGCGGTGGAGCAGCGCCGTCATCGCAACATGCGGATTGTTGGCGAGCGCTTCCTGAAGCGCGACGGTGCGATGGGCGGTCAGCTCGATGACGAGCCGCTCCGGCAGCGGCTTGATCCCGTCGTCGTCATCGTCCTCTTCGGGGTCGGCCGGCTGGCCGCCGATGGTGATGACGGCGCGCTGCACGTCGCCGTCATTTCCGCCGGCGACGATGGTGTTTTCGTTCTCGCCGTCCCCCGCATCGGCCACCGGCTCGTCCTCGGCCCGGACATAGCCGCGCTCGATGACAGGCTCGCCGTCGCGGTCGATGCTGATGAAGACACCGGCGCGGGCGATCTCGGCAGGATCATAGATGACGGGGCGCTTCTCGAAGCCTTCCAGAGCGGCCTCGATCTCGCCCAGCCGCCGATCGATCTCGTCGGGCAGCTCGTCGTGCTCGGAATATTCCGATTCAAGATCGTCGTACTCGTTGCGGAGTGCATCGCGCGCGGCGCGCTCCTCGTCGGTGAGATCGGCGAAGCTGCCGGTGATCTCGCGAAGGCCGTTGTCATAACCGTAAGGATGGCTGGTATCGACAGCGATCCACTTCCAGCCCTCGGCTGCCACTTCATCGGCGATCGTCTTCAACTTCTCCGAGACTAGGCGGTCGAGAAGCGCCACGTCTTCGAGCCAGCCCCCATCGTCCTCGGAGAAGAGGTCGCGCAGGATCGCGCCGCCGGCCTGCTCATAGGCGTCCACGCCGACGAAGCGCACGCGCTTGTCATCGGTCGGAACGGTGGTTTCGGTGAGGAGCTGGCGGACCTGCCAGGGCTGGACGTTGTAGGAACGCTGGGCAGCTTCCCAGACCTGTTCCTGGCGGGCGTGGTCGGGATTGACGGTGAATGCCTCCAGCATTGCCAGCGGCATGCCGTTGCGCGCATAGACTTCCAGTAGAGCCGGCGATACCGAAGCCAAGCGCATACGCTGCGTGATGTAGCGCGGCGTGGTGCGATAGGCGTCGGCGATCTCCTCCTTCGTCATGCCGTCGTCGAACATGCGCTTGAACGCCCGGAACTGGTCGAGCGGATGCAGGCCGAGCCGCAGCATGTTTTCCGCGAGCGAGTCGTCGACGGCCGAGGTCTTGGCGTCGGCTTTCTTGACGAGGCAGGGAACGAGGCCATCGGCGGGAAAGCGTCCGGCCTCGACCAGCCGCGCGATCGCCCGGAACCGCCGGCCGCCGGCCGGGGTCTCGAAATCGCCGGTCTCGTTGCCGTCGGCATCGAGGATGGCGCGAACATTGATGCCCTGCACGATGTCCTCGCGACGGTCGATGTCGTGGGTGAGATCATCGAGACCGGCCTCGACGTCGGTTTCACGGACATTGCTGTCCGAGAGGCGGATGCGATTGAAGGGAATGTCGCGCGAGCGCGAGAAGACGATCATCGCAACGGCAGGCTTTTTCGACTTCCTGGCAGCTTTGGCCATGGTGGTTTCTCCGTGACAGGCGGCCGAGACCCTCTCTCGACCTTCCAACCCGTCACGAAATCCCCAGCCCCTCTCTCACTCTCGACCGGGCCGCGGGTGCGACGCTACCAGTCGAAGCGCTGCGGTCTCCCCGCATTCACCCGGTATTTCCTGCGCAGCGCCAGGATCGCCGCCTCCTGCCGGTCAATCTTGCGCCGGAGCCGGTCGAGATCCGGCCCCGCGACCACCAGGAGGCGATCGAGCACCCGCCGGTATTCCACCTCGTCCGCGCCGGTCCACCGGCTCATCCGCCGGTGGTAGCGCCGAGATTTCGGGCGGAGGCGAATCGTCTCGCCCTCGGCGCGATTGCTGAGTGCGCGTTCGGCAAGTCCGAGATTGCGCCGCGTATCCGCAAGCGCGTCCTCCATGCGCGCCAGCAGCGAGCGCACACGATCAGGAGGCATCATCGCGCGGCCCTCCGTCGTCAGGTGGGCCGAGATCGAGCACGTCCTGAAGGAAGCGCGGCGGAATGTTCTCCTCCGGCCCCTGCCAGGCGACGCGGCCGTTCCTCCAGATCGTGACGAAGCCGCCCCCGGTCGAGCGGACGGGCAGCGGCTTCGCCTCGAAGTTCGGGCATCCGAACTCGGCCGAAGTGGCCGAGAACACGGAGCTTTTGCGACCGGGCAGAAGAACGCGATCACAAGTGCCAGACGGGCGCTTGACGCGCCGGCGAGAAAGGCCGAGGCGGAACCATTCATAAGCGCGCTGTTCGTTTTCCGGCGGCGCGTCCCAATGGATGCAGTGTTTGCACTGGCCGGAGCGCCCGTCGACGGGCTCGTCGAGCGGCGGCCCGCCGTTATGGCCATGTTGCCTTGGTCCAGTCATGGCTGGCCTCCCATGACGACACGTTGGACCATGACGGGGCGCGTCTCGGTCGCCTGCGCCAGGCGCTCAATCAGCGCCAGCTCGGCATCCGAGCACGCGCCGCGCACCTCGATTTCGAGCCGCTCGACGGCATTGGCGTGATGGCACGCGGCGATGTGGACATTGCCGCACGTTTCGACGGGGCGCAGCCACGACCGGAGAAACAGGATGCCGGAACCGAGATTGCCGCAGTAAAGCAATTCGTCCACGTCCGGCGCGCTCGGACCGATGCCGGCCTTGCGGCCGCCGATCCGGCGGAAGGCTTCGCTGAACGTCGACGGATCGCGGGTGATCCGCGCGGTCCGCGCGGGATGGAACTGCCACGGCGGGCGCCAGGGATCGAGCTTGCCAACCGCAATCTGGTGCAGGAAATCGGCAAAGCTCGCCGGGTCGGCCGGATAAGGGCAGGTCCGCCAGATCTCGCGGACACGAGCGCGCAGCCTGTCGGGCAGCGTGAAGAGCTGGGTGCGGCCCTTTCGCCACCACACGGCGCGCTGAATGCGGCGCTCGCGTTCGGCCTCGTCCCACCATACGGCGCGGCGGGCCATTTCCTCGTCGACGCCGCGCTGGCCGGCGGCGATCTCTTCGGCGAAGAGCGGCAGCGCATCGCGTTCGAGGCGCTGCTTGCGGAGAAACGCCGCACGCTTGCGCGACGTGTCACCATAGGGTTCGGGCCTATGCCAGCGGCGGAAGCGCATCAGACGCCGTCCCGCCGGGCACGCGCCGCGGCATAGATGATCCGCTCGGCGCGGCGGATGCTGCCGGCCTCCCGTGCAGCCTCGGCCCAGACCGAAATCGGAAAGTCGCCGGAAAAAAGAATGTCGCGCTCGATGCCGAGTCCGAACGGCAGACGCGCCAAGGCCATCTCCTCGAGCGAGAAATAGCCAAGCTCCGGCTCGCCGAGATCGGCCAAGCCAAAGAGGATGTCGCCGTCGGCATCGAGCTCGGTCGCCAGCCAGACGCCGGCGCCGAGCGGGTTGAAGAACTTGACGACCGGCACATGATCGGTGTCGCGCTGGCGGCCATTGGCGAGAAGCTGCGCGCGCAGCTCGTCGGTCAGGAGGATCATGCTGCCCTCCTGTCGATAGCGGTCTCGGGCGTGGCAGGCCGCTGCTCGTCTTCCGGCAGGAAGGACAGCAGCCAGTCGGCCGCCTTGCTTGCCTGCGAGGCCGCGCGCACGATGGCGCGGGAATCCTCGCGCATGACCTCCAGCCAACTGCCGATGTAATCGGCGTGGCGCACCGTAGGCACGATGCCGAGAGCGGCGCAGCTAAAGGCCGAAATCTGCTCGGCAATCAGCTCTTCGAAGGCATATTTCTTCGAGCCGAACGAGCCGGTCAGGTCACGGTTCAGCCGGCTGTGATGGCCGCTGGCGTGACCGAGTTCGTGCAGAGCCGTCCGGTGCCAGTTGATGGGCTCGAAATACGCCTGGGGCGGCGGGACCCTCACATAGTCCTGGGACGGAGCGTAGAAGGCCCTGTTGCCGCCGATGCGGAAATCGACGCCGGTCGCCTTGATGAGCGCCTCGACCCTCGGCTCGATCAAGCCGGGCGGTGGCGGCGGCGTGACCATGGCGATGTCGTCGGGCAGCCCGTCGCATTGCACCACGTTGAAGACCGTAAAGCGCTTCAGGAACGGGATGGCATGCGCTTCCTCGCCGGCTTCGCGGGCGCGGCGCTTCTCGTCTTCCGGCGTAAAACGGTCGGCATAGACGACCGTGGTGCCGTGCTCGCCCTTGCGGACATGGCCGCCGAGCGAAAGCGCCTGCCGGAATGTAAGCCAGCCCTGGCAGGGAAAGCCGTGCTCGATGACCGCGCCCCAAAGGATGAGCACGTTGATGCCGCTGTAGCTGCGGGAGGTGGCGGCGTTTTTCGGTAGGCCGAGCGGCGCCTTGGCGGTCGATGTACCCCAAGGCTGCACCCATGGCACCCGGCCGGCCTCCAGTTCGGCGATGATTTTGGTGGTGATTTCGTCATAAAGGTTCGTCCGGTCCGAGCCGGTGCGAACGCTGCGATCATGTCTGGACATCGCGGTTCTCCGCGACGGGCGCCAGAAGACTCTCCTCCGGCCCTCAACCCGTCACGGCAAAACCCGTCCGCACTCTCACTCTAAGGGGGCGTTGCGGGGTCTCCCCGCAGAAGGGGGTGTGCCGGCGACCGTGGCGCCGGCCAGGGGGAAGACTTTCCCCCGGCGGAAAACAGCAAATGCGTAAGCCGTAGATAAGGGTTTCGGTAGCAGAGAAACTTGTAGCTCACCCATCTTCATTGACAGCGCCCGGCGCCACACTAGCCTCAGACCCGCAGCGTTTGTTCGGTCGTCTTGCAAGCCATCAGTGCCATCGAGGAAGGTGGCCGTCGTTTTCTCCTCGTAGCCTGCTTTCCCTCGTTCCCTCTCGCTTCGCAAAGCAAAACGACGTTTTAAGAATATTTTGTTATTTTCCAATAAGCTGATGAGACTCTTGCAAAGCTTTTCCGCTATTAGACACGTAGACGAATAGAAAGATCTTGGGGATCTGACTTACAGGGTGGGCAATGAAAATATACTCTGTCGCAATCGAGAATTTCAGGGGCATCCGCTCGGCGCGTTTGGTTTTTCCGGATCATGCGGTGCTTATCGGAGACAACAACACCGGCAAGTCTTCGGTGCTTGAAGCCATCGACCTAGTGCTTGGCCCCGACAGATTGAACCGGCGTCCGCCGGTCGACGAGCACGATTTCTATCAGGGACGCTATTTGGCTGAGCCGCCGTTGGTAGTCGCCGAAGATGAAGATCTTCCGATTGTGCCGGCGGAGGGCGCTGAAGCGGAACCGGCGGAGGGACCAAAAATCACCATCGAGGTGACGATCATTGACCTGTCACTGGAGCAGCAAGCCCGCTTTGGTGGGCAGATCGAATGGCTCGCAACGGACACCGGTGACTTTTACGACGAAGCGGAGCCAGCCGGGGTCGATGCAGCGAATATCGTTGCGGCGCTCCGAGTGACGTTCATCGGAGAATACGATCCAGATGAGGACGATTTCTCCGGCAACACGTATTTCACCCGTAGCATCGCCGAAGAGGCAACGCCAACGCCCTTCTCGAAGAAGGACAAGCAGCATTGCGGCTTCCTTTTCCTGCGTTCACTGCGGACAGGATCGCGGGCGCTGAGTCTGGAACACGGCAGCTTGCTCGACATCATCCTGCGTCTGAAGGAGATCCGTCCCCAGATGTGGGAGGAGACGATAAAGACGCTGGCGGGTTTTGACGTGGCGAGCAAGCCAGAACTCGGGATTTCCGGCGTGCTGGAAAGCATCAACAAGGCGCTGAAGAAGTACGTTCCCCGCGAATGGGGCGCGCAGCCGCATCTCAAAGTCTCGAATTTGACGCGCGAGCATCTGCGCAAGATCGTGACGGCATTTATTGCGACGGGTGGAGGCGATCACGCGGCTCCTTTTTTCCGTCAGGGTACGGGCACGATCAACATGCTGGTGCTGGCCCTGCTGTCGCAAATTGCTGAAGATAAGCAGAACGTCATTTTTGCGATGGAAGAGGCAGAAACGGCGATTCCGCCCTATGCACAAAAGCGGATCGTCCACGAGCTCCGCAAGCTGTCGGCGCAGTCGATCTTCACCTCGCATTCGCCGTATGTGCTGGAAGAGTTCACGCTTAACGAGACGGTGATCCTGTCGCGCTCCGACGATGGCGAGTTGATGCAGTCAAAGATTGCGCTCCCGGAAAGCGTCAAGCACAAGCGTTATCGTCAAGAGTTTCGAACACGCTTTTGCGAGGGGCTGCTGTCGCGCCGCGTACTTATAGCCGAAGGGGCGACCGAAGCCGCATCCTTCCCGGTTGCAGCACGACGGCTTGCCGAATTGAACCCGGCGACCTACGCCTCGGTGGAGGCATTGGGCATTTGCGTGATCGACGCTGGAACCGAGAGCCAGATCGCCGATCTGGCAGCGCTCTACAAGGGGCTCGGCAAGCGGACGTTCGCCATCTGCGATAAGCAGACGGCCGTGGCACAGGCGGCGATCGAGGCCCAGGTCGAGCGGTTGTTCATGCACGCAGAGAAGGGCATCGAGGACCTGATCCTCAAAAATACGACGCCGGCTGCCCTGGAACGTTTTGCCGACGTGCTCGACTGGCCGCCGCACCTTGCGGCGAAGTACCCCGATCCAAAAGCGCAGGCGCAGGCAGCTTTGAAGGAGTATTTCGGCTGGTCGAAGGGAAATTGGGGGATCGCCGATTTTCTGGCGCAATGTAACGAGGTGGAGATCCCTCAGTTCTTGCGCGACGCTTGCCTTGAATTGAAGAACCTATGCGACCCGCTCGCCGCGGCGTCGGCTCCACCGCCGGAGCCGGAAGAAGAGAACGTTTTCGCGGACATTCTGGGGTAGAGGAAGGCGATCGTGGTCGATCTCACCGAGGCACAGAAGGGCGTCTTAGAGGCAGAAGGCCATCAGCTTGTCACGGGCGGTCCGGGCTCGGGCAAGACCACTGTCTCCATTCTAAAAGCAGCTAAGATCGGACGGGAAGCGCTCAAGCCGGGCCAGCGGATACTGTTTCTGAGCTTTGCCCGCGCGACCGTCTCGCGCGTGCTTGAGGCGATCGATGAGGAGAAGCAGATCACCCGTAAGGAAAAGGCGGTGATCGAGGTCGATACTTATCACGCCTTCTTCTGGCGCATTCTGAAAACGCACGGGTATCTGGTCGGCTTCCCACGCCGCATGACGATCCTCACGCCACCGAACGAGGCGATAGCGCTATCAGGCTTGCGTAGTGGGTATAAAGCTGCCTCGAAGCTGACGGATGAGGAGAAAGCCGAGAAAAAAGAGCGAGAAGAAGCCGAGCGGGAGCGCTTGGCACGCGACGAGGGAAAGGTCTGCTTTGACCTCTTCGCGACCAAGGTCGGCGACATTCTCCATGGATCGCAGAAGGTTCGGACGCTGATTTCTACGATGTATCCGTTCATCGTCCTGGATGAGTTTCAGGACACGAGCGCGGAGCAGTGGCGTGTGGTCGAGGCACTTGGGATGGGGAGCACACTCATTGCGCTCGCCGACCCGGAACAGCGGATTTTCGATTTTATAGGTGCCGATCCTGAACGGTTGAACCACTTCAGAGCAACATTCCACCCGTCTGAACATGATCTCGCTGGCGACAACCACCGCAGTAAGGGCACGGAGATCGCACTCTTCGGAAACGACATCCTCGCCGGCCAGTTTCGGAAGTCGAATTATGAGGGCGTGCATTTCGAGGTTTTCGAGTCAAATCCCAACCAAGCGTTTACAACGCTCACGACGCAAGTGCTTCAGGGACGGAAGCGGCTGATCGATGGAGAAAAACGGGATTGGTCACTGGCGATCCTCGTGCCGACCAAGAAGATGACGCGATTGGTCTCGGATACGCTCCGTGAGCCGTTCGGCAATGTCCCGCCGATCGGTCACAGCGCCGCCGTTGATATGGAGGGGCCAATTCTGGCTGCCGAGATCGTCGCCTTTCTCCTGCAGCAGGGTCGACAGGCCGGGGCGTTCGATGACCTCGTTGAATTGCTCTGCAGCTACTATCACGGCCGCGGTGGCTCAACCCCCAACAAAGGCGACCTGGAGGAAGCGGCCCGGTTGCGCGCCGCCCTGGCTAAATGGAATGCAAGTGCGGCGGCAGGAAAGCCGCCGCCAGGAAACAGCGTGCTGAAGGCGACCGCGACGGTCCATCAGGCGGCTATTGCATTGGTATTGACCGGAGACCCGGATAAAGACTGGCGCGCCGTTCGCGCGGCTCTTGAAGGGAGCGCTTGCTCGCGGCTGAAAGAGGTCGCTACCCAGGTCCGAAACGTTCGCCTATTGGAACGCGGGACCCAGCTTCGGCAAGGACTCATGCAAGACTGGCGCGATGCCGGAAGTTATCGCAACGCCCTGGAAATCACGCGCCGAGCTTTCGTTCAGGAACATTTCGCTACGGCCCACAAACCGGAAACTGGCGTCATCGTGATGAACATGCACAAGGCCAAAGGTAAGCAATTCGATGAGGTAATCATATTTGAAGGATGGCCGAGGCGCGCCAAGCGCGAGATCGTCGCCAATCCGGATCGGATAGTCACCGGAAATATTCGCGACGGGGCTATGACGCAGGCTCGCCAGAATTTCCGTGTGAGCGTAACTCGCGCGAAGAGCCGGACGACGATTCTGACTCCGCGTGATGATGTTTGTGTGCTTCTGTTAGAAGACGAAGCCTAAACGTAGCTTTCAGCAGGCTGCGGCTCGGTCATGCGCGTCCTCCAATCGCGGATCGTTTACGCCTCTTTCCGACCGTGGCCCCGGTTTGTCCCTCTATGTCCCCGAGACTGCGCAGATGCAGCACAGGCCGGGAAGGCAGTTTCACGGTCAACTCCAGCTCGCCGCCGATGGCCTCGACATAACCGCGCAAGGTGGACAGATACATATCCGCCTGCTTCTCGATCTTGGAGACGGAAGGCTGTTTGATATTGAGGGCTGTGGCGATGTCCTCCTGCGCCTTGCCCGCGATCTGGCGAAGCTCGCGAAGGCTCTCCACTTCCTGCTTCAATTCCTGATAACGCGCTTCGATGGCTTCCTGCTCGTCCACGGGAAGCGCGGCAATCATGTCGTTCAGGCTCCGTGCCATCTCAACGTCCCTTCTTTGCGGATTTCAGGCTTTCCAGATGTTCGGAAAATCGGAGATCCGCTTTTGCGATGAGCTGCCGGTAGAAGCGCTTCTGGCTCCCGCCGGATTTATCGCCCGCTACGAGCACGATGGCTCGCCGTTCCGGGTCGAAGGCGAAGGCTGCACGCCATTCGCCGTCGGCCGCTTCGAATCCCAGTTCCTTCATGTTGGCGTGTTTCGAGCCTTTGAGCGTGTCGGCATGGGGCCGACCAAGTTGAGGTCCGTAGTCCGACAGTAGCCGGGTGGCTGCGATCAATGCGATACGGACCTCGCGCTCAAAGGCCAGAACCTCGGCCTCGAAGGCTCCATGGAATTGGACTTCCCACTCCATATAGCCTCCAAGCTATGTCCGGTCAATGGAAAGGACGCGCGGCGCCTCTGGCGAGGCTGCTGTCGATCGGCGGCAGCTCGCGGCCCAGGCGTCGAGATCGTCCACGGCGTAGCGGACCCACTTGCCGAACTTATGGTAGGCGGGACCGCCCCCGAGGGAGCGGTAGCATTCGAGGGTGTGCGCCGACAGCGCGAGGTATCGCGCTGCGGCTTCGGTATCGACGAACCGGATCGGGCCGGCATCTGCGACGAACTGGGCGCGTCGCAGGATATCGGGCGTCGGCCAGCGGCGTTGGGCTTTGGCTTCCTCACGCATGGCTTGCCTCCTGCGCCTCGGCTCGCTTGCTGCCGGACGGTGCGGTCCTGTTCTCGCCGCTACGGTGACGGAACGGACGATAGTTCCCGAGGCGCGTGCGCGAGGTGTATTTGCCATCCTCGAAGCCGAGCGGCTTGCCGTCCGGACCAAGGGTGGCCGGAGCGGTGGCCACCACCGGGGCGATGGAGGGCAGCTCCATGACGGGAGCCGGCGGTGGTGCGGGCGGCTGATGCTCGGCACCGATGACGGTCATACGGCGCTGCGTGACGGCTTCCGCCGCAGCCCTGACGGGATCGTCCTCGGTGTGGACGTAGCGCATGAACATCGTCACCGTCTTATGAGCGGTGAGCGCCATGCCGACCTTTACCGGCACGCCGGAGTTGGCGATGTCGGTCGCGGAGCGATGACGGATGCCATGCGTACCGACATGAGGAAGCCCCGCGCGCTTCAAGATGCGCTTCCAGCCCTGGTAGTAGGTATAGGAAGACATTGGCTTTTCCGGATCGAAGATCGAAGGGCAGACGAAGGGCGAGCTTTCGAGTCGAGGCGCGGTCTCGAAGAGGCGCAGCGCTTCGGCACTCATAGGCTTCGACATTCCGCCGGTCTTGCTGTCCGGCCAGACGACACGGCGGTTGTCGAAATCGATCCACGACCATTCAAGCTCGACGATCTCCGACATGCGCGCGGCGAACTCGAACTGAAGCCTGATCGCGAGAAGGATGAAGGGATGCTCCAGCCCTTCCGCGTCAGCGCGATCGAGATACTCGAAGAGCTTGCGCATTTCCGCATCCGTGATGAGGCGGGTCTTGCCGCGTTCGGGATATTTCGGGACATGGCGGCAAGGATTGGAACCGTCCGGACGTAGCCCCCAGACCTCGGCGACGTTGAACATCTTCCGGCACATCGCGAGCATCCGGTTCGCGCTGACGGGCGATTTCGCCATCTTCTTCATGAGATCGGCGATGTCGGCGCGCGTCACTTCCGGCACCTTCAGATGCCCGAGCTTCGGAATGAGGTGGCGCTTGGCCCGGTCCCGATTCGACTTGACGGTCGAGGGCTTGTTGCGGCCTTCGGAATAGTCGGTGATGAAGCGATCGAAGAGTTCCTTGACCGTCGGGGCCTGACGGCTCGCCGTCCGCTCGGCGCTGGGGTCTCCTCCGCGCCGGACTTCGGCGAGCCAGTCCTGTGCGATGCCGCGCGCCTGTTCGACGGTGATCTCGCCGTAGCGGCCGATCGCGGGCTTCCGGCGCTGGCCGCTGTTGGTGACATACGCGATCATGAAGGTTTTCCGGCCGGCGGGCGTGACCTTCACGAGAAAGCCGGGTATCGTCGTATCGCGGAGTTCGTAATCGCGTTCCTGCGGGTTTGCGGCGTCCACCGCCGTCTTGGTGAGTTTGATCTTGGGCATTCCTAACCTCCGTTGAGGCCGGATTTCAGGTGCAGAATAGGAGCACCGCGAAAGCCAGCCGTAGCGTGCATCCGGTTAGGCAAGGATGTATCGATAACTGAAAAAAGCTAGTGCCTACAGTCGGTTATCGGGAAATCGGATACCCCCGGATAAACAAAGGATAGGCCATAAGGCGTCGCTTAAAATCCCTCGCCTCCGGGCGTGCGGGTTCGATCCCCGCCGTCCGCACCATCCCGCTTTCCGGCCTGCTATCCGGGCAGGTTTGCAGCGCATTCCGTTCAGGCCTGAATGCCCAAAAGCAAACGGCCCGCCATCTTTTCAGGGCAGGCCGTTGCATCTGTGCGCGCTGAGGGGGCTGATCCCCGGCGGGGGTCAGCGCTCCTGCGCTCTGGCGACATGGTCGCGCAGCTCGTTCAGTGAATCGAAGCGCACGATCCCATCCGGCAGCTCGGCCTGAATCGAGCCATCCGAATACAGTGTATAGGCCATGCCCGCCACGATGCCGGATTTGATAATGTAGGGGCCATCCTCGGCATTTTCTGCATCCTCTCCGGCCTCTTCCGTCTCGGGTGCCATCTTGGCCTCCGAGGCGCGACGCAGGGGCGGAAGTTCGAGGGCGCGGGCCGGACGCCTGTCCCTCTCCGCCTCTTCGTCCCTCGGTGCGCTGTCATAGGAGGGTGCGTCGGGAGCCAGATGCAGCTCGGATTCGCGCGAAAAGTCATGCTCCTCCTGCACGGGGGCGGGGTGGCGCACCGGTGGCGGGAGATTGGGCATGGAGCGGGATTCTTCCACCGGTTCCTCGCGGTGGTGCGCGGCGGGGCGCGGCGCAGGGGCGGAAGGATAGGAAGGGGCGGCGGGCTCCCCGGCCAGAGAGGGTTCGGAAGAGGCGCCCTGTTCCGGCTGCGGGGCCGGTGACGCGATGGAGGAGCGGCCGATAATCGCTTCCAGGCGCTGGGAAAAGCGCTCAAGCTGGCGCAACACCAGCCCCATGGCCATGATGACGAAGCCGCCAGAGGCCGCAACAGCGCCGGTGGTGATGAGCGTATTGCCGAAGGTGGATACGAAGATGGAGATGCCAAGAGCGATGACAGCGAGGCCCGCCAACGCGATCAACAAGCCCAGCAGGACAAGAAACCACCACATCTCGTTACTCCGTTACAAATTCTGATGCGGAACCGGATGGTTCGCCCAGTGGGTCGTCAGGCCGCGCTGCCCCCATAAATCGGTGACATCATGGTTGTTTGGAGGCACACTCCGCCCTATCTAGTTCAAAGCTCGGAAACGAGGGGTATTGCGCCTTGTCGTCTGGACCTGTTCCGGCCCGGACCTCGCACCCCAACCGGGCCTGACGCCGGAACGTTGAGCGGAGAAGTGTCATGTCCTTTACGCTGCCCGACCTGCCTTATGCCTATGATGCCCTGAACCCGTACATGTCGCGGGAAACGCTTGAGTATCACCACGACAAGCATCACCTTGCCTATGTCAATAATGGCAACAATCTCCTAAAGGGAACTGAATTTGAAGGAAAATCCCTGGAAGAGATCGTGAAGGGCTCCTTCGGCAAGAATGCCGGGCTCTTCAACAATGCAGGCCAGCACTATAACCACCTGCATTTCTGGAACTGGATGAAGCCCAATGGTGGCGGCGCCATTCCCGGTGAGCTTGAGAAGAAGATCATCGAGGACTTCGGTTCGGTCGAGAAGTTCAAGGAAGATTTCATCGCCGCCGGCGTCGGCCAGTTCGGTTCCGGCTGGGCCTGGCTTTCCGTGAAGGATGGCAAACTCGAGGTTTCCAAGACCGCGAATGGCGAGAACCCGCTGGTGCATGGCGCCACTCCCATTCTGGGCGTGGACGTGTGGGAGCACTCCTACTACATCGATTACCGCAACCGTCGCCCCGATTACATGAAGGCTTTCGTGGAAAACCTCGTGAACTGGGACTATGTGGCCGAGCTGTACAGCAAGGCTGTCTGATCACATCAGACGCGACCTGTCTCTTGAGCGCCCTGCCTTGTCGTGAGGCAGGGCGCTTTCTTTTGCGGGTGCGGATCAGATCCAGCGCAGGCGGCGGAAGGCCCAGAGGAAAAACAGGCCCAGAAGCACCAGAATGACGCTGACGACCCAGAAGCCCTCGCCATCATGCTCGCCCGGAATGCCGCCCACATTCATGCCGAACATGCCGGAGATCAGCGTGAGCGGGGCAAACACCACCGTCACCACGGCCAGAACCAGCATGGACTGGTTCATCTGCTCGGCGCGGCGGTCGACCATCTGGTCGCGGATGACGGCGGCGCGCTCGCGCACACTGTCCAGCTCCTCGGCAAAGCGGGTCACCCGGTCCGCGGCATCGCGCAGGCGGTTGCGGTCCTTTGGGCCGAGCCAGTCATCATCTTCCAGAGAAAAATGGTTGAGCGCCTCGCGCTGGGGCGCGATATGTCGGCGCAGCTTGATGGCGACCCGGCGCAAGACGGAAATCCGCGGCAGAAGCTCGGAGCTCTGGGCCTTGGGCACGTCATCTTCCAGCTCGTCGGCCTGATCGATGAGGCTGGTGACAACGGCATCCAGCCGGTCCACCAGCCGCATGGCCAGCTCGGCCACAAACTCTCCCTGCGTGCGCGGGCAGCGGCCGCGGGCCAGCATGTCCTCGAAATCCGCCAGCGCGGAAAGCGGTTCGTGCCGCACGGTGATGACCTGACGGGTATCGACCCAGACATGAACGGTGATCAGCTCTTCGGGCAGGGCATTGCGGTGCAGGTTGATGCCGCGCAGGGATAGAAACGCCCCATCCGCGTAGAACACACAGCGCGGCCGTGCTTCCGGCTCCTCAACCGCCTCAAGGGCGGAAGGGTCCAGTCCGCTTTGGGTCTTGAGCCATTGCTGGGGCGCATTTTCGATATGGTTGAAATGCAGCCAGCGAAACCCCTCAGCGGGCGCAGGGCCGGCGAGAATGTCCGGCCAGCCGATGCGCGTACCCGCGCCCTTGCCATCAAAGGCCCAGGCGCAGATGAGGCCCTCGGCATCATAACTGTTCATGGCTGCACTCACGCGCGTGGAGACAGGGCCTATTTCGGCACGCCATTGATGATGAAGAGGGCGTTCAGAAACTGGTCTGGCGGGAACTCGCCAAAGGTGGTGGCGTAGATGTTGCGGATCCGGTCCGAGCGATACAGATCGGCCAGCGTGCTGTCCACCAGCAGGCGGAAGGCGGTGTCGCCCCGCGCCACGGGCAGGGCATAGGTCTCGAAGGTGAAATACTGGTCTGAAAGGTTGAGCTGGCGGCTATAGGGGCTGTGGGTGATGAGATAGTTGAGGATGCCCCGGTCGCCGAAATAGGCATCCAGCTTGCCCTCCGCCAGCAGGCGCAGCCCTTCGGGATGATCATTCACCGTGACGACAGTGGCCGGCACCATCATCTCGTTCAGGGTCGCGCGCAGGGTGTCCTCGGTGGTCGTGTCCTTCAGGACGCCGATCTTCTTGCCCTGAAGATCCTCTATGCCCTTCACCGCCGCGCCGCGGGTCACCACGCTCGCGCCGTCCAGAAAGGTGGGCAGGGAGAAGTCCATCGAAGCCCGTCGCGACATGGTCATGGAGAAGGGATCGCACAGCACATCCACGCGGCCATCCACCACCACCTTGGCCCGGTCTTCGGGGGCGACCTCCACATAGACGATATCCAGCTTTGGCAGCTTCAGCGCATTCTGCACATTGCGCGCCACTTCCCGGCACAGATCGACAATATAGCCGGAGACCTTCCCCTCCTCATTCACATAGGAATAGGGCGGGGCGTGATAGCGGTAGCCGATGCGGAATTTCCCGGTCTCCGCCACCCGCTCCAGCGTGCCGGCATGGGCGGGCAGGGAGATGCAGCCAAGGACAAGGGCGAAAAGGGCGAACATGAGCAGGGCAGTGCCCCGGGCGCAAGATGTGGTGACTGGCGGTATGCGGCCGGTTTCAGACAGGCTCATGGCCATGAATTCCCCCCTGCGGCTGGCGGGCATGATGCCAGCGCCAGAAGATATTGTGTGATTCCGCAGTGCATGCTGCCATTGTCCGGGCACGTTGGCCACATCCACACTGTATTCATTCCGCAAAGTCTGGATCCGGACACAAAAAAGCGGTGAAACCCGACGGCATCACCGCTTCCTGTTCATCTGCCGGTGCGCGTTCAGCGCTCGGCAAATGCCTTTTCGATCACATAGTGACCGGGATCGGACTGGCTGCCTTCCTTGAAGCCGCGGGCCTCCAGCAGTTCCACCAGATCCTTCAGCATGGCCGGGCTGCCGCACAGCATCAGGCGGTCTTCCTCCGGCGAGATTTCCGGCAGGCCGATATCCTCAAACAGCTTTCCGGAATTGATGAGGGCGGTGATGCGGCCTTGGTTGCGGAAGGGTTCGCGCGTCACTGTTGGATAATAGATGAGCTTCTGCTTCACCTCATCGCCGATATATTCATTTTCCGGCAGCTCGCGGGTGAAGAAGTCCTCATAGGCCAGCTCCGCCACGGTGCGGGTGCCATGCACCAGAATCACCTTCTCGAAGCGCTCATAGGCGTCCGGATCCTTGGTGACGGAGAGGAAGGGGGCAAGGCCGGTGCCGGTGGCCAGCAGATAGAGGCGCTTGCCGGGCAGCAGATTGTCCTGGATGAGGGTACCGGTGGGCTTGCGGCCAACCAGGATCTTGTCCCCCACCTTCAGGTGCTGGAGCCGCGAGGTGAGCGGGCCGTTCGGCACCTTGATGGAGAAGAACTCCAGATCCTCTTCATAGTTCGCGCTGGCCAGAGAATAGGCGCGCAGCAGCGGGCGACCATCCACCATCAGCCCGATCATCGCGAACTGTCCGTTCAGGAAGCGGAAGCCGGTGTCACGCGTGCAGGTGAAGGAGAAGAGGTTGTCTGTCCAGTGATGGACGCTTTTCACGGTTTCTTCGTTGAAGTTCTTACTCATCTCTCGGTCCGCTGGAAGCTGGGGGGCAGGGCGGCGCGAGGGTCGCCCAATCAACATGTGGAACTTGTGTAAACTCTGATTTCACTCTACACTATGTTTTTGGTGTATTGGAAGTGCGACAGCCTGTCCTGTCGGCTTTTTCATGCTTTCAGGGGCGCACAGCATCTGGTGCGGAGGCGTTCGGGGCCACAAGCGCGCTCACGACCTCCACGGTGCGCTGCTGCCATGGCGCCGCCCGCACCCCGAAGCTGCGCTCGAACAGGTCACTGGCCAGAACGGAATTCTGCGGGCGTCTGGCCGGGGTGGGGTAATCCGCCGTGGTGATGGCGGCAACTTCCGGGTGGCGTCCGGTATGCGGTGCCGCCGCCTCAATGATGGCGCTGGCAAAGCCATGCCATGTGGTGTCGCCGGTTCCCGCGAAATGATAGGTGCCCCAGCGCGCATCCCCGCGTGCCGCCGCATGGGCCGCCGCCAGAAGGGCGATGGCGATATCCTGCGTTGCGGTGGGGCAGCCGCGCTGGTCGGCAACGATGGTCAGCCGGTCCCGCTCGCCGGCAAGGCGCAGCATGGTCTTGAGGAGATTGTTGCCATAGGCGCCATAGACCCAGGCGGTGCGCAGGATGATATGCCGCTCCATCGCCGCGCGTATGGCCGCCTCACCGGCCGCCTTGGTGCGTCCATAAACGCCAAGCGGCTTGACCGGATCGCTCTCGACATAGGCTGTCGCCTTGGTGCCATCGAACACATAATCGGTGGAGATATGGATGAAGGGGATGCGGGCATGGGCGCAGCGCTCGGCAATCAGCCCGGGCGCGAGCGCATTGATGCGGGCGGCCAGTTCCGGCTCGCTCTCCGCCTTGTCCACGGCGGTATAGGCGGCGGCATTGATGAGCACATCTGGCTGGTTCTTTTCAAGCGCGCGGGCGACCGCCACCGGGTCCGTGATGTCGAGGGCCGCCCGGTCGCAGGCCGTGACCTTGTGGCCTTGCCGGGTGGCCAGTGCGTTGACTTCCTGACCCACCTGTCCGCCAGCGCCCAAGAGAAGAATGTGCATAAAGGTCGGCTCCCGCAGAAAGCTTTGCTCCCCTTTACCCGACAGGGCAGGGGAGAGGGAAACAGATTTGTGCGCAGCCGCCCTGACGCCAGCGCATGGATGGGCTGAGGCTCCCCTTCAAAGCGGGGCGGCAAGGCCGGGGCGGGGCAGCACCTTCACGATGATATCCGGCTCAGGCCGGCAGGAGAGATGGGCAAGGGCGCGCGGCTCCTGTCCACCTTCCAGCAGAAGACGGGTTGAGGACAGCAGCTCACATACAAGCTGCCCGACCAGTTCGAGCGTGATCCGCTCGCCGGCAGGAGCGGTGAGGGGATAGGGGTGTGCCGAAGGGCCGAAAGGCATGAAGGCCGCGCGTGTAACGGCCGGTGCCTGCCCTTCCTTGTGCTCTTCATCACCGCCCTCCAGCCAGCGCTCCGGCGCAAACATGTCCGGCTTCGTCCAGAAACTGCGGTGCCGATGCAAGATGCGCGGGGAGATGGCGATATGGGCCTGTTCCGGCACATCCGCGAGGGCGGGGATGGAACCGGCCGGCCTGTCACGCAGGAAAATCCCGTAAGGGGGATGCAGGCGCAGGGTTTCATGGATCAGGGCCTGAATGACCGCCTCTGCCGGATGCCCCTCGAAGCGCCGGTCCGCTTCTCCCCCCAGCATCGGTGCGCCACCCAGGGCAAGGGCCGCCCCTTCCTGCAACAGCTGGTCCCTGGCCAGCTCATAGGTCAGCCAGCCAAAGGTCGAGGCCGCAGCTTCCGTCGTCAAGACAAGCAGGGCGATCATCTGGTCGCATGCCTGTTCCGCGGGCAGGCCGGGAAGGGGTGAGACATGAGCCTGCGCCAGCGCCCGCAATTCCGCTGCGGTGCGCTCCAGGCCCAGCCGGCGGATCATCCCCGCTCGGGCGTCCGCATCGTTCGGCACCAGCAGGAGGGGGAGGATCTGCGCCTGCTGCATGGCGCGGGCCTGCAGGGCGCTGAAGCGCCGGCCGAGATCCGGCGGAAGAGGCGCATCCAGCAGGGCGGAGGCAAGACTCTCCAGCACCAGGGCATAGCTGTCCTGACCCAGCCGGACGGGGTTGTCCCCACGGGCCAGCCACTGGCGCAGGCAGGTGTGAAAATTGCGTGCGGTTTCCGTCTTCAGGCGCGGAAGAAGGCGTTCGTCATCCGCTGGTGCAGGCAGGCGGGTTTCCCCGGTCCATGCCCCCGTCAGCGGCCGCAGAAGATCGGTGAGGACCGGGCTGGGGCGCGTTGCCCCCGGCGCCATCAGCCGGGCGGCCTGTTCAGGCTGGTTGACCAGAAGGAGGGGGTGGGAAGGCAGGCGGAGAAGAACCGTTTCCTGCTTCAGCGGGGCTGGGCCCAGCATGGACAGCGGATCGCCCGCCATATGCGCATAGAGGCGCGCCATGGCCGGCATGTGACCCAGCGCCCGTGCGCCAAGGCGTGTCAGAACAGATATGGCTGCATCTCCTTCACGCCGGGAAACGGCCCGGGCGTATGCCCGGCCGTTCTCATCCCGCGTTTCAGCCGATGGCGATGGGCTTGTCGCTGGAGCCCCATTCGGTCCAGGAGCCATCATAAAGCGCCTGAGGCGGCTTGCCGATGCTTTCCAGCGCAAGCCAGAGGACGGATGCGGTGACACCCGAGCCGCAGGAGGTGACGACGGGGCGTGCAAGGTCCACACCCGCCTGTTCCAGTGCCGCCTTTATCTTCTCAGGCGCGGCAAGCTGGCCGTTTTCCACCACTTCATTGAAGGGCAGGTTCAGCGTCCCCGGAATATGGCCGGCGCGCAGGCCGGGGCGGGGCTCGGGCTCCTCGCCACGGAAACGGGCAGCAGCGCGGGCATCGAGAATCTGGGCGGAATGATCAGTGCTGATCCGTGCCACCTGCTCGATATCCGCCACGCGGGCTGCATCCAGACGGGCATTGAACCGCGCGGCCGGGCGGGTGGCCTTGCCGCTTTCCACCGCTCGGCCTTCCGCTAGCCAGCGCGGCAGGCCGCCTTCCAGAATATGCACATTCCGCGCGCCATAGGTCTTGAAGGTCCACCACACACGCGGGGCCGAGAACAGGCCCACACTGTCATAGACCACGATGCGCGCATCATCGCTGATGCCCAGCGCGCCGACAGCCGCCGCGAAAGAGTCCGCTGTCGGCAGCATGTGGGGCAGATTGGTGGAATGGTCGGAAATGGCATCCAGATCGAAGAAGACAGCACCGGGAATGTGCTGCTCTTCAAATTCCTTCGCACCACTGCGCCCGGTCGCGGGCATGTGCCAGGAGGCGTCCACCACTACAAGGTCAGCTGCACCAAGCTGTTCGGCCAGCCATGCGGTGGAAACGAAAATATCGGACCTGCTCATGTGAAGCCCCCAGAGGCGCAGTGCAAGGGTGATGGATGTCTAGACCAGAACGTTCGGCAACTCGACCTTGCGCTCCAGCCAGCCGGGAACCGGCAGGTTCTGGCTGCGCAGGAAGGCCGGGTTGAACAGCTTGGACTGATAGCGCGTGCCATAATCCGCCAGAATGGTGACAATGGTGTGCCCCGGCCCCATTTCCCGCGCGAGGCGGATGGCTCCGGCAATATTGACGCCGGAAGAGGTGCCGACGCACAGCCCTTCATGCTCCAGCAGATCGAAGATCAGGGGCACGGATTCCGTATCGGGAATCTGGAAGGCGATATCGACAGGCGCATCCTCCAGATTGGCGGTGATGCGGCCCTGTCCGATTCCCTCCGTGATGGAGCTGCCCTCGGCCTTCAGCTCGCCGCTGGTGTAGTAGGAGTAGAGCGCCGCGCCGGGCGGGTCGGCGAGGCCGATCTGGATGGCGCTGTTGCGCTCCTTCAGGGCGATGCCGGTGCCGGCAAGGGTGCCGCCCGTGCCGACCGCGCAAATGAAGCCATCCACCTTGCCATCGGTCTGCTCGAAGATTTCCGGGCCGGTGGTGTCGATATGGGCCTGCCGGTTGGCGATATTGTCAAACTGGTTGGCCCAGATGGCCCCGTTCGGCTCGGTTTTCGCCAGCGCCTCGGCAAGGCGGCCGGAAACCTTCACATAATTGTTGGGGTTGGAGTAGGGCACCGCCGGAACCTCCACCAGCGTTGCGCCGGCAAGCTTCAGCATGTCCTTTTTTTCCTGGGACTGGGTTTCGGGAATGACAATCACCGTGCGGAAGCCGAAGGGCGCGGCCACCAGCGCAAGCCCGATGCCGGTATTGCCCGCCGTTCCCTCCACGATCACGCCGCCGGGCCGCAGGGCGCCGCGCGCAATCGCATCCTGAATGATGCCGAGAGCTGCACGATCCTTCACCGACTGGCCGGGATTCATGAACTCCGCCTTTCCGAGAATCTCGCAACCGGTTTCCTCGGAAGCGCGCTTCAGACGGATCAGCGGCGTGTGACCAATCGATTCCACAAGGCCATTACGGATCATGATGGGATAAACCTTCACGCGGTCAAATTCTGCAGGCAAGACTATATCACATACAGTTCCGTATCAATATGCAGATATACGAATTCTTGTTGTTAATATAATCCGGCACAGCCCGCACGCCGGATGCCGCAGGAAGGGGTATCCGGGTGTGTCGGAAGCGAGACTGTCGGAAAGCCGTGCCGCGGGCTTACTTGTCCGATTTCTTGCCGGACTTTTCATGCTTGCCGGAAGGGCGCGGCTGATTGACCGATATGGTTTTCTGGTTGGCTTCCTGCGCTTGTTTCACCAGTTCCAGCCAGAAATCCATCGGCGACAGGGGCAGGCTCTGGCCATCGGCGGTTCTGGCGCCGGATGAGGAGGGCTGGAGCCCCTGTTGCAGGCCGTGCTGGAAACCCTGCACCAGCATCTGGGCGAACAGATCCTGCATATCCGCGAACGGATTGGAGGAGGGGGCGGATGTCTGCCCCTGTGCCGGGGGCTGGGGTGCTGCCGCCGGGGCGGCCATGGTGGGGGGCGCTGCCGGCGCGGGCGGCGGGGCCGGGGGCTGGGGCATATGGCCATAGGGTGCCGCCCCCGTTTGCGCCATGGTCTGTGTCATGGCGTTGACGACATCCTGCCAGCCTGTGGTGGCGGGCTGCTGGGGCGCGGGCGGGGCGGCCAGTCTCATGCTCTGGGAAAAGGCGTCCATCCATGGATTGGACCCACCCCAGGCCTGCCCCACATTCTGCCATGGGTTGCCTGCCCCACCATATGGCGCGGCATTGCTGGCCGTGGAGGAAAACGCCAGAAAGGCATCCATCCACGGATTGCCGGAGGAAATGGGCGCCATGCGCTGCTGCGGTTCTCCCACCGGCATGCGGCTGAGCATCGCCGCTGCCATCTGCTGAAGGGAGCCGGAGGCGGCGAGGGTCTTGGCCAGCGTGCCAACAAACAGCCCGGCCAGTGCGGGCATGGCCTGCTTCACCACGGCGGCGCTCAGGCCGGTGGAGGCGGCGACCTGATTGGCCACAGCCTTGCTGACTTCGGGGGAGCCAAAAATGGTGTTGAGCGCGTTCATGCCGCCCTGGGTGAGGGGCAGGGGCTGCTCGCCGGGCATGTTCCGGGGCTGTGCGGGGGGAAAGCCGGGCATGCCGAAATTCTGGGGCGCCGGTGCTGCCTGCGGGGCTGAAGCCGGATAGGGCGTGGCGGAAGGCTGTGCGCCATACAGCGCCGCATAGGGCGCGCCAAGCATGAGATTGGTGAGGGCGGCCATCGAATCGGGCGAGCGTGTCATATCCCGGAAAGCATCGAGGAGCGCGGGCATCACGGCTTCCGCCGTCGCCTGCGCCTGCTGCATGGAGAGCCCACAGATCCGCGCCAGATTCTCAAGTCCCTTGCCGTCCTGTGCGTTGCGCAGCATATCGACAAATTGATCCATCGGCCTTCTCCGCTTGCTGGCCCCTGCGCCAGACATATCCATGGCTGCTGTTGTCCGGCGGCCCTGTTCCTGCGTGCCGGACCGGTCCATCATGATGATCCGCCGTCGTCTCGCATGGCTGCCTTGATGATACACGGTTTTTCAGGAAGAGGGGCGTCTTGAGCTCAAGATACCCATCCGCTTTCCTGTTCAGGTTGCATCAGCGTTCACCGGCCATCTTTCGCAAACACATATGCCGGCATGATTGCATGTGAATTCATCACTCCCCGCCGCCCCGCCGCAAGCCAATCGGCAAGGGATGGAGCAAGATGCGGGGGCCTGAAGTCCGGCCATAGGCATCATGATACTAGTGCGCCGCGCAAAGGCAATGCCTTTTCATGCAGGGGTGCAACCTGCGATATGCGTGCCCGAAACAGGCAAAAGCCCGCCGGAGGGCGGGCTTTCTGGTGTCTGTGTGGTGTTTGTGTTCTGAAAGAGGGCCGGGCCGGCTGGGGCCGTGGCTCACTTCAGGGCTTCAAGCCCCTTCTGGAACCCGTTGAGGCTCAGGGGAACGCCAATGCCTTCCTCTGGGGTCTGGAAGATGATGAAGGTGGCCTGCTTGCCGCTCTTCAGGCGGTTCAGCAGGGTGTCATCCATCACCACCTCTGCCACACAGCCATTCGGCAGGCAGCGCACGAAACCGGCGCGGCCAACATCGTCATTGTCGATCTTGAGGCCGAGGCCTGCGGGCAGAAGAACACCCAGCGGGGCCAGAACGCGCAGCAGGCGGCTCTTCTCGTCCGCTGTTTTCAGCACGATGACCGTGAGGCCGACATTCGGCCTGTCTTCCGCCAGAACCGATTGCAGCAGCACACACTGCTCGGCCTGCGCGCCGGGCGGCGTGTCACAGCGGATCTGCCAGTCGCCATGGGTGGATTTGACCGCACCCTGGGCCGCGGCGGGAAGAGAGGCGGCGAGAAGGCCGCCAATCATGAGGCCGGCAGCCAGAAGCGGACGCATGAAACGTCCGCTCCGGCGCATGGGGGTGCGCGATGGTACGGCCTTTGACGGATGGTGACCTGGGGACGACACGACCATCAATCACAACTCCAGAAACGGTTCGGGGAAGGCATAGGGCCTGCTTCCCCTCCGCTGTAACGCATTTTATCAACCAGAGCCTTAATGCTCAGCGTTTCGCGTCAAGAATGCGGCGGGCCCGGAAAATAGGCCCGTCATGCACGCCATTGGCCGCATTCCCGTGCTGAATGCGTTCAGCTGGCCGGCTTGGTGACAAGGTATGGCCCGATCGCCACCCAGTTGAGCCCGGAATTTTTCAGCACATGCACGGCATCCCGCGGGAAATGAACCAGCGGCAGGCCATGCAGGTTGAGGGATGTGTTCAGCACCGCGCCCACACCGGAATGTTCGGCGAAACGGTGGATGAGGTCCCAGTAATCCGGGTTGATTTCCTTGGTCACCACCTGCGGGCGGCAGGTGCGGTCATAGGGGTGGATGCCGGCCTTCAGCAGCTTGCCGCCGGCCTCTGTCGTGTCGAAGGACAGGATCATGTAGGGCGCGGCGACAGACTTCGGATTCTTCAGATACACATCGGCATATTCCGCCGCCACGGAGGAGGCGAAGGGCATCCAGAAGTCGCGGCTCTTCACCATCTCATTGATTTCGCGGATGATCTCGGCATCGCGCGGGTCACCCAGAATAGCCCGGTTGCCCAGCGAGCGGGCGCCGAATTCCTCGCGCCCGGCAAAGCGCCCCACCACATGGCCCTGCGCCAGCAGATCCGCGACCGCCTGGTTGATGTTCTCCGGGCGGGTCACGATGATGGAGCCATTGGCCTTGTCTTCCGCCAGATCGGCCTCGATTTCCGCCTCGGACCATTCCGGGCCGAGATAGAAGGGGCCGATGGGCCGGATGGTTTCAGCGCCATGGCGTTCCGCCTGCGCCAGCCATGCCGCGCCGATGGCGTTGGTCTCATCCCCGCAGGAGGGGAAGATGAACAGGCTTTCCACCTCGTCCATTTCCATGATGCGCTTGTTGGCCTTCACATTCATGAAGACGCCGCCGGAAAGGGCCAGACGGTGGATGCCGGTTTCGGCAATGGCGCGCCGGACGAACTCGCACAGCAGTTCCTCGGTGAAGAGCTGCACGCCGCCCATGATATTGTCGAAGCGCTGCTCATAGAACAGCTCTTCCAGCTTGGGCTTGATATGCAGCGTATGCGGCACGCCCGAGGCGCGGGTCCATACGGGGCTCTTGTCATTCACCCAGTGGAACAGTTCGTGCAGCTTGTCGGCAATCCGGCGGGAGCCGGCAGGGGCGGCATAGGGCGCCATGCCCATGATCTTGTATTCATGCTCCAGCGGAACCATGCCGAGCATGTAGGTCACCACGGCATAGAGCGTGCCGAATGAATCGGCATAGGGCACTTCATGCAGCTGGCGCAGCTTGTTGTCCTGCCCGATGCTGACGGTTGCGGACTTGCCATCGCCGCCGCCATCCACGGTGAGCACCAGAACCGGCTCCTTGCGCTCGGCCTGGCCATAATAGGCGGTCGCGGCGTGGCAGGTGTGGTGGTCATAGCGCTTGAGCGCTTCCGGGCGGAAGCCAAGCGCCGTATAGGCGGCCTCACGCTCCTGAAGGCGCTTGCTTTCCACCACGCTGCGCAGGGGGGTCTTGCCAAGTTCCGTGCGCAGCTGGCCCTTCCAGCTTCCGGCATTGCGGAACATCTCGATCCAGCCGGCGCGGTCCAGCGGCACGCTGGGCATGCCGGCGAGCGCCACGCATTCCACATCGGCGGGCTTGATGCTGAGTTCCTTCAGCAGCCACTCGATGGCCATGGTGGGAATGTTGTGGAAGTTCTTGATGCGCCGCGGCCGCTCTTCCTGAAGCGCGCGCAATGAACCATCCGGCAGCAGGGCAGCGGCGGCGGCATTATGGGAATCAGATATGCCGAGGATGGTCATCCAGAACTCCTAGTGAAAACAGGGGGCTGCATTCATGGTGCGGTTGAGACTTTTGGCTTCTGCCGTTCAGCCATGCAAGCCCTTCTTGGCGTGATGAGCCCAGGCGGGGGGAGGCCGGGGCAGGAAAGCGTTTCACCGAGAGGGACCGGAACCATCTAACTACCTAGATGTTGGCGGCCTGTATATCCTTGATCTGCATCTATGGGGATATGTTCAGCGGCTGTAATAGGCGCGGGGCCGCTCACTCTCGCGAAAATAGCCATACAGGGCCGCAGCGCCGGCGAGCTGGAGCAGGATGCCGGGCAGCAGGGCGGTGAAATCGCCAAGGCCGATGCCGGTGGTGGACATCAGGTCGCGGATGGCGAACTGGCACCATGTGGAGATCAGGATCCACGCGAACAGGAACAGTGGAGCCAGACGCAGCGCATGCCGCGTGCGCATCACGGTCATGAACACAAAGCTCGCCCCCCACAGGAACAGCGCGATATGGGGGATGACGCCAAGGCGCAGCACCTGTGCCGAGAGGGTCTCGCCGGCAAAGGTTTCCTGCAAGGCCCACCACAGGCCGCCGAACCCATTCACCATGATCAGCGAGAACAGCCCCGCCAGCGGCAGGGCGGTGATGCCGCAGGCGCACCAGAAAATCCATGCCAGCGGCCCGCCGAGGCGAATGCCGGCCTGCGCCGCCGCGCTCTTGCGCCCCTTGCCCGCACCTCCCGGCCTTGGGCTGCGGCGGGGTGTCGGGGCGGGCTGGTCCGGGGGCAGGGTCATCGGCTTTCCTTGGTGCATTTCCGGGCGCGGCCGGGAGGGGGCCGCATGGGGGAAATGCCATGACTCAACATATGGGTCCATCCAGGCGGAGGATGGAAACACGGGGAGATAACCGGGAGGGACTTCAGATAACCGGGAGAACTCATGGGTGCAGCATGGGCGCTGCATCCTCGAATCGGTCATGCCAGCTCGGCTGGGCGCCCTCATAGGGCAGGGCCGTTGCGGCAAATACCCCGCGGGCCACCGCGCGGGCAAGAACGGTGGAGGCCGCCGAGCCGATGCGGGCCAGATCCGGCAGTGGGCGTTCCAGCGGCTTGCGGCCCGTCGCAAGGGCGAAGACACAGTCGCCATCCAGTGGCGTGTGAATGGGGAAGAGCGAAAGGGCCAGCCCGTCCTGTGCCATGATGGCGAGGCGGCGGGTCTGCGCCGGGGTCAGCACCGCATCACAGGCAACAACGGCGATGGTGGTGGCAAAGCGGGTCACCTCGCCCTTCAGGTCCGGTTGCAGGGCTTCATCGGGGAAGGATGGAGGCAGGCCCAGCCCGCCGAACTCCCGGTCCCGCTCATAGGGCGCGGCGCGCAGATGGGGGCCGGCGCCGAACAGGGGGCTGCCCACCGCATTCACCGCCACGACCGCCCCCACCACATGGCCGGAGGGCAAGGTGATGGAGGCTGAACCCAGCCCGCCCTTCACCGTGGCGGTGGTGGCGCCTGTGCCCGCTCCCACCGAACCGAGGGCAAAATCCACATCCGCCGCCGCCAGCGCCTCGATGCCCAGCTGGCGATAGGGCGGCACCGCGCCCCATGCCTTGTTGCCGCCGTTCAGCAGATCAAAAAGCACCGCGCCGGGCACGATGGGCACGCGCGCATCACCCACCGCAAAGCCGCGCCCGGCCTGCGCCAGCGCCGCCATGACCCCGGATGCCGCATCAAGCCCGAAGGCCGAGCCGCCGGAAAGGGTGATGGCATCGACTGTTTCCACGGTCGCTGCCGGGTCCAGCGCATCGGTTTCGCGGGTGCCCGGGCCGCCGCCGCGCACATCCACGGCGGCGATGGTCGGGGCATCGCACAGCACCACCGTCACGCCGGTGCCGGTGACCAGATCTGTTGCATTGCCCACGCGAATGCCGGGAATATCAGTAATGAGATTGCGCATGTCAGCCCCTCCGGGTCATCCTGTTGTACGGTGCGCGGGCCGGGCGCGTCCAGCGGTGATGCCGTGCCGGGCACGGGCGCATGTGGCCATGGGTAATCGGCCCGATGGGGCCGTCATGGCCGGGCGCGGCGATGTGCGGCTTGCCCTGCGCGATACTCCGGCCCATGAAGGGCGCAAGGTGTGCCCGGCAGATGTGCGGGCGCGCGCGGCCTCTGGCCGGGATCACAGTCTGCATTCAGGGTTTTCATGGCTGACGTCACATTACCCGCCGCCTTTCTGGCCGGCCTTGTGAGTTTCATCTCCCCCTGCGTTCTGCCGCTGGTGCCGCCCTATCTCATCTATCTGGGGGGCAGCACGCTGGATGATCTGGCGGGGGATGAGCCCGTGCCGGAAGTGGGCATGCGGGCAATTGTCGGCGCGCTGCTGTTCGTGTGCGGCTTCACGGTGGTCTTCGTGCTGCTGGGGGCAGGGGCATCGGCCATTGGGGGGCTGCTGCGCGCCCATATGGACCTGCTCTCCATCATTGCCGGCGCTGCCATCATGGTGATGGGGCTGAATTTTCTGGGTGTCTTCCGCATTCCGCTCCTGCATCGCACGGCGCGGGCGGATGTGCGCCAGCCCGCCGGCCCATGGGGCGCTTTCGTGATGGGGCTGGCCTTCGCCTTTGGCTGGACCCCCTGTCTGGGGCCGGTGCTGGGGGCGATTCTGGCGGTGGCCGGTTCGGAAGCGACCGTTTCCAAGGGCGCGCTTCTGCTGGCGGTCTATTCGGCCGGCCTAGGGGTGCCCTTCGTTCTGGCCGCTGTGGCCGTACGCCCGTTTCTGGGCAGCCTTTCCCGCATGCGCAAGGCGCTGCCTGTCGTGGAAAAGGTGATGGGGGGGCTTCTCGTGCTCACCGGCATCGCCTTCATGTCCGGCTGGATCGCGAATGCCGCCTTCTGGCTGCTTGAGACATTTCCCTTCTTCGCCACCATAGGGTAGCGGAATAGGGGCGGGTGAGCGGGACATGGCAATTGGCCCTGCTTTTTTGCCCCGTCCACACAGATGGCTTTCGCCTCGGGCCGCTTGTCGTTAGGTTGGCGGCTCATTTGTGCCATACAGAATTCAAGGGTGAGGACCAGTGCGTTACGTTTCTACTCGCGGTGAAGCTCCGATCCTGTCCTTTTCTGATGCGCTGCTGGCGGGCCTTGCCCGTGATGGCGGTCTCTATGTGCCAGAGAACTGGCCGGCTTTCTCCCATGCCGAAATCGCGGCCCTTGCCGGCAAGCCCTATGCGGATGTGGCCCGCGCGGTCATCTCGCCCTTCGTGGCCGGGGCGATCGATTCCGAGGCGCTGGACCTGATGATCTCGGACGCTTACGCCACCTTCCGCCATCCGGCGACCGCGCCGATGGTGCAGGTGGCCCCGAACCGCTTCGTGCTGGAGCTGTTCCACGGCCCGACGCTCGCCTTCAAGGATGTGGCGATGCAGCTTCTGGCCCGCATGATGGATCATGTACTGGCCAAGCGGAACGCCCGCGCCACCATTGTCGGCGCCACATCGGGCGATACCGGCAGCGCTGCCATCGAGGCCTTCAAGGGGTCGGATGCGGTGGATGTGTTCATTCTCTATCCGCACGGCCGCGTTTCCGAGGTGCAGCGCCGGCAGATGACCACTGTGGCCTCTCCCAATGTCCACGCCATTGCGGTGGAAGGCACCTTCGATGATTGCCAGGCCATGGTGAAAGCCATGTTCAACGCCCATGCCTTCCGTGACGAGATGGCGCTGGCGGGCGTGAATTCCATCAACTGGGCGCGCATCGTCGCGCAGGTGGTCTATTATTTCTACGCGGCCACGGCGCTTGGCGCGCCGCATCGCGAGGTGTCCTTCGTCGTGCCCACGGGCAATTTCGGCGACATTCTCGCCGGCTGGGTGGCCAAGAAGATGGGCCTGCCGGTGCACGACCTGACCATTGCCACCAATGTGAACGACATTCTGGCCCGCACGCTGGAAACGGGGCACTATGAGGTGCGCGGCGTGCTGCCTTCCTCCTCCCCCTCCATGGATATTCAGGTCTCGTCCAATTTCGAGCGCCTGCTGTTCGAGGCGGTGGACCGGCATGCCTGCACGGTGCGCAATCTTATGGCCTCGCTGGCGCAGTCCGGCACCTTCACCCTGCCGCAGGAGGCCCATGCCGCCATTGCGGCGGAATTCTCCGCCGGCCGTGCCGATGAGCTGGAGACCCAGGCCACCATCGCCAGCATGTGGAAGAAGGCCGGCTATCTGGTGGACCCGCACACCGCTGTCGCCCTGGATGTGGCCGATGAGGTGGAACATCCCGCTGCCGTGCCGCAGGTGGTGCTCTCCACCGCGCACCCGGCCAAGTTCCCCGATGCGGTTGAGGCCGCCACCGGCATTCGCCCGCCACTGCCGCCCCATATGGCCGACCTGCTCAAGCGCGATGAGCGCGTGAGCGTGCTGCCGAACAGTCTTGAGGCGGTGCAGGGCTTCATCCGCGAGCGTGCGCGCATCAGCAAGGGTGGCGCGGCCTGAGGCGATACATATCATGAGCGTCAAGGTCTCGACCCTCGACAACGGCATCACTGTCGTCACTGATTCCATGCCGCATCTCGGCACCGCCTCGCTGGGCATCTGGTCCGGCGCGGGGGCGCGGGATGAGCGCGAGGATGAGCACGGCATCTCTCATCTGCTGGAGCATATGGCCTTCAAGGGCACCCGCCGGCGTTCCGCCCGCCGCATCGCGGAGGAGATCGAGCAGGTGGGGGGCGACATCAATGCCGCCACCTCGGTGGAGCAGACCTCCTACAATGTGCGGGTGCTGGGCGAGGATGTGACGCTCGGCCTCGACATTCTGAGCGACATTCTCACCGAACCGGCCTTCGCCCCCGAGGAGTTGGAGCGGGAGAAGAATGTGATCGTGCAGGAGATCGGCTCGGTGCTGGATACCCCGGACGATCTGGTGTTCGATCTGTTTCAGGAGCAGGCCTATGCGGGGCAGGCCATTGGCCGCTCCATTCTCGGCACCCCGCAGACGGTGCGTGGTTTCGGACGTGATCCGCTGGCCGCCTATATGGCGCGCACCTATCGCGGGCCGGATATGGTGGTCGCCGCTGCCGGGGCGGTGGATCATGACAGCTTTCTGGAAGAGGCCTCCGCCCGGCTGAAATCCATTTCGCCGGAAGCCAAGCCGAAGCTGCCGCAGGCCCGCTATGAGGGCGGGGTGCGGCTTGAGGCGCGGGATCTGGAACAGGTGCATGTGCTCATCGGCCTTGAGGGCTGCGCCTATACCAATGATGATGTGCATGCGCTTCAGGTGCTCTCCGGCGTTCTGGGCGGGGGCATGTCCTCCCGCCTGTTCCAGGATGTGCGTGAAGAGCGCGGCCTGTGCTATTCCATCTATGCCTTCCACTGGAGCTTTGCCGATACCGGCCTGTTCGGCGTGTATGCCGGAACGGATACGGGGGATGTGGGCGAGCTTTCCGATGCGGTGGTGGACCAGCTTCTGCGCGTTGGCGAGGATGTGACCGAAACCGAGGTGGCGCGTGCACGGGCGCAGATGAAGGTGGGCCTGCTGGCCGCACTGGAAAGTTCCGGTGCGCGGGCAGAACAGCTCGCCCGGCAGATTCTCGGCTTTGGCCGGGTCATTCCGGTTGAGGAAATCGTCGCGAAGGTGGATGCCGTGGATGTGGGCGCGGTGCAGCGTGTGGCCCGCGCGCTGGTGGGGCGTGGCAAACCGACGCTGACCGCGCTGGGTCCGAAGGCAGGGCTTGATCCTGCCGCCCGCGCGGTGGAACGTCTGGCGGCGAAATAAGGTTCAGGCGCGCGGTTCATGTGGCTTTTGCGTTCACTTCTCGCGCCGCCCCCCGTTCCCGTCATTGAGGGGCACGGCATTTATCTGCGCCCCCCGCAGATGAAGGATTTCCAGCAATGGAGCGCGCTGCGCGCCGGCAGCCGGGCCTTTCTTGCCCCATGGGAGCCGGTGTGGCCGAAGGATGACCTGACCCGATCGGCCTTTCGCCACCGCATGCGGCGCTATGCGCGCGATATGGAGGCGGATGAGGCTTATCCCTTCCTTCTTTTCCGCAAGCAGGACCATATGCTGCTGGGTGGCCTCACCCTTTCCAATGTTCGACGCGGGGCCTGTCAGGCGGCGGTGCTGGGCTACTGGATGGGGCAGCCCTATGCAGGCAAGGGGTTCATGACCGCCGCCGTGCGCGCAGTGCTGCCTGTGGCGCATGATGTGTTGCGGCTGCACCGGGTGGAGGCTGTGTGCATTCCGCGCAACACGCCATCCATCCATCTGCTGCGCGCCTGTGGCTTCGTGCAGGAAGGTTATGCGCGCAAATATCTGTGCATCAATGGCATCTGGGAAGACCACCTGATGTTTGCGCGGCTGAGGGGCGACATCCTGGGCCCGAATACGCTGCGGGTCCGCTCATCCGGCTGAGGGTGGGGCAAAAGCGGCCGGCGGTTCCACCATCTGCTCTTGCAACATCCGTTACGGCAACATCCGTTATTGCAGCATCTCTTGCGGCTGCTCATCCTCGGGAGCGGCCGCCGGTGGGCCGATCAGATGCTCGACCAGAGGGCGCGCCTCGGCGGGCGCGCGCTGATGGCGCACTGCTTCCAGCAATTGTTGCGCCGCGCCGGAACGCTCAATCAGGCTCAGCGGGTCTGCCATGATGCGGGGGGCATTCCACGGCCCCTGAATCATGAAGGGCAGATCGCTCCTGCGTGTTTCCGGGGGCTGCTCGGCGGAAGGGCGCAGGGAGGCAAGGCCGTGCAGGTCCAGCGTGCGCGACTTGATGAGGATGCGCCCCACCATGGAAAGCTCGACCTGGTTCCCGCTCAGATCCAGCACATGCAAGGCGGCCACGCCGTTGCGGATATCCGCCTTGGCCTGAAGCTTCTGGAAGGGGGTGCGCCCGCCATACGGGTCCGTGCTGCCGGAAAGGGGGCGACGGTCGATACGGCGCAGAACCCGCGCCACATCAAAGCCGCGCAGATAGCCACCCGTGCCGGAAAGGTCCAGGGAGCCGGACAGGTCCTGGGCGATGCTGGCAATGGAGCGCCCCTCCCCATGAAGGCGGAAGGTGAGCGAGCCGGTGCCTTCAAACCGTGTCAGGTCCACCAGATCACCCAGCGCCTGTTCCAGCGCGATATTGGTGCACTCGGCCTCCACCTGCACGCTCAGGCCGCGCTGGTTGAGGCTGGCCCCGCTCCAGCGCGGGGAAAGCGTGGCAGTGCCGCGCAGCATGCCGCCCCAGCCGCTGGTCTGCCCAATGGCCAGCACGAGCTTGCCCTCGTTCAGCACAGCGCTGCCTGCAACCGTGGTGAAGGTGGTGGAGCCTGTGTTGACCTGTCCGGCGGAGAAGCGCAGATCGAGATCAAAGCTGTTCAGCAGGTCCAGATTCAGTGGAGCCGGGTTCCATTCCTGCCCGTTGTTCACCGTGAGCTGGATGCGCTCATAAGGGCGCAGATTGAGCTCATCCGCCGCCACCGTGCCCTGAATCTTCGGCTTCGCACCGGCCATGTTGACCAGGAATCCGCCATCGATCTTGTTGCCATCAAGGCTCATGCGGGTGCCGGTGAGGGAGAAGTCTCCCTTTTCCAGCACCAGCTGGGAGGTGAAGCTGAGGGAGCCGAACCCGGTCTGGGACGGCACCGTCAGATGCAGCCACTCCATGACCTTGCGCAGGGAATCGGCATCGGCGGAAAGCTCGCCGCGGGCGGAAAGGGTTTCATCCTGGCCGGCCTGTCCCCGAAAACGGACAATGGCCCCCTCGCCGGCAAGGCGCACGCGCACCGCGCTGGATGTGCCCTTCAGATATGCGGGCACATCATCAATCGAAAGGGAAACCTCAACCGGCGCATCGCGCCATTTGAACTGTGAGAGAGCAAAAATGCCCTTGCCGTTGAGCGTGCGGTCGATACGTCCGGTGAGCTGGCTCATCAGGGTGCGGGTGTAACCGTTGGGCGCACGCCATGCGATGGTGCCGTCAACAATCCTGAGTGCCGGCGCGGTGGGGGGATGGGCCAGAACGGGGGCAAGCAGATCCTCCCAGTGGACAGGGCCAGTGAGGACCAGAACCGGACGTTCGAGAATCACTTCCGCCACTTCAAACCGGCCGAACAGCAGGCTCCACAGATCCAGCCGGCTCACCACCGTGCCGACATGGATGGACTGGGCCTCGTTCATCGGCAGCCGCACATCCGGCAACAGCAGGCGCGGCATGGGCAGCATGCGCAGTTCCGGCTCGCCCTTCAGTGATACGGTCAGCCGGCCATCGTCGGAGAGGGCCTTTTCAACGGCAAGACGCATATCCGCGGCGGAAATGACCCATGGCAGGACAGCAATGACCGCCAGCCAGAAGAGCGCCGCGAAACCACAGAGCAGCCCCCCTGTCCATAGAATCCGGCGCGATATATGGCCAAGTCTTCGCATCAGCTCTCGAACTGTGGGATCATGTGGAGGTCCGCTGGCTTATGCGGCGAAGATGCCGCCTTGCCCTGTGGCTGGTCGCCCGGAACAGGCCCGGCGACAAGGCCGAATCCCGCATTCTCCGGGCAGACTGGCTCAGAATGGCGGTACATTCCCTTGTCTCTGTGTCTCTTTCAAGGCTGGTGATGTCTTTAGAACACAAGCGCGCAAACAAAAAGCCCGGCATTGTGCCGGGCCTTGTCCTGTCTGCATGGGGCGGATGCCGCTATCAGTCTTCCTCAAGCTCACCGATATGGTGCTGCGCATAGAGCGGCAGACCGATCTGGGAGATGAGACCGAGCTGGGTCTCAAGGAAGTCGATATGGCTTTCCTCGTCCGCCATCAGCTCCTCGAAGAGGTCACGGCTGGGATAGTCCTTCACCGTCTGGCAATAGGCAGCGGCTTCCTGGTAGAGCGCGCGGGCATCCAGCTCGGCGGCAAGGTCCGCCTCAAGGATTTCCTTCACATCCTGGCCGATGCGCAGCGGGTCCAGAACCTGCATGTTCGGGAAGCCGTCCAGAAACAGGATGCGATCGGTGAACTTGTCGGCGTGCACCATCTCCTCGATGGATTCGGCGCGCCACTTCTTCGCCAGCGCCTTGTAGCCCCAGTTGTCCAGCATGCGGTAGTGCAGCCAGTACTGGTTGATGGCGGTGAGTTCCGAACGAAGGCCCCGGTTGAGATATTCGATAACCTTCGGATCGCCCTTCATGGCCTGCTCCTCATTGCCCCAGCGGGCATATGGTGTTTGGATTTTGAATCAGGCTTAGACCAATTCCAACCTTTGCGCAACGCGATAACCATTCGCAATCCCTGATGCGAATGGTTATCGGTTCAGAGGATGAAAGGCTGAAGAGGCGGGAGGGAACTATTCGGCGGCGAGCATGTGGACCATGCCGGCAGCCACGCAGTTCTCGGTGCAGGTGCGGCAACCCTCATGGGCGCGCACTTCTTCCATGATATTGCGGATGGTGCGGGCGCAGCGGCCGCACTGGGGGGCGCAGCCAAGGCCGCGATAGACATCGCTGGTGGAGCAGGCATTGCCGGCGCCGGAAACCACATCCCGAACCTGATGGTCTGAGAAGACATTACACGAACACACGATCATCGCGCTTCCGACCCACCTGTAAGATGACCCAAAGGTTTCTTGTGGAATTGATTTAGGCCGATATGGGTGACCCGCGTCAACTCGACTTGCGAATGAATCGCATAAATAGGAAAGACTCTAAACTGGAGAGCCCTTCCCGGATGGGCATCCTTGGGGGTCAGCGGGGCAGTTCGAGAAGGGCGTGCATGCCATGGGCCTGCCCACGGCGAATGCTGAAGCGGGCACCGATGGCCTCCGCCTCCGCGTTCAGGCGCACATAGCGCAGGGGCCGGCCGGCCTGCGAGAAACGGTCTGATTCATCATTGGTCTGCAGGGGCGCTCGCGCCGCAGCCAGCGCCACCTCATCAATGGCCGCTCCACCATCGGCAATTTCCAGAAGGACGGGCGCGCTTTCCGATTCCTCATCGCAGGTGAGGGAGACAATCACCGCCTCCTGGGCCGGCGTGGCATCCAGCGCCTCTTCCAGCATGAGGCGCACCAGCCGCGCCAGCCGCGGGGGCTGGGTGGTGACCGGGGGCACCTCGGCAATATCCGTGCGAATGGTGATTCGACGGCGGCGGGCCGAGGGGCCGACATGCGCCAGCGCCTCCTGCACGATGGGCGCGGGCGCGCAGGTCGTGCCGGCACTTTCCGCAGGGATGTCTGCCCCGGTTTGGGCAAGGGCGGCAAGGTCCGAGAGGCATTGCCGCACGGCGCGCAGGGCATCTGCCACCGGCTGGGGCAGGGATGCGCCCTGCGCATCATCCGCGGTGTCATCCAGCAATGTGGTCAGGGCTGGTGACAGGCTGTTCGTGAGGCGACGGGCGGCGACATGCAGTGCGGTGGATGCGCGCGTTTCGGCCGTTTCCGCATCATTCCCGGGTGCGAGCGGCTCCGGGGCAGGCTGGGGAGCCTGCGGCAACATGTCCGCCACCGCCTGCTCTTGAGCCGTAGCGCTGCCCTGCGGGCCGAGCACGAGGCAGAGCTGGTTCGAGACACCATCCATGCGGGCGAGGCCCGCCAGCATGGAAATCCGCTCGTCCGTCCGGGTGCGCAGGGTGAGGGGGGATGTGTGGACGCGGCCCGGCTCGGCACTGCCGGCCACCTGATCGAACCAGCCAATGGCTGCCCCGCGCGCCTCGGGCGGCAGGCCAATCGTCAGGGGCTGGCCGATGAGTTCGGCAATGGTGAAGCCCAGCAGGGTCTCTGTCGCGGTGTTGGCAAAGCGGATCTCGCAGCCGCGATCCAGCAGCAGGACCGGCCATGGCACAAGGTCCAGAGCCTGTTCCCGGGTGGTGTCTGCACGCGCGTCTGCCGGCTCGGCCTCGGCCGCCTTTTCCGCCTGCCGCTCCACCTGCCGCAACAGCAGAAGGCGGGCATATGGGGCAAGGAAGGGGGGCTCAACCGGCCGCAGGCTCAGCTCCAGTGCCTCGCCCTGCGCGGTCTTCACCTGCGCCAGATCATCCTCGCCCACCGAGACGAGCTGTTCGATGTCTCCGGCGGCGTGGAATGCGGCAAGGTCCGGCCAGCCGGTCCATTCCAGAAATGTGGTGTTGAGATGCAGGGCTTGCCCATCCTGCTCCAGCAGGGTGGCGAAGGGCAGGGCATCCAGCAGCTGGGTGGTGCGCGGGCCGGGGAATGCGGGCTCCTGCGGCGCGGTCTCAACCGGCGTGCCATGCCCGGCATCGGGCGCCGGCAGGGCCGGGCTCTCGTCCGCCATCCCGGCGGGCAGCGCGTCTTCCGTCTCGCTGTCCTGTGACATGACGGCATGGAGCGTGCGGCCGATATCGCGGAAGGTCTCGCTGTCACGGGGGGAGAGCGAGCCGGAAAGCGGCACGAGGGAAGGGCTTTCGTGGGGGGCATGCCCCTCATCATCCGGCTCCAGACTGCTGATCCAGCTGCTGGTGCGGGTATTTGGCCATGTGCGCAGGACGCCGAATCCGCGCGTGGCGATCCGCCGGCGTGTGCCATCGAAAAGGGGAATGCCGCCCAGTTCCAGATCCAGCACGATGGGGCCGGGCGTGGTGACGCGCACCCCGGCAAAGCTGGCGCCCTGATTCAGCGCATCGGAAATATCGGCGGCCGAAATGATCCAGCCGCCATCCTCCAGCTCCTGGAATGTGGCGCCGTGCCAGTGGGCCGCGCCATCGCCCAGCGCGCGCAGCAGCGTGGCGGAAAGCCCGCGCAGGCGATGGGCCGCATCTGTCTCGTAGGTGAAGCGCAGGGGCGGGGTATCGGCGGGCGGGAGAGGCTCTTCCGCGGTGATTTCCGTGTCCGCGCGCGGGGCATCCCGGTCCTGCGGGGCGGGCGGCTCGGCAGCCGGTTCGACAGCTGGTTCGGCAGCGGTTTCGCGGGCGGGCTGCACATAGGTGGCGGGATCGGCAAACAGGACCGCAGGCCCCTCATCCAGATCCAGCACGCTGCAATAGAACATGTGTGGCGCAAGGGCCATGGGCAGGCGCAGGCGGGCCAGCGCAAAGGGGCGGGCGCGATTGGAGACGAGCCCGCGCGCAATATCCGCCGCCTGCCGGGGGGCGGGCGTGCCGGCCGGAAGGCCGAGTCGCGCGCTGGCCTGTGTCGCCATCTCCACCATGGCCTGTTCGGAAGACCAGCGGATCAGGAATGAAGGCAGGTCCGCCCGCTGGAATGGAGCAAGGCGTGGGTCTGACCAGCGGGGCGAGGGGCCTGTCGTCTCCGTCATCTTCTCCTGTCCCATCCCATACACACGCGCAGCCGGGGTGGGCTGTGTGGATTCGATCTGACTGAGAAAATGGAGGAAATTGGTTAACACCCCGCAACCGGCCGCGTTTTCTTTCTTTTGATATTGCCGGGCGTGGCGTTTTCCATACTACACTTCCCCCCATGGTGATAACCTTGGAGGGGTGTCACCGGCTCAAGGAGTGCAGGACATGCCGAATTCTTTCGTTCCCAATCTGGAGCTGCCCGCCGAAGTGCGCGCCATTGCGGAAAAGAATGTGGCCCAGGCCCGACAGGCTTTTGAAGCCTTGTTCCAGAACGCGCGCGCAACCGTTGGCGAGGGCGAGAGCCATCTCGATGAGGTGCTCGCCAGCGTGCAGGGGCTGCGCACCAAGGCGCTGGACCTGATGCAGAACAATATGGAAGCCAGCTTCGATTTCCTTCAGAAGATGGTTTCCGCCCGCAGCCCGCAGGATGTACTGAGCCTTCAGGCTGCCTTCCTCTCCCAGCAGATGAAGGTGGCGGCCGAGCAGGCCCGCTCACTGGGGCAGGATGCCAAGGGGCTGGGCGAGGCGTCCATGCGCTCGCTCGACGAAAACACCCGCATCCTGACAGAACGGGTGAAGACCCTGAGCGCCGCCGCCGCGCAGAATGCCCAGAATGCCGCCGAGGACCTCAGGAATGTTGGCGAAAGCATGGTGAATGCGGCGAAAGCCAATGTGGAGAATGCCACCACGAGCTTTCAGGAAAACCTGAAGAAGTGAGCCGGCTGCACAGCACCTGCCTGCTGAAAGGCAGGGTTGTGTGGCGCGGAATATTTTGCGCTGTACGTTGTGTTCCGCTATAGCTCGAAGGGTCAGGGCATGCGTGCAAACCCTTTGCATGGTGCGGTTCTGTGTTCGGGTGGCGCGCGCGTCGCAGGGGGGCATGGGGGCCGTCCGGTCGGGAGTGCTCGTGGTCGCGTGTCCAGTTGCGTTCTGCCACAACTGTTTTTCCGTTTATCGAGGATCACATGAGCGACACCTTCATCAAGGCGTATCAGGACCAGATCGAGGCGGCGAAGAAGGCTCTTGCAAGCAGTGGCGTGGCCCCTGTCGAGGTGCCGGCTTCCGTGCGCGAGATGGCCGAGAAGAATCTCGCGGCCTATCGGGAGAATTACGAGAAGCTGAAGGCCTCCACGTCGCAGCTCAATTCCGCTCTCGAAAGCACTTACGAAAACGCCGGCAAGGGCGTTTCCGAATATAATGCCCGGGTGCTGGAAGCCCTTCAGTCCAACATCAAGTCCACCTTCGATTTCTACAACTCGCTCATCAATGCCAAGACCATGGCGGAAGTGGTCGAGCTGTCCACCGGCCATGCGCGCCAGCAGTTCGAGACGGTGAGCAGCCAGGTCAAGGACCTGTCCGCCCTGGCCCAGAAGGTGGCTTCCGAAAGCGCGGACTCCCTGAAGGCAACCGTCGAGAAGACCGTACGCTCCGGCGAGTGAGCCGTTTCAGGCCCATGCCCGGAAATTGAGGGGAAGGCGCTTCGCCATGAAGCGCCTTCTGCCATTTTAAGGCTGCTTTCACGCCGTTTATTATGCCCATCGCGCTTGCCTGCACCCGCGGCGCGGTGTTCTCCTGTCTTGACGTGTCAGGCCCGCCTTGTCATGACACGCTCACCTTCTGTCATCGAGTATCGCATGCGCCCCCTCGGTTCTGCTTCGCCCCTGCTGGTTGTCGGCCCTTCGTGGGTGGGCGATATGGTCATGACGGCAAGCCTGATAGAAGTCCTGCGCATGCGCGAGCCGGGCCGTCCCATAGATGTGCTGGCCCCGCCCGCCGCCCTGCCTGTTGCGCGGATGATCCCCGGCGTGCGGCGCACCATTCCCCTCGGCTTTGCCCATGGCGAGCTGGGCCTCATGGCCCGCTGGCGCACCGGCCGTGCCCTGCGTGCGGAAGGCTATGGCAAGGCCATCATTCTGCCGCGCGCCTTCAAGGCCGCCATTCCCCCGCTTGCCGCCGGCATACCGGAACGGGTGGGCTACAAGGGCGAGATGCGCACCCCGCTGCTGACCGATGCGCGCCCGGACAAGAACCGCAAGACCGCCCGCACCATAGAGCGCTTCGTGGCGCTGGCCCTGCCGGTGGGGGCGACAACGGTTTCCCCGCGCCCGCGCCTCATCATTCCCGATGGTGCGCTCGATCAGGCGCTCGACAAGTTTCCCCTGCCCAGCGCCGGCCCTGTCATGGCCCTGTGCCCGGGGGCGGAATATGGCCCGGCCAAGCGCTGGCCGGCCGAGAAGTTCGCCCAGCTCGCGGCCATTGCGGTGAAGAATGGCTATCATGTCCGCATCTTCGGCTCACCCAAGGATGCCGACTCCGCGCGCATCATTGCCGAGCAGAGCGGGGTGCCGGTTGATAATCTTGTCGGGCGCACCAGCCTGATCGATGCCGCCGCGCTGCTTTCCATCGCGGATGTGGTCATCTCCAATGATTCCGGCCTCATGCATATTGCCGGTGCGTTCGACCGGCGGCTGGTGGTGCTCTATGGTGCCTCATCCGAGCTGATGACCCCACCGGCCTCGCCGCGGGCGCGCATCGTCTCGCGCGAGCTGCCGTGTCGCCCCTGCCACAAGCGCGTCTGCCCGCTGGGCACACTGGCCTGCCTTGAGAGCATCTCCGCCGAAGAGGTGTTCGAGGTGGCCGAGCAGAGCGGGCGATGAAGCTGCTTCTGGTCAAGCTGTCCTCGCTGGGAGATGTGGTGCACAGCTTCCCGGCGCTGACAGATGCCAAGACCATGTTTCCGGATCTGGTGGTGGACTGGGCGGTGGAGGAGGCTTTCGCCCCCATCGCCGCACTGCATCCGGCGGTGCGCCACACCATCAGCGTCCCCATGCGCCGCCTGCGCAAGACCCCCCTGCGCGCATGGCGCAGTGGTGAGGCCGGTGCCGTGCGCCGCGCTTTGGCGCGTGAGCATTATGATATTGTCATTGATGCGCAGGGGCTGGTGAAAAGCGCGCTCGTGGCGGCGCTTGCCCATGGCCCCCGCCATGGGTTTGACAGAACCAGTGCGCGGGAAGGGCTGGCGAGCCATTTCTATCGCGCCCGCCACCATGTGCCCGAGGTGGAGCATATGGCCACCCGCATCCGCAAGCTGTTCGCTCTCGCGCTGGGCTACAGTCTTGAGGGATTGCCGGAAGATTGCGGGCTGCGTCCGCTGCCGCCGGAAGAGGGGGCAGCGCCCTATCTGGTCTATCTGCATGGCACCACATGGCCCACCAAAACGTGGAGCCTGGAGGGCTGGCAATCCCTGGCCCGGCTGGCGGAGGCGGCAGGCTGGCAGGTGAAGATGTTCGCCCATGGCGCGGTGGAAGAGGCGCGCGCCCGCAAGGTGGCGGAAAGCTGCGCGGCGGTTCAGCTTCTGCCGCCGCAATCCCTGGACAGGCTCGCCCCGGTTCTGGGGGCGGCTGCTGGTGTGGTGAGCGTGGATACCGGCCTTGGCCATCTGGCGGCGGCCTATGGTGTGCCGACCCTTGGCCTTTATGGACCCACGGACCCGCAACTCACCGGCATGTTCGGCCCGCGTGTGCGGGAGCTGGCGGCCACCGGGCGCGAATGTGCGCCCTGCCAGAAATCCGCCTGCCGCATTGCCCCGCACATGAAGGAAGGCCCGCCCTGCATGGCGGACCATGATGCGCGCGGCGTATGGGCCGCGCTTCAGGCCCTGGGCGCGCAAAAGGGCTGAAACTGCTCCACAATTCTCCGTGTCCATGGACAAAGAGGCGCAAGGCGTGGCACATCGGGGCAACAGGTCAGCGAAAAGGCAGGCAGATGACACGCGCTGCATTGGGTCGTGATATCCTTCTCGTCACCGGCGGCGCCGGTTTCATCGGTTCCAACATCGCCCGCGCCGCCACCGAGGATGGCTACCGCGTGGTGGTGGCAGACTGGCTGGAAGACGGCCCCAAATGGCGCAACCTCGCCGATATTCCCCTGCATGACGTGATCCGCCCCGAGGAAACCAACCGTTTCGTGGTGCGTGAGGGCGGGCGGCTTGCCGGCATCGTGCATATGGGTGCCATCTCCGCCACCACCGAACGTGACGGCGACAAGATCGTCACCCGCAATATCCGCGCGACGCTGGATTTGTGGGAGCTGGCGACGCACAAGAGCCTGCCCTTCATCTATGCCTCATCCGCCGCCACCTATGGCGATGGCAGCGAGGGGTTCACGGATGACGAGTCCCTGCCGGGGCTGGGGCTTCTGGCTCCGCTGAATCCTTATGGCTGGAGCAAGCTGTTCGTGGACCGGCGCATCATGGCCGATGTCGAGGGCGGTGCACCGCGTCCGCCGCAGTTTGCGGGCCTGCGCTTCTTCAATGTGTATGGGCCGGGGGAGGACCACAAGGGCGACATGCGCTCCGTGGTGCACAAGATCTATCCCGCCGCCGCCGCCGGCGAGAAGGTGACGCTCTTCAAGTCCCACCACCCCGATTATGGCGACGGCGGCCAGCTGCGCGATTTCATCCATGTGTCGGATTGCGTGGAAGTGGTGCGCTGGCTGCTGGAAAACCGCAATGTTTCCGGCATCTTCAATGTCGGCACCGGCAAGGCGCGTTCCTTTGCGGATCTGGCCGGAGCGGTGTTTGCCGCGCTGGGGCAGGAGCCGCTCATCAGCTATGTGGACATGCCCGAGCATCTCCAGAAGGCCTATCAGTATTTCACCGAGGCGGACGTGACCAAGCTGCGCGCCGCCGGCTACAAGCGCCCCTTCATGTCTCTGGAGGAGGGGGTGGCCGCTTATGTGAGCGAACATCTCAAGGCCACGGGCGGCTCAACCTTCTGAGCGTGAGGACGAACTGACATGGCTCAGGAAGGCGCGCAGCGTATCGTCGTCATTGGCGATGTGATGGTCGATCGCTACATCACCGGTTCGGTCTCCCGCATCTCGCCGGAAGCGCCGGTGCCCGTTCTGGTGCATGGCGCGGAGCGGATCGTGCCGGGCGGCGCGGCCAATGTGGCGGCCAATGCGGCCGCCCTCGGGGCTCAGGTCACGCTTATTGGGCTTGTCGGGCGCGATGCGGAGGCCGACCGGCTGGCCGGCGCGCTGGACGAATGGCCGGGGATCGACCTGTCCCGCCTCGTGCGTGATGCTGCCCGCCCCACCATCACCAAGACCCGGGTGATGAGCGGTCGCCAGCAGATCGTGCGTATCGATGCCGAGAACAGTACCCCCCCTTCCGCCGAGGCCGAGGCGGCCCTGATCGAGGCGGTGCGCATCGCCACCAGGGGGGCAAAGGTGGTGGTGCTCTCGGATTATGCCAAGGGGGTGCTTTCGGACAGGGTGATCGCCGCCGCCATCGCTGCCGGACAGGCCGAGGGTGTGCCGATCATCGTGGATCCCAAGCGCCGGACTTTTGAGGCCTATCGCGGGGCAAGCCTTGTCACGCCGAACCGGCTGGAGCTGGTGGCGGCGACCGGCCTGCCGGATACGAGTGATGAACAGGCCGCCGCCGCCGCCGCCGTCGCCGCCGCCCAGTTCGGCGGCGATGTTCTGGTGACGCGCTCCGAAAAGGGCATGACCCTGTGGCGGCAGGGCGGGCGTGTGCTGCATGTGCCGACACAGGCGCGTGAGGTGTTCGATGTCTCCGGTGCGGGGGATACGGCGCTGGCGGCGCTGGCGGTGACGCTGGCCTCCGGCGAGGCACTGGAAACCGCGGTGCATGTGGCCAATGCCGCCGCTGCCGTGGTGGTGGGCAAGCTGGGCACGGCGGTGGTGACCCGTGCGGAACTGACGGCCGCGCTGGAAGCGGCACTGATGGATGGGCCGCGTCAGGGCGCACTCGTCTCATGGGAAGAGGCCGCGCGCATCATTTCAAGCTGGCAGGATGCAGGCGCACGGGTGGTATTCACCAATGGCTGCTTCGATCTGGTTCATCCTGGCCATATCAGCCTGCTGGAAGCTGCCGCGCGCGAGGGTGACAAGCTGGTGGTGGCGCTGAATACGGATGCCTCTGTCCGCCGCCTGAAGGGCGCAACCCGCCCGGTGCAGGATGAGGCCGCCCGCGCTCGCGTGATGGGCGCCTTGCGCTGCGTGGATCTGGTGGTGCTGTTCGATGAGGATACGCCGCTGGAGGTCATCACGGCTCTGGGGCCGGATGTACTGGTCAAGGGCGCGGATTATCGTGAGGATCAGGTGGTGGGCGGCGATGTGGTGAAGGCCCGTGGCGGCCGTGTCGCACTGGTGCCGCTGGTGGAGGGGCGCTCCACGTCCGCTCTGGTGGCCAGGGCCCGCAGCTGAAATAGCGGGGCAGCCGAAAGGCGGGAAGGCGGGGAAGCGGCATGGCGAGGCCCTGCCTGCCGCGCTGTGCACGTTTAACCTGTTCCGCCTTGATCCCTTCAGCCTCTCATGCCTGTCTGCGAACGAGGGCGGGGCGGTCAGCAGAAGGGTTTCCGGGTGGCTTGCCGCCACCCGGTTCAGCATAGTCCCGGCTCATCCACCCAGCAGATAGGCGCCGGCTCCAGCCAGAACCAGCAGTGCGGGATTGATCTTCCACATCATGAAGATGGCGAAGGTGGTGAGCGCGATGAGGATCGTCAGCTTGTCCGATATGGCCGCGCGGGTAATGGTGATGGTGCCGGCCACCATGAAACCCACAACCATTGGCGCCATGGCGCGCTGCACGGTCTTGTGCCACTCCGTATCCTCGAAGCGGCCCCACACGCGGTTGGCATACAGCACGATGACGCTGGCCGGGGTGAAGAAGCCGACAAAGGCCAGAAAGGCACCGAGGAAGCCGGCCACATGGTATCCGATAACCACGATGATCAACATGTTCGGCCCGGGCGCAAGCTGGCCAAGGGCGTAGATGTTGCGGAACTGGTGGTCTGTCAGCCAGTGCTGCTGATTGATGGTGAGCTGTTTCATCTCCGGCAGAATGGCCGTGCCCCCGCCAATGGTGAGGACGGACAGCAGACCGAAAATGATGAGTATGCTCCAGTTGGTATCATTCATGGCGCTGCCTCAATCCACCGAATGTCCATGGGGGCCGCGAGACTTCTTCGTGTGCCCGCGGAACAGGAGATAGGCCACCGGCCCCACGGTCAGCAGCACCCACACCAGCGAGATGTGCAGGAAGCTGATCATCACCACGGTCACGGCGATGACCACCAGATCCAGCGCATGGGAGAACTGCTTCTTGCCCAGTTGCAGCGCAATGGAGGCCAGCAGTCCGACAGAGGCCGCGCCAACGCCGATCAGCGCCTTCTCGACCCATGGATTGTCATGGTGGCTGGCATAGATGACCGCCAGTGCCAGAATGAACAGCGCCCCCGGCAGGGTCATGCCCAGAAAGGCGATGAAAGCGCCGGGAATGCCCCGCAGCCTGTCCCCCACGATGATCGACATATTGGCCGCATTCAGCCCCGGCAATGCCTCGGAGACGGAGAGGGCGGCCAGAAAGTCGTCTTCTGTCAGCCAGTTCTTCTTTAGAACGAGGCTGTTGTGCAGATAGGCGAAGGTGCCGCCGCCAAATGAGGTGGCGCCAATGATGAGAAAGGTGAGAAAAATCTCGCCAAGCGGGGCTTTCGGCCGCTTGGTGGCGCCTGCAGGCGGCGTGGGGGCCGTTATGGCCGGGGGCTGGTCAGTCATGATTTCACATCCGGTTTGTGCAGGTCCATCAGCTTTTGTGGTCTGCCAACTGGTCGTTCCTGTTCTGTCTCGATCAACTGAAAACAGTTGATCTCCATATAGCCGAAACAAATTCTGCCTGTATGAAAAAGGCATGGCCTGTTTTTATTTTGGGATACGTTTCACAGGCAAGGCTTGCGGGCGAAACAAGGAGGCCGGAGGGGCTGGAAAAGCTTCAGGGAATGGGGTGTGCACCATACAGCATGGCCACAAGCCATGTGTGACACATCATTCCGCGCGGCGTATCCATGCCTGCGCCCGCACCGGTGTTGGTGCCGCGCTCATTCCTCGCAGTAGCGGATCACCTGCCGGATGAAAGCCTCGCAGGCTGAAAGCTGGCTTTCATCCACATATTCATCGGCCTGATGCGCCTGTGTGATGGAGCCGGGGCCGCAGACAACGGTTGGAATCCGCGCCATTTCCACAAACAGGCCGGCCTCGGTGCCATAGGCCACGCGGGCATGGTCGTTGCGCCCGGCCCAGCGTCTGGCCAGCGTGGTAATGGGGGCATCCGGGGCGGTGGCAAGGCCGGGGAAGGCGGCCATCACCTCGAACTCGATCCGCGTCTCGGGCGCACGCGCCCGCATCTGCGGTTCCAGTTCCGTGCGGGAATAGGTGGTGATTTCATCCACCAGCGCGTCAATGTCCTCCTCCGGCAAGGCGCGCACTTCCCATTCCATCACCGCAAGTTCGGGCACGATGTTGAGGGCGGTGCCCCCCTGCAGGGTGCCGACATGGGTGGTGGTGCAGGGCACATCATAAAGCTCGTCCCGCGCGCCTTCCCGCGCCAGCTTCTGCCCGAGCGCGACAATGCGGGTGGCGATGAGCGCGGCAATCTCCACCGCGTTCACCAGTTCCGGCGCGCGGGAGGAGTGGCCGCCGCGCCCATGCACGATGGTGCGCATGGAACGCTTGGCCTTGTGCCCAACCACCACCTGCATCATGGTCGGCTCACCCACGATACAGCCTTCGGCCTGATAGCCATTCGCCACCATGTGCTCCAGCAGCGGGCGCACGCCCAGACAGCCAATCTCCTCATCATAGGAAAGGGCGATGTGGATGGGCTTCTTCAGCGCCGCGGCCTTCATGTGCGGGATCATGCCGAGGCAGACCGCATCAAAACCCTTCATGTCGCAGGTGCCGCGCCCATAAAGGCGGCCGTTGCGGGCATCCACGCGGAAGGGCGGGGTGGTCCAGTCCTGTCCGTCCACCGGAACCACATCGGTATGGCCCGAAAGCACGATGCCAGCCTTCTCGCGCGGGCCGATGGTGGCAATGAGCGCGGCCTTGCCCTGTGCGGCATCCTCCACCCGCTCGAAATGCACCTGCTGTTCACGCAGAAAAGCTTCCACCGCCTCGATCAGCGGCAGGTTCGGGTTGCGGCTGGTGGTGTCAAAACCCACAAGACGCGTGAGCCATTCCAGCGTGAGGGCAGATGGCATGAGTGGTCAACTCCGTGCATGTATGTCCGGCCTGCGGGGCGGGGCCGGTTTTACTATAGGCTGCTTCTGCCCGCGCGGGCAGGGTGCTTTTGCGCCGCGCACAGGAAGCCTGTACTGCATCTGGTCAAGGGATCACAAAGGGAGAGCGCGATGAGGCAGGGGCTTGTTCTGGTTCTGGGCGGGGCGCGCTCGGGCAAGAGCCGGCATGCGGAAGCGCTGGTGCAGGCGCTGCCCGGCCCATGGGCCTATATTGCCACGGCCGAGGCGCTGGATGATGAAATGCGCGAGCGCATCGCCCATCATCGCGCCGCCCGGGGCGAGGGGTGGCAGACCCATGATGCTCCGCTGGCTCTGGCAGAAACGGTGCAGGCCCTGCCGCCGGAGCAGCCGGTTCTGGTGGATTGCCTCACCCTCTGGCTCACCAATCATCTGCTGGCCGAGCATGATCTGGAAGCCGAGGCCCGGAAGCTGGAACAGGCGCTGGTGGCGCGGGCGGGGCTCACGGTCTGTGTCGCCAATGAGGTGGGGCTGGGAATCGTCCCCGATAATGCGCTCTCCCGCCGCTTTCGCGATGCCGCCGGCCGGCTGAACCAGCGCCTGGCCGGATGTGCCGGGCGGGTGGATTTCGTGGTGGCCGGCCTTCCCGTGCGGGTCAAGGGCGAGGGCTGAACCCTATGCCGCCATGGCGGCTGAAAGGAGGGTCATCACTCCCGCAACCAGCAGCACCAGCGCCACCATCAGTGCATCGGCCCGGCGATAGAGGCGGAGCGCGGCACGCACATCCGCGGCTGTCGCCTCACGCCGGCCCTGACCCATATAGGCATCATCGGTTGGCACGCCGTCATAGATTTTGGGGCCATTGAGCCGCAGATGCAGCGCGCCGGCCATGGCGGCTTCCGGCCAGCCGGCATTGGGCGAGCGATGCTTGCGCGCATCACGGCGCATGGTGTCATAAGCCATATGGGGCGAGCCGCCGCCGCCCAGCGCCGCCGCGCCCACCAGAAGCCAGCCGGCAATGCGGGAGGCCGGCAGGTTCACCACATCATCGGCCCGCGCGGCCGCCCAGCCAAAATCACCATACCGTACATTGAGATGGCCGATCATGCTGTCGGCCGTGTTCAGGGCCTTGTAGGCGGCAGCGCCGGGCAGGCCCAGCAGACACATCCAGAAGGTGGGGGCGACGATGCCATCGGAGAAATTCTCGGCAAGGGTTTCGATGGCGGCGCGGGCGATGCCGGAGGAATCAAGCTGTTGCGGATCCCGCCCGACAATATGGCTGACAGCCTCCCGGGCAATCTCGATATCCCCCGTTTCCAGCGCCTGCGCCACCTGCGCCACATGCCAGTGCAGGGAGCGCTGGGCAATCAGCGCGCTGCCCAGAACCCCGGCAACCACCGCGCCCAGCGGCACAAGGCCGAGAAGGGACTGGAGCACAAGCATTGGCAAGGCGGCCGCCAGAACCAGAATGATGACGGTGACGACCCCCAGGGCCCGGCGCTTTTCCGGCGAGAAATGTGGCTTGTTCCATGCCCGTTCGAGACGCGAGATCAGTGCGCCGATCCACATGACCGGGTGCCCGATACGCCGGACCAGCGCATCAGGATAGCCAAAGACGGCTTCCACCAGCAGCGCCACCGCCGTGATGCCGAACCCCATATGCGCCCCCTTGCGATGCTGCCTGCCCCACACATGCCGCAAGGGGCGGGGCGGATCAATTCACAAGGCGGCCGGCATGGGCGGATGGAACAGGAAATGGCGCGGGGATGCCGGGCAATATATGCGCGCCCTGCGGGACCGATCATGCAATTTCGCATGTCAGTCATCGCAAAACTGATTCATCCTTGGCCCATACTGCATTTTTCATGGCCGAGTCGGTTCCTGCCAGCAGAACCGCTTCTGGCCGGCAGGACAGGAATGGATGGCTCTGAAGTCTTTGTCGATACCGGTTGTGCAGGGGCGCCCGGCGCCTCGCGTGCCGGAAAATGTGCGGCTCTATGCGGTGGGGGATATTCACGGGCGCGCTGATCTTCTGCGCGACCTGACCCGCCAGATGGATGAGGACCGTGCCGCCCATCCCGGCCGGCACTATGTCGAGATCTATCTGGGGGATTATGTGGACCGGGGGGCGGATTCCGCCGCTGTCATCTCCCATCTCATCGCCCGCCAGGGCAGCCACGGGGCGCGGTGCCTCTCCGGCAACCATGAGGAGATGCTCCTCAATGGGCTGGAGGATGAGGAGACCTTCCGCTACTGGCTGACCGTTGGCGGCTATGAGGCGATGCTCTCCTATCTCGATACGGTGCCGACAGGGCGGGAGACGACCACGCAGCTCAAGGCCCTCTGGGACGAGAAGCTGCCCCGGGAGCATGTGTCCTTTCTGCGGGGGCTGGGCCTCTATCATGTCTGCGGAGATTATCTCTTCGTGCATGCGGGCCTGCGCCCCGGTGTGCCGCTGGCGCAGCAGAAACGGGAAGACATGCTCTGGATCCGCAAGCTGTTCCACCAGCATGATGAGCCGTTCGAGCATTTCGTGGTGCATGGCCACCAGCCGGTGAGGGAGGTGGAGGTGCGGCACAATCGCATGGATATCGACACCCGCGCCTATGAAAGCGGCCATCTCACCTGCCTCGTGCTGGAGGGGGCGGAGCAGTACATTCTTTCGACCTGATTGCCGACCCGCGCGTGCTCTGCTTCATTCACCCCTGTTCAGAAGGAGCAGGCGCGCATGTTCATCGGGTTCTTCGAGGCGCTGAAAGCGGCGGGCGTTCCGGTCTCGGTGCGCGAATATCTCACGCTCATGGAGGCGATGGAGGCGGACCTTGCCAACCGGCAGGTGGAGACCTTCTACTATCTCTCCCGCGCCACGCTGGTGAAGGACGAGCGCTATATCGACCGCTTCGACAAGGTGTTCGGCACCTGTTTCAAGGGGCTGGAAAGCGTGGGCGAGGAGATGGCGTCCATTCCCGAGGAGTGGCTGCGCAAGCTGGCCGAAAAGCATCTGACAGAAGAGGAAAAACGCCAGATCGAGGCGATGGGCGGGCTCGACAAGCTGCTTGAAACCATTGCCGAGCGCCTGAAGGAGCAGAAGGGCCGCCATCAGGGCGGCAACAAATGGATCGGCACCGGCGGCACCTCTCCTTTCGGGGCCTATGGCTATAATCCCGAAGGCATCCGCATCGGGCAGGATGGCAACCGCAATTTCCGCGCCGTGAAGGTGTGGGACAAGCGCGAGTTTCGCGATCTGGATGACCAGCAGGAGCTGGGCACGCGCAATATCAAGATCGCCCTGCGGCGCCTGCGCAGATTCGCCCGCGTGGGTGCGGCGCAGGAGCTGGATCTGGACAGCACCATCCGTGAAAGCGCCCGGGCCGGCTATATTGATGTGAAGCTGCGGCCCGAGCGGCGCAATGCGGTGAAGGTCCTGCTGTTTCTGGATGTGGGCGGCTCGATGGACTGGCACATCGCCCAGTGCGAGGAACTGTTCTCCGCCGCGCGGGCCGAGTTCAAGCATCTTGAGCATTTCTACTTTCACAATTGTGTCTATGAAAGCGTGTGGCGCTCCAATAGCCGCCGTCATGATGCGCGCATTCCCCTGCATGAGGTGATCAACACCTATGGCGGTGACTACAAGCTGATCTTTGTGGGTGATGCCTCCATGGGGCCTTATGAGGTGCTCTTCCCCAATGGCTCGGTGGAACATCACAATGCCGAGCCCGGCAAGGTGTGGCTGGAGCGGCTGCTCTGCGCCTATCCCCACGCCGCATGGCTGAACCCGGTTGCCGAGCAGCACTGGCGCTATACGGCCTCTATCGGCCTCATCGGCGAGATTCTGGAGGGGCGCATGTTTCCGCTCACGGTGGAAGGCATAGATGCCGCCATGCGCGAGCTCACCTGATCCGCCCTTTCCGGGCATTGGTCCTTAAGGTGCGGGCTGCTATCACTGCGCCCGTGTCTCACCTTGCGAAAGCTCCTTCCGCCTCATGGCCGATGCTCCCCACGCCGCCCCACTGAATGACCCGCTTGCCACTTATGCCTTCCTTCCGCGTCTGGGGGGTGCCGGGGTGCGGCTGGAACTGCATGCGGATGTGCTGGAATGGGACATGGGCATGCGCAAGGGCCGGCTGGCCCTGAAAGATGTGTCGCGGGTGCATCTGCTGTTCCAGCATGCCAAGTTCGGCTCCTCCTGCTTTGAGATGCGCCTTGAGGGGCGCGAGGGCACGCGCCTTGTCGCATCCTCCGTCTCGCGCGTGGCGCTGACCCGGATGGAAGACCAGCGGGAGGCCTTCACAACCTTTGTGCGGGCCTTCCACAAGGCGGTTGCCACAAGCGGGGCACAGGTGGAGTGGGTGGGCGGCTATGGCCGCTTGCGCTGGAACATCATGGTCGCTCTCGGTCTGGCCACGCTGGCGGCGCTTGTTGTGGTTCTGCTGATGAGCATGGAGGGCGGCCAGTGGATGTTCATTGCCATCGTGTCGCTGTTCGCGGTGCTGCTGGCCTGGCCCATGGCAGAGGCGCTCTGGCGCAACCAGCCTGTGCATTATGGACCGGAACATCTGCCGCAGCGTTTGCTGCCGGGCTGAGCGCTCCTGTTTCTACATATGCCAAGCTGTTCGTTTTATGTGAGAAACCGGCTTTTCCGCCATATTTCGGTTTATGAGTATCCCTGTGGGGCTTCTTTGAAACCGGGGATTCTTCCCTATGCGGGTGTTATCAGTTCTGGCTGCTGCCACAGCAATAATCATAATTGTTTTTGCTGGTATTTTTTGTTTCACGGATTCGGAAAAAGAGCCCGTTGCGCATTCCTCGCCCGAGCAGGCTGAAGAATCGCCTGTATTGATGGCCTATTTCAATTCCAATATAGAAATGCATGAGGCTTTCCCGACGGATGCCCGCATTGTCTTCATTGGGGACAGTCGCATAGACCATCCCGATTGGGAGGACATGTTCGAGAATGTCCGGGTGGGGAACCGGGGGATCAGCGGGGATACGTTCCACAGCCTCTTGAAGCGCATCGAGCATCTGGGCATACGCAAGCCGGATGTGGCGCTGCTGGAAATCGGCGTGAACGATGTGTTGCTGGGCTATGAGCTGGATGCGATCCGCGCCAATGCCGATGCGGTGATGGCGAAACTTCTGCCCATGGTCGGGCGGCTTGTGGTTCTTGAGGTCATAGACTGCAAGCTGGAGGGGTGTGACCGCCCCAAGGTGGCGGCGGTGAATGCCTATCTGCGCGATCTGGCTGCCAGAAACGGTGCACAATTTGTCGAGCTGAACCCGCGTCTGGCTGATGCCGAAGGGTTGCGGATGGATCTGTCGCAGGATGGTGTCCATCTCAATGCCGCTGGCTACAGGCAGGTGGTGGAGATCCTGTGCGAGCAGGTTTCCGAGCTCTCCTGCAAGCCGGCGGCGCAATAGGCCGCCTGTCAGCGCTCAGGTGCGCGGTGCAGTCTCCTTCGGCTTGCCGCGCTCTTCTTCCTCCGCCTTGCGCAACAGTCCGGTGGCGACATCGGCAAGGCGCGGGGCGGGCAGGGCATTGAAGGGCATGGGCCGTGTCACCGCAATGGCGGCAAGGCCGAGGCGGGCCGTGAGCATGCCGTTCACCACCCCTTCCCCCAGCTTGGCCGAGAGCTTGGCGGCAACGCCTTGCCCCACCAGTTGCTGAACCAGCGTATCTCCCGCCGCCATGCCCCCCGTGATCGCCAGATGCCCCAGCACATGCCGGAACAGCCGCAACATGCCGAGTGCGCCCGGCCGGCCACCATAAAGCTGGGCCAGACGACGCATCAGCGTCACCGCAGTATAGAGCACAAAGGCCAGATCCAGCAGCGCGCGCGGGGAAATGGCGGTGACGACGGACACGTTCTTCGCCGCTTCCGACACCATCTGCCGGGCACGGGAATCCAGATTGGGCAGAAGGGTGCGCTCGGTCAGGCGGACCAGGTCCGCGCCATCGATGATGCTGCCGAGATGGCCTTCCAGATCCACCCGCGCGCGGGCAAGGCCGGGATTTTCCGCCGTCAGCCTCAGCATTTCGCGCGTGACCTTCTCGGCCTTCACGCGGTCATCTTCCGCAAGGGCGGCGGTGGCGTCATCGCGGATATGGTCGAGATGGGCGAGGCGATAGAGGCCGCCCACCTCCCGCGCCACAACGCCGAGCGCGGCCAGCACCAGCACCAGCGCAATGCCGGTGCCCAGATAGCCGAGCCATTCCGATTGCGCGAACAGGTCGCTCACAAGGCGGCTGAGCCCGATATAGAAGGCCAGGCTCACCACACCGCCAAGGGCGGACCAGAACACCGTGCCCCAGGGAAAGCCCCCCTTGCGCTTTTCCACCGGTGCCACATCCAGTGGCGAAAACTCCGGTTCAGCCGGCTCTGGCGGGGCAAGGGTGATGTCTTCCTCATCCAGCCGGAACACGCGGGGCCGGCGTGACGAGCGCCCCTGCTCATTTGTGTGGCCGGAAGTCTCGTCACGCATCAGGAACCACTCCAGTGCCGGTGGAAGGGCGCATGTTCAGAACCACCGGGCATCATACCAGCCGGTCACCGATGAGAAACTGAAGGGCCCGGTCCAGACGGATATGGGGAATGGGACGGTTTTCGCCAATGCCGGCGGGCGGGCGAAAGCGCAGGAAGCGGAAATCCGCCGCCTCCGGGTCATCCGCCGCAAGGCCGCGAAAGCCGCTGCCGGTGGGGTCGAAGAGGGTGTCCGGGTCGGCCGGAAGATCTCCGGGAAAGACCGCCACCTCCTCCTCGCCATCAAACACATGGCCGCCCGCGCGCTGGCCCTTTTCGGGCGTGCCGACAATGGCATCCATGTCCTGCCCGTCCCGCCGCACACGGGCCTCGCGGGTGGCGCGCATGGCCGCCAGAGCCACCACATCCTGCGCCGCGCCGCGCTCATGCGCCCGCATCCGCGCCCGCTCCACCAGTCTGGAGAGAATGGCTTCCAGACGGTCATGGCTGGAGCGGTGGAGATGGTCTGCCTTGGTGGCGGCGAACAGCACCTTTTCCACCCGCGGACGGAACAGGGCGCTGATGATATTGTTCTGTCCGGTGCGGAAGGCCGCCAGAATGCCATCCAGCGCGCGTTCCAGATCGGCGAGCGCGGCAGGGCCGGCATTCAGGGCGGAGAGCAGGTCCACCAGCACGATCTGCCGGTCGAGCCGGGCGAAGTGATTGCGGAAGAAGGGCCGCACCACCGCGCTTTTATAGGCCTCGAACCGCCGCTCCATCATTGCCGCGAGGGAGCCGGAGCGCGTGCCGCCATCGGCCGGCAGGTCCAGCGGTGCGAAGGTCAGGGCAGGGGAGCCCTCCAGTTCGCCGGGCATGAGGAAGCGGCCGGGCGGCAGCAGGCTCATGGCCAGTGTTTCCGTGCGGCAGGCGGCGAGATAGGCGGTGAAGGCTCCGGCCACCTCGCGCGCCCGGGTTTCATCCGCTGGTGCATCGGGCGGGTTTGCGGCAACGGCGGCAAGATATGGCCCGGAGACGGCGGAGCGGGGCGCTGCGCGGGCCAGCGACAGGCTCTGGCGGGAAAAATCCGCATAGCTCATGTCCAGCAAGGGCAGGTCCAGCAGCCATTCGCCGGGATAGTCCACCAGATCCAGCGTGAGATTGCGCATGGCCCCACGCCCGGTGGCATAGCGCAGGGCAATGCGCAGCTCGCTCACCCGCGTGGTGGATTCGGGCCAGGCGCGCGCCTGTTGCAGGCTGGCCATATGCGCCTCATAGGCAAAGCGCGGCACGGCATCATTGGGCTGGGGCTCCAGCCGTGCATGGGCGATGCGGCCGGATTGGGCCGCCTCGAAAACCGGCATGCGGGCCGATTGGGTGAGCGCATGGATGAGCGCGGTGGTGAAGATGGTCTTGCCCGCGCGCGAAAGCCCGGTCACCCCCAGCCGCAAGGTGGGGTTGGCGATTCCGCTCGCCTTGTCTGCCAGAGACATGAGGGCGATGCGGGCATCATCCAGCGCATCGGTGAAGCCGGCCATTCTCAAGCCCTCGGCTTCAGGTGCATCATGTGGGATCGACCAGCTCGCGCGGCTGGATGAAGCGGTCCAGACGCCCGGTTTCCGGCGCGACAGCGGACCATTCGTCCACCGGCAGGTCGATCACCGCCAGCGCGCCGGTGGGGAATTTCACCTTCACCCGTTCCAGCGCATCCCCCGCGGCAGATGCGCAGAGCATCAGGGTGAGGTCCTCAAGGCCGGGATTGTGCCCCACCAGCATCAGCGTGTGCACATCGGCCGGCTGCTCGCGCAGCACGGCCAGCAGGCGGGCGACCGGCGCCTCATAGATGCGCGGCTCGCTCGCCACCTCCGGTGCGGGCTTGAGAAGGGGGGAGACCAGATCCCATGTCTCACGGGTGCGGCGGGCCGGGGAAACCAGCACCTTGTTCGCCACCAGCTGTTCGCGGGCCAGATAGGCCGCCATGCGTGGCGCCGCCGCCCGCCCGCGTGGGGCAAGGGGGCGTTCAGGGTCAGCAACCCCGTTTGGCCATTCGGACTTGGCGTGACGGAGCAGGAGAAGTCGCCGCATCTGGTGCCTCGATGCCTTTCAGGTGCCCCATTTATGGCCCATGGCCGGTATGCGGCGCAAGACATGGGGCGGTGAAACCATGCTTTTTAATGTCGCTTCAAGGAGTTCGCCCGGCAGCATGTGCGGAGGGCTTTTGACCGGGCCGGGTTGCGAGAACGGGCCGGTTGTGATTCAGGGAGGCCATGATGATGACCCTTTCGCCCCCTCTTCAGCCCCTCTCTGTGCGGCATGATGATACTTCTGTGGCGGCAGACATCGCTGCATCGCCAAGGTCTTCCGATGACGCGGCGCATGGTGGCGCGGCAGCCGGTGACAGCCTCGGGCCTGTTGTGGATTGTGACTTCTGCATTGTCGGGGCGGACCTTGCAGGGCTGCTGATCGCCTGTGATCTGGCCAGCCGCGGCTATGAGGTGGCCCTCATCACTATTCCGGGGGAGGAGACATCCGGCTTTGATGCCGCCTTTGCCCCCGGTTTCAGCTTGCCAACGCCCGAGCTGGTTGCGCGTGTGGGGCGCGATGATGCAAGGGCCCTGATGAAAATGTCTGTCGCGGCCGCTGAAAAGGGCATGGCCTATGTGCGGCAGGCGGGGCTTGCGGCTGGTCCGCGGGGCCGTCTGGCCGTGGCCGCTCCTCATGCCGCAGAGGCACTGGTGATGGAGCATGCCGCGCGAGAGGATCTGCTGGCCCATTCGGCGCTGCTGCTGAACGCGCAGGATACGCAGGCCCTGCTGGGCACCCGGGCTTTTTGTGCGGCCATGGGTGTCGTGCCGGCAAACCGGGTGGATGTGGCGGCCCTGCGGGCTCTCCTGTTCACCGCCGCGCGCGAATCCGAGGTCCATATTCTGGAGGGAACGGCCGGACTGAAGGCCGACCTTGCCAATCCGCGCAAATGCGTGGATGCGGGCAAGGTGCGTGTGCGCTCTTTCGGGGTGGTGTTCAGTGGCGGGCTTGCGGTGGCGCGCGTGGCGCCCGCGCTCGTTCCTTCTCTGGTGGCGCGGCCACATGTGCGCGGCGTGTTTCAGGTGGGGGAGGATGAGGATGCCTATCAGGGACTGGTGGAGGAATATGGCTCCACGGGCCTGCGCTTCTACCGGGAAGGCCGTCTGCTCCATGTGTGCGCCGAAACGGCGCTTCTGCCCCGCACGGAAGGCTGGGCGGCTTTTGCCCTCAAGCGCCATGCGCGTGTGCTTGGCGCGGCGGTGGAAGGGCAGGCGCCGCAGAATGTCCATTCCATCATGCTGGCCGGTGCCCGCGAGCGGATGCCCGTGCTTTATGAAGGGGGGAAGGGGGTCTGGTATTGCGCGACCCTTGGGGATGACGAGCCGACCCATGGGGTGATGGCGGCAGACCTCATCGTCGATGCCATGATCGGGCAGGATGATCGTATCCGCCTGCTCCAGCCCTTCGGCCTTGCTTCTGCAACCCAGCGTCCATTGAGCCGTATGGAAACGATCGTCTCCTATGGTTACGCAAGGCTTTCCAGAGCTTTTTCAGGCAGAAAACCAGAACCCCCCACACCCCCGCCAGCCTTGCCGGCACCATCATCCGGCGCGGATGGGGACGGGGGTGGGTCAGGCCCGCGGGCTTGAGCGCATCCCCATGAAAAGAATGGGGATTTCTCCGGTTTTCCGGATGTGCTCCGGGCTTCCCGCAGCGTTATGTTCCCCAGGGGAATGCTGCGCTTGCAAGGGTGTCCGGATACATCTTCGGGTTGATTGAAAGCCTGAATGCCCGGTGGGGATTCTCGCCATCGCCATCAAAAAATGGCATATTGTTAACCATAATTTTGCCCCTTGGCGGAGGGTTCGGGCGAAAAGGTGAAAGGTAGAATTTACGGACACCGCATAGCGTCAGGCCGATTGCCGGGTTCCCGGTGATGTCTGGTTGGCGGAAATCTTTATTCCGCCTGATGTTTTCCCGATAACCGAGTTGATATGGCGAACGCGGCGAAATCCTTTCACAGCTCCTTTCTGACGCCCGTGCTGGTGGCTTCCGCTGCCCTCGTGCTCGCGTCCACGCCCGCTCGGGCGGATGAAGAGGGGGGATTTTTTGATTCCGTCGCCAACTTCTTCAATCCCAACCGGGAGAAGGAGCAGTCAACAGCCTCTCCGGATGCCGTGCCCTACAAGGTCGAGATCGAGGTGGTCGATGGCAGCCGCTCGCTGCGCAATGCCGTCATCGATGCCTCGAACCTGAAGGCGCTGGAGAAGAACCCGCCGGCCGGCGCGGCCGGACTCGTGCGCCGGGCGGTGGTGGATCGGGACAGGCTGGTCGCGGCCCTGTATGCCGAAGGCTATTATGGCGGCACCATCGACATGACCATTTCCGGCAACCAGCCGGATTCGCCCAATATCTTCGATATCGTCCAGGCCGCCCGTTCGCGCGGCCCGGTGCCGGTGAAGATCGTCATTCATCCCGGCCCGCAATTCCATTTCGGCTCCGTGCGCATTCTCAATGCCGCAACCGGACGGCCCCTGGCCGATGCGCCGACCCAGAAGGCGCTGGCGCTGCAGACGGATGAGCCGGCGCTTGCAAGCTCCATCGTCTCGGCGGAATCGCGGCTGGCCGGCCACTGGCGGGACATGGGCTACCCCTTCGCCCGCGTCACCAACAAGGATGTGGTGGCCGATCACGCCGACAAGCGGATCGATGTCACCTTTTTTGTCGATCCGGGCCAGCGCGCGAAATTCGGCAGGTTCACGGTGGAGGGGGCGGACTTCCTGACCCCCGGCTTCATCGAGGACCGGATCGAGATCCAGCCGGGCGAGACCTTCTCGCCCAAGCGGCTGGCGGATCTGCGCACCCGCCTTTCCAAGATCGAGGCCATTGGCGGCATCCGTATCCGCGAGGGTGACCATCTGGATGCCAATGGCGGCCTGCCCGTCGTCATCGAGGTGAGCCCGCGCAAGCCGCGCTATGTGGGCTTTTCGGCGGAATATTCCAATACGGACGGTTCCTCCGCCAATGTGTTCTGGGGCCACCGCAACCTTTTCGGTGGTGGTGAAACACTGCGGCTGGATGGCGCTGTCTCATGGTTCGGCCAGACCCCGGAAGCGGTGCCCAATGCTGACCCCTTCGGCTACAAGGTCTCGGCAACCTTCACCAAGCCCGGCATCATCACCGCGCGCGATGATCTCATCGCCGCCGCGGCCCTGATGCGCGAGGTGACCAACGCCTATGTGCGGGAAGGTGTGACCGTCACCGCCGGTGTGCGTCGCCGCTTCAGCGATCAGTTCTCCATGCAGATCGGCGTCGATTTCGAGGATTCCTCGATCGAGGATGCCAATGGCAAGGGCGATTATTTCATCGTCGGCATCCCGATCGATGCCAATTTCGACAATACCGACTCCCAGCTCGACCCCACCCGCGGCTTCCGCGTGAATGCGACGGTGGAGCCTTTCGCCTATCTGGGCGATGGCGGGGCAGGGCCTGTCATGGCCAAGGGCACAGTTTCGGCCTATCACGCACTGGATGAAGACAAGCGCTATGTGCTGGCCGGCCGCGTTTCGGCGGGCAGCATGATGGGCGCATCACTGGATGATGTGCCGGCCAACCGGCGTTTCTATGTGGGCGGCGGCGGCTCCCTGCGCGGCTATGACTACCAGTCTGCCAGCCCGCGCAACGCCTTTGGCCAGATCATCGGCGGCCTGAGCTATTTCGAGGCTTCCGCGGAGGCGCGCATCAAGATCACCGACACGATCGGCATCGTGCCCTTCTTCGATATGGGCGCGGCCTTCTCCAACGAGTTCCCGGACTTCAACAACCTGAAATATGCCGCGGGTCTTGGCCTGCGTTACTACACCGGAATCGGCCCGCTGCGCTTCGATTTCGCCGTGCCGCTCAATCCGGGGCCGAATGATGGCTCCTACGGCATCTATGTCAGTCTCGGACAAGCCTTCTGAGGGGGTGGGTATCATGTTTCTGCGCCTTCTCAGGTGGATTGGTTTTGCTCTGGCAGCGGTTGTGGTGCTGGTGCTGGTTCTGTTCGGCGTGCTCCAGACCGGGCCGGGAAAGTCCGTGCTGGCGCGCGTGGCGTCTTCCCTGTCCTCCGTCTCCGGGCTTGAGGTCGAGATCGCCGATATCAGCGGTGGCGTGCCGTGGGACATGCGCATTGGCCGCATCTCTGTGGCTGACCCGCACGGCCCCGTGGCGCAGGTGGATGATCTGCGCCTGAGCTGGAGCCCGCTCTCCCTGCTGGGGGGTGTGCTGAATGTGGATGCCATCACTGCCGGGCGCGTGGCGCTGGAGCGCCTGCCGGAGCTTCCGCCTTCCGAACCGGAGGCAGCGCCCGCCAGCAGTGGCGGCAGCTTCATGATGCCGGTGCGTCTGGGTCGTCTGGATATTGCGGATATTTCCATTGGCGAACCGGTTCTTGGCCATGCCGCCGAGCTGTCGCTCACCGGCTCGGCCGATCTGATGGCCCGTGGCCCCGGCCTTTCCGCCAATCTGGCCCTGGACCGCAAGGATGCGCCGGGACGGATTGCGGCGAAGGTGGAATATCTGCCGGAAACCCGCAATCTGGATGTGAACATCACCGCCAATGAGCCGGCAGGGGGCCTTGTGGCCCGCCTTGCCGGCATGGACGGATTGCCGGAGCTGAATGCCAGTATCGAGGGCAATGGCCCCATCGATGCGTGGGATGGCCATCTGCGCCTGACCGCCGGGGACATCGCGCAGATGAGCGGTGCAGCCGGTGTGCGCGCGGTGCCGGAAGGCCATCGCATCAATCTGGGTCTTGATGCCGATGTGGCGCGGCTGCTGCCCGACGATATCGCTCCGCTGCTGGACGGGCGCACGGAAATTTCCGGTACCGCGCTGGTGCAGGATGGCGGGCTTGTGGATGTGGAAAGCTTCACGGCCCGTGCGGCCGGCTTTGGCGCTGCCGCGCGCGGGCTTGTGGATCTGGAGGGCAACCGCTCGGATCTCGCCTATAGCGCCGTGCTGGGTGATGCTTCCCGTTTTGCCGGGCTTGCACCGGGCGTGAAGTGGGAGAGCGTGAAGCTGGAAGGCGTGCTCAAGGGCAAGCTGGCTTCTCCGGCCACTTCATCACGCCTTGAGGCGGTGAAGCTGGGGGGCGCCGGCTATGGGGTGGGCACTCTCAAGATCGATGCCAAGACCATGCCCTATGCGGCGCAGAATGCGCTTCTGGTGAGTGTGGAAGGCGATGCGCAGGGCCTCACCGCAGATGACCGCAAGGTGAGGAGCGCGCTGGGCGAGACCGCCACTTTCTCCCTCAATGCCACTGTTCCCGAGGCGGGTGAGCCCGCTCTCACCGGCTTTGTCGCGAATCTTGCGGCGCTGGATGCGCATTTCAATGGCACGGCCAGCGCGCAGGCCGCCTCCGGTGTGCTCACGCTTGAGCGGCTGGATCTGGCCGCTTTCGGCCCGCTGGCAGGCCAACCTCTTTCCGGCACGGCGCAGCTGAAGGCCGAGGTGAAGGGGGCAAAGGGCTATGAGGAGCTCGACATCCGGCTGGATGGTTCGACCGATGCCGTGAAGACCGGCATCGCCGCCGTGGATTCCATTTTCGGCGCCACCAGCCGCATCAGCGGCGCCCTGGAGCGCAATGGGCCGGAGGATTTCGCCGTCCGCAATCTGGCGCTGGAGGCGACTGGCCTGACGCTGGCTGCCAACGGCACCATGTCCTCCACGCTGGCGGACCTGAAGACCACGGTCTCGCTGGATGATCTGAAGCGGGTGGACCCGCGCCTTTCCGGCAAGCTGGATGCGGATGCGGCCTTTTCCGGCTCGCTGAATGATCTGGGCGTGGCCGCGCGCGTGGCCGTGCCGCAGGGCACCGCCATGGGGCAGAAGATCGAGGGGCTGGGACTGGACCTCAATGCCCGCAACCTCACCGGCCTGCCTTCGGGAGATTTCCGTCTGGATGGCCGCATTGCCGAAAAGCCGGCCCAGGGCGGCGGCGCCTTCGCCATGGGCGAGAATGGCGCGGCGCGGCTGGAGGGGCTGGATCTGGCTATCGGTTCGGTTTCGGCCAAGGGGGATGTGGCGCGTGGTGAGGATGGCCTGTTTGCAGGCAAGCTTGCGGTTGCCGCCGGCAATCTGGCGGACCTTTCCGCGCTGGCGCTGACCGAAATGGCCGGCAAGCTGAATGCCGATGTGGATCTGGGTAATGCCAATGGCGTGCAGAGCGTTTCGGTGAAGGCTTCGGCTGATGGGGTGCGCGCTGCCGGGCAGAGCATCGGCTCCGCACGGATCGACGCCAGCATCACGGACCCTACCGGCCAGCCGGTGATGAACGGCAATATTGACCTGAACAATGTGAATGCCGGCGTGCATATCCCCCGGGCCAAGATTGTGGCGCGCGGGCAGGGGCAGGGCACGGCCTTGCAGATCGATGCCGTGGTGGACGGCATGGATGTGACTGGCGCGGCCCAGCTCAACCATTCGGGCGATACATCACGCCTGCGGCTGGAGCGGTTGCGTGCGGCGCGCGGGCGCACGGCCATCGCCACCACCGCACCGGCCAATATCACCATTCGCGGTGGCGAGGTGGAGATCGACAAGCTCACCATCGCCAGCGGCAGCGGCAATGTCAGCGTCTCCGGCAAGGCCGGCAGCGCGCTGGATCTTGCCGTGGATATCCGCGCCCTTCCGCTGGCAACCGCGGAGCTGGCCGTGCAGGGCCTTGGCCTTGCCGGAACGCTCAGCGGCAATGCCCGTATCCGTGGCGCGGCCGACAAGCCGGACGGCACCTACAATCTTCAGATCAACGGCCTCAGCAATCGTGAGATCGCCAGCGCCGGCGCCGGCCCCTTCAGCATTCGCAGCGAGGGCTCGCTGGGCAATGGGCGGGTGAATACCCGCACCACCATTGGCGGGCGCTATGTTTCCGATCTGGTGATTTCCGGCTCCGCTCCCATGGGAGCCGGAGACCTGGACCTTGCCATTCGCGGCGGGCTGGATCTGGCCATCGCCAATGCCACCCTTGCGGCAACCGGCAGTCAGCTTTCCGGCCGGGCGGCCATTGATGCAACCTTGCGCGGCACGGCGCAGGCCCCGCGTGCGGGCGGCACGGTGCGCATCAGCAATGGCCGCTTTCTCTCTTCTGAAATGGGCGTGACGCTCAACCAGATCGAGGGTGTCATCACGGGCACGGAGCGCACCGTCACGGTCACCTCCTTCAGCGCCCGCACGCCAAATGGCGGCACCATTACCGCGCGCGGCAATGTGGGGCTGGACCCGCAGGCCAATTTTCCCGGCCGCGTCGAGCTGTTCATGCACAATGCGGGCATTGTGAACAGCGAGCTGATCCGGCTGGTCACCCAGGGTTCGGTGGCGGTGGATGGCCAGTTCACCAATGATCCGAAAATCGTCGGCCGCATCGAGATCAAGGCGATGGACGTGAACATTGCCGAGCGTATTCCCGGTGGTGTGCAGGCCATCAATGTGCGCGACAAGAATGACCGTCGCGGCCGTAATGCCGCCCGCCTTGCCCCGCCAAAGGAGAGCGGCCCCGCCACCGCACCCAGCAAGGGCATGGCGCTGGACGTGGTCGTTTCCGCACCGAACAACATCTTCGTGCGCGGCATGGGCATGGAGGCGGAACTCGGCGGCACCATCAAGGTGGGGGGCACCAGCACGGCTCCGGTAACGGAGGGCGGGTTCGAGATGCGGCGCGGCCAGCTTGCCGTTGTCGGCCGGCGGCTGAACTTCACCCGCGGCAAGATCACCTTCACCGGCTCCACCGATCCGGAACTGGACTTCGTGGCGGAAACCTCGGCCAATGACATCACCGCCCGGGTGATGGTGGCGGGCTATGCCTCTGACCCGCAGATCACATTCGGCTCCACCCCAACCCTGCCGCAGGATGAGGTGGTCTCCCGCCTGCTGTTCGGCCGCTCCTCCAGCTCGCTCACCACCAGCCAGGCGCTGGAACTGGCGCAGGCCATGGCGCAGTTCTCCAGTGGCGGCGGCGGTGTGATGGACCAGATGCGCCGCTCGCTCGGCGTGGACAGCCTGGAAGTCGGCACCGACTCCACCGGCAAGGGCGGGCAGATCGGCATGGGGAAGCGCATCAATGACCGCATCTATATGGGCGTGCGCCAGGGCACGACACCGGCCTCCAGCAAGGTGACGGTGGATGTGGACGTGACCAAGAACATTCGCCTTCAGGGCGCGACAGGTGCGGACGGCAATACGACCGTGGGCATTGGCGCCCAGTGGGAATATTGATGCGCCGGGCGTGAGGCCCGGCGCAACCGGATCAGGAAAGGCAAGAGCGCAGCATGCGTTTCTTCATGAAACGGCGAGGCGGGGATGGCAACCGGGATGCCGCGCGCATTCTGGGAGACATGGTGCGTAAGGCACTGGCTCTGGAAGAGGAGGCGACCGTCTCCATCTCCGAAATTTCCTGCGGGGATCCGGCCTGTGGCGGGGCGGAAACCGTGGTGCTGGTGATGCGCCCGGGCCAGCGCACCCAGGCCGCCAAGGTACTGATGCCGATGGCGCAGGTGCAGGAGGCAGACCTGCTGGCCGCGCTTCGGCCACTGGCGGGGCCGGAGGCCGGCTGATCCGCCTGTCCGCGCATCGCGGATCTGGCGGCGCGGGAGAGTGGAATGCCATTTCCCATGGAATACAAACCGCATCGGGGGATTTCGATGCGGTTCTTGCCGAGGTCGCCGAACAGTGCGGCCTGCCTTCACGCCATCAGGCCTATGGCACGGTGCAGGGCGCCCTCATCTGCGTCCACCGCCGGTTGAGCCTGCGGGATGCCATCGCTTTCGCACAGATCCTGCTCGCCATGCCGCGCGAGGTGCAGATGCTGCGGCCCCACCATAATTTCTCACCTGATATGGCAATGCGCGATGTGGCCTGCGTCTTGCGCCGCCATGTCGAAGCTGAGAAGCTGGAGCGCTGTCTTGCAAGTCTGCCCGTTCCCGCACGGGCATTCTGGATTTAAAAGAGGCGCGCAGACCCTGTCCTGCCGGGTCTGCGGACGTTTTCCACCACCTTCCTGCCGCATCAAGCCGATGGTGCCATCGTGACCTCTCCCGCCCGTTCGCTCAACAGCGTCTATTCCGCCTTGCCGACAACGGTTTTCGAAACCATGTCCCAGCTTGCCCGTGTGCATCAGGCGGTCAATCTGGGGCAGGGCTTTCCGGAGGACCCGGGGCCCGAAGATGTGCGGCGCAAGGCGGCGGAAGCGGTGGTGGCGGGCTGGAACCAGTATCCCTCCATGCTCGGCATGCCGGAACTGCGGCAGGCGGCGGCCATTCATTACCGCCACTGGCAGGGGCTGGTGCTGGACCCGGAAACGGAGATCATGGTCACATCCGGTGCCACCGAGGCGCTGGCCGTGGCGCTTCTGGCCCTGATCGAGCCGGGGGATGAGGTGGTGCTGTTCCAGCCGCTTTATGATGCCTATCTGCCACTGGTGCAGAGGGCCGGCGGCGTGCCCCGGCTGGTGCGGCTGGAGCCGCCACACTGGCACATCACCCCGGAAAAGCTGGCGGCGGTCTTCTCGGACCGCACGAAGCTGGTGCTGCTGAACAACCCGCAAAATCCCACCGGTGTCGTCCATTCCCGCGCGGAACTGGAGCTGGTGGCCGGATACTGCCAGCGGTTCGATGCCTATGCGGTATGTGATGATGTGTGGGAGCATATCGTTTTTGACGGGCGCAGGTTCGAGCCCCTCATGGCGCTGGAGGGGATGCGGGAGCGCACGGTGAAGATTTCCTCCGCCGGCAAGATTTTTGGCATGACAGGCTGGAAGGTGGGCATGATGTTCGCCGCCCCGCCTCTCATGAAGGTGCTTTCGCGCGCCCATCAGTTCCTCACCTTCACCACGCCGCCCTGCCTGCAAAGCGCGGTGGCCTATGGGCTGGGCAAGGAGGATGCCTGGTTTGAGGATATGCGCGCCCAGCTCCAGCGCGCGCGAGACAGGCTGGGCGACGGGCTGGAGGGGCTGGGCTTCACCGTGCTGCCTTCTGCCGGCAGCTATTTCCTGAATATCGACCTGTCCTCGCGCTTTGCCGCGCCGGATGATGAGGCCTTCTGCAAGGAGCTGGTGCTGCGCCATGGCGTTGCGGCCATTCCGGTTTCCGCCTTCTATGCGCAGCAGCCGGTGCGCAGCGTGGTGCGTCTGTGCTTTGCAAAATCCGACGCCACGCTGGATCTGGCTCTGGAGCGTCTCGCGCGGGCGGGGGAAGGCATGAGGTAGCCGGTTCCGGGCAACCTGACCAAACATTAATTGGACCTGCGACGCAAATTGGCGTTGCATCCGTCTCATATGTCAGGCCCTGCGGCCATGCCTTCAGCGGCGTGGGGAAGGGCTGTTCCTGTGGCCATCCAGATGCGTGTTGTCGGGTTTCTTCGGCTTGCGGGCCGGAGCAATCGCGCGGGTGGCCATACAGAAGTGTGGATCTTTGGGGTCGTAATGGGCGAAACAGCATCACAGGGCAGAGGGCGGCGTGTTCTGGCCGTCATCATCGGTCTTGCCATTCTGGGCGGGGCGGGATGGCTCTGGCAGAACCGGCCATGGGATGGCGCCGGCCAGGGTGCTGAGATCAAGGCGACGCCGCGTGCCGTGGCCATTCTCGCCGAGCCCGCCGCCAGCCGGGACATGCCGGTGCGGGTGGAAGCGCTCGGCATGGTTGAATCCATGGTCACCGTGCCCATCCGCTCCCGCGTTGCCGGCACCATTACCCGCGTTGCCTTTGAGGATGGCGCGGAGGTGAAGCAGGGTGAACTGCTCTTCCAGCTTGATGCGCGCGAGATTGATGCTCAGATCCGTCAGGCCGAGGCGACCCTCTCGCGGGACAGGGCGCAGCTTGAAAAGGCGGAGCGTGATGTCGTGCGCTATACGGGGCTTGCCACCCGTCAGGCGGTCTCGCAGGTGCAGGTGGAGGATTCACGGACCACCGTGGATGTGCAGCGCGCCGTGGTGGCCCAGAACGAGGCCAGCCTCGAGGCCCTGAAGGTGCAGCGCACCCATTATGACATTCATGCGCCGGTGAGCGGGCGCATCGGTGTGGCCGCCGCGCGGGCCGGGGCGGTGATCCGGGAGGATGAAACACTGGCGACCGTGCGCCAGCTGCGGCCCATCTATGTCACTTTCGGCCTGCCGGAACGCTATCTGAACGCATTGCGCGAGGCACAGGATGCCCATGTCGCCATCACGCTTCAGGGCTCGGGAGACCGGGTGGATGGCGGGCGTGTCGCCGTGATCGACAATCTGGTGGACCCGCAGACCGGAACCATTCCTGTCCGCGCCGTGTTCGGCAACAAGGATGAACATCTGTGGCCCGGCACGCTGGGCGCCGTCACCGTGACCCTGCGCACCGAGCCGGGCGCCGTCACCGTGCCGGGCGAGGCCGTGCGGGTGGGGCAGAATGGCACCTTCGTGTTTGTGGTGAAGGATGGCATGGCCACCATGCGCCCGGTGACGGTGAACCGCACGGTGGATGGGTTGAGCGTGATCGGGGAGGGGCTCAGGAGCGGGGAGGTGGTGGTGACCGATGGCCATCTCTCCCTGCGTGATGGCAGCGCGGTGAGCGTGAAGAACACGGTGCCTGCGGCAGCGGGAGGCTGAGCCATGTTTACCGATCTGTGCATCCGCCGCCCGGTGATGACCACGCTGATGATGCTGGCGCTGATCGTGGTGGGCCTGTTTGCCTATCGCCAGTTGCCGGTGGCTGCCCTTCCACGGGTGGATATGCCCACCATTACCGTCACCGCCTCGCTTCCCGGTGCCAACCCGCAGACCATGGCGACCGCGGTGGCGACCCCTATCGAGCGCCAGCTTGCAACCATTTCCGGCATCACCTCGCTTACCTCGGTGAGTTCTCAGGGCAGCACATCGGTTACGGTGCAGTTCGATCTCAACCGCAATATTGATGAGGCGGCGCTGGATGTGCAGTCCGCCCTCTCTCTGGCCCAGCGCCAGTTGCCGGACGAGATGACCACCCCGCCCAGTTTCCGCAAGGTGAATCCGGCTGATGCGCCGGTGCTGTTCCTTGTGGTCTCTTCCGATACGCTGCCGCTTTCCAGCGTGAATGAATATGCCGATACGGTGATTGGCCAGCAGGTTTCGCAACTGCCCGGCGTGGCGCAGGTGCAGATTTATGGCAGCCAGAAATATGCCGTGCGCATTCGTGTGGACCCGGCGGCGGCAGCCACGCGCAACATTTCGCCCGATGATATTCAGAAGGCCGTTTCGGCTGCTGCCTCCAATACCCCCATCGGCATTCTTTCCGGCCCGCGCCAGTCCTTCACCATAGATATGGGCACGGCACAGGCGAGCGCGGACAATTTCCGCCGCATCGTCGTGGCCTGGCGCAATGGCGCTCCGGTGCGTCTTGATGAAATCGCGGAGATTTCCGATGGCGTGGAAAATGAGCGGGTGGCGAGCTGGTTTGGCGATACGCGCGCGGTCATCGTCGCGGTTGTCCGCCAGCCGGATGCCAATACCGTGGCCGTGGTGGATGAGGTGCGCGCCCGCCTGCCGTCCTTCCGCGCCCAGCTTCCCGCCTCGGTGGATGTGAATGTGCTGAATGACCGCTCCACCTCCATCCGCGAGGCGGTGAGCGATGTGCAGCGCACGCTGTTCGAGGCCATCGTTCTGGTGGTGCTCGTCATCTTCCTGTTTCTGCGCAATGTGCGGGCAACCCTCATTCCGGCGCTCTCCCTGCCGCTCTCGATCATCGCCACCTTCGCGGCCATGTGGCTGTTCGGCTATTCGATCAACAACATGACGCTGCTGGCACTGACCCTGTGTGTCGGCTTCGTTGTGGATGACGCGATCGTGGTGCTGGAGAATATCCACCGCCATATCGAGAACGGGGAGAAGCCCTTTGCGGCGGCGCTGCGGGGCGCGCGGGAGATCGGCTTCACCATTGTCTCGATGACGCTGTCTCTGGTGGCGGTGTTCATTCCCGTGCTGTTCATGGATGGCGTGGTGGGGCGGGTGTTCCGCGAATTCGCGGTGACCATTTCCGTGGCCATTCTGGTGTCCGGCTTCGTCTCGCTCTCCCTCACGCCCATGCTGTGCGCGCGGGTGATGAAGGGGCATACGCAGGAAAAGCCGCCGGGCCGCTTCTCCCGCATGATGGAGCGGATCTTCGATTCATGGCTGGCGGCCTATCGGGTGAGTCTGGATCTGGTGCTGCGTCACCGGCCTTTCATGCTGGTGGTGACGCTGGGGAGCATCGCCCTTTCGGTCTATCTCTATGTGATCATTCCCAAGGGCTTCTTCCCGCAGGAGGATACGGGCTTCATCTCCGGCACGGTGGTGGTGGCCAATGACTCCTCCTTCGATGCGCTGGCCGAGCGGCAGAAGATGGTGGCTGAAGCCGTGCAGGCCGATCCCAACGTGGCCTATCTGGTCTCCACGGCGGGCAGTTCGGCGGCCAGCCGGGGCTCGAATACCGGGCGCCTGTTCATTGCGCTGAAGCCCTTTGCCGAGCGCGACCTTTCTGCCGACATGGTGGTGCAGGATCTGCGCAAGCGTGTTGCCGATATTCCCGGCGTTCAGGTGTTTTTCCAGCCGGTGCAGAATATCCGTATCGGCGGCGTCTCCTCGCGCAGCCAGTTCCAGTACACCTTGCAAAGTGCGGATGAGGTGGAGCTCTACCGGATCGCCGCCGAAATGGAGGAGCGTCTCTCGCATCTGCCCGGATTGCGGGATGTGACCTCGGATCTGGAAATCAGCAATCCCCAGCTCACCATTGATCTGGACAAGGACAAGGCCGCCGCGCTGGGCGTGAGCGAACAGATGCTGCGCGATGCGCTCTACAGCCAGTTCGGAACCCGGCAGGTGGCGACCCTGTTCACCTCTACCAACCAGCACGCCATCATTGTGGAGGCGCAGCCGCGCTTCCAGCGGGATGCGGCGGATCTGGGCCGGGTGTATCTGCGCACGGCGGAGGGGTCTGTCGTGCCGCTGGAAACGGTGGCCAATATCCGCCGCACCGTGGGGCCGCTCTCGGTTTCCCACCAGCAGCAGCAGCCGGCTGTCACCATCTCCTTCAATCTGGCGCCGGGCGTGGCGCTGGGGCAGGCGGTGGAGGCGATTGGCGCGGTGGAGCAGGAGGCGGGCCTGCCCGCCCATGTCACCTCCAGCTTCCAGGGGACGGCGCAGGCCTTCCAGGATTCACTGTCCAGCCAGCCCATCCTCATTCTGGCGGCGGTGGTGGTGATCTATATTGTGCTGGGCATCCTGTATGAGAGCTTCATCCACCCCATCACCATTCTTTCCGGCCTGCCTTCCGCAGGCATCGGGGCGCTGCTGACACTGATGGCGCTGGACATGGAACTGTCCGTCATCGCCATCATTGGCATTGTGATGCTGGTGGGCATTGTGAAAAAGAACGCGATCATGATGATCGACGTGGCGCTGGTGCTGCGGCGGCGGGGGGAGGATGCGGTCACCGCCATCCGTACCGCCGCCCTGATGCGTTTCCGCCCGATCATGATGACCACCTTTGCCGCCATTTTCGGTGTGCTGCCCATCGCTCTGGGGGCCGGGGCGGGCTCGGAGCTGCGCCAGCCGCTGGGGGTGGCGGTGGTGGGCGGCCTGCTCGTCTCGCAACTGCTGACGCTCTACATCACCCCGGTGGTCTATCTCTATCTGGACCGGTTCGACCGGGCGGTGAACCGGGCGATTCTGGCCCATTCGGAAAATCAGGCCACACCGCAGAAGAACCCGGCCGAATAGGCCGGCACAAAAAAGCCGGCGGGCATCTGCTGCACCGCCGGCTTTGATTCTCCTATGACCCCGGAGGGGTGGGCATCAGGCCCAGCTGATGAACAGGCCGACATCACCCGGCAGGCCATTCGGCCAGTCCACGATCTGCGCCTTGAACTTGTAATGGGCCTGGCGCAGATGGTCGCGCCACAGCTCATAGGCCTGACGGGGGCGCCCGGTGAGGGAATCTGGCCAGTTCTCATCCCCGTTGTTCAGGGCGCGCCCCTTGTCCGTGCACAGGGCATTGGGGAAGCGCATGATCATGATTTCCGTCTCCCCCCGCTCGGCGGCCAGACGGATCTTGTGGATGAGGTTCTGCTGAATCTCGTGCAAGCGTTCCGGAGTGAGTTCGAGCGGCTCGGAGAGCTTCTTGATGAGCTCAGCCCGCGTCCGCTCTGCCAGATCCATGGCCGACAGTTCTTTATTGAGTCGGGCGGCTTCCTGCTGGTGCATATAATTGCGCAGGTCTTCAGCCGAGATGAAGCTCTCGTCCGCCAGGTTCTCATGACCGGAAGCCTGGGTGGGTGTCTCCGTCATCATACAGTCCTTTCAAGCGCAGCGGTTCAGACTGGCAGGCGGCAGCAACTTGCGCCCCTAGGTAACTCTCGCCTGTTTATGGGGTTCTTTAGCGCATAATCATGGCGAACAGTAAAAACTTATCATGAAAATCGACGGCATCAGAAAAGATGCGCCCGCGCAACTGGCCTGAACCAAGATGCATAAAGCCCCTGTTCATGAATCCGGGTGCAAAGTCGGGTAAATGGGGCGCCCGGCTGCTTGTCAGTGGGGTGGAACACTGTCTTTCCCGTTCGGCAGCGCCGGCACATGTCAGGGCTGCCGGAATAGGCCGTGAGCATGAAATGGTCGGTGAATGTGTCATTTGTGTCACCACATGACTGGAATTGTGCTCTAGTTGGGGAAGCATACGGGATATGTCGCCCGGCCCGGTGTCCGGGTGTGGGCGATGGCAAAAAGCGCGGCGCATGGCCGGTCAGGCTGTGGCACGACGGGAAATCGAGGTTCGGCATGTCTGCATATCGCTGTGGCCGGATGGCCCTTCTGGCAATGGGCTTCTCCCTCGGGCTGGGAACTGCCGCGCAGGCCGCTGATTTCGCCTTTGGCGAGAAGGCGGCAACGCCGGAAGACTGGTACATCACCATCGGCGCCCGCGGCATCATGGAGCCCAGCTATCCCGGTTCGGACAGCTACAAGGTGCGCCCCGGCCTTATCCTGTCCATCGCCCGCGCCAGCGAACGCAATGTCTTCCACAGCGTGGACGACAACCCCTCCATCGCCCTGTGGAACAGCCGCGCTTTCCGCGCCGGTATCGTCGGCCGGCTGGACTGGGGCCGCAGCGAGAGTGATTCTGACCGTCTGCGCGGCATGGGTGATGTCGACTTCTCGATCGAGGCCGGTGGCTTCGCCGAATTCTACCCGATGGACTGGCTGCGCCTGCGCGCCGAACTGCGCTATGGCATGGGCGGGTTTGACGGCCTGCGTGGCGACCTGCGTGCCGATGCCATCTTCCGTGAAGGCCCCTGGCGCTTCGCGGTTGGTCCGCGCCTGTCCTATGCCAGCTCGGGCTATATGGATACCTATTATGGCGTCACGGCCGAGCAGTCCTTCCTCTCCACCCTGCTCCTGAACCCGTTGCCGACCTACAAGGCCAGCAGCGGCTTCGACAAGGTGGGGGCGACAGCGCAGCTCAACTACACCTTCAATAACGGCTTTGAGGCCGGCATCTTCGGTTCCTATGGCTATCTGCTGAGCGATGCCGCCGATTCGCCTCTGGTGGAGGACAAGAACCAGTTCACCGCCGGCGTTTCCCTGAGCTACACCTTCAATATGGGCCCCGGCCTGTGGTGAGCTGAAGGTTTTCCGGTCTGAAAAAAGCCGCCCGCGGGAAACCGGGGCGGCTTTTTGCTTGTCTGCAAGGGCGGTCCCGGTCGCCGCCTCAGCGCTCGCGCCGCGCCAGGAAGGCAAGCCGTTCGAACAGATGCACATCCTGCTCATTCTTCAGCAGTGCACCATGCAGCGGCGGAATGGCCTTGCGGGCATCCTGCTGACGCAGGGTTTCGGCATCCACATCCTCGGCCAGCAACAGCTTCAGCCAGTCGATCAGCTCGGAGGTGGAGGGCTTCTTCTTCAGGCCGGGCACCTCGCGCAGCTCATAAAACACGCGCAGGGCCTCACTCACCAGCCGCTGCTTGATGCCCGGAAAATGCACCTCCACGATCTCCCGCATGGTCTGCGCATCGGGAAAGCGGATGTAATGGAAGAAGCACCGGCGCAGGAAGGCATCCGGCAGCTCCTTCTCATTGTTGGAGGTGATGATGACCACAGGGCGCTGGCGCGCCTTCACCTGCTCGCCGGTTTCATAGACATGGAACTCCATGCGGTCGAGTTCCTGAAGCAGGTCGTTCGGGAATTCGATATCGGCCTTGTCCACCTCATCGATCAGCAGCACCGGACGCTGTTCGGCGGCGAAGGCCGTCCAGAGCTTGCCGCGGCGGATATAGTTGGCAATGTCATGCACCTTGGGGTCGCCGAGCTGGCTGTCGCGCAGGCGGGCCACGGCGTCATATTCATAAAGCCCCTGCTGGGCGCGGGTGGTGGATTTGACATGCCACTCAATCAGCGGCGCATCCAGCGCCCGCGCCACTTCCTGCGCCAGTACGGTCTTGCCTGTGCCGGGCTCTCCCTTGATCAGCAGGGGGCGTTCGAGAACGATGGCGGCATTCACGGCCACTTTCAGATCCTCGGTGGCAACGTAATCCCTGGTCCCCTCAAAGCGCATCGGCTGTTTCCTCAGTTTCTGTCTGGCCGGGTGCAGGGTTGGCACAGTCGGGGTGTGCGTCAAGCCCCCCGTTTTGCGGAGGATCAATTTGCACGCCCAACCATTGTAAATTTAATCGGGTTGTCCACGGGCCACCTCACCGATATAAGCGCGGCGACCTTGGAGCGTTATCCATGCCGAAAGATATGCATGTCGCGTCTGTAAGGCAGGGGAGTGCGCTTGAGTTCGTTGCCGGTGCGTTTGCCTGAAAGGCGCCGTGCCGCAGGGAACCACAGCTTATGAGGGACAGGCTGATGTCTATCCATCTCGAAGAGGATTATCGGCCCACCGAGGACGAGCCTTTCATGAACGACAGGCAGCGGGCATATTTCCGCAAGAAGCTGTTGCGCTGGAAGGACGACATCCTGCGGGAAGCGCGTGATACCCTTCAGAACCTTCAGGACGAGAACCAGAATCATCCCGATCTGGCAGATCGTGCCTCTTCTGAAACGGATCGCTCGATCGAGCTGCGGGCGCGTGATCGCCAGCGCAAGCTGATTGCGAAAATTGATGCTGCCCTGCTGCGCATTGATGATGGAAGCTATGGCTATTGCGAGGAGACGGGTGACCCCATCTCCCTCAAGCGCCTTGAGGCTCGCCCGATCGCGACCCTCTCCATCGAGGCGCAGGAGCGCCATGAACGGCGTGAGAAGGTGTATCGGGACGACTGACCCGTCTGCCGCAAGATATGAAAAAGGCTGGCATCACACATGATGCCAGCCTTTTTTCTGCAAACCCTGAAGGCGGGAGACAGGCCCTTGGGGGTATCCCCTTTGGGCCACGCCTCTTCGCCCGGGGCTTATGGCTTGCTGTCCGGTGTGCGGCCGAGAAGATTGGCGATCTCGCTCTCGAAATCCTCAAGGAAATCGGTCGCGGGGTCGTGTTTCACGGGCTTCACCACGGGCGGTGCCACGCGTTCCGGAACCACACGCTCTTCCGCAGGGGTGGGGGGCAGCAGTTCCGGCCGGCGCGATGTCATGGGTGCGGGTGGGCGCAGGCGCGGGGCGGCAGGGGGCAGTTCGCGTCCTGCTTCGGGCGCACCCAGCTCGGGGCGGGCCGCGCCCAGCATGGGCACGGAAGGCTCGCGCATGGCGCCGCCAGCCAGTGGCCGGGGCCGGGCATAGGGATCCGGCCGCATGGGCGGGTGCTGGACCGACGCCGGCGGACGCGGGGCCGCCTCAATGCGCGGGCGGCCATAGCTGCTGCCGCCGCGGCCGAACACGCTGCCAAAACGGCTGGTGCGCGGTTCCTCCGCCATGGGGCGGATGGGGGCATCAAGCTCCACTGCGGGCGCTTCCTGCACCGGCGGCTGGGCATCCATCGTCCGCGGGGTGGTGTTCTCAAGGTCATCGAGCAAATCGGAAAGGGTGATGTGCTGGCTGTGGTCGGTCTGCGGGTCCTGATCGCCTTCCGCGTGGGGGGAGGGGGGCGCGGTGTCCGGGGCCGGCTGGGCCAGTGTTGACTGCTCGAACTCAAGATCCTGAAGCGCCTGCGCCATTTCGGCGGCGATCCGCTCATCCAGATCCTGCGCCTGGGCGGCATCCAGAGCGGCCAGCCGTTCGGCCTCCTCCCGCTCCAGCGCCGCCAGCCGTTCCGCCTCCCGGCGTTCCGCCTCTTCACGCGCGGCAGCCTCGCGGGCCAGCCGCTCCGCTTCCGCGCGTTCCTCGGCTTCCTTGCGGGCCGCTTCCATCACGGCTTCCATGGCGAGACGTTCGGCCTCGGCACGTTCCGCCTCAGTCCGCTCGGCCTCGGCACGCTCCCGGGCCTCAAGCTCAGCGGCTTCCGCCGCCGCGCGTTCTGCGGCCTCCCGCTCGGCCGCTTCCAGCGCCAGACGTTCGGCTTCCTCGCGTTCGGCCGCCTCGCGGGCCAGACGCTCCTCTTCCGCCCGGGCCTCTGCTTCCAGACGGGCTTCTTCGAGAGCGCGGCGCTCTTCTTCAGCGCGCGCCAGTTCTGCCGCTTCACGCTCCGCAGCCTCAATGGCGGCGCGCTCTGCTTCCGCACGCTCGGCCTCGGCACGTTCAGCTTCGGCACGCTCCAGAGCTTCAAGCTCAGCGGCTTCCGCCGCCGCGCGTTCTGCCGCCTCCCGTTCTGCCGCCTCCAGTGCCAGACGCTCTGCTTCCGCGCGTTCCTCGTTCGCAATACGCTCCGCCTCGATGGCGGCAAGCGCCTCGGCCTCTCGACGGGCAGCTTCTTCAGCCTCCCGCTCGGCCTCAAGCTCGGCGGCAAGCATGTCCTCAAGGGCCTGGGCTTCCCGCTTTGCAGCTTCTGCCGCCCGGGCCGCCTCATCCTCTTCCGGCCTTGCCTTGCTGGCCTTGCTGTCTTCGGCCTTGTCCGTCTCGTCGTCAGGGCCGGTTTCGATCAGTTCGCCAGAATCAAGCAGGTCATCTTCGGAAATCAGAAGGTCCGGCCGGTGGTCGGGCTCGTTCCTGTTTGCACTGCTCTGTGCATCGGCATGTGTGGCCGGGGGCAGCTCTTCCCCTTCATCCTGCCGGTCCTGCGCGGGTGGCTCGGCGGGGAACTCGGCAGTGGAGAGCATGCGCGGGCGCACATCTTCGGACGTCAGCCGCTCTGCTGCCGCCGCAACGGGCGCGATGACCGGGGCTGCCGCATAGGGATTGGGGCGTGTGTGCTGAATGGGGGGAATCAGGGAATCGTCGGTGCGCGAACCGGCCCGGTGGCGGGCCGGCGGTTCCGGTGCGGTACGATTCTCTGGCCGGATATCATCTGCCGTGAGGGAGAGGGGCGGGGGCTCCAGTGCCTTCTCGGCGCGGCCGGGCAGGGAGGGCTGCTCCGGAGGAGGGGCAACGGCGGGAGAGGGCTCCCGGCGCAGGCCCACCTGTTCGGCGGCATGCGGGGTGAGAGCCTCCTGCACCGTGGCCGGGCTTTCGCCCCGCACGGGAATGTTTAATTCTACCACGACATCGGAAACTCCGCCGGTGAGCAGCAGATGCTCCGTGTCATCGCGGCGCACCAGAACCAGTCTGCGGTCCTGATCCACAGGCACGGCATCCACGACGGAAAGACGCGCGCGCCCTGTCCGCGGGCGGGGCATGGCGGGCACGGAACTCTTGCGGCCCATGCGGCGAATGATAAACGCCGTAAGCCCAAGCAGCGCGATGATGACGACCAGGGAAACCGCAAGCCGAACCCAGAAGTCCGGCTCCGTTCCAAAAAACTGCTGTAACATCACGCCTCCGTCGCGCAATCTGCACACACTTTGCCACGCACAGGGCCACTCCTGCTCCCATGACTTGCGGCTTTACCTTAAACGCCATCACCTAAGGTTTTGTTGATAAACATGGCAGGATTCCATGCCGGTGCGAATCTCTCCGGGCCAGGGAAATGCAGAAATGGTGAACAAGAAGGGCGGACGATGAGCAGTTCGAGGTCTTCGGGGCACGAAAGTCGTGAGGCGGTGTACCGCCTGTTGGGCAGTGGTTTTCTGGCCTTCCTCGCCTTTGCGGTCGGTTTCGTCACCTGGCCGCTTTTGTCCGATCCCGCCGCTTCCCTGATTCCGGCCCTCATCGGATGGGCGACGGTCATCGGTGTATGGCTGGTGCTGAACATGTTCTGGTCCAGTACCCGGGCGAGCGCCAGGGCGGTGCCGGACCAGTCGGCCAGCGCGGTCATCGCCGTGGCCTCAGAGGCTATGGCGCTGGTGCAGGATGGCGAAAAGGTTCTCAGCGCCAACGCCTCTTACAAGGAACTGTGCCGCATCTCCGACGGTGTGCCGCCAACGCCGGAGCAGTTTCTGGCCCGCGTGCCGGGCGCTCAGGCCGCGGTGAGCGAGATTCTGGCCGCGATCGCCAACAAGGAGAGCGCCAGCCGGGTGATCAATGTCGATTCTGGTGCGAATGACCGGCAGATGGAAATTTCCGCCCACCCGCTTGGTGGTGGTACGCGGCAGGTGCTGTGGGAGCTGCGCCTGAAAGCACCCGCAAGGGTGGCGGAACCGGCCGCACACAGCGCGCCCGCGGCTGCCCCGCTCCCGCCTCCCGTGGCAGCCGTGGCAGCCCCGGCAGGGCCCGCAGTCTCAGCCGATGCCGCCCAGAATCTGCTGAAGGTGTGGGATCTTGCTCCCGCCGGAGTGGCTCGCCTCAGTGGCTCCGGGGTCAGTCAGGCCAATGCCGGCATGTGCCGCATTCTGGGATACGGGCTTGCCGAATGGGGCGCGGATGGCCTGCCCCTCCAGGAGGTGATTGCGCCCGAGCAGGCGGAACTGGTGCGCAGGGCGCTTCTGCCGGGCTCCAAGCCTGCAAGCTTCAGCCTGAATGTCATCCGCAAGGATGGCAGCCTGCTTCCGGTGTTCATGCGTCTTGGCATGGTGGATATGGCGGGTGAGGCGACAGCCGTGCTGCTTCCGCAGGCGGCCCTGCCTGCTGATGCGCGCCAGCCTGCTCCGGTTTCTTCGGCTCTTCCTGTAGCGGCGCCTCAGGCGGAGGCATCCGCCAATCCGGCTCTCGACCAGTTCTTCCTGCGCGCGCCGCTGGCGCTGGCCGTTGTGGATGGAACAGGCCGGGTCAAGGGGGTGAATGCCACCTTTACCCGTGTGTTCGGTGCCGAGACGGCGGCGGCAGGCACGGCGCTGCTTCAGGCGGTGGGGGAGCAGGATCGCGATTCGATCGAAACCTTCCTGTCCTCCGCGCGAAAGGCGGGTGCGCCGGCTGCGGTATGCGAGGTGATGGTGAACGGGCGGGCTGCCCGTCTTTATGGCGCGCCTCTCGGTGCGGATGGGACGGTGGCGCTGTGCGCCATGGAAACCACCGAGCAGAAGGCGATCGAGGCCCAGTATGCCCAATCCCAGCGATTGCAGGCGGTGGGGCATCTGGCCGGCGGGGTGGCACACGATTTCAACAATGTGCTCACCGCCATCATCGGCAATTGTGATCTGCTGCTGCTGAAGCATCGCCCCAGCGATCCGTCCTTCCCGGACATCATGCAGATCAAGCAGAATGCCAACCGCGCCGCGGCGCTGGTGCGCCAGCTTCTGGCCTTCTCCCGCCGCCAGACCCTGCGCCCGCAGGTTATCGAGCTGACGGATGCGATCTCGGATGTCTCCGAACTGCTGCGCCGCCTGATCGGCGAGCGGATCACGCTGGATGTGCAGCACGCCCGCGAGCTGTGGCCGGTGAAGGTGGACGTGAACCAGTTCGAGCAGGTCATCGTCAATCTTGCGGTCAATGCGCGGGATGCGATGCCCAATGGCGGCACGCTCACCCTGCGCACGGCCAATGTGCCGGCCAGCGCCTGCGCCGACTATGGACAGGGCCTTGCCGTGGAAGATTATGTGATGGTGGAGGTGCAGGATACCGGCGAGGGGATTCCGCCCGATATCATCGACAAGATCTTCGAGCCCTTCTTCTCCACCAAGGAGGTGGGCAAGGGCACGGGGCTGGGCCTGTCCACCGTCTATGGCATCGTGCAGCAGACGGGGGGCACCATTCTGGCCGCCAGCGAGCCGGGGCAGGGGGCCACATTCCGTGTGTTCCTGCCGCGCCATGTGCCGGGGGCGGAGGATGAGACCCCGAAGGTGCAGGAGCCCGAGGTCAAGGTGGGCGATTCCACCGGCCATGGCTGCATCCTGCTGGTGGAGGATGAGGATGCGGTGCGGGCCTTCGCCAGCCGCGCGCTCACCGGGCGCGGCTATGAGGTGCTGACGGCGGCCAGCGGTGTCGAGGCGCTGGAGGTGATGGAGGGGTGCCGCAAGAAGGTGGACCTTGTCATCTCGGATGTGGTGATGCCGGAAATGGACGGCCCCAGCCTGCTGCGGGAGCTGCGGGCGCGCGACCCTTCCATGAAGGTCATCTTCATCTCGGGCTATGCGGAAGAGGCATTCGCCAAGAATCTGCCGCCGGAAGAGCACTTCTCCTTCCTGCCGAAGCCCTTCTCGCTGAAGCAATTGGTCGCAGCCGTGAACGGCACCTTGCGCGGAACAGAGTGAGGGCGCCTCCCGCTACCGCATGTGACCTATGGGAAGGGGGCTTCGGCCCCCTTTTTCATGCCCTGAGTCTGTCGTGGGGGAGCGAATCCCCTCCAAAATCTTCGAAACCGGTGATCCACAGCCCCGGCCCGCCCATTTCTGATGTCGGCTATAAACATACTGGTCATGCAGGGCGGGCACGAAAACAAAACGTGAAATCCCTCGTTGCATTCCCGCAACACTGTGCCCTGTCTATATTCTTTCCATATATAGCCTTCTTTATGCCGCATCCCTGAACGGCCGCGGCGCCGGAAGATGGAAACTTGGTGGAAGCAAGGGCTTGCCTCCCATCAGGCACTGAGATAAGGCTGCCTTCGTCATTTCGAATTCCTCCAACCGAGGCCGGTGCGGGACGCGTTGAGCGGTGACCCTCACGCCCCGATGGGCGGGTAAAATGAACGCATTGCTCATGGATTATCTGCCGGTGGTGATTTTCATCGGCGTTTCATTGGTCATTGGCCTGGCGTTGCTGGTGGCTCCATTTATCGTCGCTTACAGTAATCCCGACCCGGAGAAGCTGTCGGCATACGAGTGCGGATTCAACGCATTCGACGATGCCCGCATGACATTTGACGTGCGGTTCTATCTGGTCTCGATCCTTTTCATTATCTTTGATCTTGAAGTCGCTTTCCTGTTCCCCTGGGCGGTCACTTTCGGTGGTCTGGGTGATCTGGGCTTCTGGTCAATGATCATTTTTCTTGTGATCCTGACTGTCGGCTTCATCTACGAGTGGCGTAAGGGAGCTCTGGAATGGGACTGACCACTTCAGCGGCGAAGCCCGCCATCGCTCCGGCGGCGACCGGCATCATCGATCCTTCCACCGGCAAGCCTGTCGGTGCGAATGATCCCTTCTTCCAGGACGTGAACGCGCAGCTCGCCGACAAGGGCTTCGTGATGACCTCCGTGGAGGATCTCATCACCTGGTCGCGAACCGGCTCGCTGATGTGGATGACCTTCGGTCTTGCCTGCTGCGCGGTCGAGATGATGCAGGTCTCCATGCCGCGTTACGACGTGGAGCGCTTCGGCTTTGCCCCGCGCGCCTCGCCGCGCCAGTCCGACGTGATGATCGTCGCCGGCACGCTGACCAACAAGATGGCCCCGGCCTTGCGCAAGGTCTACGACCAGATGCCAGAGCCGCGCTATGTCATCTCCATGGGCTCCTGCGCCAATGGTGGTGGCTACTATCACTATTCCTATGCGGTGGTGCGTGGATGCGACCGGGTCGTGCCTGTCGATATTTATGTGCCGGGTTGTCCGCCCACGGCGGAAGCGCTGCTCTACGGTGTCCTTCTTCTCCAGAAGAAGATCCGCCGTACGGGCACCATTGAGCGCTGAGCCTTTCAGGCCGAGAGGACGGAGAGTCGGAATGGATGAGAACCTGAAGGATCTGGCAGCGCATATTGCGGGCGAGCTTCCCGGCGCGGTGACGGGCTGGAGTATTTCGCTTGGCGAACTGACGCTGAACGTTGTGCCCGCGCAGATCGTCAAGGTGACCACCTTCCTGCGTGATGATCCGGCGTGCCAGTTCAAGTGCTTCATTGATGTGTGCGGCGTGGATTATCCGCAGCGGGCCAAGCGGTTCGATGTGGTGTATCATCTGCTGTCCCTGAAGCAGAACATGCGCATCCGCCTGAAGCTGGAGACGGACGAGGATGGCCAGGTGCCGTCCATCTGCCCTGTCTTCCCCGGTGCGAACTGGTTCGAGCGCGAAGCCTATGACATGTATGGCATCCTCTTTTCCGGCCATCCGGATCTGCGGCGCCTGCTGACGGACTATGGCTTTGATGGTCATCCCCTGCGCAAGGATTTCCCGACCTCCGGTTTCGTGGAAGTGCGCTATGATGACGAGCTGAAGCGGGTGATTTACGAGCCAATCCGTCTTGCTCAGGAATTCCGTAATTTTGATTTCCTTTCCCCTTGGGAAGGTGTCGAATATGTTCTGCCGGGCGATGAAAAGGCTGCTGGACAGCCTGTGCCCCCGAAGGCCGGGTGAGGGAGCTTCACATGGCACAGACTCTGGGACACGCCGCCGAAGACATGAAGCCGGCTGACAAGGTCCGCAACTTCCAGATCAATTTCGGCCCGCAACATCCGGCTGCGCACGGCGTGCTGCGCATGGTGCTGGAGCTGGATGGTGAGGTCGTCGAGCGCGTTGATCCGCATATCGGCCTGCTGCACCGTGGCACCGAGAAGCTGATCGAGAGCAAGACCTATACGCAGGCCGTGCCCTATTTCGATCGCCTCGACTATTGCTCCCCCATGAACCAGGAGCATGCCTACTGCCTTGCGGTGGAGCGTCTGCTGGGTATCGAGGTGCCGATCCGGGCGCAGCTCATTCGCGTGCTGTATTCCGAGATCGGTCGTATCCTGTCCCATCTGCTGAACGTCACCACCTTTGCGATGGACGTTGGTGCGCTCACCCCGCCGCTGTGGGGCTTTGAAGAGCGTGAAAAGCTGATGGTGTTCTACGAGCGCGCATCCGGCAGCCGTATGCACGCGGCCTATTTCCGCCCCGGTGGCGTTCATCAGGATCTTCCGCAGAAGCTGCTGGAAGACATTCGTGATTTCTGCCCGCACTTCCTCACGGTTCTCGATGACCTTGACGTCCTGGTGACCGGCAACCGCATCTTCAAGCAGCGCACGGTCGATATCGGCATCGTGACGCTGGAGGATGCGCAGGCATGGGGCTTCTCCGGCCCGGTCATCCGTGGCTCCGGCGCGGCCTGGGATCTGCGGCGTGCACAGCCTTATGAATGCTATTCGGATCTGGAGTTCGATATTCCGGTCGGGAAGCATGGTGACTGCTATGATCGCTATCTCGTCCGTATGGAAGAGATGCGCCAGTCGGCCCGGATCATGCTTCAGTGCATCGACCGGCTGCTGAAGGAGCCGGGTCCGGTTCACACGCCCGACCATAAGATCGCTCCCCCCAGGCGGGGTGAGATGAAGCGTTCGATGGAAGGCCTCATCCACCACTTCAAGCTCTTCACCGAAGGCTTCCATGTGCCCAAGGGCGATGTGTATGCCGCGGTTGAGGCGCCGAAGGGTGAGTTTGGCGTCTATCTGGTTTCTGATGGAACCAACAAGCCTTATCGCTGCAAGATCCGCGCTCCGGGTTTTGCGCATCTTCAGGCCATGGACTTCCTGTCTCGCGGCTACATGCTGGCTGACGTTTCAGCAATTCTTGGTTCCATCGATATCGTGTTTGGCGAGGTGGACCGCTGATGCCCCGCCACCTTGCCATTGACCCGACCCAAGCGCTCCGCCTTCCGGCGGTGAGTGCCGCCGTCGGTGTGGAGTTCTGAGCCATGTCCGTTCGTCGCCTTGCTCAAGAGCAGCCTGAAAGCTTCGCCTTCACGCCGGAGCTGGAAAAGATCGCGCAGGATCTGATCGCGAAATATCCCGAAGGCCGTCAGGCCAGCGCGGTCATTCCGCTGCTGTGGGAAACGCAGAAGGTTGCCGGCGGCTGGCTGCCGGAGCCGGCCTTGCGCGCGGTGGCTGACCGTCTCGGCATGGCGCATATCCGCGTGCTGGAAGTCGCGACCTTCTACACCATGTTCAATCTTGAGCCGGTGGGTAAGTTCTTCGTGCAGGTGTGTGGCACCACCCCCTGCATGGTGCGCGGTTCCGACGATATTCGCGCGGTCTGCCAGCGCAAGATCGGCGCCGAGCGCCAGATCACGGCGGATGGCACCTTCTCCTGGCTTGAGGTCGAGTGTCTGGGTGCCTGCACCAATGCACCCATGGTCCAGATCAATGATGATTATTACGAAGATCTCACGGCCGAGAACTTCGAGAAGCTGCTGAACGATCTGGCCGCCGGAAACCCGGTGAAGGTTGGTCCGCAGAATTCGCGGCAGGGCGCGGAACCCATTTCCGGGCAGGCTGCCCTCATTGATCCCGAAATCTATGCGGACCGGTCCAAGCCGGTTGCCGGGGAGTGACCGCCATGCTCGCCGACAAGGATCGTATCTTCACCAATCTCTATGGGCAGCACGACTTCTCCCTGAAGGGTGCGCAGGCCCGGGGCCTTTGGGACAACACCAAGGGACTTCTGGAGAAGGGGCGCGACTGGATCATCAACGAGATGAAGTCCTCCGGCCTGCGTGGCCGTGGTGGCGCGGGCTTCTCGACCGGCCTGAAATGGTCCTTCATGCCCAAGCAGTCCGACGGGCGTCCGCACTATCTCGTCATCAATGCCGACGAGTCCGAGCCGGGCACCTGCAAGGACCGGGAGATCATGCGCAATGATCCCCACCATCTGATCGAGGGTGCGCTGATCGCCTCCTTCGCGATGGGGGCGCATACGTCCTATATCTATCTGCGCGGCGAATACATTTACGAGCGCAAGCGCCTCCAGCAGGCGATCGACGAATGCTATGCGGCTGGCCTTCTGGGCAAGAACAATGTGCACGGCTATCCGTTCGATCTCTATCTGCACCATGGTGCGGGCGCCTATATCTGCGGCGAAGAGACAGCGCTGCTTGAAAGCCTTGAGGGCAAGAAGGGCATGCCGCGGCTGAAGCCGCCATTCCCGGCCAATATGGGCCTTTATGGCTGTCCGACGACCGTGAACAATGTGGAGAGCATTGCGGTTGCGCCCACCATTCTGCGGCGCGGTGCCTCGTGGTTCTCCTCCATCGGCCGCGCGAACAATGTGGGCACGAAGCTGTTCAGTCTTGCTGGCCATGTCAACACGCCGCTCGTGGTTGAAGAAGCCATGGGCATCACCTTCCGTGAGCTGGTGGAAAAACACGGCGGCGGCATTCGTGGCGGCTGGGACAATCTCTTGGCCATCATCCCCGGCGGCGCATCCTGCCCGGTGGTTCCGGCCGAGCATTGTGAAGACCTGATCATGGACTTTGATGGCCTGCGCGCCGTGAAGTCCTCGTTCGGCACGGCCGGCGTTCTGGTGATGGACAAGTCTGTCGATATCATCCGCGCCATTGCCCGCATCTCGCACTTCTTCAAGCATGAGAGCTGCGGCCAGTGCACGCCTTGCCGCGAAGGCACGGGCTGGATGTGGCGCGTGGTGAACCGCATGGCGGAAGGTCGCGCCCACAAGAGCGAGATCGACATGCTGCTTGAGGTGACGACCCAGATCGAGGGTCACACCATCTGCGCTCTCGGCGATGCCGCGGCCTGGCCTGTACAGGGTCTCATCCGGCACTATCGCCATGTGATCGAGGAGCGGATTGACCAGTATTCGGCCAATCCGCACCCGCATCCGGTGGCGGCGGAGTGATGTAATGGCGCGCATCACCCAGATTTGCCCCACTTTTCCAGCCGCAGATCCTGAATCAGCGGCGCAGTGGTATGCGGCAAAACTGGGGTTCGCGGTGAAGTTTACCATGGATGGCTACGCCATCGTGGGCCGGGACGATGTGGAGATCCACTTCTGGCGGTGCTCTGACAAGGCCATTGCCGAGAACACATCGGTCTATGTGCGGGTGGATGATATTGATGCGGCGCATGCCGAAATGGCAGGTGCCGCGGAAGGCGGGCGCATCTCGCCGGTGGAAAACCGGGACTGGGGCATGCGTGAATTCTATGTGTGGGACCCGAGCGGCAATCTGTTGCGGTTTGGTGTCCCCGTGTCCGCGCCTGGCGCGGCGTAAGGCGAGGTGGGAGTGATGGCGAAGATCGTCGTCGACGGCACTGAGATCGAAGTCCCGGCCGAATATACGCTGCTTCAGGCGTGTGAAGCGGCAGGGGTCGAGATTCCGCGCTTCTGCTTCCATGAGCGTCTCTCCATTGCCGGCAATTGCCGCATGTGCCTCGTGGAAGTGAAGGGCGGTCCGCCCAAGCCTACGGCGTCCTGCGCCATGGCGGTGAAAGACCTGCGCCCCGGACCCAATGGGGAGCCGCCGGTGGTTCTCACCAAGAGCCCGATGGTCAAGAAGGCCCGCGAAGGGGTGATGGAGTTCCTCCTCATCAACCATCCGCTGGATTGCCCGATCTGTGACCAGGGTGGCGAGTGCGACCTGCAGGACCAGGCCATGGCTTATGGCGTGGATACCTCCCGTTTTGCCGAAAACAAGCGTGCGGTCGAGGACAAATATATCGGTCCGCTCATCCGTACTTCCATGACCCGCTGCATCCACTGCACCCGTTGCGTGCGTTTCACCACCGAGGTGGCTGGCGTCGCGGAAATGGGCGCGATCGGGCGTGGCGAGGATTCCGAAATCACCACCTATCTCGAGAAGGCCCTGTCCTCCGAGATGCAGGGCAATGTGGCAGACCTGTGCCCGGTGGGCGCGCTGACCCACAAGCCCTATGCCTTCCATGCACGCCCGTGGGAGCTGATCAAGACCGAGTCCATCGATGTGATGGATGCTGTTGGCTCCAATATCCGTGTTGATACGCGCGGGCGTGAGGTCATGCGCATATTGCCGCGCGAGAATGATCTGGTGAACGAGGAGTGGATCTCCGACAAGTCCCGCTATGTGTGGGATGGTCTGAAGACCCAGCGTCTTGATCGCCCCTATGTGCGCAAGAATGGCCGCTTTGTGCCGGCTTCCTGGAGCGAGGCGTTCGGGCTGATCGCCGAGAAGGTGAAGTCTGCCAACCCGAAGCGTATTGGCGCGATCATCGGTGATGTCGCCAGCGTGGAAGAAGTCTTCGCCATGAAGGCGCTTCTGGGCAAGCTCGGCTCCTCCAACATTGATTGCCGCCAGGATGGCGCAGCGCTTGATCCGTCTCTTGGGCGCGCAAGCTATATCTTCAATCCGACCATTGCGGGCATTGAAGAGGCCGATGCCATTCTGCTGGTCGGCGCCGACCCGCGCCACGAGGCTTCCGTTCTGAATGCGCGCATTCGCAAGCGCTGGCGGAGTGGCGGGCTGCGCGTTGGGCTGATTGGTGAGCAGGTCGACCTGACCTACAGCTATGAATATCTCGGCGCTGGCCCCGAAAGCCTTTTTGCCCTGACAGGGCAGGGCGGTTTTGCCGATGTGCTGCGTCAGGCCCAGCGTCCCATCATCATTGTGGGGCAGGGGGCTCTGGCCCGCGCTGATGGCGCGGCGGTGCTGGCGCTGGCTGCAAAGGTTGCGCAGGCCACCAATGTCATCAAGCCGGAGTGGAACGGTTTCGCCGTGCTTCATACCGCCGCGGCCCGCGTGGGTGCGCTGGATGTGGGCGCCGTGCCGGGCAAGGACGGGCTGGATGTGAAGGCGATGGTGGCCCCGAACGGGCTTGATGTCGCTTTCCTGCTGGGCGCTGATGAGATCGATGTGGCTCCGGGCGCCTTCGTGGTCTATCTCGGCACGCATGGCGACCGTGGTGCGCACCGTGCGGATGTGATCCTGCCGGGTGCCGCCTATACGGAAAAGTCCGGCCTGTATGTGAATACGGAAGGCCGTGTGCAGCTTGCCAACCGTGCGGCCTTCCCGCCCGGTGAGGCGCGTGAGGACTGGGCCGTTCTGCGTGCCCTTTCCGAAGTGCTGGGCCAGACCCTGCCGTTTGACAGCCTTCAGGCGCTGCGTGCGGCGCTGGTGGCAGAGCATGGCCACTTCAAGCTGGTGGATCATGTCGAGCCGGCCGATGCGGCCTCTCTTGAGGCCTTGGCCCAGAAGGCAGGAACACCCGGCAAGGAACCGTTCCGTCTTGTGGTGGAAGATTTCTTCCTGACCAACCCGATCGCGCGGGCCTCCGCTGTCATGGCCGAATGCTCGGCCCTGCGGGCGGCGGCTGTCGCGGAAGCAGCGGAGTGATCCGCATGTCCGGGCTGGTACAGGTTTTCGACGCCGTCTCCCTGCGGGCTGGCGAATATTGTCAAGGTATCGTGGGAACTAGGATATGAGCTGGCAGGATACCCTTATCCAGGTGCTGATCATCCTGGGGCAGAGCCTTGCCCTGCTGGTGGGCTTGCTGGTCTTCGTCGCCTATATCCTGCTTGCAGACCGCAAGATCTGGGCGGCGGTGCAGATCCGGCGTGGCCCGAACGTGGTCGGCCCTCTTGGCCTTCTGCAGTCTTTTGCGGACTTGCTGAAATTCGTCTTCAAGGAGCCGGTCATTCCGGCGGGCTCCAACAAGGCGCTGTTCCTGCTGGCCCCGCTGGTCACCTGCGTTCTCGCCCTTGCGGCCTGGGTGGTGGTTCCGCTCGCGGATGGCTGGGTGATCGCGGACCTGAATGTCGGCGTTCTCTATATTCTGGCCATTTCGTCGCTCGGCGTTTACGGCGTGATCATGGGCGGCTGGGCTTCGAACTCGAAGTATCCATTCCTTGCCGCGCTTCGTTCCGCAGCGCAGATGGTGTCCTATGAAGTCTCGATCGGCTTCGTGATCCTGACCGTGCTGATGTGCGCGGGCACCATGAACCTGTCCGAGATCGTGCGTGCGCAGGATGGGGATCTGGGCCTGCTGAACTGGTATGTCCTGCCGCTCTTCCCGATGTTCGTCATCTTCTATGTGTCGGCGCTGGCGGAAACCAACCGTCCTCCGTTCGATCTCGTGGAAGCGGAATCCGAACTCGTTGCCGGCTTCATGACAGAATATGGCTCCACGCCCTATCTGCTGTTCATGCTGGGTGAATATGTGGCGATCCTGACCATGTGCTCCTTGGCGACGATCCTGTTCCTTGGCGGCTGGCTTTCGCCCCTGCCGTTCGCGCCCTTCACCTGGGTGCCTGGCCTTGTGTGGTTCGTCATCAAGGTCTGCTTCATGTTCTTTCTGATCGCCATGGCGAAGGCGATCGTGCCGCGCTACCGCTATGACCAGCTCATGCGTCTTGGCTGGAAGGTCTTCCTGCCCATCTCGCTGATCGCCGTGGTTCTGGTGGCAAGCGTGCTGCACTTCACCGGGATGGCGCCGCAATGATCGTGCATCTCATCCATCACACCGATTGCTGCAATGCGAGGGGAGAGCGCTGATGAAGCTGGATCAGGCCGCGCGTGCCTTCTTCCTGTCGGAGTTTATCTCCGCTTTCTTCCTGACGATGCGGTATTTCTTTCAGCCCAAGCCCACTTTGAACTATCCGTTCGAGAAGGGCCCGCTGTCACCGCGTTTCCGGGGTGAGCATGCCCTGCGCCGCTACCCCAACGGGGAAGAGCGCTGCATCGCGTGCAAGCTGTGCGAGGCCATCTGCCCGGCACAGGCCATCACGATCGAGGCTGGCCCGCGCCGGAATGACGGTACGCGCCGGACCACCCGGTATGACATCGACATGGTCAAGTGCATCTATTGCGGCTTCTGTCAGGAAGCCTGCCCGGTGGATGCGATTGTCGAGGGGCCGAACTTCGAGTTCGCCACGGAAACCCGTGAAGAGCTCTACTACAACAAGGAAAAGCTGCTCGCGAATGGTGACCGCTGGGAGCGGGAAATTGCCCGCGCCATCGCGCTGGATGCGCCTTATCGCTGAGTGCATTTGAGTTTTGCTCGCCCCTTCCGGGGCGGGCGCGGTTTGAAACGGTGCCGCGTGCTGGGCGCGGGACCAGATCGGTGGATTTTGGGATGGGTCAGTTCATTCAACGCGCCAGCCTGCGCCGGGCGGATGCCCGGGCGTCGGTCGCGGTGGCGATGACCACATGCGCGCTTCAGTCGCGCCGGGGAGGGCTCTGCGCATGAGTGTCGCGGCAGTGTTTTTCTATCTCTTCGCGTTCGTGCTGGTGGCGTCCGCCTTCATGGTGATCTCCTCCCGCAATCCGGTTCAGTCCGTACTGTTCCTCATCCTTGCCTTTGTGAACGCGGCGGGTCTCTTCATCCTGATCGGCGCCGAGTTTCTCGGCCTGATTCTTGTCGTCGTTTATGTCGGTGCCGTGGCGGTGCTGTTCCTCTTCGTCGTGATGATGCTCGACGTGGACTTCGTGGAACTGCGCCAGGGCTTCCTGCAATATATGCCGATCGGCGTGATTGTCGGGCTGATCTTCCTGAGCGAGCTGGCGCTGGTCGTCGGGGCGTGGGTGATGGCGCCGAATGCGGTTGGCGGTACGCCCAACCCGAACCCCGGCGGCGAGAACCTGACGAATGTCGAGGCCATCGGCCGGGTTCTCTACACGGACTACATCTATTTCTTCCAGGCGGCCGGCTTCGTGCTGCTGGTGGCGATGATCGGGGCGATCGTGCTCACCCTGCGCCACAAGCCGAATGTCAAACGTCAGAACATCACTGCCCAGGTGACGCGCAAGCCCGAGGAAACGCTCGAGGTGGTCAAAGTGCGTCCCGGTCAGGGTCTTTGAGGGGACAGCCATGGAAATCGGTCTTTCCCACTTTCTCACTGTCGGGGCGATTTTGTTCACCCTTGGCACTCTTGGCATTTTCCTCAACCGGAAGAATGTGATCGTCATCTTGATGTCGATCGAGCTCATCCTGCTTTCGGTGAACATCAATCTCGTGTCCTTCTCCGTCTTCCAGGGGAACATCACGGGGCAGATCTTCGCCCTGCTGGTTCTGACGGTTGCAGCCGCAGAGGCCGCCATCGGTCTTGCAATCCTCGTGGTGTACTATCGCAATCGCGGTTCGATCGCCGTCGAAGATATCAATGCGATGAAGGGTTGAGGTTATGTATCAGGCGATTGTCTTCCTCCCCCTTGTCGGCTTTCTGATAGCGGGTCTTTTCGGCCGTGTTATTGGTGCGCGTGCGAGTGAGGTCATAACGACTCTTCTGCTCTTCATTTCGTGCGCCTTTTCCTGGGTTGCCTTCTTCCAGGTCGGCTTCCAGGGTGTGGAAGTGCGGATCCATCTTCTGGATTGGATCCACATCACCGGGCTGCCGATCGACTGGGCGCTGAGAATTGACTCCATCACGGCGGTCATGCTCATCGTCGTGACCTCGGTCTCCTGCCTCGTGCATCTGTACTCGATCGGGTACATGCATGAGGATCCGAGCCGCCAGCGCTTCTTTGCCTATCTGTCCCTGTTCACCTTCGCCATGCTGATGCTGGTGACGGCCGACAATCTGGTGCAGATGTTCTTCGGCTGGGAAGGCGTGGGTCTGGCATCCTATCTGCTGATCGGCTTCTGGTACGAGAAGCCGGCGCCGAATGCCGCCGCCTTCAAGGCATTCGTGATGAACCGCGTGGGTGACTTCGGTTTCATCCTCGGTATTTTCGCGATTGTCTTCATGACCGGCTCCGTGGCGTTCGATGACGTGTTTGCGGCAGCGCCCTCGCTGGTGGGTCAGAAGATGACCTTCCTGTGGAGTGAGTGGGATGCGGCCACCGTCATTGCCCTGCTTCTGTTCGTGGGCGCCATGGGCAAGTCCGCCCAGTTGCTGCTCCACACCTGGTTGCCGGACGCGATGGAAGGCCCGACCCCGGTCTCCGCGCTGATCCATGCGGCGACCATGGTGACCGCGGGTGTGTTCATGGTGGCGCGCATGTCGCCCATCTTCGAGCTTTCACCCGTCGCGCTTGATGTCGTGATGCTCGTTGGCGCAACCACCTGCTTCTTTGCGGCAACGATTGCCCTGGTGCAGACGGACATCAAGAAGGTCATCGCCTATTCCACCTGTTCGCAGCTGGGCTACATGTTCGCGGCAATGGGCGCTGGCGCCTATTCGCTCGGCCTGTTCCATCTGATGACTCACGGCTTCTTCAAGGCGCTGCTCTTCCTGTGCGCCGGCTCTGTCATCACCGCGATGCATCATGAGCAGGACATGCGGAAGATGGGTGGCCTGTTCCGCAAGATCCCCTTCACCTATGCGATGATGATGATCGGTACGCTCGCCATTACGGGCTTTCCGTTCACCTCGGGCTATTACTCGAAGGACGCCATCATTGAATCCACCATTGTCAGCGCGAATTCCTTCTCGCTCTATGGCTGGATCATGACGACGCTCGCCGTGACCCTGACGTCCTTCTATTCCTGGCGTCTGGTGTTCCTCACCTTCCATGGCAAGCCGCGTGACCATCATGCGTTTGACCACGCGCATGAGCCGCCGCTGGTGATGACAATTCCGCTCGCGGTGCTGTCACTGGGTGCGCTGTTCGCCGGTTACATGCTGTTCGATGTCTTTGTTGGTTCGGGTGTTGACGCCTTCTTCCGCAAGTCCATCTACATTGCGGCCGAGAACACGGTTCTGCATGATATGCACTATCTGCCGGAACTGCTGATACTGACGCCCACCATCATGATGATCATCGGATTTGTGGTGGCCTTCTGGTTCTATATTCTGGATCCGCAGGCTCCGGCGCGTCTGGCCCGGGCATTCCCCGGTCTGTACAACTTCCTGGTTCACAAGTGGTACTTTGACGAAATCTATCATGCCGGGATCGTTCGTCCCGTGCTGTGGCTTGGAAATCTGCTTTGGAAGCGTGGTGATGGAACCGTCATCAACGGTTTCGGCCCCGACGGCATTGCCGCTCGAGTAGTAGATATTACGGGTCGGGTGGTCCGTCTTCAGACTGGCTACATCTACCACTACGCCTTCGTGATGCTCATTGGCATTGCGGCCCTGCTCACCTGGTTCATGTTTATCGGAGCGTGATGCCATGATCGACTGGCCTATCCTCTCCGTTGTCACCTTCCTGCCGCTCGTCGGCGCGCTCTTCATCTTCTTTGTGCGGAGCAGTGATGAGGTGGCGGAGCGCAACGCGCATTGGATCGCGTTGTGGACGACCATTGTAACATTCCTGGTTTCCCTGCCGCTCGTCTTCTATTTCGACAATACGGCCCCGGGCTTCCAGTTTGTTGAAAAGACATCCTGGCTGGGTGACATCGCCTCCTATCACATGGGGGTGGACGGCATTTCCCTGCCATTCGTCATGCTGACGACATTCCTCATGCCGCTGGTGATCCTTGCGTCGTGGAGGGGGGTCCATACCCGCGTGAAGGAGTACATGATCGCGTTCCTGGTTCTCCAGACGATGATCCTGGGAACCTTCTGCGCGCTTGACCTTGTGCTGTTCTACTTCTTTTTTGAAGGCAGCCTGATCCCGATGTTCCTCATCATCGGTGTCTGGGGTGGTCCGCGCCGCGTCTATTCGACGTTCAAGTTCTTCCTGTACACGCTCGTCGGTTCGCTTCTCATGATGCTGGCCATCATGGCGGTGTACTGGCAGGCGGGCACGACCGATGTTCCCACGCTGCTGACCTACAACTTCCCGTCCGACATGCAGATGTGGATGTGGCTGGCCTTCTTTGCATGCTTTGCCGTGAAGACTCCGATGTGGCCGGTTCACACCTGGCTTCCGGATGCGCACGTGGAAGCGCCGACAGCCGGCTCGGTCATTCTGGCCAGCACGGTTCTGAAGATGGGTGGCTATGGCTTCATCCGCTATTCCCTGCCCATGTTCCCTGAAGCCAGCGTGTTTTTTGCCCCCCTGGTGTTCACCCTTTCGGTTGTCGCCATCATCTACACATCGCTTGTCGCGATCGTGCAGGAGGACATGAAGAAGCTGATCGCCTATTCGTCGGTGGCCCATATGGGCTTCGTCACCATGGGCATCTTCGCGATGAATGAGGCGGGCCTTCAGGGCGCGATGTTCCTCATGATCTCGCACGGCTTCGTGTCCACCGCGCTGTTCCTGTGCGTCGGCGTGATCTATGACCGGATGCACACGCGCCATATCGCCGCCTATGGTGGTCTGGCCAAGCGCATGCCGATCTATGCGACTGTCATGATGATCTTCACCATGGCGAATGTCGGTCTGCCGGGCACCTCGGGCTTTGTGGGTGAGTTCCTCACCATGCTCTCGGTCTTCGAGCGGAACACCTGGATCGCGTTCTTTGCGGCGATCGGCATCATTCTTTCCGCAGGTTATGCCCTGTGGCTGTACTGGCAGGTGATCTTCGGGCCGCTTGAGAAGGAAAACCTCAAGCATATTCTTGATCTCTCTCCGCGCGAGATTGCGATCATGGTGCCGCTGGTCATCATCACCATCCTGTTCGGTGTGTGGCCGTCGCCTATCCTCAACATGACGCAAAGTGCAGTTAACACTGTCATCGCGCGTACCGACCAGGTGGCGGGTGTGGTCAAGACCGCACTCCTCCTGTCCTTCTGATCTCGAGGTCGCTATGTCGCAGCTCCTGCCTCCCATTGGCGCGGTTCTGCCAGAACTGGTGCTCGCCGTTTCTGCAATCGTGCTCATTCTCATTGGTGCGATCCGTGGAGAGGCGGCGGCCAACCTTGTGACCGGCCTTGCCATTGCGGTTCTTGTGGCCGCTGGCATTCTGGTGGTGTTGGGCCCCTCGGGGCAAACCGTCGCCTTCAACGGCTCCCTCGTGATCAGCCCCTTCAGCCGCTTCATGCAGGTTCTGGCCATTCTGGGTGCTGCCGTCTCGCTCATCATGGCGGTGGACTGGCTGAACCGGGAGAAGCAGGCCAAGTTTGAATATGCGGTGCTGATGGTCATCTCCGTGCTGGGCATGTGCATGCTCGTTGCGGCAGGGGACTTCATCGCCCTGTATCTTGGCCTGGAACTGATGAGCCTTGCGCTCTATGTCGTGGCGGCGATCAACCGGGATTCCGTGCGCTCCACGGAAGCGGGCTTGAAGTATTTCGTGCTGGGCGCGCTTTCTTCCGGCATGCTGCTGTATGGCATGTCGCTGATCTACGGCTTCACCGGTTCCGTGAATTTCGCCGTTATCGCGGATATCGTCCGCGAGCCTTCCCTTGGCGTGATTTTCGGCCTGGTGTTCCTGATGGCCGGCCTGTGCTTCAAGATCTCCGCGGTTCCCTTCCACATGTGGACCCCGGATGTGTATGAAGGCGCGCCTACCCCTGTGACGGTGTTCTTCGCCACTGCGCCCAAGGTTGCGGGCATGGCGATTCTCGTGCGGATCGTTGCGGACACGTTTCCGAACATTCAGCATGAGTGGCAGCAGATCATTATCTTCGTCTCCATTGCCTCGATGGTGCTGGGTGCCTTTGCCGCCATTGGCCAGCGCAATATCAAGCGCCTTATGGCCTATTCCTCTATCGGCCATGTCGGCTTCGCCCTTGTCGGGCTGGCTGCCGGAACGGTGGAAGGTCTGCGTGGCGTCGTGCTGTACATGGCCATTTATGTGGTCATGACGCTGGGCACCTTTGCCTGCATCCTGTCGATGCGGCGCAAGGGGCAGGCTGTCGAGAATATCGAGGATCTGGCCGGTCTTGCCCGCACACGTCCGCTGATGGCGCTGATGATGGGTGCGCTGATGTTCTCGCTGGCAGGTATCCCGTGGTTTGCCGGTTTCATCGCGAAATACTATGTCTTCGTCGCGGCGATTCAGGCGGGCCTTTATCCTCTCGCAATCATCGGTGTGCTGGCGTCGGTGGTGGGTGCCTACTACTATCTGCGCGTCGTCAAGGTCATGTTCTTTGACGAGCCGGCAGAGGCGTTTGACCCCGCTCCATCGGAATTGAAGGCGGTATTGGCTGTTAGTGGGCTTTTCTGCACCTTCTATTTCGTTTATCCAGCTCCATTGATAGAGGCGGCGGGTGCCGCTGCCCGCTCACTCTTCTAGAGATATGGCAAACTACGAATTCCAGGGGTCCACGGTTCCCATTATCCGTTTCACTGAAATCGGCTCCACCAATGCCGAGGGGCTGGCACGTCTTGCTCGTGGCGAGACGATGCCGGTCTGGCTGGTGGCCGATATTCAGACGGCTGGCCGTGGTCGCCGTGGCCGCTTCTGGACTTCGGAATTAGGAAACCTGTTTGCCACTCTGGTGCTGCCCAATCCGGCACCGGCGGCAAACCTGGCCCAGCTCTGCTTCGTGGCTGGGCTTGCGGTGCGCGATGCCGTGCTTTCGGCCGCACCGCAGATCCACCCGGAATCGCTCAAGCTGAAATGGCCCAATGATCTGTTGCTGGATGGCGGCAAGCTGTCCGGGATTCTGGTCGAGGGCGGGGCGGATGCCTCCGGACGCTCCGCAGCCGTTATCGGTTTTGGCGTCAATTGCCTTCATCATCCGGACGATCTTCCCTATCGCGCCACCAGTCTTGAGGCTGCCGGTGCGCCGACAGCGCCGGACCGGTTGCTGGAAGCGCTCGATCTTGCCATGGCCGTGCGCCTCAACCAGTGGAACGGTGGAAACGGCTTCACCGCCATCCGGTCCGATTGGATGCGCCATGCTCTTGGCATGGGAGATCAGGTGAGTGTCAGAATCGGCGAGCGTGAAGTCATCGGACGATTTGAAAACCTTGATGCGCGGGGCGCGATGATGCTGCGCCGGCGTGACGGGGTGGCCGAAATCATTACCGCCGGTGACGTTTCCCTGCGTTTGCCAGAGTGACCCGGCATTTAGCCTGCAGGTTTCAATAGAGAAGCCCCTGGCTTCCTGCTGCTTTGCATCGTGACATGTGCCTGTGGGAGCATGTGCTCTCATGGCGGCCTTATGAAGGAAGATGTTCTGCCCCTGAATGTTCGGGCAGGCTGTCTTCGGGAAGTGAAACAAGTTGAAAACAGCCACTGATGAACTGGTCTTTGCCCCGCTTGGCGGTGTCGGCGAGATTGGCATGAATGTCGCGGCCTATGGCTTTGGCCCGCGTCAGGACCGGCGCTGGCTGGTTGTGGATCTTGGCATGAGCTTTGCCGGGGACGAGGCGCCCGGTGTCGATCTCATGCTGCCTGATCTCCGCTTTCTGGAGGCGGAGAAGAAGAATATTGTCGGTCTGATCATCACCCATGGGCATGAAGATCATCTGGGTGCGGTGCTGGATCTGTGGCCGCGCCTGAATTGCCCCATCTATACAAGCGCCTTCACCGCTGGCCTGCTGGAAGCCAAGCGCGCGGGTGAGCCGGGGGCGCCATCCGAGCTGCCGGTGACCATTGTGCGGGCGGGCGAGAAGAACCAGCTCGGGCCGTTCGAGTTCGAATTCATACCCGTCGCCCATTCCATTCCGGACAGCCATGCCGTGGCGATCCGGACTTCTGCCGGTCTCGTCATCCATACGGGAGACTGGAAGCTCGACCCCACGCCGATGGTTGGCACGCCGACGGATACGCGCCGTCTGGCCGAGCTGGGTGATGAAGGCGTGCGGGCGCTGATCTGCGATTCCACCAATGCTATTCGCGATGGCGTTTCCCCCTCAGAGGCGGATGTGGCGGAATCGCTGAAGGCTATTGTCGCCAAGGCGCGCTACCGGATCGCTTTCACCACATTTTCCTCCAATGTCGCACGCATCCGCTGCATCGCTGAAGCCGCCATGGCGAATGGGCGGGAGGTGGTTGTGGTTGGCCGGGCCATGGAGCGGATTATCGCTGTGGCGCGGGAGCAGGGGCTGTTGAATGGACTGCCGGCATTCCGCAGCGCTGATGCCTATGGCTATCTGGAGCGCGATCGGGTGGTGGCCATCCTCACCGGCAGTCAGGGCGAGCCGCGCGCTGCCCTGCGCCGCATTGCTGATGATGATCACCCCGAAATCACCTTCTCACCCGGTGATACGGTGGTATTTTCTTCGCGCACCATTCCCGGCAATGAGAAGGTGGTGAACCACATCATCAATGCGCTCATCAAGCGGGGCATTGAGGTCGTCACCGATCGTGACAATCTGGTTCATGTCTCCGGCCATCCCCGGCGCGGGGAGATGGAGAAGATGTACGCCCTGGTGCGCCCGCAAGTGGCCGTGCCCGTGCATGGCGAGGCGCTGCATCTGCATGCCCATGCCCAGCTCGCCCGCAGCCTTGGCGTGCCGGAAGTGGTGAATTGCTATGATGGCAATGTCATCCGCCTGGCGCCCGGCCCGGCCGAGCGTGTGGGCGAGGTGCCCTTCGGGCGGCTCTACAAGGATGCCCGGCTTCTTCTCTCCGAAGACAGCCGCACCCTGCGGGAGCGGCGCAAGCTGGCTTATGTCGGCACTGTTTCCGTTGCACTGGCTGTCGATCGCCACGGCCAGATTGCCGGCGACCCCTCGGTCGAGATCAGCGGCATTCCCGAGCGCGGGGAGGGCGGTGTCGATATGCTGGAGCATGTGCTCGATACCGTTGTCGGCACGCTGGAGGGGCTGCCCAAGGCGCGCCGTCGCGACCCGGACGCGCTGGCCGATACTCTTGAGCGCGCGGTTCGCGGCTGTGTGAATGCGGTGTGGGGCAAAAAGCCCGTCTGTCATGTCCATGTGGTTGAGGTGTGAGCGCGGCACAAAAGCGCTGCTGCCGCCCCTGACTATATGATGAGTGACGCGTTCCTCATTGGGCTTAAAAGAAGGGGCGTTCTGATTCATCATGTCAGAACGCATATCCCTGAAATGCAGAACCTTCTTTCCTGGGGCGAAACGCGCACCAGGCCAGGGAAAGAATGGAGGAGGAGGACCCCATGATCGGACGGCTCAACCATGTTGCCATTGCGGTGAAGGATATTGCCGCAGCCACGGCCCTGTATCGCGATACGCTGGGCGCCAAGGTTTCCGGTGTGGAGCCGCAGCCGGATCACGGTGTGAATGTGGTGTTTGTGGAGCTGCCCAACACCAAGATCGAGCTGCTGGAGCCGCTTGGGGCGGAGTCTCCCATCGCCAAGTTTCTGGAGCGCAACCCGGATGGGGGCATCCACCATATCTGCTATGAGGTGGATGACATTCTCGCCGCGCGGGACCATCTGAAGGCCAAGGGCGCACGCGTTCTGGGTTCTGGCGAGCCCAAGATCGGGGCGCATGGCAAGCCCGTGCTGTTCCTGCACCCGAAGGACTTCAACGGGACCCTCGTGGAACTGGAACAGGCCTGAGGCAGCCCCGGTGACACTCAGCGCTGTCATCGCGACCTATCTGACTGTCTGGTTTCTGGCGACGCTGGCGGCCGTGTCTTGGCATGCCCGCCGCGGAGGGACGCATGCGGCCAAGGGTGGGGAGGCTGGCGCCTCCGCATCCCGGCCGCCTTTCCTGCCCATTGTCATGGCCACGACATTCGTTGCAGCTTTTGTGACAGCACTGGTTGTCTTTATCGTTTTCCAGCAGACAGGTGCATTGCCTGTGCCGCCTGTCCAGCCGCAATGAACCCCTGAAAGCCGCATGGATGGCGCGTGGAGCGCCCCATGCGTGAGGGGATTGTGGATTGTGCGATGCACAAAATACAATCATCAAAATTTTTAAAATAACCGCTCTGAAACCGGATCAGCACCGCAAACGGGTGTGACATTTTGCCGAATCGGGCGGCAGCGGGGGTGTCCCGCCGGCGAGTCCGAGTCGATATGTCATGCTGCTGATCTATCGTTCGGGGTGCGTTTTTGTTGGATCAATATATTGATCAAAAAGAAAAGGCGAGACCCGGTGGTCTCGCCTTTGTCATGTCACGGTGCCTGAGCGCCCGCAGGTCTTTGCCTGCATTACAGCGGTTTGGCCGCTCCGTGATGCCGTTTCCCTGCATGCTGTCCGTGACAGCCGTGGACGGCTTTTTTTCATGTCCTCCCGAGACCCAGACCGTATTCACCACCCGGCGCACCGGGCGAGTGACGATCCCCTTTCTTAGTGCGGGATCAAAATAGGACAAGAAACTGTCGTTTGTCATCCCTGCATCGCAATATGATGATTATTGCAGCGCACCATGGGCGGGTTTTTCCGCCGGGTGTATAAGGTGGGCTTGTGTTTTCTGCGGTGCTGGGCTTTCACTCCGCACACCATCCTTTTCTCTCTTCCTGTATAGAGCCAGCCGATGCGCCTCTCCCGTTATTTTCTGCCGATTCTCCGTGAAGTGCCGAAGGAAGCGGAGATCGTATCCCACCGGCTGATGCTGCGCGCCGGCATGGTGCGCCAGGAAGCTGCGGGCATCTATGCCTGGTTGCCGCTGGGGCACCGGGTGCTCAACAAGATCTGCAACATCATCCGTGAAGAGCAGAATCGCGCCGGCGCGAATGAAATGCTCATGCCCACCATCCAGTCCGCCGATCTGTGGCGGGAAAGCGGGCGCTATGATGATTATGGCAAGGAGATGCTGCGAATCAGGGATCGTCATGAGCGCGAGATGCTCTACGGTCCCACCAATGAGGAAATGATCACCGATATCGTGCGCGCCTATGTGAAGTCCTACAAGGCGCTGCCGCTGAACCTCTACCACATCCAGTGGAAGTTCCGTGACGAGGTGCGCCCGCGCTTCGGCGTCTACCGCTCGCGCGAGTTCCTGATGAAGGACGGCTATTCCTTCGATCTCACGGCGGAGGGTGCGCGCCACTCCTATAACAAGATCTTCACCAGCTATCTGCGCACCTTTGCGCGCATGGGGCTGAAGGTCATTCCCATGGTGGCCGATACCGGCCCCATCGGCGGCAATCTTTCTCACGAATTCATCATTCTGGCCTCCACCGGCGAGAGCGAGGTCTTCTGCCATGGCGACTATCTGGAGATGGAACCTCCGCCGGCGGATGTGAATTTCGAGGACGCGGCAGCCCTTCAGGGCGTGTTCGACAAGTGGACCTCGCTCTATGCCGCCACGTCTGAAAAGCATGACGAGGCGGCCTTCAACGCCATTCCCGAGGCCCGCCGCATGGCGGCGCGCGGCATCGAGGTGGGGCACATCTTCTATTTCGGCACCAAATATTCCGAGCCCTTCGGCGCGCAGGTGCTGGGCCCCGATGGACAGCAGCACACCATCCACATGGGCTCCTACGGTATTGGCCCCTCCCGCCTCGTGGCGGCCATGATCGAGGCTTCCCATGATGATGCGGGAATCATCTGGCCGGATGCGGTGGCGCCCTTCCAGGTGGGAATCCTCAACCTCAAGACCGGCGACAGCGCCACGGATGCTGCCTGCGAGCAGCTTTACGCCACGCTGACCGCCGCCGGTTATGATGTGCTCTATGATGATACCGAGGAGCGTCCGGGCGCCAAGTTCGCAACCGCTGATCTGATCGGTCTGCCCTGGCAGATTCTGGTGGGGCCGCGCGGCCTCGCGGAAGGCAAGGTGGAACTGAAGCGCCGGGTCGATGGTGCACGCGAACAGATCGCGCCCGCCGATATCCTGGAGAGGCTGAAGGCATGACGTCAAAAGGGTCCGCCGCGGCATCTGCCGAAGAGCCCACCGGCACGCGTCCATTCGCGGCTTTCGAATGGATGCTGTCGCTGCGCTATCTGCGGGCCCGGCGCAAGGAAGGCTTCATCTCGGTCATCGCCGGCTTTTCCTTTCTGGGGATCATGCTGGGGGTGGCCACCCTCATCATCGTCATGGCGGTGATGAACGGTTTCCGGCAGGAGCTGCTCTCCAAGATTCTGGGGCTGAACGGACATGTGCTCGTGCAGCCGCTGGAAACGCCGCTGACGGATTTCAAGGAAGTGGCGGAGCGGATCTCCGGCCTCAATGGGGTGCGCATCGCCGTGCCGCTGGTGGAGGGGCAGGCTCTGGCCTCATCACAGTTCGGCGCTTCCGGCGTGCTGGTGCGCGGCATGTCCGAAAAGGATCTGCGGGGCCTGCCATCCGTGGCGGGCAATATCAAGAGCGGCACGCTTGAGGGCTTCGACAAGGGGCAGGGGCTGGTGATCGGCAAGCGCCTGGCAGACCAGCTCTCGCTGCGGGCGGGTGACAATATCACCCTGGTTTCCCCGCGCGGGGCGGTGACGCCCATGGGCACCTCTCCGCGTATAAAGGTATACAAGGTTGGCGGCATCTTCGAGGTTGGCATGTCGGAATATGACAGCGCCTTTGCCTTCATGCCGCTGGAAGAGGCGCAGGCCTATTTCAACCGCAATGATGATGTGAACGCGATCGAGGTCTATATCGACAATCCCGATCATGTCGCCGATCTGCGCGGGGCGATAGAGAGCGCGGCGCAAAGGCCGGTCTATCTGGTGGACTGGAGGCAGCGCAACGCCACCTTCTTCAACGCCCTGCAGGTGGAGAGGAATGTGATGTTCCTCATTCTGACCCTCATCGTGCTGGTGGCCGCGCTCAACATCATTTCCGGCCTCATCATGCTGGTGAAGGACAAGGGGCATGACATCGCCATTCTGCGCACCATGGGGGCGACTCAGGGGGCGGTGATGCGCATCTTCCTCATCACCGGGGCCTCTATCGGCGTGGTGGGCACCTTGATGGGATTCCTGCTGGGGGTGGTGGTGTGCTGGAACATCGAGAGCATTCGCCAGCTCATTTCCTGGCTCACCGCAACCGAGCTGTTCTCGCCGGAGCTCTATTATCTCAGCCGTCTGCCGGCGGAGATGAATGTGGGTGAAACGGCAACCGTGGTGGTGATGGCGCTGGTGCTCTCGCTTCTTGCCACCCTCTATCCCTCCTGGCGGGCCGCGCGGCTCGATCCGGTGGAAGCGCTGAGATACGAGTGATGGATAATTCCGCGCGCCGCGGCCGCGCCATGGCCGCCCCGCCTCATGCCCTCTCGCTCGTGAATGTCAGCCGGGCCTATGCGCAGGGTGAGGACCGCAGGCTGGAGATCCTCACCGGCGCGGATCTGGTCATCGAGCATGGCCAGTCCGTTGCGCTTGTGGCGCCTTCGGGCTCGGGAAAATCCACGCTTCTCCATCTGGCCGGATTGCTGGAGCATCCCGATTCCGGCGAGGTGTTCATTGATGGCGAGGCGACATCGAAGCTGAATGATGCCGAACGCACCCGCATCCGCCGCCTTTCGGTGGGGTTCGTCTACCAGTTCCATCATCTGCTGGGTGAGTTCACGGCGCTGGAGAATGTGGCCATGCCGCAGATGATCCGCGGTCTCTCCCGCGCTGTCGCCAATGAGCGGGCGAAAGAGCTGCTGAGTTATCTGGGGCTTGGCGAGCGCCTCACCCATCGTCCGGCGGAGCTTTCGGGCGGTGAGCAGCAGCGTGTGGCCATTGCTCGGGCGCTGGCGAATGCCCCGCGCCTTCTGCTGGCGGATGAGCCGACAGGCAATCTCGACCCCAAGACATCGGATCATGTGTTCGGCGCATTGTCCGAGCTGGTGCAGGCAACAGGGGTGGCGGCGCTGATTGCCACCCATAATCTGGAGCTTGCATCGCGGATGGACCGGCGCGTCACCCTGCTGGAAGGGCAGGTTGTGGAACTTCCATAGAAGCCATTTTGCGCTCATGCGTATGAGAGTCACTTGCAGTATTGAGCATTTCCAATGTGGGAAAACGCCTCTTTCCTGCAAGTCCGGATCCGAAATTTCTGAGTGATGCCAGTATCTTGAATGTGTCCGCCGGGCGCTTTGGCCGCTGTGTCGAGCGGGCCCGCCCGGGTTAGCGGTGAGACGCATTTAAGAGTATAGCTGTCGCCGAGAGCCAGCTTCTGTACAGGCTCATGCCTCAGCAGAACTGCCAGCAATTTGTTCGGTTCCGGATTTGGTGACGCGCGATGCCCCTCCGCACTCATACCTACTTGCCTGATCTGCGCTCTGCGCGGCGTTTTCTGATGGGTACTGCTGTTTGCACAGTGGCCCTTGCCTTCCTCGTTCAGCCCGGCCTTGCGCAGACTGAACCTTCAACCCCCACGCCATATCACACCCCCGCCCGCCCGGCCTTCCCGCCGAGTGAGCCCCTTGCGGCCCCCTCGTCCGGTGCGAATGCTCCGGCACCCGCCGCGGCGGCAACTCCGGCAACGGGAACAGCGGCTCCTGCGGCCGCGCCACAGGCGACCCCGCCGGCCACTTCGGCGGCCAACGGGACTGCATCTTCCGCCCCCGCACCTGAAGGTGCCGCGACTGCGGCTCCCGCATCCTCCGGACAGCCGGCAGGCGGAAGCGCCAATGCTGCCGCTCCGGCTCCCGGTGCAGAGGCCAAGACCCCCGCGCAGCAGGCCCCGGGCGTGCCTCTGGCGGATGCTGATGGCGAATATGACGAGGTGCCGGATTCCACCCTGCCGCATGATCTTTCCCCTTGGGGCATGTTCATGGCGGCGGACTGGGTGGTGAAGGCGGTGATGATCGGCCTTGCCTTCGCCTCTGTCGTCACCTGGACGGTGTGGTTCGGCAAGTCGCTTCAGCTGGTCTTCGCCCGCCGCACGGTGCGCCGCACTCTGGATGTGCTGCGCGAGGCGCCCACTCTGGCAGAGGCGGCAACTTTGATGCCAAAGGGCAGGGGGCCGGCCCAGGCCACCGTGATTGCCGCGCTGGATGAGTGGAAGTCTTCCGCCAGCCTGCCGGCCGAAGGGGTGAAGGAGCGCGTCGCCGTGGCCCTGAACCGGATCGAGGCCGCAGCAGGCCGCCGGATGATTTCCGGCACCGGCCTTCTGGCCACCATTGGTGCAACCGCCCCGTTTGTCGGCCTGTTCGGCACGGTGTGGGGCATCATGAACAGCTTCATCGGCATCTCGAAGGCGCAGACCACCAATCTGGCCATTGTCGCTCCCGGTATCGCCGAGGCGCTTCTGGCGACGGCTATCGGCCTTGTTGCGGCTATTCCTGCCGTGGTGATCTACAACATGTTCGCCCGCTCCATCGCCGGCTACAAGGCCAATATCTCCGACTGTTCGGCCGAGGTGATGCGCCATCTCTCGCGTGATCTGGATCGTGAGGGGCAGGCCGGCAAGGCGCGTTCCGTGCGCGCCGCGGCTGAGTGAGGGCGCGTCATGGCTGCCCAGCTTGACCATGGCGGAGACGATCTTGCGGAAAACCACGAGATCAACGTCACGCCCTTCATCGATGTGATGCTGGTGCTGCTCATCATTTTCATGGTGGCGGCCCCGCTTGCAACAGTCGATACACCGGTGGACCTGCCCACCTCCACAGCCCAGCCGACCCCGCGGCCGGACAAGCCCCTGTTCCTTTCGGTGAAGAAGGATCTCACCCTCGCCGTGGGTGATGAGTCCGTCTCGCGCGAGGCACTGGGCGCGATGCTCGACCGCACGACCTCCCATGACCGCGAGCAGCGCGTGTTCGTGCGGGCGGACAAGGCGGTTTCCTATGGCGATGTGATGGAGGTGATGAACCTCCTGCGGGCCGCCGGCTATCTCAAGATCGGCCTTGTCGGGCTTGAGGTGACAGGCGCTGCCCCGGAGGCCAGCCCTGCAAGCCATCCTGCCGGCAGCCCGGCTGCACCCTCCGCCTCACAGGCCCCCCCTGCCACCAGTGGAGCCGGACAGTGAGTGGATCGCGCTGGCATGACTTCGACCGGATCAACTGGCCCCGCCTTCTGGCGCTCTGGGCGGTTGCGGGGTTGTTTGTGCTCATTCTCCACAGCGTTGCCGTCTATGCCGCCCTGTTCTGGCAGGAGGTGGAGCCGGTGCAGAGCCCGCCGGCGGCGGTGATGGTGGAGCTGGCGCCATTGCCCGTGAGCGCGGATACGCAGGAGGAGGATGTCGCGCCCGGCCCGCCCATGGAGCAGGCACCGGATGTCGAGCCGGTGGACAAGCCGGATGAGAAGCCGGACGAAGAGCCCCCGCCACCCGAGCCGGTGCAGGAGAAAGTGGACGAGGAAATGCCGGAGCTGAAACCGGCACCCGTGCCTTCCCAGGTGGTTCTGCCGGAACCCAAGCCGCGCGAGGTGGCCAAGCCGGTCGAGAAGCCGAAGCCCAGGCGTGAGCAGCCCAAGCCGAAGGAAGAGGCCCGCCCCAAGCCGCGCAAGCCGGCGCCGCAGACCTCCGCCGCCCCGCGCTCGGATGCACAGCGCAGCAACACCACCGCCGCGCCCTCGCAGGGGGCAAGCGCCTCCAACTCGCGTGAGCGGGCATCCTGGGCCAGCCGGGTTTCGGCCCATCTCAACCGCTTCAAGCGCTATCCCGCTGGAGCGGCAGGGGCGACGGGCCGTCCGGTGGTGCGCTTTACCCTGAACGGATCGGGGCAGGTGACATCCGCCAGCCTTGTGCGCTCTTCCGGTTCCGCGGTTCTGGATCAGGAAGCGGTGGCGACAGTGCGGCGTGCCTCGCCCTTCCCGCGTCCGCCGGATGGGCAGGGGGCATCCTTCAGTGTGCCGGTGAACTTCACCCGTCGCTGAACAGGTCGAGGACAAGGGGCGGAGTTGCAATATGTGTTGCAGCTTCGCCCTTTTCGCATTTCCGACTTTGGACTTGTGGCGGCCCCTGTGATAAGCGGCATAGGCCGTTTCTGCCTGAGAGGCACAGGAGATTCCCTGTCGATTCAGGCGCACGGAGCCAAGAGCCCGTTATCAGCCGTATTACCGGAGACCCAGCCATGGCCTCGCACGATGCGAAGACCGCCTCCAGTTCGGAGGAGTATAACCGTTTCTTCACAGCTTCTCTTGCCGAAGTCGATCCCGAGATCACCGGCGCCGTGAAGGCGGAACTGGGTCGCCAGCGCGATGAGATCGAGCTGATTGCCTCGGAGAACATCGTTTCGCGTGCGGTGCTGGAAGCGCAGGGCTCGGTGCTGACCAACAAATATGCGGAAGGGTATCCCGGCAAGCGCTATTATGGCGGCTGCCAGTATGTGGACGTGGTGGAAGAGCTGGCCATCGAGCGCGCCAAGAAGCTGTTTGGCTGCGCCTTCGCCAATGTGCAGCCCAATTCCGGCAGCCAGGCGAACCAGGGTGTGTTCTTCGCCACCATGAAGCCGGGCGATACCTATCTGGGCCTCAATCTTGCCGCCGGTGGCCACCTCACCCACGGTGCGCCGGTCAACATGTCCGGCAAGTGGTTCAATGTGGTGCCCTACACCGTGAAGAAGGACGATCACCGGATCGACTATGAAGAGGTGGCAAGCCTTGCCGCCCAGCATAAGCCGAAGCTGATCGTCGCCGGTGGCTCCGCCTATCCTCGCGTGATCGATTTCGCCAAGATGCGCGAGATTGCCGACAGCGTTGGTGCGCTGCTGATGGTGGATATGGCCCATTTCGCGGGCCTCGTGGCCGGTGGCGCGCATCCCAGCCCGTTCCCCCACGCCCATGTGGTGACCACCACCACCCACAAGACCCTGCGTGGCCCGCGCGGCGGCATGATCCTGACCAATGACGAGGAGCTGGCGAAGAAGTTCAACTCCGCCATTTTCCCCGGCATTCAGGGCGGCCCGCTGATGCATGTCATCGCCGCCAAGGCGGTGGCTTTCGGCGAGGCACTGCGCCCCGAGTTCAAGACCTATGCCCATAATGTGGTCGAGAACGCCAAGGTGCTGGCCGAAACCCTGAAGGGTCACGGGTTCGACATTGTTTCCGGCGGCACGGATACCCATCTGATGCTGGTGGATCTGCGTCCCAAGGGCCTCACCGGCAAGGTCTCCGAGATTGCGCTGGGTCGCGCCCATATCACCTGCAACAAGAATGGCATTCCCTTCGATCCGGAGAAGCCCTTCATCACCTCCGGCGTGCGTCTGGGCACCCCGGCCGGCACCACGCGCGGCTTTGGCAAGGCAGAGTTCCGGGAGATCGGCGACCTGATCGCCGAGGTCCTGAACGTGCTCTCCCAGAAGAAGTCGGACGAGGATTCGCTGGTGGAGGAAGCCGTGCGTGGCAAGGTGGCTGCGCTGCTGAACAGGTTCCCCATCTATCCGGGCCTGTGAGGCTGAGGATCTGACTGGCGGCGGAGGCGTTTTGTCATGCGGTGCCCCTATTGCAACAGCCTGGATACTCAGGTGAAAGATAGCCGGCCCACAGATGACAACACGGCCATCCGCCGTCGTCGTATCTGTTCGGACTGTGGTGGCCGTTTCACCACGTTCGAGCGGGTGCAATTGCGTGAACTGACTGTGGTGAAACGCTCCGGCCGCCGCGTGCCGTTCGAGCGGGACAAGCTGGCCCGGTCTGTCGAGGTAGCCCTGCGCAAGCGCCCGGTGGATCGCGAGCGGGTGGAGCGCATGCTCACCGGCCTCGTGCGCCGGCTGGAAAGCCAGGGTGAAAGCGATATCCCTTCCGAACTCATCGGTGAGATGGTGATGGAGGGGCTGAAGCAGATTGACGGCGTGGCCTATGTCCGCTTCGCATCCGTGTATCGGGATTTCCGGGAAGCGCGTGATTTCGAGAATGCCCTGGCTGAGCTGGGCGCCGAAGACGAGCCTTCCGCCGCACCTTCACCGGCTCCGGCCGATGAGGGGCATCCATCCCGGCCGGGGGAGAAAGAGTGATGGCGCCGCATCAGCCGCCCATGCCTCTGGCGCCGGTCACCTCGCCCGAGGAAGATGAGCGCTTCATGGTGGAAGCGCTGAATGTGGGGCGCTCCAATCTGGGCCGTACATGGCCCAACCCGTCCGTTGGCGCTGTGGTGGTGCATCATGGTCCGCGCGGGGCGCAGATTGTCGGTTCCGCCGCCACCGCGCCCGCAGGCCGCCCCCATGCCGAGCCACTGGCCCTTGCGCAGGCAGGAGATGCCGCCCGAGGCTCCACGCTTTACGTGACACTTGAGCCCTGTTCCCATCACGGGCGCACCCCTCCTTGCGCCGATGCGGTGATCGCCGCGGGCGTGCGCCGTGTGGTGACGGCGCTTGAGGATCCCGATAGCCGGGTGAAGGGGCGCGGTGTGGCGCGGCTGCGCGCCGCTGGGGTGTGGGTCACGGTTGGCGTGGGTGCGGAACAGGCGCTTTATGACCATGCCGGCCATATCTGCCGTGTCACGCGCGGCCGCCCGCATGTGTTGCTGAAGATGGCCATCTCGGCGGATGGCAAGGCCGGTCTGCCCGGCCCGCGTCCTGCTGTCATCACCGGGCCTCAGGCCCGGGCACGCGGGCATGAGATGCGCGCTCATGCGGATGCCATTCTGGTGGGAATCGGCACGGTGAAGGCCGATAATCCGCAGCTCACCTGCCGGCTGGAACAGCATGAGGACCGTTCGCCGGTTCGGGTGGTTCTGGATTCGGGGCTGGAGCTGCCGCTTGATTGCGCTCTGGTGCGCACGGCGGCGCAGGTGCCTGTCTGGGTCATCGCGGCTGAGGATGCCGATGCCGCCCGCGAGGCTCGGCTCGTGGAGCGGGGGGTCGAGGTGCTGCGTGCCCCGCGTGGCAAGGATGGACGGCTGTATCTGCCCGCCATGCTCAAGCTTCTGGGGCTGCTGGGCATTACCAGGCTGATGGTGGAAGGCGGCCCCACGGTCGCCGCCGCGTTTCTTCAGGAAGGGCTGGTGGATGAGCTGGCCCTGTTCCGCAGCCCTGTCGTGCTGGGGGCAGATGCGGTGGATGCCTTTTCTGGCCGCCCCGCACAGCATATGCTGTCACCGGTCGGCTTCGCGGAAGCGGAGCGTACGATGCTGGGGGCGGATCAGCTTGTCCGATTGTGGAGGCGATAAGGGTCGCTTTCGCCTTGGCCTGTTTTTCCGGTTGCCGCGGCTGGCATTGGCCTATCGAAGTTGCGACCCGCAAGGGCAATTCAGGTTACAGGAGCAAGCCCGGTGATTCGACACACGCATATCTTCATGGCGCTCATCCTGCTGCCCATCCTGGCCTCCACTGCTCCGGCGCGGGCCGAATTTCTGGGGCAGGATGAAATTCATCTCACCTGTGCAGTCGACATGATGAATGTGTGTCGCGAAGAGGGATGCAATCGCTACGAATATATCCAGAGCGAGCATTACATCTTCAAGGATGACCAGCTCTCCATCTGCCAGCTGCAGGATGATGGCGTGGCCTGTGAGGAGTATGTCTATCTCAGCCGCAAGAACATCGACCCGGACCGCATCACCATTCATGCGCAGAAGAGGGATGATGCCGAGCACTGGGCCTATATCGGCGTGAACAAGACCCGCAATATGTGGCGGGTGATTTCAGCCACGCCGCCGACAGACAGCAGTATCGGGGTTTTCCTCAAGCGCATGGCCTGTCAGCCGTCCATCCGGTGAGCTGCGCCAGCAACATGAGGGCCCGCCACGCGTGCGGGCAGGTGAGGGAGAAAAACAATGTTCACCGGCATCATCACGGATATGGGCGACCTGCTGGCCGTGGAAAGCCATGGCGAGGTCCGCACCCTGACGATTGCCTGTGACTATGACCCCGCGGGCATCGAGCTGGGCGCTTCCATCGCCTGTTCGGGCGTGTGCCTCACGGTAACGGCGGTGAAGCCGGGCAATGAGCGGCGCGCCCATTTCACCGTGGATGCGGCCCCCGAAACCCTCGCCATCACAACCGTGGCGGACTGGGCGAGCGGGCGGCGGATCAATCTGGAACGGGCTCTGAAAATCGGGGATGAGCTGGGCGGCCATATGGTTTCCGGCCATGTCGATGCGCGCGCCCGTGTCGTTGCGCGTGAGGATCTGGGCACATCCACCCGGTTCACCTTCGAGGTGAGCGAGGAACTGGCCCGCTTTGTCGCGGTGAAGGGCTCGGTGACCCTGGATGGCACCTCCCTCACGGTGAACACGGTTGAGGGCAACCGCTTCACCTGCCTGCTCATTCCCCACACGCTGGCCGTCACCACATGGGGCGCGGTTGCGGCGGGCGATGAGGTGAATTTCGAGGTGGACGTGATGGCCCGTTATGCGGCGCGCCTCGCCGAGTTTCCGCAATATACAGGTTGAAAACGAGACCTTGGCCGGCTTTCCGGCGGATTGTGAACGGGGGATGGTTCCATCGGGACCAAATCCGCTCTAGAGCGTGTGCGAAGCAGGGTGGATCGCGTTTTGCAGGCGCAACGCGTCCACGGGATGATGCAGGCGGCGAGATGCGAGGCGGGCAGGGCCCATCGCACGGCAGTTGCGGAGAAAACAATGGTCAGCACGCGCAGGGAAAGTGCCATTCTGGAAGAGGAGCCGCTGGAAGGCGCGCGGGTTCTCATTGTCGAGGGGCGCTATTACGAGGCGCTGGCCGATGAGCTGCTGGCCGGCGCCCGCGCCGTGCTTGAGGCGGCCGGGGTCGAGGTTGAGGTCATCACCGTGCCGGGCGCGCTGGAAGTGCCGATCGCCGCGGAAATCGCCATAGAGGCGGCCGAGCTGGCGGGTGAGATGGTGGATGCGGTGATTGGCCTTGGCGTCATCATCCGCGGGGAAACCTATCATTTCGAGATTGTGGCGGACCAGTCCGCCCGCGGGCTGATGGATGTGGGGATTGGCCATGCACTGCCGGTGGGCAATGGCATTCTCACCGTGGAAACCGAGGCGCAGGCCTGGGAGCGTGCGCGCGTGAGCGAGGGCAACAAGGGTGGTGGCGCGGCCGAGGCCGCACTGAGCCTGCTGCGCCTCAAACGGAGACTGGAACAATGACCGCCGCCCCCGCCAGACCCATGAAGAAGAGCGCGGCCCGCCTCGGTGCGGTGCAGGCGCTGTACCAGATGGACATGGCGCAAACCCCGCTGCACGACATTCTGGCCCAGTTCCAGACCTTCTGGCTGGGGCAGGAGGTTGAGGGCGTGCAGATGCCGGAAGCCGATATCCGCCTGTTCCGTGCCGTGGTGGAAGGGGTGCTGGAAGAGCAGCGCCGCATTGATCCGCTGGTGAACCGCATCCTTTCCGATGGCTGGCCGCTTGGCCGGGTGGAGGCTGTTCTGCGGGCCGTGCTGCGCGCCGGCACTTATGAGCTGCTGGAACGGGATGATGTGCCCGCGCGGGTGGTGATTACCGAATATGTGAACGTTGCCGGCGCCTTCCTTGAGGGGGACGAGATTGGCATGGCCAATGCGGTGCTGGACAAGCTGGCCCGCGAGGTGCGTCCGCATGAATTCGGCACGGGCCTGACGGGTCCGGGAGCGGTGTGAGATGCAGGGCGGTGGTTCGGGGGAGGATGATGTCATCGCCCGTTTCTTCCGCCCGCACGCCGGTGCGCCCGAGGCGCTGGGGCTGCGGGATGATGCAGCCCTGCTGACCCCGCCAGAGGGCACCCAGCTCGTGCTGACCAAGGATGCCCTTGTCGCGGGCGTCCATTTCTTTGCAGATGATGATCCGGCCAGCGTGGCGCGCAAGGCGCTGCGGGTCAATCTTTCAGACCTTGCGGCCAAGGGAGCCACGCCGCTCGGCGTGCTGCTGGCGCTGGCCGTGCCGAGGCGTTTGGGCGCAGGCTGGATCGCCCCCTTCGCCCAGGCGCTGGGGGCGGATTGCGCGGCTTTTGGCAGTCCGCTTCTGGGAGGCGATACAGTCTCCACCGATGGCCCGGTCACCCTGTCCATCACCGCTCTGGGCGCTGTTCCCTACGGCCGGTTCGTGCCCCGCACAGGCGCGCGACCGGGGCACGCGATTGTGGTGAGCGGCACGATTGGTGACTCGGCGCTGGGGCTGCTGTTGCGCCAGCAGCCGGAACATCCGGCCTTTGCGGTGCTGGATGAGAAGCAGCGCGCTTTTCTTCTGGATCGCTATCTCCATCCCCAGCCGCGTCTGCCTCTGGCTGCCAGCCTGCGCACCCATGCGGCCGCTGCAATGGATGTTTCGGATGGTCTGGCCGGAGATCTGGCCAAGATGCTGGATGTCTCGGGCTGCGGTGGCCGGCTTGATGTGAGCCGGGTGCCATTGTCACCGTCCGCGGCCGCGGTGGTGCAGGCCGATAGGCGCCTGCTCGCGACGGTTCTGGGCGGGGGAGATGATTATGAGATCCTCGCCACCATGCCTCCTGAACATGTGCCGCAATTCATCTCGGATGCGGCGTCTGCGGATATAGGTGTATACCCTGTTGGCGAGGTTGTGGCCGGGGCAGGACTAGAGATCCATGATGCTGAAGGCCAGCCGGTTGTGTTGGGCAAAGCCAGCTTCAGCCACTTCTGACCCCGCATGACGAGAGGACTGCCCCGCATTGGCGCAGGCGCCTTGCCGATGCATTCGAGTGAAGACTATTGTATTCTCGTATATGTGTATACATATTTATAGTATACCATTATAGGAGTCGTGTCCTTGCGGGTCTTTCGCCTATAAGTGTATATCGTATTTGAGTCTTCAACTTACCGGTTGCGGCACTGCCTCATCAGTCGCTCATAACCGGGCTGAAAGGCCTCTCCGATCTTTGCAGCCTGCTGCCGCATCTCTTCGCTAACCGGTCTGGTGTTCTGGTTCAGGAGAATGGCAGGGCCTGAGGCCGGGGCTTTTGCCATATTGATGCGGGCCATGATCTGATCCCGGATCTGCCGCGGGGTGATGGCCTCGCGCATGATGCGCTGCACCTGGGTGATGCCGAGTGCGGAGAGAAAGGTTTCCACCACGCCCACCCCCGCGCTTGCCGCATCATAGGAATACAGGTCGACCGGTCCGCGCGCTGTCGCTGTCCAGCGTGCCAGGAATGCCTCATAATCGAAATAGCGATGGTCCGTGGCGTGCCGGTGAAAATAGCCGTTGCGCAGGATGGATTCGGAGAAGTCGGAAAAGGCCAGGTCCGGCTGGGTCTTCCGCATCTCATGAAAAAGTGAGATGGCGTAGCTGGATGGATCGCGCAGGAAGACAATATAGTGCGGCTGCCATCCATGAGCCTCAAATGTCTGTTCCATCAGCCGGAGCAGACGGGGTTCGGCAGCCAGGAACTGCAGGTCTTCCGCTGAAATCACGGCTTTCGGGCAGGGTGCATCGGCCAGTTCGCGAACCAGTTCATCAAGCCCGCCAAGTGCGGGGTCGGCGCGGCTGTCACCCCGCAGGAGCCAGCCGATATTGTGATGCCCCGCCATATTGGGAAAGGGACGGCCGGTGTGGGGCACATGAATGCCGGCCTTGCGCAATCGCGTGGCCCGGCGCCAGAGCAGCGCCTGTATGGATGTGGTGCCTGTCTTGTGCGTTCCGATATGGATGAATATCTCTCGTGTCACCTTCTCTCCTGCAGGTGTGTCTTCCCGGTTCCTTGTGTGGGCCGGCACGGGGGGAGAGTGCCGGGGGATGTTCGCGGCATGGGGGCACGACATGATGCCGGGCAGGACTTGCCGATGATCATGCCCGCAACTTAAAACAACGGCCGGTACAGCAGCCGGCTCTGGTACCTTCCCTTATGGAATGTACACTGTCTTGCGCCCCGGAAAAAGCGTGGAAGGTGAGAATTGATGTCCGGTCCCGGTTTTGTTCATCTCCATGTCCACTCCGCCTATTCATTGCTGGAAGGCGCGCTGACGATCGGCAAGCTGTCGAAGTTGCTGGAAGCTGATGCGCAACCTGCGATGGCGCTGACGGATACCGGGAATCTTTTCGGAGCGCTCGAATTCTCCGAGAAGATGTCGGGTGCTGGCATCCAGCCCATTGCCGGTGTGTCCCTGGCCGTGGATCTGCCCGAGCCGCCCGGGCCGCGCAGTGCCATACGTCCGCGCCGCCCGCGCATTGTTCTGCTGGCGCAGCAGGAGCAGGGCTGGCGCAATCTCATGCATCTCGTCTCGCGCTCCTATCTGGAAACGCCGAGCGATGATGAGCCGCGTATTCTGCTGGAATGGCTGGAGCAGTCCCATCAGGGGCTGATCGCGCTCACCGGTGGCCCGGCCGGCCCGCTGGATATGGCGCTGGCGGGCGGCCATATGGATTTCGCCACAGACCGGCTGGAAAAGCTGGCCGCCATCTTCAATGACCGCCTCTATGTGGAGCTTCAGCGCCACGGCACGCAGACCGAGCAGCAGGTGGAAGGCGGCCTGCTGGATCTGGCCTATGAGAAGGGGCTGCCGCTGGTGGCGGCCAATGAGCCTTTCTTTGCCGGGCGCGATGATTATCTGGCCCATGATGCGCTGATCTGCATCGCGGAGAGCAAGATCATAGGCGATGGAGACCGCCGTCGCCTCACGCCCGAGCATGGCTTCAAGACCCGGGCGGAAATGCTGGAGCTGTTCGCGGACCTGCCCGAGGCAACCGCCAATACGGTGGAAATCGCCCGTCGCTGCTCCTGGCGCGTGCGCACGGTCAAGCCCATCCTGCCGCGCTTCACCACGGCGGATGAAAGCGAGGAGGGGCAGGACCCGGTTGAAGCCGAGGCCGCCGAGCTGGAGCGGCAGGCCCGGGAAGGGCTGGCGCTGCGGCTGGAGAAGCACGGCCCCTCGGAAGGGCTGGAGGTGAAGGATTATGAGGAGCGGCTCACCTATGAGCTCTCCATCATCGCCCGCATGAAGTTCCCCGGCTACTTCCTCATCGTGTCGGACTTCATCAAATGGGCCAAGAAGAATGACATTCCGGTAGGGCCGGGACGTGGTTCGGGCGCAGGCTCGCTGGTGGCCTGGTCGCTCCAGATCACGGATCTGGACCCGCTGCGCTTCCACCTGCTGTTCGAGCGCTTCCTGAACCCGGATCGTGTCTCGATGCCGGACTTTGACGTGGACTTCTGTCAGGAGCGTCGCGACGAGGTGATCCAGTATGTGCAGGAGCGCTATGGGCGCGCACAGGTGGCGCAGATCATCACCTTCGGTACGCTTCAGGCGCGCGGTGTGCTGCGCGATGTGGGGCGCGTGCTGGAAATGCCCTATGGGCAGGTGGACAAGCTGTGCAAGCTGGTGCCGCAGAACCCGGCCAGCCCTGTCTCGCTGAAGGATGCCATCAAGGACGAGCCGCGCCTTCAGGCCGCCGCCGAGGAAGAGGAGGTGGTGAAGCAGGCGTTCGACATTGCGGTAAAGCTGGAAGGGCTCAACCGCCATGCCTCCACCCACGCCGCCGGCATCGTGATCGGCGATCGCAAGCTGCACGAACTGGTGCCGCTCTATCGCGATCCCAAGTCCGACATGCCTGTCACCCAGTACAATATGAAATGGGTGGAGCAGGCCGGCCTCGTGAAGTTCGACTTCCTCGGCCTGAAGACGCTGACCACCATCGACAAGGCGGTGAAGCTCATCCGCAAGCGCGGAATCGAGCTGGATATTTCCAAGATCCCGCTGGATGACCCCAGAACCTACGCCATGCTCGGCAAGGGCGAGACGGTGGGCGTGTTCCAGGTGGAAAGCGCCGGCATGCGCCGCGCCCTCGTGGACATGAAGGCCGACCGTATCGAGGATCTCATCGCCCTTGTGGCGCTGTATCGTCCCGGCCCGATGGCGAATATTCCGGTCTATTGCGACTGCAAGCACGGGCGGGCAGAGCCGGATTATATCCACCCGAAACTTGAGCCCTATCTGAAGGAAACCTTCGGCGTCATCATCTATCAGGAACAGGTGATGCAGATTGCCCAGGCGCTTTCGGGCTACTCACTGGGTGAAGCCGACCTTCTGCGCCGCGCCATGGGCAAGAAGATCCGCGCGGAGATGGAGAAGCAGCGCGAGCGCTTCGTCTCCGGCGCCTCCGAGCGCGGTGTCGACAAGCCGATGGCGGACCGGATCTTCGACGTTCTGGCCAAGTTCGCCGATTACGGCTTCAACAAGTCCCATGCCGCTGCCTATGCGCTGGTGGCCTACCAGACCGCATGGCTGAAGGCGAACTACCCCAACGAGTTCCTCGCCGCCTCCATGACCATGGATATGGGCAATACCGACAAGCTGGCCGAATTCCGTCAGGAGGCCCAGCGGCTGGGCATCAGGGTGGTGCCGCCGAACATCAACCGCTCCTATCGTGAATTCGCGGTGGAGGATGGCGAGATCATCTATGCCATGGCCGCCATCAAGGGGGTCGGCACGGCGGCGGTGGATGCGCTGGTGGATGCGCGTGCTGACAGGCCGTTCCGCAGCCTGGCTGATTTTGCCACACGCCTGCCTGTGAAAATGGTCAACAAGCGGGTGCTGGAAAGCCTGACGGCGGCAGGCTGTTTTGATGTGCTGGAGCCCAACCGGGCCCGCGCCTTTGCCGCCATCGAGCATGTGCTGGCGGAGGCGCACCGTGTGGAGGCCAATGCCTCATCCGGGCAGAATGACATGTTCGGCTCCGGCCCGGCGGCGGCCTCGCTGCATATTCCCGAGGTGACGCCATGGTTGCCCGCCGAGCGGCTGAAGAAGGAATATGATGCTGTCGGCTTTTTCCTCACTGGCCATCCGCTGGATGATTATGCGGATGCGCTGAAAAAGCTGCGGGTGCAGACCTTCGCCGAAATATCCCGGGCCGTGCGGGCTGGGGCGGCGGCCGGGCGGCTGGCCGCCACTGTTGTCTCGCGTCAGGAGCGGCGCACCAAGAGTGGCTCCCGCATGGGCATCATTGGCCTGTCCGATCCGTCCGGGCATTTCGAGGCTGTCATTTTCTCGGAAGGGCTGGCCCATTACCGGGACCTGCTGGAGCCGGGCACCCCGGTGCTGATGATGGTGGGGGCATCGCTCAATGGCGAGGATGTGCGCCTGACCATCCAGACCTGTGACCGGCTGGATGAGGCCACCGCCCGCCATCACAAGGCGCTGCGCATCTTCCTGCGTTCCGCGGAGCCGATTGAGGGCATCGCCCGTCGTCTTTCAGCCGGCCGGGGCGATGGTGAGGTGAGCCTCATTCTGCTGATGGAGGATGGCAAGGCGGAGGTGGAGATCCGGCTGGATGGGCATTACCCCGTTTCGCCGCAGATTGCCGGCGCCATCAAGGCCATTCCCGGTGTGGTGACCGTGGAGGCCGGCTAGGGGCGGCTTGAAGCGTGCGGGCCCGTATCTGCTGTCTTGCATCTGAGTTGGTTGGCCTTTTTCGGCAGATAAAGCCCGGCAATCCTCGATTTGGTATATAATTACCACTGTACGCGGACGGTTTCGTTTAAGAGCAAATGCGGGGCCGTACTCCGGTGTGTGGCGCGCTGTTCATGTTTGCAGGGATGGGGATTGAGAGTGGGAAAGCGCGCGATTCTGGTTCTGGGGATGCACCGCAGCGGCACCTCTGCACTGACCCGCATCATCAATCTCATGGGCGCAACGGGCCCGCGCACCCTTCTTCCCGCCACTTCGGACAATGCGCGCGGTTACTGGGAATCCGCCGTGCTGACGGAGCTCAATGAAGAGATTCTCCGGGTCAGCGGCACGGGCTGGGATCTGCCGGACGGCATGCGGCTGGACAAGGCGCTGCGCCTGCGCCGCCGCGGACTTGGAGAGCGCCTGCGTGAGCTGATCGCGTCCGAGTTCGAGGGCAGCGAGCTGATCGTGCTGAAAGACCCGCGCGTCTCGCGTCTCGTGGGGCTGTATGAGAAGGCGCTGGGGGATCTGGGATATGAGGTCTGCCCGGTTCTGGCCCTGCGCAATCCGGCAGAGGTGGTGGCCTCCATCATCAAGCGGGACAAGTTCGACCTGCGCCGCACCGAGCGGCTCTGGCTGCGCTACACGCTGGATTCCGAGCGCGCCACCCGTCACCTGCCTCGGGGCGTTGCCTCCTATGATGCGCTCATGGCCGACTGGCGCGGCACGATCGGCAAGCTTGGCCGCCAGCTCGGCATCACATGGCCGGTGCTGTCACCCGAGGCGGAGGAAGAGGCGGACAGCTTCATGACCTCATCCCTGCGCCACCACACCCTGCCGGCCCCCAAGCATGCCGAAAATCTCCGGCAGCGGTTGGTGGCCCGTGTCTATCAGGCGATGAAACAGCTTGAGACTGACCCGGCAGACTCCCGCGCCAGAATGGAGATGACGCGGGCTGCCATGCTGTTTCCCTTTACCTGAGCGGGGCTGCCGCCCGCTTATTCCGCGGGCGCCCCGGCTATGCGGTCGATGCTGGCGCGGGAGTTGTACGCCGCCTCATCCAGAATGCCCTGGCGCTTGGAAACGATGGTGGGCACCAGAGCCTGGCCCGCCACATTCACCGCCGTGCGTCCCATATCGAGAATCGGGTCCACTGCCAGCAGCAGGCCCACGCCCTGAAGCGGCAGGCCGAGGGTGGAGAGGGTGAGCGTCAGCATCACCACGGCTCCGGTCATGCCGGCCGTGGCGGCCGAGCCCAGCACAGAGACGAGGACGATCAGGACGTAATCCGCCAGATCCAGCGGCACCTGATAGAATTCCGCAACGAAAATCGCCGCGATGGCCGGATAGATGGCCGCGCAGCCATCCATCTTGGTGGTGGAGCCGAGCGGCACGGCGAAAGCCGCATATTCACGCGGCACGCCCAGTTCATCTTCCGTCACGGCCTGTGTCACCGGCATGGTGCCCACGGATGAGCGCGAGACGAAGGCCAGCTGGATGGCCGGCCATGCGCCCGCGAAGAAGCGCAGCGGATTGAGCCCGTGCAAGGCGAGCAGCGCCGGATAGACCACGAACAGCACCAGTGCGAGGCCGATATAGACTGCCGCCGTGAACCAGCCGAGCTGGCCCAGCGCATTCCACCCATATTGTGCCACAGCGGTGCCGAACAGGCCGATCGTGCCAATGGGGGTGAGGCGGATGACCCACCACAGCACCTTGCGGATCACCGCGAGCAGGGATTCGTTGAAGGCAAGGAAGGCCGCGCTCTTCTCGCCTACTCGCACCGCCGCCGCGCCGATGACGATGGAAATGACCACAAGCTGCATCACATTGAAGTTGAGCGCGGTGGTGGCCCCGGAGTCATTGATGCGGGTTGAGGCTTCCAGCCCGAGGAAGTTCGAGGGGACGAGACCGCGCAGGAAGTCCAGCCAGCCGCCGGATGTGCGGGGCAGGGCCTCGGCAGCGGCTGTCACGCCCGTATGCAGGCCCGGCTTGATGATGAGGCCGAGCGTGATGCCGATGAGCACCGCGATGAAAGCGGTGATGGCGAACCACAGCAACGTGTTCCACACCAGCTCCGCCGCATTGGAAAGCTGGCGCAGATTGGCGATGCTGGCCACAATCGCCGAAACCACCAGCACCGGGACAATGGCCCGCAGAAGCTGGACGAAGATGGAGCCGACCAGATCGAGCGTCACCGTCAGGGCATTGAGGCCCCCGTCCGCATCCGGGCCAATGGCGCGGGCCAGCAGGCCCAGCAGCAGGCCCAGAACCAGACCGGCCAGAACCTGAAGGCCGAAGGAGGAAAAGAAGCGGCCGGATGGCGCGGCGGCAGGGGAGGCGGATGCCATGATAGGGCCCTCGATAACGCGGATGTGGCGGGCAGACAGGCCACACATTTTCCCATACAGAATGACAGGGCGGAACAGATCTTCAATACGTATTATGTCTATAGACAAGATATATTTTTGATCCGGTCCATCTGCACAGTTTTTTCAGGGGCGCCAGCACGGATCACGCCTTCAGGCTTGCCTCACTGTGTACCTTCGCGTATATGCGCGACCATCCCACACGCGGACTCAGCGGCCTTTGGGCCATCCGGTGCTCTGCTCCCGATGGAGTGAGAGTACGTCCGCGGAGGTTCAACCGGAGAAAAGAAGACAATGGCTCTCCCCGACTATTCCATGCGTCAGCTCCTCGAAGCCGGCGTGCATTTCGGTCACCAGGCTCATCGCTGGAACCCGAAGATGGCTCCGTACATCTTCGGCGTGCGCAACAACATCCACATTCTTGACCTGTCCCAGACCGTGCCGGCGCTGCATCGCGCGCTGCAGGCGGTGTCCGACACCGTGGCCCAGGGTGGCCGCGTGCTGTTCGTCGGCACCAAGCGTCAGGCCCAGGACATCGTGGCTGATGCCGCCCGTCGTTCCGCCCAGTATTATGTGAACCACCGCTGGCTCGGCGGCATGCTCACCAACTGGAAGACCATTTCCAACTCCATCGCCCGCCTGAAGAAGCTGGAAGAGATTCTGGCCGCTCCCGAAGGCAACTCCGGCTACACCAAGAAGGAGCGCCTGACGCTGACCCGCGAGCTGGAGAAGCTCGACAAGGCGCTCGGCGGTATCCGCGACATGGGCGGCCTGCCCGACCTGCTGTTCGTGATCGACACGAACAAGGAAGACATCGCGGTGAAGGAAGCGCAGCGCCTGGGTATTCCGGTGGCCGCGATTCTCGACTCCAACTGCGATCCGGACGGCATTGCCTTCCCGGTTCCCGGCAATGACGATGCCGGCCGCGCCATTCAGCTCTATTGCGATCTGATCGCCCGCGCCGCCATTGATGGCATCGGTCGCAGCCAGGGTGATCTGGGCTTCGATCTGGGTGCGGACGAGGATCTGGCTCTTGTGGAAGATCTGCCGGCCGAGACCTCCCTGTGGGTGTCCTTCGAGCCGCTCTCCGGCCCGCGCGGCGTTGCCGACGATCTGAAGAAGCTGGCCGGTGTCAGCCCCGAGATCGAGCAGAAGCTGAACGAGCTTGGCGTCTTCCACTTCTGGCAGGTGTCCAGCCTGAATGCTGCTGATGCCCAGCGCATCGGTGAAGAGGTCGGTCTGCCGGGTCGTGTTGACGGCTGGGTGGTTCAGGCCAAGGAGCTTTCCGCCGAAGCCGAGTGATCCTGTCGCACGGCTGAAACGTATCGAAGGCAAAGGGGCGTATGACGCCCCAGCGGCCGGCTCGGGACCAACCCCTTGCCGGCCGTGTTGTAAAAGAAGGAATTTGGACATGGCTGCGATCACTGCCGGGCTGGTGAAGGAACTCCGCGACAAGACCGGCGCGGGTATGATGGACTGCAAGACCGCCCTCACCGAAACCAATGGTGATGTGGAAGCCGCTGTGGACTGGCTGCGCAAGAAGGGTCTTGCCAAGGCTGCGAAGAAGGCCGGCCGCGTTGCTGCCGAGGGTCTGGTTGCTGTCGAGTCCGCCGGTCACAATGCCGCTGTCGTGGAAATCAATGCGGAAACCGACTTCGTCGCCCGCAATCCCGATTTCCAGGCTTTCGTGCGCGAGGCCACCAAGGTGGCGCTCAACACCGATGGCACTCTGGAATCCCTGGCAAACGCCAAGTTCCCGGGCGCGGATGTCACCGTTGCCGAGAAGCTGACCGCTCTTGTCGCCACCATCGGCGAGAATATGACTCTGCGTCGCGTGGCGAAGCTCTCCGTTCCCCAGGGCGTCGTGGCCTCCTATGTGCATGGTCAGGTTGTCGAGGGGCAGGGCCGTATCGGCGTGCTGGTGGCTCTCGAGTCGACCGGTGACGTGGAGAAGCTGACCGCCCTTGGCCGTCAGATCGCCATGCATGTGGCCGCCCTGAGCCCGCTGGCGCTGGACGAGGCTGGTATCTCCGCCGAGACTCTGGCCCGTGAAAAGGCCATCCTGCTCGAAAAGCATCAGGGCAAGCCGGCCAATGTGCAGGAGAAGATCGCCGAGAGCGGCATGAAGAGCTTCTTCAAGGAGAACACCCTGCTGGATCAGGCCTTTGTGCATGATGGCTCCAAGTCTGTGGCGCAGGTGCTGAAGGAAGCCGAGGGTCAGGTTGGTGGCCCGGTGAAGCTCACCGGCTTCGTGCGTTTCGCCCTTGGCGAAGGCATCGAGAAGGAAACCTCCGATTTCGCGGCCGAGGTCGCTGCTGCGGCCGGTCAGGGCTGACGGGGGCTGATATGACAGGCAGGGCGATGGGCGAATCGGATGAGGTGAGGGCTGCTGTCGGGTCTGAGGGCCCGGTGCTGCCTTTCCCGCGGGTGCTGGTGAAGGTTTCTGGCGAGGCCCTGATGGGGCCTGAGCCGTTCGGCCTTCATCCGCCAACCGTTTCTGCCATCGCCCGCGATCTTGCGGCCCTGCGGGAGCGGGGCTGCGAGGTGGCTGTGGTCGTGGGGGGTGGAAACATCCTGCGCGGCGCGCGTGTGGCGGGCGAGGATCTTGCGCGCCCCACGGCAGACAATATGGGCATGCTCGCGACCGTGATGAACGCCTTGGCGCTGGAGCAGGCTGTGGAGAAGGCCGGTGTGCCGGCCCGCACCATGTCTGCCATTGCCATGCCTTCCGTGTGCGAGCCCTATGCCCGCCAGCAGGCGCTGCGCCATCTGCGCCGCGGCCGGGTGGTCATTCTGGCCGGCGGCACCGGAAACCCTTATTTCACAACGGATACAGGCGCGGTTCTGCGCGCGGCCGAGCTGGATTGCGCGGCTGTGCTGAAGGCCACGAATGTGGATGGCGTCTATAGCGCGGACCCCAAGACAGACCCGAATGCCGTGCGCTATGAACACCTCACCCATGATGAAGCGCTGGCGCGTGACCTCAAGGTGATGGATGCCGCCGCATTCGCACTTGCCCGTGAGGCATCTCTGTCTATCATCGTATTTTCCATCCGTGATGCGGGTGCCATCACTGCCGCCGCGACCGGGGCCGGGCGCGCGACACTTGTTTCTCCCTGAGGGAGTGCATACAGCTTGCCTGCATATGCAGCTTTTCAGGATTGAAGCTGTCGCATTGAACGGTTTTACAGTCCGGTGAATTCCGTCACATTGCAGGTTCCAGGATTTTGTCATCGCCTTGATTGCCGCCTGAGGATAAAAGGTGCAGCCCTCTGGGGCGATGCGAAAGCAAGAAGAGGATTGTCATGAGCGCCGCGAAATTCGACCTGTCTGATATCAAGCGCCGGATGAGCGGTGCTATCGCTGTGCTGCGTGATGAACTCTCTGGCCTGCGCACCGGGCGGGCTTCCGCCAATCTGCTGGACCCGATCACGGTGGAAGCCTATGGCGCGCGTACGCCGCTCAATCAGGTTGCAACCGTTTCCGTCCCGGAATCGCGCATGCTTTCCGTGCAGGTGTGGGATCGCGGCATGGTCTCCGCCGTGGAGAAGGCGATCCGTGACAGCAATCTGGGCCTGAACCCGGCCACGGAAGGGCAGGTTCTGCGCCTGCGGATTCCCGAGCTGAACCAGGAGCGCCGTCAGGAGCTGGTGAAGGTCGCCCATAAATATGCCGAGGCCGCCCGTGTGGCCGTGCGCCATGTGCGCCGTGATGGCCTCGATCTTCTCAAGAAGATGGAGAAGGATGGCGAGACCGGTCTGGACGAGATCGAGCGTCTCTCGAAGGATGTCCAGAAGGTGACTGACGAGGCCATTTCCGAGATCGACCAGAACCTTGCCCAGAAGGAAAAGGAAATCCTCTCTGTCTGATTTGTCGTGGTCTGCCGCGCCAGGCATGAGGAGCCTCATTTGAACCCGGAGCAAGCCATGCCCGCGCCTATCCGCCCTGATGAGGCGGGCGCTGCGCCATGTGATCCTGCCCATGTGCCCGTTCATGTGGGTATCATCATGGATGGGAACGGGCGCTGGGCCACAGCCCGCAGGCTGCCCCGGGTTGAGGGGCACCGGCGGGGGGTGGAGGCATTGCGCCGCTGTGTGCGCGCCGCCCGCGAGCTGGGTATCCGCTATCTCACCATCTACAGTTTCTCATCCGAGAACTGGACCCGTCCGCATCATGAGATTGCCGAGCTGATGGGGCTGCTCAAGCTCTTCGTCCGGCGGGATCTGGCGGAGCTGCGGGCCGCCAATGTGCGCATCAGGGTGATTGGCGCGCGGGCGGGGCTAGGCAAGGACATTGCCGCGCTTCTGGATGAGGCCGAGGCGCTGACCGCAGCCAATACAGGCCTGACCCTTGTCGTCGCCTTCAATTATGGTGCCCGGCAGGAGATTACGGCGGCGGCGGCCTCCATAGCGGCAGATGTCGCGCAGGGGCTGCTGAAGCCGGAGGATGTGGATGAGGATCTGCTCTCCTCCCGCCTTGAGACGGCGGGTATTCCTGACCCGGACCTGATCATCAGAACCTCTGGCGAGCAGCGCCTGTCCAATTTTCTGTTGTGGCAGGCGGCTTATGCCGAGTTTGTTTTTCTTCCGCTGTTCTGGCCGGATTTCGACAAGGACGCCCTGCGTGGCGCACTTGAGGAATATGCCCGACGAGATCGGCGTTTTGGTGGTGTAATGCCTTGTCCGGCCCCGTAACCCCCCCCTGCAAGGGGAGCGAACTGAAGCACCGGTCCCTTTCAGGTCTGGTTCTTGTACCGCTTGTTCTGGGCTTGACCTGGTGGGGCGGCTGGCCATTCACCATTCTGTGGACCTTCGCCGGCCTCGCCGTTCTTTATGAATGGGCGGCCATGGGGCGGCTGGAGCGCCAGGGGCTCTGGCTTGGCATAAATGGCGCGGCCCTGATCGCGTCTGTCATTCTCACCCATCAGGATGCACCGCTGGCCTATGGCGCACTGATCGTGTTGGCCGGGGCCGTGCTTGGTGCGCTTGTGGTGCCCAAATGCCGCATCTGGTCGTTCTGGGGCGGGGTCATTGCCGGGGCGGCCATATTGCCCATCCTCATTCTCAGGGGGAATGGGGAGCCCGGCATTTATGCGGTTTTTTATCTCTATGCCGTTGTATGGGCGACGGATATTTTTGCCTATTTCGTCGGGCGCGCTTTGGGTGGGCCAAAGCTCTGGCCGAAGGTTTCGCCCAACAAGACATGGTCTGGCGCGCTCGGTGGCATGCTTGCCGCAGCGCTTGCCGCGGGTCTTCTCGCATATTTTTCCGGCCTTCCGAATGTCGTGGCGCTGATGCTGCTTGCCGTGCCGCTCTCCATCGTCTCACAGGCGGGGGATCTGGCGGAATCGGCCATCAAGCGCGTCTGCGGCGTGAAGGATGCCAGCCGGCTTATTCCCGGCCATGGTGGCATTCTGGATCGGCTGGACGGGTTCACCGTGGCAGCCCTCGTGGCGGTTCTGATCGCTCTTGTGCGCATGGCGGAAGATCCGGCGACCGGGTTGCTGTTCTGGTAGGAGTGTCATGACCCGTCTGACCGTGTTGGGGGCGACAGGCTCCATTGGCCGCAGTGTGGCGAAGGTGCTGATGGCTCACCCCGGCCGTTTCCAGGTCGAGGCGCTGGCTGGCGGGCGTGATGTTGCAGCTCTGGCGCAGATGGCCCGCACTCTGCAGGCGCGCTTCGCCGCGATTGCAGATCCTGATGCGGGCCCGGAACTGGCCTCCGCACTGGCCGGAACAGGCATTGCAAGCGGGGCGGGGCCGTCCGCCGTTCTGGAGGCGGCGGCCCGGGAAACGGATATGGTGGTCAGCGCCATTGTGGGCGTTGCAGGTCTTGCCCCATCGGTCGCCGCGCTCGGGGCAGGGCGGCGCATGGCGCTGGCGAACAAGGAGTGCCTTGTTGCCGCCGGCCGTTTCTTCATGGATGAGGCCGGGCGGAAGGGCACCGAACTCCTGCCGATGGACAGCGAGCATAACGCTATCTTTCAGGCGCTCTCCGCGGCACCGGCCTCGGCTGTCGAGCGCATGACGCTGACCGCGTCAGGCGGCCCTTTCCGCAACAGGTCGCGGGAAGAGATGCGCCATGCCACCCGGCAGGATGCCCTCAAGCACCCCAACTGGTCGATGGGGGACAAGATCACCATCGATTCTGCCACCCTGATGAACAAGGGGCTGGAGCTGATCGAGGCCCATCATCTGTTCGCCGTGCCCGCGCAGAAGCTGGATGCCGTGGTGCATCCCGAATCCGTCATTCACGGGCTGGTGTCCTTTACTGATGGCGCCGTTGTTGCCGGCATGGCCATGCCGGACATGTGCGTGCCCATTGCCCATTGCCTTGCCTATCCGGATCGTCTGCCCTTGCCGGCCCGGCGGCTGGATCTGGTGGAGCTGGGGCGGCTGACATTCGAGGCGGTGGACGAAGAACGCTTCCCCGCCTTTGCCCTTGCGCGCATGGCCATGGAGGCCGGCGGCTCCGCTCCCACCGTTCTGAACGCGGCCAATGAGATCGCTGTTGCCGCCTTCCTGCAGGGAAGGCTGGGCTTCTACGGAATCAGCGATGTCGTCGCCGGAACGCTGGAGGGCATGAATGTGGCCACTGCGCCTGCCAGTGTGGAAGAGGCGCTGGCTGTTGATGCGGAAGCGCGGCGTATGGCCTCCGGCCTGTTGCTCTCGGTATCTGCGTAGCGGGCGCGGCTGCCGCTGCATATTCCATATGCCGCAAGGTCACATGTGCTCAAGTTTGCCGCAAATGCAGCTTAGGTACAGGATGGGTAGGATCTGGGTGTCTGGCTGCATGGCCACGCCTGCATCCCACTGGAAGGGTTCTGCGCAGGGGATTGCGCTGGAAATGAGGGCCGGGGGATGCCCGGCGATTCTGGCGCGTGATGGCCCATGCCGGCATCAGGCAGTTCAAGGAAGCAGATGATGGAAACGGTTTCCAGCGCAAGTACGGGGTTTCTGGAAGGCATGACCGGGGCAGGGTCTTCCATGCTCGGCTATCTCATTCCCTTCCTGTTCGTGCTGACTCTGGTGGTGTTCTTCCATGAGCTGGGCCACTTCTGGGTGGCGCGCAGGGCGGGTGTGCGGGTGCTGACCTTCTCTCTGGGATTCGGCCCCGAACTGTTCGGCTTCAATGATCGCCACGGGACGCGCTGGAAGGTCTCGGCGATTCCCCTCGGCGGATATGTGCGCTTCTTTGGCGACGACGATGCCGCCTCCACCCCGGACCAGACCCGCCTTGAGCGGATGAGCCCGACGGAGCGCCGGCAGAGCTTCTTCTACCAGCCCCTGCGCTGGCGCGCGGCCATTGTCGCGGCCGGGCCAATTGCCAACTTCATTCTGGCAATCGTGATTTTTGCCTTTGTTTTCATGGTATTTGGAAAGCAGGTCACGGCTCCGCGCGTGGATCAGATCAATGCCGGCAGCGCTGCCGAGCAGGCCGGCTTCCAGCCCGGTGATCTGGTGCTGTCCATCGATGGAAAGAAGATGGAGAGCTTCTCCGACATGCAGCGCATCGTGAGCATTCATGCGGGCCAGCCGCTGAATGTCGTGGTGCTGCGCAATGATCGGGAAGTGGAGCTGACAGCCACGCCCGAGGCGAAGGAAATCAAGGACAGCTTCGGCAATGTGCAGCGCGTGGGCCTTCTGGGAATCACCCGCTCCCTTGCCGCCGGGGATGTGACCACGCAGCATTACGGGCCGATCGAGGCCGTTGGCATGGGCGCGCAGGAAACCTGGTTCGTGGTGACCCGCACCTTCAGCTATATCGGCGGCCTCGTCATGGGCACAGAATCGGCCGATCAGCTCGGCGGCCCCATCCGCATCGCCCAGGTTTCAGGCCAGGTGGCCACTTTCGGCTTTGGCGCATTGCTTTCCCTTGCAGCGGTTCTGTCGGTTTCGATAGGTTTGCTTAACCTTTTTCCCATCCCGCTCTTGGACGGAGGGCATCTTTTGTTCTACGCTCTGGAAGCTATCCGTGGGCGGCCTCTCAGTCCGCGGGCGCAGGACATCGGGTTCCGGATCGGGATGGCACTGGTTTTGATGCTGATGCTGTTTTCTACCTGGAATGATGTGATGCACCTCATAGCATCGTGAGAGGCTGAACTCCTGCCGGTCGTGGCGAGATCGCAACGGTTGGCGGGAAAAGGCAGGCGAAAAGCGCGGGTGTGGTTTGCACCACGGCTAAAAGCCTGTAAAAGCTGCCCTGCTAGGGCGAGAATCCGATGGGAAGCCTCGCGTCGGATTTGTGAATGATAAATTTTTAAGGTTGCGCGCCATATGACTGCTTCGCTCCGAGTGATGAGAAATCTGGCTGCCACCATTGGCATCGCGACCACAGCGGCGATGACCACGGCGGCTGGGACCATCGTATTGGCGAGCCCGGCCGCGGCTCAATCCAGCTCCATTGTTGTGCAGGGCAATCACCGTGTGGATGCGGAGACGATCCGCTCCTATTTCGGTTCCGCCCCTTATACGGCCGCCAAGATCGACGAGGCATGGAAGGCGCTTTACGCCACCGGCCTTTTCTCTGATGTTCAGGTTTCCCAGTCTGGCGGGCGCATCCATGTGCGGGTGACCGAGAACCAGGTCATCAACAAGGTGTCCTTCGAGGGCAACAAGAAGCACAAGGATGAGGTTCTGGCCGGCGAGGTGCAGTCCAAGCCGCGCGGCAACCTTTCTCCTGCGACTGTTCAGTCCGATACGCAGCGTATCATCGAGGTTTATCGCCGCTCGGGGCGTGATGATGTGCGCGTCAATCCCGTCACCATTGATCGCGGCAACGGGCGCGTCGATCTGGTGTTCGAGATCGAGGAAGGCAAGAAGGTCGGCGTCAAGGAAATCAAGTTCGTGGGCAACAAGGCCTTTTCGGACTGGAAGCTCAATGATGTCATCACCACGACGAAGAGTGGTCTGCTCTCCTTCCTGAAGTCCACCGACGTTTATGATCCTGATCGCATCAATGCGGATCAGGAGCTGCTGCGCCGTTTCTATCTGAAGAACGGCTATGCCGACTTCCGTGTTGTTTCCGCGACTGCTGAGCGTGAGCCGAATGGTGATGGCTATATCGTCACCTTCACGCTGGATGAGGGTGAGCCCTACAAGTTCGGCACCGTGGATGTGACCTCCTCCATCCGTGAGGTTTCTGCCGAGTCGCTGCGCAGCGCTGTGCGTGCGGTCGAGGGCAAGACCTACAATGCGGATCTGGTCGAGCAGTCCGTCGAGAATCTCACCGTCGAGGTTGCCAAGCGGGGCTATGCCTTTGCGCAGGTGCGTCCGCGCGGTGACCGTGACTTCGAGACCCACAAGATCAACCTCCTCTTCGTTGTTGAAGAGGGGCCGCGGGTTTATGTCGAGCGCATCGAGGTGCGTGGCAATACCCGTACGCGGGACTGGGTGATCCGTCGCGAGTTCGATCTCGGCGAGGGTGATGCCTATAACCGTGTGCTGGTGGATCGCGCCGAGCGCCGTCTGCGCAACCTTGGCTACTTCAAGGAAGTCCGGATCATCAATGAGCCGGGCTCTGCGCCGGACCGCGTCATTCTTGTTGTGGATGTGGAAGATCAGGCCACGGGTGAATTCTCCGTGTCTGGCGGCTACTCCACTTCGGATGGCTTCATCGGTGAAGTCTCTCTCGGTGAGAAGAACTTCCTGGGTCGTGGTCAGTATGTGAAGGTGTCCGGTTCCTGGGGTGAAAACACCAAGGGTGCCGAGTTCTCCTTCACCGAGCCCTACTTCCTGGGTTATCGCATCGCTGCGGGTGTCGATGCCTACTGGAAGGAAACGACCCCGACCAGCTACAGCAACTATTCTACCGATATGGTGGGTGGTGGCCTGCGTCTGGGTCTGCCGATCACGGACGAAGTGACGCTGGCGCTGCGCTACAACCTCTATCAGCGTGAGATCACGGTCTGCGACGCAAGCCGTTATGATAATCTCGGTCCGCTTCTTGGTGCGCAGGAGGTTCTGTTCTGCGAAAGCACGACATCCTGGGCTGTGCGTCAGGCGCAGCAGGATGGCCGGACAATCACTTCGGCGCTCGGCTATACCCTGTCCTTCAACGGTCTCGACAGCAACATGAAGCCCACCCAGGGCCTGTATGCCGAGCTGAAGCAGGATCTGGCCGGTCTCGGCGGTGACGTGAACTTCCTCCGTACGTCTGCCGATGTGCGTCACTATACGGCTCTCGGTGTTGCTGATGCGGTGCTGATGCTGCGTGGTCAGGCGGGTTATGTCACCTCATGGGGTGATGATGATCTGGCCATCATGGACAACTTCTTCATGGGTCCGAATCTGGTGCGCGGTTTTGCGCCCTCCGGTATCGGCCCGCGTGACGTTGCTCCTTGCGCCCTGACGAACTCCGGTAACCCGGCCTATCTGAACTGCCTTGAGAAAAACACGACAGCTCTCGGTGGTACGATGTACTGGGGTGTGTCTGCCGAAGTGCAGTTCCCGCTCTCCTTCCTGCCGAAGGATCTGGGGCTGACTGCTGCGATCTTCGCGGATGCCGGTTCGCTCTACGACTATAACGGTTCGACCTCTTTCCCCGATATCGCCGGCTGGAACGGGAACAACTATTACGGCAAGCCGAACTTCGTGGATTGCCGGACCACGGGCTACAACACCAAGAATGCCGCGGGCAATGTCTGCGTGGTGGATGAGAATGTGGTGCGGTCCTCGGTTGGTGCGAGCCTGATCTGGCAGTCGCCGTTCGGACCTCTGCGGTTTGACTATGCGTGGGCCCTTTCGAAGGCCAACTATGACGACATTCAGGAGTTCCGCTTCTCTGGTGGTGCGCGCTTCTGATCCTCATCCCATATAAGGCGGGCGCTGCGAGACTTGGGTTCATGACCTGAGTGTTGCGGCGCCCGAGTTTCTTCTGCATGAATCTTCCGGTCTTTTTCCCGCTTCCCGAAGCGCTGACGCTTGAGGCCGTGGCCCGGCTCAGTGAATCTCAGATTCGCGCGCCATCCGGGCATGATCTGGCCGAGGTGGGGCAGCGCCTCATCAAGGGTGTCGGCACGCTGGATGCCGCCGGGCCGGATGATCTGGTCTTTTGCGATGCGGCCAAGTTTGCCGGGAAGATGCAGAATACCAGGGCAGGGGTCTGCATCACATCGGAGCGTTTTGCTGACAAGGCGCATGAGGATCTGATCCTTTTGATCTCGCCGCGCCCTGCAGCGGCCTTTCTGGCGGTGACCCGCCATCTGTTCCCCTCGGCTTTGCGGCCACAGTCCATTTTCGGGCAGGAAGGCATTGCGCCGGGCGCGCTGGTCCATCCGGCAGCCCAGCTGGAGCCGGGCGTGACGGTAGATCCCGGTGCGGTGATCGGGCCGGGTGTTGAAATCGGCAGTGGCTCTCTGATCTGTGCGGGCGCGGTGATCGGGCCGAATGTGCGGATTGGTCGGAATTGTGCCGTCGGGCCGGGCGCAAGTGTCATTCATGCGCTGCTTGGCAACAATGTCATCATTCACAGTGGGGCGCGGATCGGGGCGGATGGCTTCGGCTACCAGCCCGGCCTTGCGGGCCATGTGAAAGTGCCGCAACTCGGCCGGGTCGTCATTCAGGATGATGTCGAGATCGGCGCCAACACAACGATAGATCGCGGCGCCTTGACCGATACGGTTATTGGTGAGGGCACCAAGATCGATAATCTGGTGCAGATCGCCCACAATGTTGTGATCGGGCGGCATTGCATCATTGTTTCGCAAACGGGTATTTCCGGCTCCACCACGCTGGGTGATTTCGTGATGCTTGGCGGGCAGGTGGGCGTTGTGGGCCACGCCACCATTGGCAGCGGTGCGCAGATTGCGGCATCCAGCAATGTGAAGGGCGATGTGCCCCCAGGTGTGCGCTGGGGAGGCTCGCCGGCCAAGCCTGTGCGTGAGTGGTTCCGTGAAGTGACGGCATTGAAGAATCTTGCTGCCCGGCCGCAAGGTCGGGATTCAGGCAAAGAAGGGGAAGGGACGGGCGAATGAGCGATGCGCTGTCGCAGCAGAATGCTGCCGGAAATGAAGCTGGTGGTGAATTGAAATCACTGGGTTATGCTGACATTCAGCGTGTTCTGGCCTGTCTGCCGCATCGCTATCCGTTCCTGCTGGTTGATCGCGTCGAGCAGATTGATGGCGACCTATCCTGCGTCGGCATCAAGAATGTCACCGCGAACGAGCCGCACTTTCAGGGGCATTTTCCCGGAAATCCGGTGATGCCGGGCGTTCTCATCATTGAAGGCATGGCCCAGACGGCCGGTGTCGTCTGTGTTCTGGCCAAGGAAAGCCAGACGCCGTCTCTCGTCTATTTCATGACGATTGATGAAGCCAAGTTCCGTCGCCCCGTCGTCCCGGGTGATGTGCTGGAATATCATATGACGCGCATCTCGCGCCGCCGCAACATGTGGTGGTATCGGGGTGAGGCGAAGGTTCGGGGCGAGTTGGTGGCCGAGGCGCGGGTCGGCGCCATGATTATGGAGAGCTGATATCGTGCCGAAAATCGACCCCACTGCTCGTGTTGAAAATAGCGCGGGTCTTGCCGACGATGTGGTGATCGGCCCCTATTGCATTATTGGGCCACACGTTGTTCTCGGTGCCGGGGTCCGGTTGCATGCCCATGTGAATATACAGGGCGACACGACGATCGGCGCGGGAACGGAAATCTTTCCGTTTGCCTCTCTTGGCACTCCGCCCCAGTCCATTCACTACAAGGGCGAGAAGACCAGGCTCATCATTGGCGAGAACTGCCATATTCGCGAGCATGTCACCGCCAATATCGGGACCGCGACCGGACGCGGTGAAACCCGTATCGGCAATGGTGTCATGATGATGGTCGGCTCGCATGTGGGGCATGACTGTCTGGTTGGCGATCATGTGATGTTCGCCAACAATGCCACTCTGGCCGGGCATGTGGATGTGGGTGAGCGCACATTTCTGGGCGGGCTGTGCGCTGTCCACCAGTTCACCCGTATCGGCCAGCAATGCATGATTTCCGGCCTTACCGGTGTGCGCGAGGATGTCATTCCCTATGGCAATGTTCTCGGGCAGGCGGGCAAGTTGGTTGGGCTCAATGTCATTGGCATGAAGCGGCGTGGCTTCACGCGAGCCGAGATCCATGAGGCGCGGGCGGTGTATCGCGATCTCTTCTTTGGCGAAGATACGTTTGACGAGCGCCTTGAGCGGGTCCGAGAAAAGGTCTCAACGTCTCCCTTCGCCGCTGCCGTTCTGGCTTTTGTGGATGCGGACCGCAAGCGTGCGCTGTGTCATCCCTCTCGAGGCGTTATCAAGGAGGCCTGAGCCTTGAGCCTGCCTCCCGGCCGTGATGATGCGGCCAATGATGCCCCAAACAGCGCATCTCTTTCCGCGCCTTCCACGCGCGGGCCGCTTGGCATTGTGGCGGGTGGCGGGGCTTTCCCGGCAGCCGTTGCCGAGGCCGCCCGTGCGCAGGGGCGCGAGGTCATCCTGCTTTTGATCCGGGGATTTGCCGACCCGGAGCTGGAACGTTACGAGCATCACTGGTTCCGCATCGGCTCACTGGGCGGGGTCGCCGCCATGGCGCGTGCCCGTGGTGTGAGGGATGTGGTGATGGTTGGCACCGTCACGCGCCCGCGTGTGCGGGATCTGGGGCTGGACTGGACAATGGTGCGGCTGCTGCCGCGCATCGCCCGCCTGTTCCGGGGGGGTGATAACCATCTGCTTTCCGGTGTCGTTCAGCTGGTTTCCGAGCAGGGCTTTCGCATGCTGGGGGCGCATGAAGTGGCCCCCAATCTGTTGCTGCCGGAAGGTGTGCTGGGGGCCCATGCCCCAAGTGAGCAGGACCGTGCCGATATTGCCCATGCCATGAAGCTGCTGAAGGTTCTCAGCCCCTATGATGTGGGGCAGGGTGTTATCGTGGTGGATGGCCTTGTCGCCGCAGTGGAGGCGGCAGAGGGCACCGACAAGATGCTGCACCGTTATGGTGAAATGCGAGCGGCCGGGCGGCTGCGCTTTCCTCCGGGGCGGGGGGTGCTGGTGAAGGCTCCCAAGGCCGGGCAGGATCGGCGCATTGATCTGCCCTCGCTCGGGCCGGATTCCGTTACACGGGCGCAAGAGGCCGGGCTGGCGGGCATCGCTTTTGAAGCGGGCGGAGCCATGGTGCCGGATGTGGTCGGGCTGGTGGAAACGGCGGATGCCGCGGGACTGTTCGTCATGGGTGTGGCGCCTGAGGGGCGCGGGTGATGGAGCAGGCAGGGAAACTCGATATTTCAGCCCCCCGATCCCGTCCGCTTTCCGTATTTATCGTTGCGGGCGAGGAATCCGGCGATCAGCTCGGTGGTGCCCTGATGGAGGCCCTGACCGCCATGGCGGGGGAGGGCGTGCGCTTTCAGGGCGTTGGTGGCACCCGCATGCAGGATGCCGGGCTTGAGGGCCTGTTCCCCATGGAAGACCTCACGGCCATGGGGGTCACCGCTGTTATTGCCAAGCTGCCTTTGATCCTGCGCCGTCTGCGGCAGACTGTGGAAGCGGTTCTGGCCAATCCACCCGATGTGCTGGTGCTGATTGATGCGCCGGACTTCACGCACCGCGTGGCTGCACGGGTGCGGGCGCGGAACCCTAAAATTCCGATCGTCAAATATGTCTCCCCCACCGTCTGGGTCTGGCGGGAAGGCCGGGCGGCGGCCATGCGGCCATATGTGGATGCGCTGCTGGCGCTGTTGCCTTTTGAGCCGGAAGTACATCGTCGTCTTGGTGGACCATCCACCTTTTATGTCGGCCACCCGCTGCTGGACCGGCTGGACACGCTGCGCCCCACGCCGAAGGAGGCCGAGCGGCGGGAGAGTGATCCGCCCTTGCTGCTGGTTCTGCCGGGCAGTCGCAAGCGTGAAATCGAACGACTGATGCCGGATTTCGGGGCCGCATTGGCGCAGGTGGCTCAGCAGCGCCCGCTGGAGATGGTGCTGCCCACCTTGCCGCATCTGCGGGCGAGCGTGGAAAAGGCGATGGCCAACTGGCCGCAAAAGCCCCGCATCATGACGGATGAAGCCGAAAAATATGCCGCCTTCAGGCAGGCGCGCGGCGCGCTGGCGGCCTCTGGCACGGTGACGCTGGAGCTGGCGCTGGCTGGCATTCCCCATGTTGCCGCCTACAAGCTGGGCTGGCTGGAGGCGCAGATTGCCCGCCGCCTGCTGAAGGGCACCACAGTCATTCTGGCCAATCTGGTGATTGGGGAGAATGTGGTCCCCGAGTTTTTGCAGGAATATTGCACCGTGCCTGTGCTGCGGGAAAATGTGCTGGCCATGCTGGCGCAAGGCCCGGAGCGGCAGAGGCAGCTGGAAGCTTTTGCCCGGCTGGATGATATTTTCGGCATTGCCGGCCCCGGGCCCAGCACCCGCGCGGCAGAGGTTGTGCTGAGGCTCGCCCGGCAGGGGCGCTCCCCGGCCTTGCCGCCCCCCTCCAGGGCATAGCCGCCCGCTTTCGGCGCCATCCCCGGTCTTGCCGCACTTAGCCAGGCGCGCCTTCATAAAGTGCTGAAATGGCGGCCATATCCACATCTTCGATGCGGGCCGGCTGCCAGCGCGGATTATGGTCCTTATCCACCACAGCCGCCCGTACGCCCTCCGCATAATCAGCCCTGCGGGAAACCGGCACGCACAGATGCAGTTCGAGCGCGAGAGCGCCGGGAAGATCGATCCGGGCGCCCCGGCGCATATTCTCGAAGGTGAGGGCAAGGCTTGTGGGGCAGCGGGATCTGAGCGTTGCAAGTGTCCGGCTGGCAAACGGCCCCGGTGTGTGCTCCAGCCTCTGGATGATTTCAAGCACCGATGCGGCATTGAAAAAGGCGCTGGCAATATCGGGAATCTGCGGGGCAAGGGCGGAAGGCTCTGGCAGGGGGACAGAAAACTGGTGAATGGCTTCCGCAGCCGGCTGGCCATCAATCAGGGCATTCACCAGCGCGGTATGGCTGGCGCGGGGAACGAAACTGGTGGCGAGGCCCGTCTCCAGTGCCTCCGCAGGGCCGATATATGTTCCCGTGAGCGCAAGATAGGGGCCCACCCCGCTATTGAGGCGCGGAAACAGATAGCTTGAGCCGACATCCGGATAAAAGCCGATCAGGGTTTCCGGCATGGCCATCACCGCCCCTTCGGCAACAACGCGGTGGCCGCCATGCATGGAAATGCCCATGCCCCCGCCCATGCAATAGCCATCGATAAGGGACACATAAGGCTTTGGATAGGCACCGATCAGGCCGCTGAGGCCATATTCGGCGGTGAAGAAGGTCTCCACCTCATCGAATCGCTGCGCCATGCTGGCGGTGCGCAGATGACGGATATCACCACCCGCACAGAAGGCCTTCGGGCTGCTGGAGCGCACCACCACCGCGCTTATGGCATCATCCGCGGCCCATTGCTTCAGCAGCCGGGTGAGGCCCTGCAACATGTCCAGATCCAGCGCATTCAATGTGTGGGGCTTGTCCAGCGTCACGATGGCGGCATGGCCCTGTCGAGAGACCGTGAGACCCGAAACAGCCTGCTGGGCGGACATGTCGGCACTCCCTTCAGTGATGGCGCAAATACGCTGATGGGGAGATCATAAGCCGTTCAGGCCGCAGGAACAGGGCGCGCGACCAGAAGATGCAAAAAAGGGCGCGGCCGGAAGGTCACGCCCTTTTTCAGATATCACCAATCAGGTTTCAGGCCGCAGCCTTCAACCTGCCCGCTCCATCAGGAACGGACTTTCCATCAGGAACGCTTGGCCATGTCCACATAGTCGCGCTGCGGTGCGCCGGTATAGAGCTGGCGCGGGCGACCGATACGCTGGCCCGGATCCTCGATCATTTCCTTCCACTGGCCAATCCAGCCCACGGTGCGGGCCAGGGCGAACAGCACGGTGAACATGGAGGTGGGGAAGCCCATCGCCTTCAGCGTGATGCCGGAATAGAAATCGATGTTCGGATACAGCTTCTTCTCGACGAAATAATCGTCGTGCAGCGCAATGCGCTCCAGTTCCACGGCGACGTCGAGCAGCGGGTCATCCTTGATGCCCAGCTCGTTCAGCACTTCGTGGCAGGTCTGCTGCATGATCTTGGCGCGCGGATCATAATTCTTGTAGACCCGGTGGCCGAAGCCCATGAGGCGGAAGGGATCATTCTTGTCCTTCGCGCGGGCGATATATTCGGGGATACGATCCACCGAGCCGATTTCGGCCAGCATCTTCAGTGCGGCTTCATTGGCGCCGCCATGGGCGGGCCCCCACAGACAGGCAATGCCCGCGGCGATACAGGCGAACGGGTTGGCCCCGGAGGAGCCGGCCAGACGCACGGTGGAGGTGGAGGCATTCTGCTCGTGATCGGCATGGAGGATGAAGATCCGGTCCATGGCGCGGGCGAGAATGGGGTTCACCTTGTAGTCCTCGCATGGCACGGCAAAGCACATGGAGAGGAAGTTGGCGGTGTAGTCCAGATCGTTGCGCGGATACACGAAGGGCTGGCCGACCGAATATTTGTAGGCCATGGCGGCCAGGGTCGGGATCTTCGCGATCATGCGGATCGAAGCGATGAGACGCTGCTTCGGGTCCGAGATGTCTGTGGAGTCGTGATAGAAGGCGGACAGTGCGCCGACCGAGGCCACCATGATGGCCATGGGGTGAGCATCACGCCGGAAACCATGGAAGAAGCGGTTCATCTGCTCGTGAACCATGGTGTGGTAGGTCACGGAGCGGTCGAATTCGGCCTTCTGGGCGGCGGTGGGAAGTTCACCATAGAGCAGGAGATAGCAGGTCTCCAGAAAGTCGCCGTTCTCGGCAAGCTGCTCGATGGGATAGCCGCGATAGAGCAGAACACCCTTGTCACCATCAATATAGGTGATCTTGCTTTCGCAGGAGGCCGTGGAGGTGAAGCCGGGGTCGTAGGTGAACATCCCGGTCTGGCCATACAGCTTGGAGATGTCGACTACATCGGGGCCAATGGTTCCCCCGTGGATCGGCAGATCCCAGCTTTTCTCGCCTAGGCTAAGCTTGGCGGCTTTGGCACCGGTGTCATTGGTGGCGTCCATGGATCCCTCATCCTTTGGGTGGACTCATCAGCGCATTTCGCAGGAGCGAAGCGCCATCGTGCAGTCCTAACCCCTCCCCAATTTTGCCGCAAGCGTGACCCGTCTCCATTATTTGGCAAGTCGGTGTAACCTCGCGGCGGCGAGATCTTCGGCTGAATTGATATTGAAGAAGGGGTCGCCGGCTTCCCCATCCCAGCACTCCGATACGACCTGCAGCGCCTGAAGGATAGCCCCAACTTTCCGGTTACCCGTTTCAAGCGCCGCATGTAACGGTTCACGCGCACTGGCGGGCCAGATTGCGATGACATGATGATTCTGTCCGTTGGAAGCCGCACAGGTCACACGTCCGCTGCGTTGATAGCCCAGCATGAGGCGCGAGACGAGGTTTTCCGGCAAAAAGGGTGTATCGGCGGGCACGGTGAGCAAGGGGGTGCCCGGCGCTTCCCGCGCGATCCACTCCAGCCCGGCCAGAACCCCGGCCAGCGGGCCAGGGCGATCGGGCATGCTGTCCGCGATCACGGGAAGGCCAAAGGGCTGAAAAAGCTCGGGCGGATCATTGGCATTGATGGCCAGCCGCGCCACCTGCGGGCGCACGCGTTCCACCACATGGGCAATCAGCGGCTGCGTCTCCAGCATGACGAGCGGCTTGAGGCGCGGGTGGGGCGCAGGCCCATTCCGCTCCAGGCCCGCCTGCATGCGGCGGCCATGGCCACCAGCGAGAATCAGGCCGAATGGAAGGGGCGGGGGCATCATGTCCTCCAGATAGCAAAATGGGCGGGAACTGTCCCGCCCACTTCATTCCGGTGCATGCAAGGTCTTGCGGGCCAGCGGGGTTCAGTCCCCCACGGGTCTTGGCGTATCGGAACTGCGCGCCGGGGCGAGCCAGCGGGGCAGGAAGGGGGCCATTTTCGCATGCAGGGCCCGCCAGAAGGCGTAATCATTGAAGCGGGAGGACTCAAACAGGCCAATGCCCGCGGCGGCCACATAGGGCAGGCTCTGCACCATCAGCGCCATGGCGTAGAGATTGATTTCACGCGTATCGTGCCAGTTGGTGTAAACCAGCACCACGCCGGCGATCAGCAGGCAGGAGCCGATGACGGCTTCCGGCAGGGCCGGGAAAGAGCGGGCCGCGCCCGCAAGCCAGGTATTGCCCTTCGCCGTGCGGGCAAAGGCGAGATCCTTGTAGCGGAAGCCATCCAGCACCGCCTTGGCGACGGTGAACTGCACGGCGCTGGCCACAATGGCCGCGCCGATCATCCGCAGGGGCGTGGTGCGCACGCGCAGCCGGTACAGGCTGATGAAGTGCAGGGCATAGACCAGAAAGGTCGCCACGATAGGCAGGGTCAGCACATAGGCCGGCACGGAAATGCCCAGAAACAGCACGAAGGGCACGAAGAGCAGCGAAGCCAGCGCCACGGCAGCGCCCACTGATTCTGCGCCCAGCCATGACATCCAGCCCAGCACGAAATGCCGCTTCTGGGCCGCCGTGAGCTGGGAGTTGCCCGGCAGGAAGCGGCGCCAGTGCTTCTTGATGATCTGCGTGCCACCATAGGCCCAGCGATGGCGCTGCTTCTTGAAGGCCTCGAAGCTGTCCGGCAGCAGGCCCCAGCCATAGCGGCGGGCGGTGTAATGGGTCTTCCAGCCATGTTCGGCGATGGTCAGGCCCAGATCCGTATCTTCGCAGATGGTGTCGGAAGACCAGTTGCCAGCCTGCTCCATGGCGGCGCGGCGAATGAGGCACATGGTGCCATGCACCACCACCGCGTCATCCTCATTGCGCTGCACCATGCCAATATCGAAGAAACCGGCATATTCCGCATTCATCGCCTGATGCAGCGGGCTGAGATGGCCATCGCGATGATCCTGCGGGGCTTGGACGAGGCCGACGGTGGGGTCCTCGAAAACCGGCACCAGATTCTTCAGCCAGTCCGGGCTCACCACATAGTCGGCATCGATGATGCCGATGATTTCAGCATCCTGCGCCGTCTGCTCCAGCGCAATGCGCAGGGCACCGGCCTTGAAGCCTGAAACCTTCTCGGCATTGATGAACTTGAACCGGCTTCCCAGCGCCGCACAGTGGGCGCGGATGGGCTCCACCATCTCCGGGTCGGGCGTGTTGTTGATGATGATGATGCATTCGAGATTCGGCCATTCCAGCCGGGCGAGGGCATCAATCGTCTGCTTCAGCATCTCCGGCGGCTCGCGATAGGCGGGCACATGGATGGAGACCTTGGGGAAGCGGGTGGGGTCTGGCAGCTTCTGCTGGTCCAGCAGGCGCTTGGGGCCGCGACCGAAGGCAAAGGTCGCCAGCTCCTCGATACGGTAGAGGATCACGAACACCAGCGGCACCAGCATCACGACACAAAGCGCCAGCGTGAAATAGTCACCGCCGGAAACATAATGGGTGAGCCAGTACTCGGCCACCAGCGCGAGCCAGGAGGCAACCGCATTGGCCGAGATGGCCAGCGCCAGCCCCTGCACGAAGGTGGGGCCCTTCAGCCACAGCAGCGGCAGGGTGAACAGAACGCCCAGCACCAGCGCCATGATGGTGGTCTGCGTGTAGGAGCGCTCGACAATCGGGCCGGTGAAGGGGAATTTCAGGTTCCGGTCCGCATCGAAGATGCCCCAGTACTGGCCGACCGAGCCTTCGAAATTCTTCCAGGGCGAATCAAAGGATTCGATGATGTTGTATTCGATGCCCAGCGCATCGGCACGGGCGATGAAGTCGCGCAGGATCTTGGCCTGCTCCACCTGCCCGGGCACCGAGGCATCGCGGTTGAAGCCGCTGGAGGGCCAGCCGAATTCGCCGATGACAATACGCTTGCCGGGATAGGCCGCGCGCAGGCGGTTATAGGCATTGACCGTATAATCGACCACCTGGTTGGCCGGCACACCCTCCCAATAGGGCAGGATATGCGCCAGAATATAATCCACCGAGGAGGCCAGTTCCGGCTCATCCAGCCATGTGTTCCAGATTTCGCCCGTGGTGACGGGCACATTGACCTGCCGCTTGACCTGACGGATGAGCGCCGCCATTTCCGGGCCGGTCTTTTCCGCGCGCAACACCGTCTCATTGCCCACGACGATGCTTGAGACATTCCGGTTCGCCCTGGCGATGGCGACGACATTCTCCAGCTCGCGGGTATTGCGCTCCTCGCGCTTGTCGATCCAGGCGCCAACGGAAACCTTGAGCCCATGCTCCGCCGCCAGCGGGGCCACCTGCTCGATGCCGCCCGTGGAGGCATAGGTGCGGACAGCCTGCGTGTAGGGCGCCACGACCTTCAGATCATTCCGAATTTGCTCGGTATTGGTCGGCGTGCCCTTTTCCGGGTCCATATAGCGGCCGTAGGGGGCAAAGGAGAGGCTTTGCACCTGTCCGGTAATATCGGGAGCGTGCACCTCCGGCCGCATCAGATACCAGAGCAGCGCGCTCAGGGACGAGGCAATGATGATGACCGCTGCCGCAACAGCAAGACCCTTACGCATGGCCGACCCGCTCAACAGGGAGATGGTCCTGCCCCCGAAATGTCGTGCGCAGGACTGAAAGATGTATGGGCGGCGTCATCTGGGTGCCGTCGCCCGAAACCATTGTGCTGGCCGCAACGCAAGGGTGCGCCCGCCGTTCCGCATACAGGACTAGCGCCTGACTGTGGCGGGGTTTCGGCGCCCCTGCGGCCTGCGGGTGACTATTCCTTACTGGCGGGGATCCTGTGGCGGGGCATCTTCCGCAGGGGTAGCGGGTGCGGCTTCCGGCGGGGGAGTCTGGGGGGCGATGGCGGGGGTGAAGTCCGGGTTCACCCAGCACTGGTGCACCCGCCCGGCCAGCCGCTCCTGCGCCTTCGGGTCCATATGGCCCTGCCGCACGAGGCAGCGGAAGGTCAGCTTCAGATGCTCGGTGGGGCAGCCGAAGCGCTCATAAAGCGCCAGATGGCGGCTCGCGGTATCCAGATCATCACGCCAGAGCAAGGCCGCGATCCGCCGTCCACCCCATACGCATTCCGGCAGGCCCGCCGTGCCCGGCAGCTTGGCGGCCTCGTCATATTCCTCGATGGTGCGGCGCTGGATCTCCTGCAGGATCTTCTCCTCCGGGCTCTGCTGCTGCACCGGCTGCTGGGGAGCATTGGGCACACTGGCCTGGTTCTGCGCCAGGGCAGGTGAGCTGATGCCGGAAGCGAAAACGAAAGCCGCACATGCAACCGCAGTTGCGCCAGCCAGATGCGAAATTCGGAAGCGTTGCATGAGATCCATATTCTGCTGGAGATACAAGGCGTGCACCTACTATAATAACTCTAGGAGATGCGCGTGAATTTGTCAGCATGACGGCATAACCCGCCTTCTGTACCCGACTTTTCGCATCTGCGGCTTCACAGTGCCCTTTTGAAGCTCTATTTGCCCGCCAGACAGATCGTTTGGGTTCAGGAGCGGGGTTCTCCGCCTGTTTCGCCCCCATTCTTACACGCAGAGCTTTAATCAGGAGTTTTCATGCTGTCTGCCGCGCGCCTGCCGCTCCTGCTCGCCCTTGTGGTTGCCGGGCTCGTTTCGGGGTTATGGGCATGGCTGGGCCAGCCGGTTCACATGCCTGCCACAAGCCATGGGCCGGAGCAGAAACTGCCTTGCGTTTCCTATGCGCCCTTCCGCGATGACCAGTCGCCTTTCATCAAGGATCTGGTGATTTCCGAGGCGCAGATCGATGAGGACATGGCGCAGCTCGCCAGGATCACCTCCTGCGTGCGCACCTATTCCATCGAGATGGGGCTGGACAAGGTTCCGCACATTGCCCGCAAGCATGGGCTGGAGGTGCTGCAGGGCATCTGGCTGGGCGCGGAGAAGGACCGCAACCGCGAGGAGGTGGAGATTGCCACCACCCTTGCGCGCGAGAATCCGGATGTGGTGAAGGCGGTCATCGTTGGCAATGAGGTGCTGCTGCGGGGCGAGATGTCTCCCACCGACCTTGCCGCCACCATTCGCGATGTGAAGTCGAAAGTGGGCGATGTGCCCGTGACTTATGCCGATGTGTGGGAGTTCTGGGAGCGCAACAAGGCGCTGACCCAGGATGTGGATTTCGTCACCATCCATATCCTGCCCTATTGGGAGGACCTGCCGGTTTCTGCCGATGAGGCAGGGGCGCATATCGATTCCATCCGCCAGAAAATGGCGGAGGAGTTTCCGGGCAAGGAAATCCTTATCGGTGAAACCGGCTGGCCTTCCTCCGGCCGCATGCGCGAGGGGGCTCTGCCTTCCCCCTCCAATCAGGCGCGGGTGGTGCAGGATGTGCTGACCCTGGCCGAAAAGCGCGGCTATCGGGTCAATCTGATCGAGGCCTTCGACCAGCCCTGGAAGCGCCGCAGCGAGGGCACGGTGGGCGGTCATTGGGGCATTATTGATTCTTCAAACCGCGAGGCGAAATTCGCCTGGGGCCAGCCGGTGGAGGATTTCCCGGGCTGGCGCATGCATATCGGTGTGGGAATCGCCGCTGTCATCGCTGCCTTTGGGGCGGCGGCGCTGGCCGGGCGCGGGCGTGAGGGAGGCGTGCGCAACGGTGAATGGTTCGCCATCGCCCTTGTTGCCCTTGCCAGCGGCGCAACGCTGGGGGTTGCTCTTTCCGCCCTGCCGCTGGAAAGCCTTGGCATCACCGGCTGGGTGCGCAATGGCGCCTTTTTCGCTCTGGCTGTCCTGAGCGTGGGGGTGGTGCCGGCGGTGATCGCCCGCGGGCAGGGCCTTGCACCGATGGCTGTCGCGCTTTCGGGGGATTTGCGGGCGATGGCGCGTCCTGCCGCTGTCATCTCGGCCCTGATGCTTGCCTTGGGTGTTGCAGCCGTGGGCGTCGCCACGCTCGAACTGGTGTTCAGCCCGCGCTACAAGGATTTCCCGATCTATTCGCTGACAGGCGTTGTGGTCGCCCTGCTGGCCGGCGCTCTGGCGCATCGACCGGTGCGTGAGGGCGCGGGGATGGCCGAGCAGGCCAGCTTCTGGGGCTTCCTGCTGGCCGGCTTCTATATTCCGCTCAATGAGACGCTGGCGAACTGGCAGGCCCTGTGGTTCGGCCTGCTGTGCCTGCTGCTTGCGCTCACGCTGTGGCGGGTCCGCTCCGCGCGAACGAAAGGATGAGCAGCATCACCGCCAGCGCGCCGGCGATTTCATTATGAAACACCAGTGCGCAGGCGGAAAACACCAGCGCCACGGCAAAGGCGGCGAGGGAAGGGGCAATGAGATGCACCACAGCCGCCGCCAGCGCGATCATTCCGAAGATGGACCATTCCATCAGCACCAGCACGGCAGAGCGCGCATAGCAGCCCGCGCTCTGCAGGCCCGCATCACAGGCCAGCCGTACCAGAGCTGGCTCCACCATCATGTAGCGCATGTACAAGGCCCAGCCGAGCGTGCCCATGCCCAGTGGAATCAGCCAGTTGAGGCTGCGCGGGCCGGGGCGGAACAAGGTGTGGCCCGGTTGTGAGGTCTGTGTCATATGCTCAACTCAACTCGAAATGCTGGCAGGGCTGATTAAGGTGCACGGACGTTCGCGTCCAGTTGCATGGCACTGTGGCTTTCACGAAATCTGAACGGCATGCACGGCATTCTGATGGCGACTGTCTCATGAGTGCCGCAGCTATGGTGGAGAATTTTACATGAGTGATCGCAGCCTGCTCGTCATCATTCTGGCCGCCGGTGAAGGCACGCGCATGGCCTCGCGCCTGCCCAAGGTTCTTCATCAGGTTGCCGGCTGGAGCATGCTGCGCCATGTGCTCACCACCACCCGCAAGGCCGGCGCCACCCGCACTGCCGTCGTCATCGGTCCGGATCGTGAGGATGTGGCGGCCGAAGCCTTGCGCGTCATCCCGGATGCGCAGGTTTTCGTGCAGCATGAGCGCCTTGGCACAGCCCATGCCGTGCTGGCCGCGCGCGCCGCGCTGGCCGAGGGGGTGGATGATGTGCTGGTGCTTTATGCCGATACCCCGCTCATTCGCCCGGAAACACTGCAGGCCCTGCGCGCGCCGCTGGCGGAAGGCGCGGCTGTCGCAGCGCTTGGTTTCCGTCCGCAGGACCCGACCGGCTATGGACGCCTGCTCACAGATGGTGAGGCTCTTCTCGCCATTCGTGAGGAAAAGGACGCCAGTGCCGCGGAAAAGGCGGTCAATTTCTGCAATGCCGGCCTTATGGCTCTCTCGGGCGCCCATGCCTTGCGGCTGCTGGAGGGAATTGGCAATGCCAATGCCAAGGGCGAATATTATCTCACCGATGCCGTGGAGCTTGCCCGCGCGGATGGCCTGAAGGTGGTGGCGACCGAGGCCGATGTGGATGAGGTTGCAGGCGTCAACAGCCGCATCCAGCTGGCCGAGGCTGAGGCCATTCTTCAGCAGCGCCTGCGCCGGGCCGCCATGGCGGGCGGGGCTACGCTGATTGCGCCGGAAACCGTGTTCCTCAGCGCCGATACCATGCTGGGCCGCGATGTCATCATTGAGCCGCACGTGGTTTTCGGCCCCGGTGTCAGCGTGGGGGATGATACGGTCATCCACGCCTTCTCGCATCTGGCGGGCGCGCAGGTGGGCGCCGGCGTCACTATTGGCCCCTATGCCCGCCTGCGTCCCGGATCTCGGATCGACGAGGGCGCGAAGATCGGCAATTTCGTGGAGACCAAGGCCGCTCATATCGAGGCGGGGGCGAAGGTCAATCACCTCTCCTATATCGGTGATGCGCATGTGGGCGCGCGTTCCAATCTGGGGGCGGGCACCATCACCTGCAATTATGACGGCTTCGGCAAATACCGCACCGAGATCGGGCCGGATGCCTTTGTGGGCGTGAACAGTGCTCTGGTTGCGCCGGTTTCGATCGGGGCGGGGGCCTTTATCGGCACCGGTTCGGTGGTGACCAGCGATGTGCCGGCCGATGCACTGGCGCTGGCCCGCAGCCGGCAGGTGGTGAAGGAAGGCTGGGCGCGGGACTTCAGGGCCTTCAAGAGCGCACAGGTGAAACCGCGCTGATTCCCTTGAGTGACAGAAACGGCAAGATGAATTGATTCCTCCGTCGGAGGTGTTGCCGGTAGAGAAGGTAAAGGCTGCTGCCCTGATTCCCCTGAGGCGCGGCCGGCAAGTGGTGGAGCTTTGGCCTATGTGTGGGATTGTCGGTATTCTCGGGAAGGGT